>JAPOWR010000001.1:2448503-3060629 GCA_026707545.1 Acidobacteriota bacterium | reverse complement strand
AGGAACTCGGCAGCGAGGTCGAGCGTCTGCAGGCCCGAGAGAGGGAGTTGCAGGCCGATGTCGAGGCTGTGAAAGCGACCCGCGCCTGGCGGTTGCACGAGCGCCTGCGGATACTCCGCGGTTCCGGTGACTGACGGCCGGTCTGCTCGGTAACGCATGAGAGGGAGGGGACAAGAGAGTTGACGCGTGTGGGCCTCGTGTGCAGCGAGGCGCTGGGAGAACGGGCGGCCGGAATCGGCATCCGCTATCTGGAGATGGCGCGCCGGCTTCCGGCTCTGGGCTTCGAGGTCGTCCTCGTATCTCCCTGGCGGTCGGCGCAGCCGCCCGAACGGGGGTGCGGGCGGTTCGAGGTGCGGAGATTCGATTCCGCGCCGCTTCCGGAACTGCTGGCGGGGTGCGATGCAGTGGTAACTCAGGGGCAGTTGGCGAACAACGTCCTTCACGAGCTGCCCGATCTGCCCACGGCGGTCGATCTCTACGATCCGTTCCTGGTCGAGAACCTGACGCACTTCGACACCTTGGGTCTCGATCCCTACCGGAACGACCACCGCACCTGGGTTCATCAACTGTCCCGCGGCGATTTCTTCCTCTGCTCGTCACCCGAGCAGCGGGCCTACTACCTGGGCTTTCTGACCGCCCTGGGCAGAGTGAATCCTCACCGTTACCGCGATGATCCAGAGTACTCGGGTCTCATCGTCGAAGCACCCTTCGGCGTGCCGGATCCGTTGCCCGACTACCAGCCCTTGTTACCGCCGCGCCGGCCGGACGAACGGCGGTTGTTGTTTGGTGGCCTGTACGACTGGTACGACCCTGAACCTCTGCTGGAGGCCTTCGCCTCGTTGTCCCACCCGACCGCGCGGCTGCTGTTCGTTCGGCAGCCCCCTGGAGCGGGAGCGCCACAGCGGCTGCTCGCGGAAGTAGAGGTGCGGAGTCGACGCCAGGAGTCCGACCGGATCGGCTTCCTCGAGTGGGTGCCGTTCGAGCGGCGCTACGATCTCCTGCGGGATGTGGACGCACTAGCCGCCTGCCATCGACCTGGACTGGAAACGGACCTGTCGCTGCGCACCCGGTTTGTCGACGCGCTTGCGGTCGGCTGTCCGGTGCTGACCACCGAGGGAGGCACCGTGCCCCGCCTGCTGAGGGAGTGGGACGCGGGCCTGGTCGTCCCCTGCGGCGACGTGGGCGGGCTGAGAGCTGGTCTGGCCGAACTGGTTGCAGGTGGCCCGGAGGTCGAGGCGCGAGCCCGACGCGGTCGGGAACACGCTCTGACGACCTTCTCCTGGGAGCGCAGTCTGGCGCCCCTGGTGACTTTCCTCGAGTCTCCCCGTGTCGATCCCACGAAGAAGGAGTTCGCGTTCAGGCCGGAGACAGTGGCCCCCGCGGACGACTTGGGCTTCCGGTTGCGCCGGTGGTTTCGAACCCGTCTGGCGGGAGCGTAGAAGGCGAGCGATGGTGAGTGGACTTGCCGGTCGTGCGAAGGAGATCGACAGTGTCGACGTGCTGGTGGTGAGCTGGAATGGCCGTCACCACCTGGAGACCCTGCTGCCGGTTCTCGAGACCCAACAGGTACCGGGTGCCAGCGTGAAAGTCAGACTGTTCGACAACGGATCCAGCGACGACACGGTCGCCTGGGTGCGCTCTGCGTACCCGCACGTGGACGTTTTGGCGAATTCGAGCAACATCGGCTTCAGTGCCGCGAACAATCGACTGGCGGAGAAGAGCAGCGCGAGCGCGCTGGTGCTGGTCAACAACGACACCAGACCGCAGTCGGACTGGCTGGCCGAACTGGTCGCGGCCCTGCGTCAGGCGCCGCCCGACGTGGCCGCCCTTTCGGGCTGCATCGTCGACTGGGAAGGCGGCCGGCTGGACTTCGGCCGGGGCGTGATGACCTTCGACGGTCACGCGTTTCAGCTCGACTACCACCGACGGATGACAGACGTCGAGCTGCCGGAAGAGGGCGGCGAGTTGCTGTTCCCCTGCGGTGGCAACATGATCGTCCGCCGCGAGGCCTACGTCGCTGCAGGCGGCTTCGACGAGACGTACTTCGCCTATCTGGAAGATGTCGACCTGGGCTGGCGGCTTTGGTCTGCCGGTCAGCGTGTTCTGTCAGCGCCGGGCGCGATCGTTCACCATCGTTCGATGGCAACCAGCGAGTTGCTCGGCAACGCCAATCGGGGACTACTCTTCGAGCGCAACTCGTATCTCACCGCCTTCAAGAACTACGATGCCGAGTTGTGGCCGAAGCTGATGCCGCTTGTGCAGATGACTCTGCTCACCCGCGTTCAGCACCTGCTCGCCTATCGAAACCCCCACGGTCACGAGCTGGCCGTCGATCCATACAGTGTTCCGGAAGAGGGGCCGGCTGCTGCCCCGCTGGGGACTGTCACCGCGGCCGGCAGCAGTGCGGGCGGGCAGCGGGCGATCCTCGGCTCCGGAGCGCGCGATGCCTGGGAACGGCTACGATCTGTCATCGCGCTCCGCACGAGACTGAGACGGTTCGCACGGCCGCAGCCTGAGCTGCCTGACGGCGTGCCTGCGATCGTCGACGAGCAGACTCTGGCTCAGGTGAGGGCTTTGTCTTCGATCGTCCGCGGACTGGACGCCGCAGTAGAACGCCGCCGGCGTATTCAGGCCAGACGCCGGCGGTCCGACGCAGAAATCTTCGAGCGATTCCCTCTCTACGTGGTGCCGACCTATCCGGGGGACGAACAGTTGTTCGGGAGTGTCGGCTTCAAGTCCCTGTGGCCCGAAGAAGTCACGCTGGTCCGCCGCAGCCTGGAAGAAGTCATGGAGGTAGAGCGGTGACCGGTGCGCCGGCCTTCAGTGTGGTCATCCCGACCTTCAACCGCCTGTCTGCGCTCAAGGAGGTCCTCGAGGCGTTGGACGGCCAGGAGGGACCCGCGTTCGAGATCCTCGTTGTGAATGACGGCAGTAGCGACGGTACGACCGCGTGGCTCGACCAACGAGTCGCGGACCGCCCCGACGCCTCGCCCGCGTTGCGCGTGATCCACCAGCAGAACCAGGGGCCGGCCGTCGCGCGGAATCGGGGGGTGACGGCGGCGCGGGGGCGTTGGGTGGCCTTTCTTGGTGACGACACCGTCCCCTCGCCGGGATGGTTGGCCGCGCACGACCGGGTCCAGAACGGGGATCTCGCGCGCTCCGTTCGCGCGTCGGGGGGTTGCGTCGGAGTGATCGGCCGCACCGACTGGCACTCCCGCATGCGCCGCACGCCCTTCCTCGACTACATCAATGAACAAGGACTTCAGTTCGGATTCGCGCTGATCGAGGACGAAGACAACGTGCCGTTCAACTTCTTCTACACGTCCAACCTGTCGGTCGACCGGGACGCGATGGCGGCCGAGCCCTTCGACCAGGCGTTTCCTTTCGCGGCCTGGGAGGATGTAGAGGCGGGCTACCGCTTGGCGGCGCGGGGGTTGCGGCTGCTCTACCGGCCCGCTGCGCACGTCGCGCACGACCATCCTACGGATCTGGCGCGGTTCGCGGAGCGCCAGTACCGCTCGGGATACTCGGCGGTCGTCTTCTACCGGCGCCACGAACAGCTCGAGCACTTCCTGGGGATGCAGAACGGAAGGCCCCCTTCGGCCGGTGGAGCCGGGGAGCGAACGCTCCTGTGGGCTCAGGAGCGGCTGGCGCGCGCGTTGCAAGGAATGCCGGTCAGATTGCCCCGGCTTTGGGAGAAGACGATGCGGCACCATTATCTGGAAGGGCTGAGGAACGGCTGGTCCGATGGCGTCGGCCTGGACCGCGGAGGCCGATCATGAGAGGACGGGAGCGCTTCGGACCGATCCGGCGCATGTCGGCGCCGGCCCTTGCCGCGTTGCTTGGCCTCGCGTTGGCCGGGGGCGCGGAGGCGGCCCCGGGGGCGACTGGCGGCGTGACCGCCGTCGCCCGCGCCGCAGCCGTGTCGACCCCGATCGCGGCCGTTGCCGGCGATCGGGGCGAGTCCCGGGAAGGTGCCCGCGACGGGCGGCGAACCCGGACGCGGGTCATCTATCGGCCCTACTACGGTTCGTTCGGCTGGTACGGCGGCTGGGGTTCCTACTGGCCCTACTACTCGCCTTACGCCTTCGGGCCGTACGGTCTCCATGGCTGGGGTCCGCGTGCGGTGGGCTACGCCGCGCCGAACGCGGGCGCCCTGGATATCAACACGAGACCCAAGAAGGCCTCGGTCTACCTCGATGGCGAACTGATCGGCCGCGTCGACTCGTTCGACGGCTTTCCTCGTTATCTCTGGCTGCGTGAGGGCAGCTACCGTCTGGCGATCTTCATGGAGGGACATGAGACCCTGGAACGGGAGATCCGCGTCCGCCCGGGGGTCGTGATCAAGATCGACCAGGATCTCGTGCCGGGTACCGCTGTTCGGCCGCAGCCGCCTGCGCCCGAGCCGGCCGCGCCCGAGGCGGTGGCGGAACGGCCCGCGGCCCCCGGCGAGTCCTGGAGGGTAGAGAACCGTGGCCAGCCGATCAGGCAGGACCAGAGGAGCGAACCGGCGCGTCTACTGGTCGAAGTGGAGCCCTCCGATGCCGTGGTGTATCTCGATGGGCGCCTGCTGGGGAGCGGCGCGCAACTCGCGAATCTCCATTCGCCACTGATCGTCGACCCGGGCGCCCACCGCCTGGAGGTGACGAGGCCCGGCTACGCGACGGCGGTGCGGGAGTTCGAGGCCGCCAAGGGCGAGGACGTGTCGCTGCGCATCGAACTCCGGCAGGAGTGACGGCGACCGGTTACCGGGTCGCTTGGGCACGCCATCCGCTTGGACATAGACAAGTTGCCATGCTACCATGACTTATTGTGGCCCAAGAGATCGTGAGCCCTGCGCAGGCGCCGGCCGGTGCGCCGGCATGGCCCGCGGCACGCACGGTTGAGCCGCTCCGCGTCCTGATTCCCTCACCGCTCGGTTACCTCGGTCTCGAGTTCATGGGCCGGCTGGTGACGCGCCTGGTCATCGACCCGGAGGATACGGAGAAAGCGCTGTTCCCCTCGCTGGGCGCGGTGAAGACGACCGACTTCATCGACGAGGCGCTAGGCCGGCTGTCGGAGTACTTTGCCGGCGCGCGGCGCAATCTGGATCTGCCCTACGATCTCGACCGGATCGGCTTGGACGCCCTTTCGCGCCGGATCTTCCAGGAGACGGCGCGGATTCCGTACGGTCTGACGCGCACCTACCGCAACGTGGCGACGTCATCGGGACGGACGGGGGCCTATCGGTTGATCCGGTCGAAGCTGATGGCCAACCCCTTGCCGATCCTCGTTCCCTGCCACCGTGTCGTGCCGCGCCGGAGCGGTCCGGGTTCCTACATCGGCGGCACGGAGCGCAAGGCTCAGCTACTCGCCCTGGAGCGGGCCAACAGGGCCGGCTAGGCCAGCTACGCCAGTCTGGCCTCCTCCCAGATCGCTTCCAGAGCCTGATCGAAACTGCGCCGGGGGTGCCAACCCAGGGCGCGGAGGCGGCTTCCGTCACCGCACAGGACGGGGACGTCGGCGGGCCGCAGGCGGTCCGGATCCTCAAGGACCTCGGCCGTCACTCCACTGATCTCGATCAGTCGACGGAGCGCCGCGGCCAGTTCGATCGCTTCGCCGCGGGCGATGTTGTAGGCGCTGCCCGGTTCGCCGCGTTCGACGAGAACCGCGTAGGCGTCGGCGCCGTCGTCGACGTGGATGAAGTCGCGGCGTGAAGTCAGGTTGCCGACCCGCAGCACGGGTTCCCTGCGCCCGGCCTCGATCTCCGCGAGTTGCGACGCGAAGGAAGGCAATGCGAACTGCACGCTCTGGCCGGGGCCAATCAGGTTGAAGGAGCGCGCCGCAATAGCGCCCCCGTCAAGTGTCAGCCGTTCGACGGAGGCCTTCGTCATCGCATAGGGGGACCGCGGGCGGAGGGGCCTGTCCTCCCCGACGGGGAGCTCGCTCTCGGGAACCTTCCCGTAGACCTCGGCGCTCGACGCGACGATCAGCCGGCACGTCCCGGGAACCGCTCGCGCCGCTGCCGCGACGAACTCGGTTCCCTCCACGTTGACCCGGTAGTAGTCGTCGATTCGCTGCCACGAGGCACCCACATCGGAAAGCCCGGCGAGATGCACCACAGCGTCCGGCGCATGGTCCCCAAGGACGTGTTCCACCGCTCCGCGGTCACAGATGTCGAGTTCCACCCGGTCGCACCTCGCCGGTGGTGGCGTCGAGATCCAGGGGTCGGCTGGGGCGATGCCGGGGCCATGACAGGCGATGACGGTGGCGCCGCGCTCGAGCAGCCGGGGCACGAGGCGCCGGCCGACGAAGCCTTCGGCGCCGGTGACGAGAACGCGGGTCACGACTCGGCCTTGCCTTGCCGGAGGCGCTCGAAGTAGTCCTCCAGACCGGGTCGCCAGGGCTCGACGCCGCGACTCGCCAGGGTTTCGAAACGCGAGGTGTCCAGGACGGAGTACGCCGGCCGCACGGCCGGCCGGCTCAGTTCGGAGGACGGGATCGGCGTGATGGGAACGCTCAGTCGCAGGGCGTCGGCAATGGCGAGTGCGAAACCGTGCCAGGACACAGCCGGCGCGTTGCAGTAGTGGACGATGCCGGAGGCGCCGACGCCGGCGAGATCGACCAGCGCCCGGGCCAGATAGGGAGCGTACGTGGGGCAGCCGACCTGATCGGACACCACGCGCGCCGGCGTGCCCTCGCCGATGCGCGAAGCGATCGCCGAGACGAAGTTCCTGCCCTCGGGTCCGAACAGCCAGCTCGTTCGGACGACGAGACCGCCGGCGTCGAGAACGCCTCGCTCGCCGTGGAGCTTCGAACGGCCGTACGCGGTCCGCGGCGAGGTGGGGTCCTCCTCGCGGTAGGGACGGTGGCCGAGGCCGTCGAACACGTAGTCGGTCGAGATGTGGATCATGCGGCAACTGGAGGGCAGAGCCGCCGCCAGCCGTTCGGGCGCGCTACCGTTGACCTCCATCGCCCGATCCAGGTCGCTTTCGCAGCGGTCGACATCCGTGTACGCCGCACAGTTGTAGATGGCGCGTGCTCGGAACTCTGCGGCGAGCGCGGCGGTCCCGTCGGTATCGCGTAGATCCGCTCGATTGCGGTCGGCGGCGAGCACTTCCGTGCCGCGCCGCCGGAGTTCGTCGACGACTTCGCGTCCTAGCTGGCCCGCTGCTCCCAGCACGACCGCCCTGGGAGCGTCGCCGGTGTCCCTGGTCACAACGTCTCGCTCTGGCCGCCGGTGATGTCGAAGAAGGAGCCGATGCTCTTGAGCGTCACCAGCAGCCGGTACTGGGTGTCCTGGCGGAGAAGCGTGCGGAAGTTCGCGACCTCCAGGCGGAGTCCGAAGCAGCAGCCCCGGTAGTCCACGACATGGCGCTGCATCTGGATGAGTTGCTGCTCGATGTCGTAGCTCACCATGGTGTTCAGGCTCAGCTTGCTCGGGATCAGTGCAAGGCCTGCCGAAACCTGCACGTGGTGGCGGCGCGTCGTGTCCAGTTCGGGGTTGCGTCGCACCGCCCAGCGAATGCCGAGCGAACTCGTGTCGCCGATACCAAGACTTGCCGAGATCCCGGTCCTGGAGAATTGCGAGTACAGGGTGTCGTAGAGCGCGTCGAAGCGGACTCCCGTGCGCCGGGACGGATTGAACCGCAGCAGGGCGCCGACCGGACCGTTCTGACTGGTGAGCGAACGGTCCCGAGAACGCAGCAGGGGTATCTCGGTGTCGAGCGACAGGTCCCGAAACAACTCGAACGAGAGGATCTCGAAGGCGCTGCCCTCGTCCGGATCGGCCGGCTTGACGAGCAGGCGGTTGAACAGGCTGAAACGGGCGACATTCCTGCCACGCTGTCTGTCGATCTCGTCGAACAGCGGGATGCGGGTGCGGTCGTCGAAGCTGTCGAAGTAGTCATAGACGATTCGCGGCTCGATGACGTGCTTCATCCGCGAGTAGCGCCCACCCTCCGCGAGATCGAAGATCCGGGAGAACCCCGGGCCGATGATCTCGGCGCTGGCTATCGGGACGATGCGCATCAGATCCTCGCCACGGAAGTCCGTGTCGGTCACCGTGGCTCGTCGTTCCTCGGACGTGATCAGGCTGTCGCCGTACCAGGTCAGGTGACCGCCGGCTGTTAGCGACAGCGAAAGCCAGGTCGTCACCGGTATCGGCACGCTGAGTTCCGGCACCAGGTTGGCGCGCGCGTAGCGACCCGCCCGTCGGGCCGAGCGGTTGGTGTCCAGGTAGTGCAGCGAACTCTTCATCTGCGCGTACAGGGGCGACTCGCCAAGCCGGGTGGAGCGCAGTTTGTACTCGATCTCGGGTAGCTGGCGCAGTTCGATGGTGCGCTCAGCCGAGATGAACGTCTTGCGTTGATCGAGCTGGACGTTGAGCGAGTGGTTGCCCCAGTTCCCGCTCATGAAGGCGGTCGAGTACAGCTGGCGCTTGCTATTGCGATCGACTCTCCGCTCGAAGTCGCGGAAGAAGTCGAAATCGGACACGTCTTCGACGCGGACCACGGCACGGAATCCTGCGGGCAGTTGCTCCGACTGGTGGTTCCAGCGAACTCGCCAACGCTTCTCGTCCAGCTCCGTGTCGTCGATCAGGTAGCCGTCGAAGATCCCCTCGGTCCCCTCGCTGGGCCGGTATCGGAACTCAGTTCCGAGGCCCCAGAAGGGCCTGCTGGAGAAGGCGTTCGTGCCGCCGGCCGGGGCGCCGGCGTAGAGGTCGACGTTGACGGTGGCGTCGTAGCTCCTGTTGATCGCCCAGAAGTACGCGATGCCGAGGGAGGGGCCGCGGCGGGTGGAGAACCCCGGCTTCGGCGTCAGGAAGCCGCTCACGCGGGAACTCTTCACCGGCAACATCATGTAGGGCAGGTAGATGAGCGGCGCCTTCCTGACCCGGAACGAGAGGCCGCGGGCCTTCGCGTAGCCAGTCGCGTTCACGTTGACTTGCTTCGTGCGGAAGCTCCAGTCTGGAGTCTCGCCGTCCTCGACCTCGCAGGCTGTGAACTGGGCATCGAGGATCGTGAAGCGGTCTTCACCGTGAGCGTGGATTGCGGAGCCGCTGAAGAAGAAGTCGGTGCCGATGCTCCCCTCGACATCGAAGACCGAGGCGGTTTCGGAGGTCAGATCCAGCTCGAGGCGTGATCCCTGGAGGACCTCGTTGCCGCGGCTCAGGGTGACGTTCCCTTCTGCCCGGAGCGTCTGGTTCTCCGGGTCGTAGAACGCCGTCTCGCCAGAGGCCTGGAGATCGCGCAGGCGGATTGAGAATCCCTCCGACATGACCTGCGGCCCTTCCAGGAAGCCCTCCATGTGGCCGGCCCAACCCTCGACCGTGGCGGTGCCGGACTCGTCCTCGATCTCGAAGATGAAGTCGTTCGCGTCGTCAGGCCTGGGCGGCCCGTCGGTAGCGTCGGTTTCCGCGTCTCCCGACGCGTCGGGCTCTTCGACGGCCGACTCCTGCGCGGCCGTTCCCGACGCGCCCAGCATCAGGGCCAGAGCCAGAGTGACGATCAGGCGCTGGATATCAGCGGTACGCATTCCGACGATGGCCTAGCTTGGAATCGGGATGACAGGCGGCAAGTCTCGCGGCGACACCGGCCCAGGGGGCGTCGGGCTTTCCCATCGTAACGCGCCTGAGGCGGTTGACAGTCCCTGTGGCCGGCTTCAGAGTGGCTGCGTTGTGCGGTTTCTCGGAATCGACATCGGCGCGAAGAGAGTCGGCGTCGCGGTAGGCGATTCCAGGGTCGGCGTTGCGGTGCCGCACACGACCCTCCGGCGCACCAGCGACCGGCAGCTGATCGCCGAACTCAAGGCACTGGCGTCCGAGTCGGATACGGACGTGCTCGTCGTAGGCGAGCCACGCCGGCTGGATGGTTCCGTCGGGTCAGCGGCCGAGAGGGCGCGTGTGTTCGCGGGCAAGTTGGGTGAGGCCTGTGACCTGCCCGTACGTACCGTCGACGAGTCGTTGACCTCGGTCGAAGCTGAGCGCCGGCTCCGCGCGGCCGGCGTCGATCCGCGGCGCTACCCTGAGCGTGTCGACGCGGTCGCCGCCCAGATTCTGCTCCAGGAAGCGCTCGACCAGGAGCGCGGATGAGCGAACGGCCGACAGTTCGCCGCCGGCGAGTGCTCTGGTGGACGGTCGCCGCAGCCGTCGCGCTCCTGGCTGCCGCGGCGATCGGTGCGGTCGGCCTGGTCGCATGGGCGGAACGGGAACTCGAGCGGCCGCGGGGTTCGGACGTCGTGGAGTTGGTGATCGAACGCGGCGCGCCCCTGACCTCGATCCTCGACCAGTTGTCCGCGGCGGGCGTCATCGGCGATCCACTACTGGCGCGTCTCTATCTCGACTACCGGCGCCCCGAGGACGTGTTGCAGGCCGGCGAGTACCGTTTCGAGCAGCCGATGAGCACGGTGGAAGCGCTTGAGCTCGTGATCCGGGGCGAGGTCGTGACCTACCCGGTGACGGTGGTCGAGGGTCTGACCCTGCGGGAAACGGCGGAGCGCCTGGCCTCGGAGGGCTTCGGAGAGCTGGACGCGTTCGTTGCGGCGATGTCCTCCCCGGCCCCGATCGCGGACCTCGACCCGAAGGCGGAGTCGCTGGAGGGCTACCTCTTCCCCGACACCTACGCGTTTCCGGCAGGTGTCGGGGAACAGGAGATCGTCGAGGCGATGGTGCGCAACTTCCGCCGGCGGGTGGAGGACCATCTGCCGCCGGCGTCCGGGCGTGGACTCGATGTCCGCTCGCTAGTGACCCTGGCCAGCATCGTGGAGAAGGAGGCCGGTGCTGTCGCCGAGCGGCCCCTCGTAGCGGCCGTCTTCCACAACCGCCTCGACCGCGGCATCGGCCTCTACGCGGACCCGACGATCATCTACGCGCTGAAGATGGCCGGCACCTGGGACGGCAACCTGCGCCGGCGGGACCTCGAACTCGACTCGCCCTACAACACCTACATCCACCCCGGCCTGCCGCCGGGTCCGATCTGCTCGCCCGGCGAGCACAGCCTGCGCGCCGCGGCGGAGCCCGCCGACGTGCCGTACCTCTACTTCGTCAGCCGCAACGACGGCACTCACGTCTTTGCCGAGACCCTGGCCGAGCACAACCGCAACGTGGCGCGGTGGCAGGTGCGGTACTGGCGGGAGCGGAGGGCCGCGGAGCGGTAGCGGCCCGGCATTCCCGGGAGCGCCGGACCCGGCACAATCCGTGCATTTACCCGGCTAAGCTCATGCCCGATGCACCTGCCGACCCTCAACGCCATCCTGAACGCCACTGCGGCGACGCTGCTGGTGACCGGCTACATCCTGATCCGGCAGGGTCGGCGCGAGCGCCACAAACAGGTCATGCTGACGGCGCTCGGGTGCTCGGCGGCTTTCCTTGTCTCGTACCTCTACTACCACTACCAGGTCGGCTCGGTTCACTTCGAGGGCGAGGGGACCGTACGGACCGTCTATCTCGGCATCCTCCTGACCCACACGGTGCTCGCCGCGGCAGTGCCGCCGCTGGCGTTGATCACGGTCTATCTGGGCCTTCGGGGCCGGTACGACCGGCATCGCAAGATCGCGCGCGTCACCCTGCCGATCTGGCTCTACGTGTCGGTGACCGGGGTCGTTGTGTACTGGATGCTGTATCGCATGTCGTGGTGAGGCCGCACAGACTTGGATCGCGGATCCGCCGGCTGCTTCTCGTTGCGGCCTGCCTCGTGCCGGGGTCGGTTGCCGCCCAGGAGGCCGGCTGGCGTCTTTCCGAGTGGAGCGACGGAGAACGGGAGTTCTTTCTGGATGGGCCCCAGTTCCTGCTGGCGCCGGCGGAGTTGCAGCGGGTGCAGGACCTGGCTCCGCCGTCGCGGCGTGAGTACATCGAGGCCTTCCTGAGTCGGGGCCAGATCGCCGAGGGCATCGAGCAGCGCCGTCGACGGGTCCGCCAGTCGGCTGTGCCCTTCTTCGATGTCCGGGCGCGGTTGCTGTTTCTGCACGGGCAACCGGACCACATCGAACCGGTCGACTGCGATCAGACCTTCCGGCCGCTCGAGATCTGGCGCTACGGGCCGGAGGAGGGGGAGCACGAGAACCTGGTCGTCTTCCAGCCGAAGCCGAACGAGGCGTTCCAACTCTGGTTGCCCGACTACACGAAGCGGGCACTGTACATGCCGGAGATGGAGTACTGGCTCGAGCAGTACGAAGAGCTCCGGGGTCTGCTCCGGGCCCGCCGCTTCGACCTGCAGGTGTGCGAGGAGGCACGGCGGGTCGACCGGGCCACCGGCATCTGGGGCCTGTTCGACTTCCGGCGCCAGCGGCCCTCGACTGCCGGCCTCATGAGGTGGCTGGAGCCCCCCGCGGATCTCGATGCCTGGGCGTCGGCGGCCGCGGCGGACGAGGTGCAGGCGGGGCCGGCGCTCGAGCTCGAGGATCCGATCGTCACCTTCCCGGTGCAGCAGGGTCAGCGCATTCTGACCCGGGTCCTGCTGTCCCTGCCGCCGGGCGCCGCCTACGAACCCTTCGTGGACGACACCGGCAGAGAGCAGGTTCGGATCAACGTGCAGGGCGTCGTCGAGCAGCCTGGAAGAGTCTTCGATGTCTTCAGGGTCCGCTTCCTTTCCGGCGCGCCGCCGGAGGATCGTTCCCTGGCTCTGCCCGTGGAACACCTTCTGCGTCCGGGTTCGGTCGTGCTGGTGAGGTTCCTGGTGCGGGACGAGATCAGTGGCGCGGCGGCCTACGGTGCGGTACCAATCGAGGTGCCCTGGACGCCGCAGACGGAGCCGGCGAGTCCGGAGGATCGCCGTCGACTCATCCTTGCCGCGGAGCAGTTGGTCAGGGATTTGCCGGAGACCGCACTCGATGCGGAAAGCGGGCTGGTCCTGGTGCCGCCGGAGAGTGAGGTCGTCCTCGGTCTCTGGCGGGCGGAAACCCTGGTGACCGGGGACGAGATCGTGGCCATGAGGTTCCTCGTTGACGGGGTGCTGCAGGTCACCCGCCGCCGTCCGCCGTTTACCGCCGAGGTGCGGCTCTCGAGGTACCCGACCGAGCAGGTGGTCCGGGTCGAGGGGCTCAACGAAGAACGTGAGGTCGTCGCCTCGGATGAGCTGATCCTGAACCAGCAGCGGGGCGAGTTGCGGGTTCAGATCAGCGAGCCGAGGCGGGGTGTCGGCGTGTCGGGAAAGGTGGAGGCCGCGGCAACGATCGTCGTGCCGGAAGAGCGCCTGGTGGAGGAAGTCGAGTTCCGGGTCGGCGAGGACGTCCAGTCGGTGCTGAAGAGACCGCCCTGGAGGGCTGAGATCGACGTGCCCGCAGCCGGCCCGCAGGAGCTCGTCTACCTGACCATCGCGGCCACGCTGGACGACGGCAGTCGCGCCGAGGATGTCCGCTTCCTCAATGCCCCCGAGTTCACGGACACGGTGGATGTCGATCTCGTCGAGCTGTACACGTCGGTCCTGGACGGGTCGAACCGGCCGGTGACCTCGCTTGCCGAGACGGACTTCACCGTGCTGGAGGACGGGCGCCGCCAGGAACTGGCGAAGTTCGAACTCGTCGTGGATCTGCCGCTCACCCTCGGCGTCGTGATCGACACCTCGGGTTCGATGGAGACGTCGCTCGGGGAAGCGCGCCGGACGGCCTCTCAATTCCTGGCCAACCTGATCACGCCGAAGGACCGTTCCTTCGCCGTCGCCTTCGCCTCGCGACCGGCGCTGCTGATCGGCCGGACCTCCGATGTCGGCGCGGTAGCCGCCTCGATCGAGAATCTGCGCGCCCGGGGCAACACGGCGCTGCACGACGCGCTGATCACCAGTCTCTACTACTTCCGCGGCGTTCGGGGCCGGCGTGCCCTGGTCCTGCTCTCGGACGGTGAGGACACGTCGAGCACGGTCGACTTCCCGGACGTCGAGGAGTACGCGCGGCGCTCGGCGGTCCCGATCTACACGATCGGGCTTGGCGTCGGCCGCACCCAGATGATCCTGCGCAACAAGCTGAACGACCTGGCCAAGGTCACCGGAGGGCGGTCGTTCTTCATCTCGAAGGCGGAAGACCTGGCGCCCGTGTACGACGAGATCGAACGGGAACTGCGGTCCCAGTACCTGCTGGCGTACACGTCGAACCGGGCCGGCGGCGGCGAGGAGTACCGCGAGGTCGAAGTGAAGGTCAAGGGCCGCTTCAAGGCGCGGACGATCAGCGGCTACTACCCGTGACGATCCGGCGGGCGGTGGCGTCGCTTGTGCTGGCGCTCGCGGCTACGCCGGCCACGGCCCAGGACGAAACCGAAGCCCGCGTCGTGTCCTTCGAACTGCTCAACCGGGTCTACGAGAGCCTGATCGACGATCTGACGCCGGTGCAGATCGGTCCGGCCGAGGTCCTGCTGCGCTCTCCGGAGCACGCCCTGACCGTGAGCCGCCACGAGGCGACGCTCCGTCCAGGCGCCGACGGCGTGCTGGAAACCGCGCTCGAACTCGAGTTGGCCGGTTCCGGGCGCATCGATGCGGACATCACGATCGGCAGTCTGGAGAGTCGGCTGAGCCAGGAACTGACCGTCCCCCGCCAGACGCTGCGCCTCGAGGGCGCGATCCGGGTGCGGCGGTCCACCGAGGGCTACTGGATCACGACCGTGCGGATGCCCGAGGCGGCCCAGGTGAGGATCGAGAGCGAACTCGGAACCCAGCTCTTCAGTGTTTGCCGGCAGATGGCCCTGGTGCTGGTCGCCCTCGACTGCGACGCGATCGAACGCGCCGTCACCCTGATCCGGGCGCCGTTGCCGGAAGCCGGCGGCGAGTACCTGATCGCGCTCGAAGATGTGACGCCGGAAGAGCGGGATGCGTTCGACCGTTTCCTGATCGAGCGCTCGGGGCCGTGACGGAACGTCGAGCCGCGATGAAACCTCGAGCCGGAAGGCGCCCCGGAAGCCGGCCGGCAGGGACGCGAATCCGGTAGGATCCGGCGGTTCGGCCGCTCCCGGCCGACGAGGAGTTGAAACCATGGCTACCCGTCGGATGATCTCGCGTCTCTACTACTTCACGATCGAGGATGAAGGCATCCTGGCCGAGTCCTTCGCCGGTCTGGACTCGGAGACCTTCGCGATCGCGTACAAGGTGGAGGACACGGACGACGTCTTCGTGATGACCAGTGAAACCCGGGACGCGCTCGACCGGGCGGACGTGCCGTACAACTTGCTCGCCGAGGAGGACGGTTCGCGAGTGGCCCTGTACCACTCGCCGTTGTCCCGGGAGGAGTTGTCCGACTTCGAGGAGCCGCTCAAGGCGCTGGCGCTGGCCTACCGGGCGATCGCGATGGCCTGCGTCGGCGTCAACGGCGAATCGGACCTCGGCTTCGACCTGAGCGAGGGGATGCGAAACTACACCTACTTCACCGCGCCGGCCGGCCATACCTTCATCTGGCGCCTGTTCAGCCGCCGCGACGAGGCACGGCAGTTCCTGGACAAGCTGACGATCGGCGACAAGAACGCTCTTGAGTGGGCCGACTCGATTCCCATGGAGTCGATGGTCGAACTGACCGGCTTCCACTGAGCCTTTGCTCGGTTCCGAACTCCCGGCCGGTACGTACACCGTCTCCCAGTTCGCATGGGAGATGAAAGGTCTTCTCGGGGACACCTATCCGTCGGTGTGGATCGCCGGCGAGGTCCAGAGACTGCGGACGGCTGCCCGGGGCCAGATCTACTTCGAACTGGTCGAGAAAGGGCGGGGAGACCGGGTCCAGGCCAAGCTGGACTGCGTCATCTGGGCAGATGATCGGCCGAAGGTCGAGGCCGTGCTGCGAGAGGCCGGCGTGGAACTCTCGGAGGGCGTCGTCCTGCGCTGTGCCGGCCGCCCCGACTTCTGGCCCGGCGGAGGCAGATTCCAGTTCGTCGTCAGCGGCGTCGACCCTCTCTTCTCGCTTGGCGCGCTCGAACGGCGGCGCCGTGAGACGCTCCGGGCGCTTCAGGCGGCCGGGTTGCTCGAACTGAACAAGGGTTTGCCGCTGGCGCCCGCGCCGCTCGACGTCGGTCTCGTGACGTCGGAGGGGAGCGCCGCCTACCACGACTTCCTCCACACCCTCGAGCAGTCCGGGTTCGGCTTTCGCGTGGTCCTGGTCCACGCGGCCGTCCAGGGCGCCGCGGCCGAGGCGGAGATCGGCCGCGCCTTCGAGTTGCTGAAGGCGTTCGCGCGTGACGGAGGTCGGCTCGATGCGATCGCCCTGATCCGCGGCGGCGGCTCGCGGGCCGACCTGGCGACGTTCGACAGCCGGCGGGTGGCGCGTGCCGTCGCCGAGGCCGCCGTGCCCGTGATCTGCGGTGTCGGCCACCAGATCGACGTGTCGATTTCCGATCTGGTCGCGCATACGACCTGCAAGACGCCCACGGAAGCGGCGGAGCTCCTCGTCGGCCGCGTCGGCGGTGCCGCGTACGGCGTCGAGGAGACGGCCCGCGCGCTGACACGGCAGGCGCGCGATGTCTTGCGCTCGGCCGAGAACCGGATTTCGCAGGTCACGTATCGATTCGCGTCGCCGAGCCGCGCGCTTCTTGTGACCCGAGCTGCTCACTGCCGTGCGCTGGAGCGCGATTTGGCCCGCTCGGCGAAACGGACGCTGGCCGACGCCGAGAGGCTGGAGCGGGAACGCCGGACGCGACTCCTGCGGGGCGCCTTCCTCCCTGTGCGGCGGGCGGCGCGGCAGATGGAGGCTCATAAGCGCCTCTGCGATCAACTCTCGCCGGAGCGGACCCTTGCGCGCGGTTTCAGCCTGACCCGGCGTGCGGACGGCAGACTGGTGCGAAGCGTCGACGACGTAGTGCCTGATGCCGAACTGCGGACCCGAGTCCGGGGCGGTGCGATCCGCAGTAGGGTGCTCGGAGTCGAGGAAGATGCGCGCCAGAGGGACTTGCTGAGCACGAAGGAGCGGACATGACCGGACAGGGTGGCGCCGGCGGGGCCGAACTGAGCTTCAGCCAGGCGATGGAGGAGCTCGAGGGCGTGCTCCGGCGCATCGACGGCGACGAGATCGACATCGATCAGCTCGGCAGGGAGTTGGGGCGCGCCGCCGAGCTGCTCGAGATCTGCCGCAAGAAGATCCGTCGCGCAGAGGTCGAGGTCCAGCAGATCGTGGAAACGATCGAGGAGGAATCGGCGGACTCGGGCGGCGCGGAGACCGATCCCGATGCGGCCTCCGGCGTGGAGCCGGCCGGCGGTCAGACCGACGACGAGATTCCCTTCTGATGTTCGAACGACAACAGACAGGCTCCGTCGTGTGTCCGGGCTGCGGCCGGTTGGTGGGCGTTCAGGATGAGCGCTGCTGGAACTGCGGCCGCGCCCGCCCGAGCCTCTTCGGTTTCTCCCGGCTGCTTCAGCGAATCGGCAACGAGGCGGCGTTCTCGACCGTCGTGATCGGCATCTGTGTCGTCATCTTCGTGATCGAGCTGGCGATGGCGCCCGGCGGGATCGGCACCCGGTCGCTGTTCGGCTTCCTCTCGCCCGACTTCGAGGTCGGCATCCGTCTGGGGGCGAGCGGCGCGCCGATCGTCTTCGAACTGGGCCGCTGGTGGACGATCCTGAGCGCCGGCTGGCTCCACGGCAGCCTGTTGCACATCGGGTTCAACATGTACTGGGTGTATCAGCTCGGTCCGGCGATGGCGCGGCTCTACGGCACCGGGCGGGCGGCGATCATCTATCTGGCCTCGTCCGCGCTGGGCTTCCTGGTCACGAGCTCCCTGCCGATCTTCACACCCTGGTTGCCGTTGACGCATCGCGGGGTGACCCTGGGCGCTTCGGCGGCGGTCTTCGGTTGGCTGGGGGCGCTGCTCTGCTATTCGCGGAGGACAGGCAGCCGCATGTTCATCAGGCAGGTGCTGGGCATGGCCATCCCCCTGGTCCTGTTCGGGCTGCTGATCCCGGGGATCGACAACTGGGCGCATCTGGGCGGTCTGGCGGGTGGCTACGGGATGGCGCGTCTCTACCGTCCGGACAAGCCGGAGACGCCCTCTGAGGTGCTGGCGGCGATCGTGCTACTCGCCGTCTCGGTTCTCGCCGTCCCCTTCTCGTTCCTCTCCTGGCGCTGAGGACTCCCAGTTCGACGGCACGAATAATCGTGCGCCGTTGTGGTGTATTATTCGCCGCCTTGTGATTCGGGCAGCGATCGCCGGGGCGTCCGGTTACAGCGGGGCGGAACTCGTCCGGTGGCTTCATGGCCACGGGAAGGTGGAGCTCGTTGCGCTTGCGGCGGGACGTAGCGCCGGCCAGGCGATGGGGGCCGTCTTCCCGCACCTGGGCGGCGTGGCGGAAGGTGACTTCGCCCCGACCGATTGGGACGCATTGGGTTCCGGCGCCGACGTCGTGTTCGTGGCCCTGCCCCACGGCGAAGCGCTGGCGGCCGCGTCCAGGCTCCTTCAGGCGGGAGCCCGGGTGATCGATCTCGGCGCCGACTTCCGGCTCCGCGACCCGGCCGCCTACCGGCGTTGGTACGGCGCGGAGCACACCGCGACCGACCTGCTGGCGGAGGCTGCCTACGGTCTCGTCGAGTGGCATCGGGACAAGGTGGCGGGAGCGCGGCTAGTCGCTAATCCCGGCTGCTATCCGACTGCCTCCGCCCTCGCGCTCAAGCCGTTGCTCGAGCACTTCGGCGACCGGGTAACCGGCGCGATCGTCATCGACGCGAAGTCCGGCGTCTCGGGCGCCGGCAGGAACCCGCGCGACGGCTACCAGTACGCCGAACTGAACGAGAACTTCAAGCCCTACGGTTCGGGAGTTCATCGCCACCAGCCGGAGATCGAGCAGGAACTGGCGGCCGGTGGCGGCGGCGCGACGGTCTTCTTCTCGCCGCATCTGGCCCCGATGACGCGCGGAATCCTCGCCGCCTGCTACGTGCCGATGGCCGCTCCCCCGGGCCGGGAGGAACTCGAGGCCGTGTTCCTCGACCGATACGGCCACGAGCCCTTCGTCCGAGTGCTCACGGGATCGGCCCTGCCCCAGACGAAGGCAACGCTCGGTTCCAACTACTGCGACCTCGCGGTCCGCGTCGACCGGAAGCGGGGGCTCGCGGTCGTGTTCTCGGCGATCGACAACCTGGTCAAGGGAGCCGCCGGACAGGCGGTCCAGAACATGAATGTGCTCTTCGGCCTGCCCGAAACGACTGGCCTTCGGGCCGCCCCGTTGTTCCCGTGAGCGCCGGCGTCACCGCCCCCCGGGGGTTCGTTGCCGCCGGTGTCCACTGCGGCCTCAAGGACGAGAAGCTGGACCTTGCGCTGATCGCCTCGACGACCTCCGAGCCGGCGGCGATGGCGGGCGTGTTCACGCGCAACCAGGTGCAGGCCGCCCCGGTGCTCTACTGCCGCGAGGTGGCGGCTGGCGGCCGGGCGCGGGCGATCGTCGCCAACAGCGGCAACGCGAACGCGTGCACGGGCGATGCGGGTTTGGCCGACACCCGGGCAATGGCCGAGCGGACGGCGTCGGCCCTCGACCTCGACTCCGATCATGTCCTGGTGGCCTCGACCGGGGTCATCGGCGTTCCCCTGCCGATGCCCACGGTACTCGGGGGCATCGATCTCGCGGCAGCCGAACTGGGCCCGGACGGCGGTTCGCGGGCGGCGGAGGCCATCCTGACCACCGATACGCGGACCAAGATCGAGACCCTGTCCGTCGAACTCGAAGGTGGTGAAGTGACGATCGGCGGCATCGCCAAGGGCGCCGGAATGATGGCGCCGGACATGGCGACGACCCTGGCCTTCGTGACCACGGACGCGAAGGCGGCGCCGGAAGCGCTCGACATGGCGCTTCGCAGAGCGGTCGAGCCGACCTTCAACAGCGTCACCGTCGACGGCGACACGAGCACGAACGATTGCGTCCTGCTCCTGGCTAACGGCGCGGCGGGCGTCGAAGCGGCGTCGGCCGCCGACCTCGACCGATTCGCCGCAGGGCTCGAACACGTGCTGGGCCGACTCGCGGTCGCTCTGATCGCCGACGGCGAAGGAGCGAACCGGGTGATCGAGATCCGGGTCGGCGGCGCCCGCACGGACGCCGCGGCGCGGCAGGTGGCGACGACGATCGCCAACTCGCCGCTGGTCAAGACGGCCTACCGCACGGGCCAGCCGAACTGGGGCCGGTTCATGGGGGCGATCGGCCGCTCGGGCATCGACGTCGTTGAGCAGCGCATCGCGATCTCGGCGGGCGCGGGCGGAGAGCGGATCGAGGTCGTGCGCGACGGCCTGGGCGTAACGGACGACCTCGAACCGCTTGAACGGGCGATGCTCGCGGACCACTCGGTGCTCGAGGTCGATCTGGGCCTCGGCTCCGGCAGCTGGACGGTCTGGACCTGCGACCTGTCCGAGGGCTACGTCCAGATCAACGCAAGCTACATCAGTTGAAGGGCGGGCGCGGATCATGAAAACGGATCGGGATCTGGGCCTGGAGATGGCGGCGGCGCTGCGCTACGCATCGGCGTGGCGCGGCAAGCGGGTCGTGATCAAGTACGGCGGCCGGGCGATGGCCGGCGACGAGTTCGGCACCCTGATCGACGACGTGGTGCTGCTGCGGAGCGCCGGCCTGCGGCCGATGCTGGTGCACGGCGGCGGCGCCGAGATCACGACCACGCTGCAGAGCATGGGAGTCGAGCCGCGGTTCATCGACGGCCTGCGGGTCACCGACCGGGCGACGATGCGCGTCGTCGAGATGGTCCTGGGCGGGTCCGTGAACAAGCGTCTGGTCGGGATGATCCAGCGCGCAGGCGGGCGGGCCGTCGGGCTAACCGGCAAGGACGGCGACCTGCTCAGAGTGCGGCCCCACCCGCGATCGGACGAGCTGGGCTTCGTCGGCGAGATCGAGAAGGTCGACACCTCGCTGCTCGACCAGCTCACGAACTCCGGCTACGTGCCGGTGATCGGGTCGCTGGGCGTCGGGCCGGGCGGCGAGACCTACAACATCAACGCGGACACGGCCGCCGCGGCGCTGGCCGCCGAAGTCGCGGCGGAGAAACTCCTGCTGCTGACCGATGTGCGTGGGATCAGCGACAACGGCCGATTCAGGTCGCGGCTCACGCCCGGGGAAGCCGGGGAGTTGATCGACTCCGGCGTCGTCTCGGCCGGCATGGTGCCCAAGGTGCGGGCCTGTCTGACAGCGCTCGAGGCCGGGGTCACGAGCGCCCACATCCTGGCCGCGGGCGAGCCCCACGGGCTGCTGGTCGAGCTCTTCACCGAGGGTGGTATCGGCACGATGATCAAGGAACCTGGGAACCCTGGAGCGACTGGAAGATGAGCGACGACAGCCTGTTCGCGAACTACAAGAGGGCGCCCGTGGCGTTCAGCCACGGCGACGGCGCGCTCCTCTGGGACCGGCAGGGCCGTGAGGTCCTCGACTTCATGGGGGGCATCGCGGTGTCGTCCCTCGGTCACAATCACCCGGCGCTCACCGACGCGATCAAGCGTCAGGCGGGCCGCTATCTCCACGTATCGAACCTGTACGAGATCCCGGAGCAGGAGCGGGCGGGCCGGATGCTGGTCGAGGCGACCGGCGGCGTCCTCGACCGTGCCTTCTTCTGCAACAGCGGCGCCGAGGCGGTCGAGGCGGCGATCAAGCTCGTGCGCCGCTACGCCTACGACCGCGACGGCTCGGGCGAACGGCACAGGATCGTGACTGCCGAGGGCGGCTTTCACGGCCGCACTCTCGGGGCGCTTGCGGCGACCGGCACGCCCGCCTATCAGGTCGGCTTCGGGCCGATGCCCGGGGGTTTTACCGCCGTGCCGTTCGGTGACCTGGATGCGGCCGCGGCCGAGATCGACGACACGACCTGCGCGGTGCTGATCGAGGCGATTCAGGGGGAAGCCGGAGTGATCGAACCGCCGGCGGGCTACCTGGAAGGACTACAGGCGCTCTGCCGCGAGCGAGGCGCCCTGTTCGTTCTCGACGAGGTGCAGACGGGGATCGGGCGTCTCGGCCGCGCCTTCGGCTTCCAGCACTACGGGCTTGAACCTGATGTGATCACCCTGGCGAAGGGTCTCGGCGGTGGCGTCCCGGTGGGAGCCGTGCTGGCGAAGGAAGAGATCGCCGCGGCTCTCGTTCCCGGCACCCACGGAACCACCTTCGGCGGCAATCCCCTGGCTTGCGCGGCGGTCGTGGCGGTGCTCGAGACGGTGCTCGAGACGGACTTCCTCGAGCGTGTGACCCGGGCCGGCGAGTACCTGCGCGCGTTGCTCGGACAGCTCGGCGCGAGCGGCCTGGTCACGGAGGTCCGCGGCCAGGGGCTGATGACCGCGGTCGAGTGCACGCCGGATGCGCCCGACGTCGTCAACCGTTGCCTCGAGGGCGGCCTGATCGTTCAGGCTCCGCGGCCGCACAGCATCCGCATGCTGCCGCCGCTCGTGGTCCACGATCTGGAGATCGAACGCGCGGTGGGAATCCTCGGCCACGCGCTGGAGGAAGCCGCCGCTTGAACACCCGAAACCCGCCAGGAAGTGCGGGCCCTTCCGCCGCGCGCCTCTGGGGTGGCGCCTTCGCATCGGACGTCGATCCGGTGGTCGATGCATACACGCGCTCGCTGCCGTTCGACCACCGGCTCGCGGTGGCGGACCTGGTGGGCTGTCTGGGCCACGCCCGGATGCTGCTCGACACCGGCGTGATCGACCGGGAGTCGTCCTCTGCGATCCTCGAAGGCCTGAGCTCCCTGCTGAGGCGCGTGGAGGCAGGTGACCTCCAGGTCGGCGGTGCGGACGAGGACGTCCACACCTGGATCGAGCGGCAACTGACCGAAGAGATCGGCGACTCCGGGCGGCGCCTGCACATCGCGCGCAGCCGGAACGACCAGACCGCGGTGGCGCTGCGGCTGTGGCAGCGGGCAGAGATCGAGCTCGCGGTCGCCGGACTTGTCGACTTCGCCGACGCCCTGATCGAGCGCGCCCGGCAGCACACCGGCACAGCGCTTCCGGGGTACACCCACCTGCAGCGCGGTCAACCCACGAGCCTGGCGCAGCACCTGCTGGCCCACGCGTGGTCCGCGCTCGCCGACGCCGGGCGGCTGCGGCGGGCGCACCGCACCGCGGGACTCTGCCCCTTGGGGGCGGGTGCGATGGCCGGATCGCCGCACCCGATCGATCCGCACCGCAGCGCCGAGCTGCTCGGCATGGAGGCCCCGTATCCGAACGCGATGTGGGCGGTAGCCGATCGCGACTACGCGGCCGAGGCCCTGTTCGCCTGCGCGCTGCTCATGGTGCATCTCTCGCGCTGGGCCGAGGAGATCGTGCTCTGGACGTCGAGCGAGTTCGGCTTCGCCCGGCTGCAGGACCGGGCCGCCAAGGGTTCGAGCATCATGCCCCAGAAGAAGAACCCGGAACCGGCGGAGATCCTGCGCGGCAAGTCGGGGCGCGCGGTGGGCGATCTCGTCTCGCTGCTGGTGACGATCAAGGGCCTGCCGCTCACCTACAACAGCGACCTGCAGGAGGACAAGGAGGCGCTGTTCGACGCGTTCGACACGGTCCAGGCCTCCCTCGGAGTGGCGAAGGTGCTGGCCGAGAGCCTCGAGTTCGACCGCGACGCGATGGCATCGGCGCTCGAAGGCGCCTACATCACCGCCACCGATCTGGCCGATCACCTCGCCATGGCCGGCGTGCCATTTCGTAGCGCCCACGAGCGCACCGGCGCCGTCGTGCGGGCGGCCGAAGAGCGAGGCGTCGAGCTCTGGCAAGTTTCGGGCTCGGAGCTCCGGGAACTCGTTCCCGAGATCGAGGACACAGGCGCGCTGCTGGCGGCGCTTCGCCCGGAGGCTTCGCTCGCCGCGCACGCGAGCTACGGTGGGCCGGCGCCGAAACAGGTGACCGAGCAGGTCGAACTCGCCGCGGAGCGTCTGCAGGAAGAACGCCGTTGGCTGGGCGAACTGGAACCGCCGCCGATCTACCGCGCTCACCTTGGCGGTGAACTGCTGGCGGAAGCGATCCCGGGGGGCAACGAATGAGTCCGGCGATCCGGCGGGGAGCGATCCTCGACATCATCGGCGAGCGGCCCGTGTCGAGTCACAGGGAACTCCTGAAGGCGCTCGACCGCCGCGGCATCCATGTCTCCCAGGCCACCGTGTCGCGCGACGTGCGCCGTCTCGGCCTGGTCAAGGTGCCGCTCGCGGGAGGTGGCTCCCGCTACGCGCCGGCGGAGCAGGCCGCGAGTCCACCCCGGCGAGACATCGAGAGGGCCCTGCGCCAGTTCGTGACCGGTTTCGACGAAGGCGAGGCGCTGATCCTGCTCAAGACCCGCAGCGGCCACGCGAACGCCCTCGCGGTCGCCCTCGACCAGACCGACTGGCCCGAAGTCGCCGGTACCCTCGCCGGCGACGACACCGTCCTCGTCGTCGTCAAGAGCGCCGCCGACCGCGACCACATCCGCGACTCCCTGGCGGCGCTCCTGGAAGACGACTGACTTCACTGGGTGCGCCGGCGCTCTCGCCGGCTGTGACCGCGGGTCTTCTGACCCGCGGAAGAACGCGCCGCGAAGCGGCGAGCGCGAATCCTCAGCCCTGGACCGCGCGCCGCACCTGCCACGCCTGCCTCGTCTCCTGCGACGAGAACCGCTGTTCCTCCCATGGATCGCCGTAGGTGTGGTAGCCGTTCCGTTCCCAGAAGCCCCGCTCGTCGGAGCTCAGGAGCTCGACGCCTGTCACCCACTTCGCGCTCTTCCAGGCGTAGAGATGCGGCACGACGAGGCGCAGCGGGCCACCGTGGTCCGGCGGCAGCGGCTCGCTGCCGTGGCGGTCGGCGAACAGAGCGTGCTCGGAGAGCAGGTCGGCAAGGGGCAGGTTCGTCGTGTAGCCGCCGTAGCAGTGGAGCATGGCGTGAGTGGCCTCAGCTGTCGGGGTGACGGCAGCTAGGACGTCACGGGTCGAGAACCCGGACCACCGGTTGTCCAGGGTCGAGAAGCGGGTCACGCAGTGGAAATCGGCGGTCACCTCGCGCCGCGGCAGCGACTGAAGTGCCTGCCAGTCGAACGCGTGCTCGGCCTCAACGCGGCCGAACAGCCGTAACTCGAACCCGGCCACGTCGACCTCCGGCGTATCGCCGACGGACAGCACCGGCCACTTCTTCGTGACGTACTGACCGGGGGGGATCCGGTCGTCGCCGCGCCTGGGGGAATCGTCCATGGCGGTGAAGAGTATCGGCTGAGGGCGGGCCTTGCATCGGGATGGTTGTCAAATGTGAGCCTTTTGGTCAACAATTCCCGTTCGCCCCGTCGTGGCTCGCCCGAGCCGCCGGCCGGAGTCCGCACGATGATCACCGAATCCGCCCCCAGCGAGTACGCCGCAGCCCCCGTCGAGCTGGCCGGCCCGCCGATTCCGGCGGGACTGGGCGCGGCCGCCCGGCGTCTGTTGTCCCGGATCGGCAACACGCCGCTGCTCGACCTCAGCCACGCGCTGGGGCCGGCCGCGCAGGCCCTCGGCTCGGAGTTGCTGGCCAAGGCGGAGATGGCGAACCCCGGCGGTTCGGTGAAGGACCGCCCCGCACGCCACATGATGCTCGCGGCCTGCGATAGCGGCCAGCTCGAGGATGGTCGCCGCGTCCTGGACGCGACCTCCGGCAACACCGGTATCGCCCTCGCGATGATCGGGGCCGCGATGGACGTCGGCGTCACGCTCTGCCTGCCGCGGAACGCCTCGATCGAGCGGCGGCGCATCCTGGGCGCGTTCGGCGCCGAACTCGTCCTCACCGATCCGATGGAGGGTTCCGACGGCGCGATCCGGGAGGCGCATCGGATGATCGAGGCATCGTCGGCGGACTTCTGCTATGTCGACCAGTACAGCAACCCCGCCAACTGGCGGGCTCACTTCGAGACCACGGGGCCGGAGATCTGGCTGCAGACCGAAGGGCGCCTGACCCACTTCGTTGCCGGCCTGGGCACCAGCGGCACCTTCTGCGGCACCGCGCGCTACCTGGCGGAGCGTGCGCCGAAGGTCCGGCTGATCTCGATGCAGCCGGACGGGCCGTTCCACGGTCTGGAAGGCATGAAGCACATGCCCAGTGCTCTGGTGCCCGCCATCTACGATTCGCAG
Organism: Acidobacteriota bacterium; assembly: GCA_026707545.1. Lineage (NCBI taxonomy): Bacteria > Pseudomonadati > Acidobacteriota > Acidobacteriota bacterium. The sequence goes on along the minus strand of JAPOWR010000001.1, from coordinate 3,034,670 downwards.
ATCGCGCACGAAGAGGCCGCGGTGAGCACGGAGGATGCCTACGCCGAGGTCAAGGCGCTCGCACGCCGGAGCGGACTGCTGGTCGGCATCTCGGCGGGCGCGAACGTGGTCGCGGCGCGTCGGATCGCCGAGCGCGCCGCGGAGACCGGGGAGCGCGCCGTCGTCGTCACGATCCTCTGCGACGGCGCCGACAAGTACCTGTCCGAGCCGTTCTGGGACGAAGACTGAGCCGCCGGAACAAGCGTACGGAACGACCGCACCGAGATTCGAGCATGATCGAACTGTCCCCAGACGACCTGGCCCGCATCCGCGCCCACGGCGAGGCCACCTATCCGGAGGAGTGCTGCGGCATCCTTGTCGGCAGCATCGGGAAGGCGGTTGGAGCCAACGGTTCGGTGCTGGCCCGGGTCGTGCGGCTGGTCGGCGCCGAGAACGAACGTGAGGACGAGAGTCGGCACAACCGCTACCTGATCCCGCCCGAGATCATCCTGCGGACCGAGCGGGAGGCACGGGCCGACGGCCTGGACGTGGTCGGCTACTACCACTCGCACCCGGATCACCCCTCACGGCCCAGCGACTTTGACCGGGACCACGCCTGGCCGGGCTACAGTTATCTGATCGTCTCGGTGCGCGAGGGCCGCGCCAGGGACGAGCGGAGCTGGCGTCTCAGCGACGACCGCTCCCGCTTCGACGAGGAACCGATCCGCTTCCCTGAACCGCCCGCGACCTGAACACGTACAAGACCGAGTCCGACGGAGACCGACGATGACCGTACTCATACAGATCCCCACTCCACTGCGAGGCTTCGCCGACGAGCAGGCGGAGGTTGCCGTGGCCGCCGCCACCGTCGGCGAGGCGATGGAGCAGCTCGTCACCCGGTACGAGGGGCTGCGACCCCACCTGTTCGGCGACGACGGCAAGCTGCGCACCTTCGTCAACCTGTTCCTGAACGACGAAGACGTGCGCTACCTGGGCCGGGAGGCGACGCCGATCAACGGTGATGCGACGCTGGCGATCATCCCGTCGATCGCCGGCGGCACGGTAGCGGAGCCGCCGGTGGCCGCTCAGGCTGAGGAGCTGAGCCCGGAGGAGATCCTCCGCTACAGCCGCCATCTGATCATGCCGGAGGTCGGCTCCGAGGGGCAGTTGAAGCTCAAGGCCGCCAAGGTCCTGATGATCGGCACCGGCGGGCTCGGCTCGCCGCTCGGCATGTACCTCGCGGCGGCCGGTGTCGGCCGCCTCGGCCTGGTCGACTTCGACGTCGTCGACGAGTCGAACCTGCACCGCCAGTTGCTCTACAGCAACGCCGATGTCGGCCGCCCGAAGATCGACGCGGCGGTCGAACGTCTGCGCGAGGTGAACCCGCACATCGAACTCACGCCGCACCCGGTGCTGCTCAACTCGAGCAACGCGCTGGAGATCTTCGAGGACTACGACCTGATCGTCGACGGTACGGACAACTTCCCGACCCGCTATCTCGTCAACGACGCCTGCGTCCTGCTCGGCAAGCCGAACGTCTACGGGTCCATCTTCCGCTTCGAGGGCCAGGTGTCCGTGTTCTGGGGCGCCAGGGGCCCCTGCTACCGCTGCCTGTTCGCCGAGCCGCCGCCGCCGGGACTCGTCCCCTCATGCGCCGAGGGCGGAGTTCTGGGTGTGCTGCCCGGCATCATCGGCAGCCTGCAGGCGAACGAGGTGATCAAGCTGATCATCGGCCAGGGCGACCCGTTGATCGGCCGGCTGGTGCTCTTCGATGCGCTGCGCATGTCTTTTCGTGAGCTGAAGCTGCGGAAGAACCCGGACTGCCCCGTCTGCTCCGAGAATCCGACCCAGACCGAGCTGATCGACTATGAGCAGTTCTGCGGTGTCCCCGCCGTCGCCGAGGAGCCGGCGCTCAACGACATGATCGACGTCACCCCGCCCCAGGTCCAGTCCTGGATGAACGACGGCCGGGAGTTCAGCATCCTCGACGTCCGGGGCCCGCAGGAGTACGCCATCTGCCGGATTGACGGCTCGACCCTGATTCCGGTTGCCGAGTTGGAAGGCCGGTTAGCCGAGCTCGACCCCTCGAAGCTCTGGGTCGTCCACTGCCACCACGGCCCGCGGTCGACCCGGGCAACGAATATCCTCCGCGACAACGGCTTCCCGCAGGCCTACAACCTGGCCGGCGGGATCGACGCCTGGGCGGAGCAGGTCGATCCGTCGTTGCCGCGGTACTGAGGGTGTGGCCGCCGGCCTAGTTCGCCCAGGCGGCTAGCTCGGCTTCCGGGAGCGGCTCGAAGAAGCGCTCGTCGATCGAGACGCGCCCTCGAAGAGCCCCGAACTGGCGTCGGGCTCGGGGGCGATAGGCCATGAGTTTGGCGACTGGTTCGCCGTGGCGGGTGATCACGACATCCTCCCCGCGCTCGACCTGAACGAGCAGGCGTGATAGCTGGGCCTTCGCCGCGGTGACGCTTACTGTTCGCATCGTGGGAGTGACCGCCGAGCTGGTGCTCTCCCCCTAGGTCTCTGGAGCGAGTGCTTCGAAGCGGGTAGCCCGGCCTTCGATCCGCACCCGCGCCTCCGGCAGCGCCTCGACGGCCCGTCGCGGCAGCAGGGCGAGGCCGATGGCGGCGTCCTCGTGCGGCGACGGGGAGATGCTGGTGATCGTGCCGGCGGTTCGGCCGTCGAACTCGATTTCGGCGCCGACGGCCGGGTTGTGCCCGGGCTCGAAGACGAGCCGGCACATGCGGCGGGCCGGCTGGCCGCGATAGTGGATGCGGGCGACGATCTCCTGACCCAGGTAGCAGCCTTTCTCGTAGTCGACGGCGTCTTCGATGCCGGTCTCCTGGGGCAGGTTGGAGTCGTCGTAGTCGGTGCCCCAGAGCGGGTGGCCGTTTTCGATGCGGAGGGCTTCGGTGGCCTCGCGGCCGACTCGCTGCAAGCCTGCTTCGGCCAGGTCGTCGGCCATGAGCGGCGCGATCGCGGAGGACTGCCAGAGGGAGAAGGCAGGCACCCCGCCGTGACCGTCGCGGACCAGGCGGGCCTGGTAGTCGAGCAGTTCGACCTGGGTGTGGCTCCAGGGCTCGGTCAGGTCGCGGGCCGCTGAGGCGCCGAGATCGGTCAGGACTTCGGCGCTCTTCGGCCCGGCGATCCTCACCGAGGCCATGTCGCCGAGCGGCAGGATCTCGACCTGGTCGGTGACGATGTACTTCTCCAGGTGCTCGATGATCGTCCTGCCGCGGCCTTTCGGAATCTCGAGCCACAGGCGGTCTGCGAGCGCCAGCACGGAAGCGCTGGCGAGTATGCGGCCGCGGACGTCGGTGATGAAGCCGAACCGACCGCCGCCGGGTTCGAGGCCTTCGATTGCCGCGGTCACCATGCCGCCGAAGAAACGTTCGCGGTCGGGGCCCATCAGTTCCAGCCGGGAAGTCGGGACGGGCTCGCACAGGGCGGCTCCGGTGGTGAGCAGTTCGACGCCGCGTTCGAAGCTCATGGCGTCCGTCGCGAGGCGTCGTGGCCGTCGAGCAGGATCTCCCGCACGGAGGCGTGGCGCAGGTCTGGCACGACCCAGCGGGCGCCGGCTTCTTCCAGTCGGTGGTCGGGTGTGAAGCCGGTTGCCACGGCGAGCACCTGGACGCCATGGGCGTCGCCGCAGGCGATGTCGCGGACAGTGTCGCCGATGATGACGACATGGCTCCCGTCCACCGGAGTGCCCAGCCGGCTCGTTGCCCGTTCTAGGGCGACAGGTACCAGCTCATTGCGCCTGACGCCGTCCTCGCCGAACGCGCCGAAGTCGAAGAAGCGGTTCAGGTCGAAGGGTTCCAGCTTGGCCCGGGCGCCGATCTCCCAGTTGCCGGTGAGCAGTGCGACGCAGGTGTCCTCTGCGGCGGCCAATTCCTCGAGCAGCTCGACGACGCCGGGCAGAAGCCTCATCTGGTCCGGGTCGAGCCGCTTGAGCAGGTCGCTGTAGTGGGAGCGCACCTCACCCAGGCGGCCTTCGACCTCGGCGCGCGGCAGGCCGGCCTCGGTCATCAGGTCGATGACCGCTTCCGTGTCCGTCCTGCCGCCGAAGTCGTAGGCGCGGACGTTGCCGGTCCGGCCGAAGGTGCGCTTGAGCGCGCCCATGAAGATGGGCCCGATCTGCGGGCCGCACCGAACCAGGGTGCCGTCGATGTCGAAGAGCAGGAGCCGCATGGCTTAGCCGGAGTCAGAAGTAAGCGGGGAGACTATCCGCCCTGTTAGCCTTTTCCCCGTCTTGATCGTACGGGTGCTGAGCTTCGCCACCGCGCTGGACGCTGTAGGCAGCGCCGAGACGGAACACGACCTCCCGGACGGCAGCACGGTCGCCGACCTGGTCGAGCGCCTGACGGCGGCATATCCGGGTCTGGAAGCCCTTTGGCCGCGCCTGGCAGTGGCCGTCGACGGGGAAGTCGCCGGGGACCGGACCGTCACGCTTCACGACGGCGCCGAAGTGGCGTTGCTGCCCCCGGTGTCGGGCGGCTCCTGCGGTGCCTCTGCCGGACGGCTGCGGGACGGCCCCGTCCACGCGGACACGGTGGCCTCCGTACGCGCCGGCGTAGAGGACGCCGGCAAGGGAGCGGTCGTCGTCTTCGTCGGCAACGTCCGTAACTCCTTCGGCGGCCGCCCCGTGGAGCGCATTACCTACTCCGCGTATCCGGCGATGGCGGAGAGGCGCCTTGAACGGATCGTGAACGAGCTCGAGACGGCTGAACCCGGAACCCGCGTCGAGATTGTCCACGGCTTGGGCACACTCGAAGTAGGCGATGCGAGCGTAGTCATCGCCACCGCATCCGCCCACCGCCGTCAGGCCTACGAGGTGAACCGACTGGCTCTCGAACGCCTCAAGGCCGAAGTGCCGATCTGGAAACGGGAGCACTACGCGGACGGAGAGTCCTCCTGGCGGGAGGAGGAACCGCTGGACTAGCGCCGCAGTCAGGCCTCGGCCAGCGCCTCGGCCATGTTGTTCAAAGCCAGCTCCACGATCCTGCGTGAAGAGGCCAGGTTCATGCGCATGTGTCCAGCCCCGCCGGTGCCGTACCAGGGCCCCTGGTTCAGGAACACGCCCGCGTTCTCCGCGAACCATCGCTGAACAATCGCTTCGGGGGTCACCGGATAGACCGCGTCGGCGCTCTCGCGCGCGGCGGTCTGGACGGCTCCGATCCGCTCCGCGAACTCCGCCACGTCGAGCCAGGCGAGGTAGGTGCCCTGCGCCTTCGCGTAGCGGATACCCGGCAGTGTGTCACGGATGTGCGACTCGGCTAGGTCGTGGTTCGCGTCGATGTAGGGGATCAGTTCGTCCAGCCACGGGGCGCCCTCCTCGAGCGCGGACCGCATCGCCACCAGTGCGAGCGGGTTCAGATCGGCGCGCGTGTTGGCCTTGACGCGCTCCAGCAGATCGGGGTTGGTGCTGTAGTACCACCCCAGCCTCATCGCGGAGAGCCCGAACGACTTGGTCCCGGAGTTGAAGGTGAGGCTGTTGGCCACGATCTCGGGGTCGAGGGTGGCGAAGGGCGTGTAGGTGCTCCCGCGGGTGACGAAATCGCAGTGGATCTCGTCGGCGAGGACGACTACCCGGTGCTTCAGGCAGATCTCGCCGAGGCGGGTCAGGTCCTCGGGGGACCAGTGGTTGCCGGTCGGGTTCTGCGGGTTGCAGAGGAGGAAGGCGTTGCAACGTTGGGCGCGCCGTTCGAAGTCGTCAAAGTCGATGGAGTAGCGGCCGTCCGCGTCGACGATCATCTCGCTGTCATCCGCGACCGTACGCGTGAACCACAGATCGCCGTAAAAGCCGTCGTAGGTGGGTGTCGTCATGAGGACACGGGTGCCCGGGGGCGAGAAAGTCCGCAGCGCGGCGACGATGCCCGGGTGCACGCCGGTGGTGAAGACGAGGGTGGACGGATCGATCTCAACACCGTAGCGGCGGTCGTTCCAGGCCACGACCGCTTCGGCGTAGGAGTCGGAGCGGCGTATGTAGCCCCAGTTCTCGTGGGCGCAGCGCTCGGCGAGTGCCCGCGTGATGCAGGGGGCCGCGCGGAAGTCCATGTCGGAGACGCCCATGGCGGCCACGATGCCGGAGCCGTATTGCTCGATCGGGCCGTCCCAGCGGGAGCTGTCGGTACCCCGACGGTCGTAGACTTCGTCGAAGTCGGTGGCGGGTGTGGATTGGCTGGGTTGTGCGGAGGCGTGGCGGGTGTTCAGAAGCCCGGGGGCGCCGGCAGCGCCGAGGAGGACGCTGGTGCCGGTGCTTCGGAGTAGGGTACGGCGGCTGAGTCCATTGGGCGGCATGCCGGTGCCGCGCAGCCGCTAGACGGCGAATGACGAACCGCAGCCGCAGGTGCCGACGGCCTTGGGGTTCGAGAACTTGAACCCGGTGCCGGCGACGCCGAGCTGGTAGTCGATCGTCGTGCCCTTGAGATAGCGGGCGCTGATCGGATCGACGTAGACCTGCAGGCCGTCGTACTCGAAGACCTCGTCCGTCTCGCGCTGATTCGTCTCGAAGTCGAGCGCGTACTCGAACCCACTGCAGCCGCCGCCCCGGACCGCGACGCGCAGGCCGTGGTCGGATGACAGGCCCTCGTCCTCGCGGGTGAGCTTGATCATGCGCACTGCCTTGGCGGTCAGATGCAGCGTGTCCGGTACCTGCGTGGGTGCGGGCGTCGGTGCCGGCGGGGTAGGGAAGTCGATCTCAGGCATCTGTTCACAGAGGCGCGCGATGGGCGGCCTCGTTGCCCGAGAGTATCATCGAGGCGTGCTGACCGGGACGTTGGAGGGTTCGATGCGGCCCGCCGCGGGCAGCCGTGACGCGAGCGGAGAAGGCCTGTGATCCGGGAGCAGGGCCGGGGCGACGGCGGCTGCATCGAGGTGATCACCGGCGGCATGTTCTCGGGCAAGAGCGAGGAGTTGCTGCGCCGGCTGCGCCGGGCCCTGATCGCCCGCCAGCGCGTCCAGGTGTTCCGCATCGCGACCGACACCCGGGGCGGCGAGGCGGACGTGCTGCGCACCCGGGACAACCGCAGCCTGTCCGCGGTGACCGTGGCGTCGAGCGACGAGATGCGCGAGAAGCTGAGTCTCGGCGTCGAGGTCGTCGGGATCGACGAGGCCCAGTTCTTCGACCGGGGTCTGGTCGACCTGGTGACGGAGCTCGCCGACCTCGGCGTACGGGTGATCGTGGCCGGCCTCGACCTGGACTTCCGGCGCCGGCCGTTCGGGCCGATCCCGGAGCTGATGGCGATCGCGGAGTACGTCGACAAGATGCATGCCGTCTGCGTGCGCTGCGGCGCCGCCGCCCAGTACTCGCTCCGAATCGCCGCGGGTGAGCAGCAGGTACTGGTCGGGGACACGGAGGCCTACGAGGCCCGCTGCCGCCGCTGCTACAACTCGTCGGGTGAAGCCGAGGAAGTTCGCGCCTGCTAGCACCCGCTCGCGGCGAGATCACGACTTCATGAGGATCTACACCTATCTGCAAGACGGCTCGTCGTTCGCCGTGTAGCGGCGTCGCGGTGCCGGGGCGAGCGTTGGAGCAGTCCGCAAGCCTCAGAACGCGTCGATGTGGATCTCACCACAGATGCTGCCCGGCTCGTTGCGGTAAGCCGAGGCCTCGCCGGTCACCGTGTCCGTGACCGTGATCTCGTACTCGACATCGGACAGGCCGCCGTACAGGAGCCAGAAGTGGCCGTTCAGGGCGCGACCGTCCAACATCTTCACGGCCAACTCGATGTTCGACGAACTAAAGAACCAGAAGAAACCCGTCTTCGCCATCGTGAGCGACGGAATCACCTGAGCTGGTTCCTGCAAGCCGGTTCCGGCGTTCGGATCGACGAAGCCGACCTCGACCGAGAAGCGATCGTCCAGGAGACACAGACGGTCTTTGGCCGCCTCGCAGTCGCCAGCGCCATGACTCGAACGGCCGACACTGATGGCGTCGAGTGCGACCGCGCTCATTCGCACCAGCTCGATGCCCGGTCCACCCGGACCGTGGCCGCCCGCAGCCGGTCGAGTGGCCGCGGCACCTGGATCGCCGAACGCACCGAGGTCCTTCTGGCCGCAGACTTCCCTGGGCGGGTTGTGGTACGTCCGCCGCTGGCCTGTCTGCGCGTCTCTCACGGTGATCCAGTACTCGACGTCCGACAGCGCGCCGAAGAAGACCCAGTAGCTGCCGTTGATCGTCCGGCCGTCGAGCACCTTGACAACCAGTTCGATGTTCTCGGGGTCGAAGAACCAGAACAGCCCCGACTCGTCCGAAACATCGACCGACACCGCCGTACCCGAACCGTACTCGCTGAGGCTGTCCGGCTTGCTCCAGTGTGCCCGCACTTCGAAGCGGCCGTCCCGCAGGCAGAGGTACGCCGATCCCGGCCTGCAGGCGCCCTCGTATGCGCCGGTGGTCACGCTGACTTCCGGTGAGTAGTCTGCCCGACCGGCCAGAAGCCGGAACGTGTAGGGCGTCTCGGCCTCCAGACCCGTGACGACGGTGTTCCCCATCGTAGGCGTGGCGCTCGCCACCTCGACCCAGTCGCTTGCCGGGTTGCGCGCCTCAATCGAAAGCGTGCCCCGAGCCGCACGTGCCCACCTGCCGGTCCAGGCCAGCTCGACAGCGGTTTCGCCGGAGGGCACCGCTGTGACACCACCGCCACCTCCCCCCGGGGGATCGCCGCTCGGCGTCGGCATCCCCCTGACCGTGTTGCTCGCGCGTGAGAAGCCGGCGTCGCTGTACGCGAAGACCCGGTAGTCGACCGCCTCGCTGGGGTACAGGTCGAACGACGTGGTGTTCGCAGGAACCAGAGCGACGCGGGTCCAACGTCCGCCGCCTACGACGGTCGTGTCCTGTGTCTCGTACTCCGGCCGGTACTGAATCTCGAAGCCGCTTTCTGTGCTCGAGTTGTCTTTCCAGGTCAGACGGGCGACGCCCTCGGCAAACCCCCAACCGAGCTTCGTCGGAGCCTCTGGACCCCGTCCCAAGGCGCCCAATCTCAGACTGGCCACGCTGCGGCCGCCCAAGCCCGCATCGTCATGCGGCCACACTCCGAAGAAGTAGCTGCCCCCACGGGCCAGCCCCTCGATCTCGATCGACTCACTTCCGGCTTCAGCCTCGAACAGACCGAACCAGCCCGAGACCAGCGCCAGTACGCGGAATCCGAGTTCGCCCGAAGAGTTGGCCGTCCAGGTCAGACGAACGGATGTGTCTCCCGTGGCGCGCGCGGTCAGATCGGAAACGGCCGTCGGACCGGGAGCGGAGGGCGTAAGCACTTCCACTGACTCGTTGTCCTCAGATCTGCCCGTCAAGCCGAGAGCCTGCACCACCACCAGGTAGTTCTCGCCGGGCGCCAGCCGGGAGATCAGGGTCGAGGTTGAATCCGCTGGGACGGACTTCCGCCGCAACAACCTGAGGAAGCCGTCGAGGAGCAGCACGTGGAAGACGGACTCGTCGTCGGAGTTGTCAGCCCAGCTCACGCGGATGGTGTGCGTTCCCATCAGGACGGGATCGTCGACCGGTACGTACCGCCAGGTGATCCCCGACGGCGCCGGCGGCTCAGCGCCCGGAATCGCCAGCGTGCGAATGCTGCTTCTCGCCGAAAGGGTCTCCCCCCTGACAGCCCGGACGAAGAAGAAGTACCGCGTACCGGCATCGGCCACCGGGAGGTCCACGATCGTCGAATCTCGGCCATCCACCCGCCTCCTCGTCGGTTCTCCCGCCTGCCCCGTCCGCCAGAACGTCACCTCGTAGGAGTCCGCGTCCGGTGCGTTGTCCCACCAGGACAGCTTCATGGAGTCGGCATCCTCCATCTCCACGTGCAGGCTGGTCGGCGCCGTCGGTGCGTCCGCCGGCAGGGGGGACACGAAGTCGCCGTACTGGACGCCGACGTGGATCGTTTGCCCCAGGGCTCGTTCGTTCTCCCGCTCGTCCGCTATGCCGACGACGCGGCCATGCGGCCTGATGCGGACACTCGACAGGTACGGCTCGACCTGGCCCGTGTAGCTCATGATCGTCCCCGCGTTCGGGATGTGGTCGTGATTGCCATGGCCGAACGCGTACGGCCTGACGGCGAACCGCGAGGGACCGCCGTTCGGCGGGTCGTGGTGAGCCCCAAGGCCGTGTCCGATCTCGTGGGCGAAGATCGGCCCTTCGTCGAAACAGGCGTTGGAGGTCCAGCCGTAGGCGTACTCGGAGAAGTCCTCCGCGGTTTCGTTCCGAGACAGTATGTAGTGCTGGCCGCAGCCGCCAAGGGTCCACGGAGACTCACCCGTGAAGAGATGGACGAGGTCGGCGCCATACTTCCGTCTCAGTCGAAGCGCCTCTCCGTTGTGGCGCAGTTGGGTGATCATCGAGGTGCCGTACAAGCCGGGTCCGTTGAAGCCCGTGCTATCCAGGGCGCCGCGGATCTGGGCGATGTGGACGATGTTCGCTTTCACCCCCGCGCCGCCGTTCCGCAACACCATGTTCAGGTAGTCGCCCGCGCTTCGGATCGCCGCTTGCGCGTCAACATCTTGGTTCGACCAGTTCAGTGCAGCCGGACTGTTGTAAACCACGAGGATGTCGAGCTGTTCGTGGTTCTGGGCCGCCCCAGCGCGCAGCGGCCGATCGACGGCCATCGCCTCGGCGGGAAGGCGTGCCTGCCCCAGCGGTCGCGGATCCGGATCGGCACTCACAGGACAGAAGGCATCCGGCTCTCGCCCCGGCGGCCCGGGCCCGGTAGCCATCTGACCGCCACCGTCGGGCCGGGCGCTGATCCGATAGCGCACGCCACCGGGCTCACCAAACCAACCGACCAGACGGCCACCTTCCACCGTCAGCACGACACTGTCGTAGTCCGCGCCCGACAGCCTCCCGGCCCACATGAGATCTCCGCCACCCCGATCCTCGAAGACGCTGAGGTCGGCCCACAGGATCCGGCCATCGGGGGTCGGCAGTTCCAGTCTGACCGGCTCGCTGCGGAGCAACTCGAAGTCGACCTGAACGGCAATCAGGGGAACCTCGGGCGCGAGACCGGCACCCACGATGCTTGAGGATCGGGTCCCCTGCGGAATCACTTCCAGCAAACGCTGACCCCCGACGGGTCCCGCCAGGAGGATGACTCCGGCCAGGGCCAGCTTTCCCGCCAGCTGGCGTCCAGGATGGCTCGCCCTACGCGAGCTTCTTAGGAACACTCTTTCCCTCAATCACTCCCACCCGACGCCCATCCGCGGACTCTGTCGCCATGCGTTCACCCAGCTATCTTTGCAAGAACCGGGCCGTCCTCGTCCGGTCTCGCGCCTCGGCTGCGGGAACCGCGTGGAACGGGCGCTGGACGAACTCCTATGTTGGGATCAGGCGCTGAAGGGCTCGCTGGATCGTTGGGCCGAGTTCTGGCGACGACAGGTCGTGGCCGACACCTGAAACTTCCAGGCAAGCGCCCAGCGTGGGCCAACGCTTGGGCAGCCGGCGGATCATCGCGTCCGTTGTGAACGCGTCGAGCTGGCCGTAGACGACGGCTACGGGAACTGAGGCGGTAGCGGCTGCCTCGAAGTCGTAGTGGGTCAGCGGCGGTGCGATGAGTAGCACGCCGCTTGGCGGATCCTGCGCTGCCTCAGCCTGGGGCAGCCGCGCCATGGTGACGACGGCACCGAACGAGTAGCCGACGCCGACGCGCGGCAACTGCGGGAACCGGCGCCGGAGCTCCTGTTCGCCTGCTCCGAGGTCTTCGGTCTCGCCACGTCCCTCGTCGTGGCGCCCTTCGCTGCCGCCCGTACCGCGGAAGTTGAAGCGGAGCGCCGCGCCGCCGAGTTCGACTACAGCGTTCGCGGCGGCGGTCACGACGTGGTTGTCCATGTCGCCGCCGTAAAGCGGATGGGGGTGCGCGACCGTGACGACGAAGGACGGTGTGGCGTCCGGTTCGATCAGTTCGGCCTGGAGCGCGCCGGCCGGGCCCAGCAGTTCAAGAGGGGTGATTCGAGGCATGCGTCTGGCGGTTGGTTAGAGGCAGCGCGGAATATACTTCTGTCCGCGCCGGATTGACCTTCGCGCAGCCCTGTAGCGGTGCCGGGTCGCTTGGACACCTCGCGAAACACTGCCCTCCACGGCCCGTAACTCAGTTCGGACACTCATCAAGGAGTCCGCTCGATGATCTTCGATCCCATGTACTTCGTCTTCCTGGCGCCGGGCCTGCTGCTGTCGCTGTGGGCCAGCTTCCGGGTCAAGAGAGCGTTCAACAAGTACTCCAAGGTGCGCTCGGTGACCGGGATGACCGGGGCCCAGGCGGCGCAGCGCCTGCTCGCCTACGCGGGTATCTCGGACGTGCAGGTCGTCGCGACCCGTGGCCGGCTTTCCGACCACTACAACCCGGTGACCAAGAAGCTCGCCCTGTCGGAACAGGTCTACGGCTCGAACTCCGTGGCCGCGATCGGCATCGCCTGTCACGAGGCGGGGCACGCGATTCAGCACGCGAAGAACTACGCGCCCCTGTGGCTGCGATCGACTCTCGTGCCGATGGCCGGGATCGGCAGCAACCTGGGCTACATCGTCATGTTCCTTGGCCTTTTCATGGGTGCACCGAACATGGTGCTGTTCGGCGCGGTTCTCTTCTCCGCGGTCGTTCTGTTTCAGCTCGTCACCCTGCCGGTGGAGTTCGACGCCACTGCGCGGGCGAAGCGCCTCGCTGTGGAGCAGGGTTTGATCCTGCAGACCGAACGCGTGGGAATGGACCGCGTGCTCAACGCGGCGGCCATGACCTACGTCGCTGCAGCCGTGGCTTCGCTGCTCACGCTGCTCTACTTCCTGATGCGAGCCGGTTTCCTCGGGGGCCGGGACTAAGTCCTAGATCGGGTCGCCTAGCTGCTCCGTCAGTTCGGCCTGCCGCATGGCGAGTTGTTCCGGCGTCGTCGCTTCGAGGACGAGGCGTAGCAGCGGTTCGGTGTTCGACGGGCGGACGTTGAACCACCAGTCGTCGAAGTCGATGCGGATCCCGTCGAGGCGGTCGAGGGTGCCGCCCTGACGTTCGGCGTAGCGCTCGACGAGTGCCGCCATGGCGGCGTCCTTGTCCTCGACCTCGAAGTTGATCTCGGCGCTCTTCGCGTAACGGCGAAGCGGCGCCGTGATCTCGGAGAGCGTCTGGTCGGAGCGGCGGAGCAGGTTGAGGACGGCGACGACGGCGAGGATCGAACTGTCGGCGCAGTAGTTCTGGCGGAAGTAGTAGTGGCCGGCGAGCTCGCCGCCGAAGATGGCGCCGGTGCGGCGCATCGTGGCCTTGACGAAGGAGTGGCCGACCCGTTCCGGCAGGGGCGTGCCGCCGTGCTCGCGGATGTACTCGGGCACCGCCCGGGAGGATCTGATGTCGTGGATCACGGTGCCGCCGGGCTCCCGCTCCAGCATCTGGCCGGCGATCAGGGCGGTGATCAGGTCGGATCCGATCGGCTCGCCGAGTTCGTCCACGAAGGCGGCGCGGTCGCCGTCGCCGTCGAAGCTGACGCCGAGGTCGGCGCGGCTGCTTGTGACCAGATCGCTCAGGTCGCGGAGATTCTCGGGCAGCAGCGGGTTCGCCTCGTGGTTCGGGAAGGTGCCGTCCAGCTCGAAGTAGAGCGGCAGCAGCTCAACGCCGCAGGCCTCGAGCAGGGGCCGGTAGATCGTGCCCATTCCGTTGGCGGCGTCGGCAGCCAGCCGCAGCTTCGGGCCGCCTCCCGACTCGAACGAGCGGTCGAGAAAGGAGAGCACGTACTCGCCGTACTCCGCCTCGATGCTCCTCGACTCGACCCTTCCGGGTGCCGCGGCCGGCGCCGGTTCCTCGCCGAGGGCGTGCTCTTCGATGATCGGGATGCCGTGGTCTCCCGACACCGGCACGGCGCCCGCGAGGCTGAACTTCAGGCCGTTGTACTCGGCGCCGTTGTGGCTGGCCGTGACCTGGATGCCGCCCGCCGTGCCCAACCTGCCGGTGGCGAAGTAGTTCATCGGCGTAGTGGCAAGGCCGATATCGACGACATCGAGGCCGGCCGCGGTCAGGCCGTCGCAGAGCGCGGCGGAAAGCGGCACGCTGTGCGAGCGCATGTCGCGGCTGACGACGACCGTGCGGGGGCGGGCCGCACCCTGGTCGCCTTCGAGTTCGACCAGGTGACCGAACGCCATCCCGATCCGGCGCGTGAGCTCCTCATTCAACTGTCCCGGATAGAGGCCGCGCACGTCGTAGGCCTTGAAGATTCCTGCCACTCGTTCTCTCCGGGCTCGCTCAGTGGGGCTGTACTTCGATCGCGAGAGCGAACGCCTGCCCCTCGATGGGAGCCTCCTCCAGGCCTTCCCGGCCGTCGTCGCTCGCGGCCTGGAACGTGACGGCCAGGGTTTCACCGCGGATCCAGTCCCGGTGCGCGTCGATGGCCCGTTCGATCTGCTCGTTCGCCCGGTAGCGGACGGCGATGCGGTCGGCGTAGTCGAGGTCCGCGGCGCGTCGCCGGTTCTGGACCCGGTGGACGACCTCACGGGCAAACCCCTCGGCGATCAGGGCGTCGTCGAGGTCGACATCGAGGGCGACCAGCAGCTCGCTGTCGCCGTGAACGGCAATCCCGGGCCGCTCTTCGAGCCGCACCTCGACCTCGTCCGGCTCCAGGTACTCCATGTCGCCGTCGAGCTCGATGGCGATGCGGCCGGACTCGTCGAGCTCCCGCTTCAGGTCGGCGCCGTTCCGGGCGGCGAGAGCGGCCCGCACCGCCGGCATGGCCCGACCGAACCGGGGACCGCACTTCGGGTAGTGCGGCACGACGTCGAACGAGACGTACTCGGAACTGTCGGCGGCCCAGCCGACCTGGTGTACGTTCAGTTCGTCCGCGACCAGATCGGCGTAGGGCTCGACCAGGGCTTCGAGCTTCGGATCGGCGCTCACCAGGGTGACGGAGCGGAGCGGCTGGCGGATCCTGATCCCGTTCGCGTTGCGCGCTGAACGGCCGTTGCGGGCCACCTGGAGGACAGTCGCCATCGCTGCCTCGAGCCGCTCGTCGGCGCGATCGGCGGGAGGCTCAGGCCACGACTCGAGGTGGCAACTGACCGCGCCGAGGCCCTGGGTCGACATCAGCCGCCGGTGGAGTTCCTCGGCGACGAACGGTACGAAGGGGGCGATCAGCAGGCGCAGCGTGGTCAGGACTTCGAAGAGCGTCTGATAGGCGCTCTCCTTCCCGGTGCCCTGGCCGGCGCCCGATTCGTCGTTCGGCGCCCAGAACCGGTCGCGGCTGCGGCGGATGTACCAGTTCGTCAGCTCGTCGAGGAAGGTCTCGATGCCGCGCGCCGCCGGGGCGGTGCGGTAGCCGCGCAGATGCCGAGTCGTCGTGCCGATGAGCCGGTAGAGCCGGAGCAGGATCCAGCGGTCGAGCGGGCCGCGGCCGGCGAAGGGGATCTCGGCCCGGCCCGGCCTCCAGCCATCGAGGTTGGCGTAGATGACAAAGAAGGACAGCGCGTTCCACAGGGGCAGCATGAAGGTCTGGGCCGCCTCCCGGACCAGGCGGGCCGAGAAACGGGACGGCTGCTCGGGGTTGTTGACGCAGAAGTACCACCGCAGAGCGTCGGCGCCGGTCTCGGCGAGCACCTCCATCGGCTCGACGACGTTGCCGAGGCGCTTGGACATCTTGCGGCCGTTCTCATCGTTGACGTGACCGAGGACGATGCAGTTGCGGTAGGCGGGACTGTCGAACAGCAGGCAGCCGAGGACGTGCAGGGTGTAGAACCAGCCCCGGGTCTGGTCCACGGCTTCGGAGATGAAGTCGGCGGGGAAGCGGGCGCGGAAGGTCTCCCGGTTCTCGAACGGGTAGTGGTACTGCGCGAACGGCATGGAGCCGGAATCGAACCAGGCGTCGATGACGAACGGGACGCGGCGCATGGAGCCGGAACAGCCGCCGGCGGAGCAGGACCAGTGGAAATCGTCGTCGATGAAGGGCCGGTGGGGGTCGAACAGCGCGCGATCGTACGGGTCGTCCGGCAAGGCCCGCCCGGTTCGCCGGAAGAGTTCCTCGAAGGAACCGACTACCTCCGTCTCGGCGCAGTCGCCGCACTTCCAGACCGGCAGTGGCGTCCCCCAGTAGCGGCTCCGGGACAGCGCCCAGTCGACCACGTTCTCGAGCCAATCGCCGAAGCGTCCCTCGCCCACGTGCTCCGGGTGCCAGCGGACCTGGCGGTTCTTCTCGATCAACCGGTCGCGGGCCGCCGTGGTGCGAACGAACCAGCTCGTCGTCGCGTAGTAGAGGAGTGGCTGGTCGCAGCGCCAGCAGAAGGGGTAGCTGTGGCTGTGCCGTTCGCCGTGGAGCAGGCGGCCGCGCTGGCGCAGCGAGCGCACGATGCGCGGGTCGGCGTCCTTGAACCAGGCGCCGTTGATCTCGTCGATCAGGCTCCGGATGGAGGAATCGCTAGAACTTCCTTCCGCGTCGAGCGCGACCTTGCCCTCCGCGTCGACGGCCTGCAGCTCCGGCAGGCCGTACTCACGGCCGGTGCGCTGGTCGTCCTCGCCGAACAGCGGCGCGGTGTGGACCGCCCCGGTGCCCTCGGCCAGGGTGACGTAGTCGCCGAGCACGATGCGGAATCCGGTTGCGTCCGACACCTCGGCGGGCCGGTACGAGCGGCTCGGTTCGACGGCGAACGGCCGGTCGTAGAGCAGGCCCTCCAGGGCCCTCCCGGAGAAGCGGCTCACGGTCGCGGCTTCGCGCAGGTCGAGGCGGTTCGGCTTGCCCTCGCCGGGCACGAGCACGGGAACCGGGCGCTCGAGATCTTCGGCGATCAGCAGGAGCCGCTCCGGGTCGGTCGGATCGGCGACCGCTCGGTAGGTCAGCTCGGGATGCAGCGCGATGCCGGCGTGGGAGAGCAGCGTCCAGGGCGTCGTCGTCCAGGCGACGATGTCGATCGGCCGGTCGGTGCTGAAGGCGGGGCCGCCGTCTTCCCCGTCGCCGATCGTGGCGACCGTCTGCCCCGGCCGCAGCGGGAAGCGGACCCAGATCGAGGGGTCCTCCGTGTCGCGGTAGTTCTGGGCCACCTCGTGGCTCGACAGGGTGGTGCCGCAGCGGGCGCAGTAGGGCTGGATCTTGCGGCCCTCGTACAGGAGGTCCTGACGCCAGAGTTCAGCGAGCGCCCACCACACCGACTCGATGTAGGTATTCGTGTAGGTGAGGTAGGCGCCGTCCATGTCGAGCCAGTAGCCGACGCGCTCGGTCATCCTCCGCCACTGGCGCTCGTAGGTGCTGACGCTCTCGAGGCAGGCGCTATTGAACTTCTGGATGCCGTAGTCCTCGATTTGCTGCTTGCCGGAGAACCCGAGCTGTTTCTCGACCTCGATCTCCACCGGCAGGCCGTGCGTGTCCCAACCGCCCTTGCGCGGCACGCGCCGCCCGGTCATCGTCCGAAACCGCGGGTAGAGGTCCTTGACGACGCGGGTGACCACATGGCCGACGTGGGGCACGTTGTTGGCGGTCGGCGGGCCTTCGTAGAACGAGAACTCGCGCCCGTCGTCGTCGCCGGCCGCCAGGGAGGCCTCGAACACCTTCTCGCGCCGCCAGAACTCCAGCGTCTCCTGCTCGAGTCGTGGAAACGGGTAGCCGCCCGGAACGGACGGGAAAGCGGCGTCCCTGGACACGGCGAGCGGGCGCTCTCGGGGAGTCGGCGTGGCCGCCCCGATCAGGCGGCGAAACGCTGGCGCTCGATGAACGCCGTAAGCGCCGCCGCGAACTTGGCCGGCCGTTCGACGTGGGGCAGATTGCGGCAGCCGTCGAAGACCTCCAGGTCGGCCTTCGGCATCTCCTGGAGCCAGAGATCGGCCGTCTCGAGCGCCGGATGCGTGGCTTGACGGCCCCAGGCGAGCCACAAGGGCTGCTGGACCTTGCCGCCGAAACCGGCCTCGAGTTGATGACCGAGCCGACCGCAGAGGCTGTCGATCAGGGCGTGGCTGGCGCCGGGCAGGTGACTGGCGCGGTACATCGCCTCGACGACCTCTTCGCCGAGTCCCTCGGCCCCGAACATCGTCTCGCGGCGCAGGTGATTCTCAAGCGCCCGCTCGCCGGTCACCATGTTGAGTGCCGACGTGCCGAGGAGGGGCGCTCGCAGGAGCGCATGGAGCACGGGGTCGCCGCGGTCCTCGGCACCCAGTCCCTGGGGCGCTACGAGCGCGAGGGCGGCGACCCGTTCGGGCGCGTCCAGGGCGACCTGAACGGCGTAGGCGGCGGCGCGGTGCGGCGCGACGACCACCGCGGGTTCGCCGACGACCTCTTCGAGAAAGCGGTCGAGCACGTCGATGTAGATCCTGGCGGTGTAGCGCTGAGCCTTGCGCTCCGAGTCGCCCCAGCCGAGCCAGTCGGGTACGAAGCAGTCGTGGCCGCGAGCGAGGCGCTCCGCCGCTTCCCGCCAGAGCAGTCCGGTGTGGCCGGGCCCGAAGGTGTGAAGCAGCACCATCGGCGGCGCCGATTCCCGGCGTGACCGGGGGATGTGGACGAAGGCAAGCCGGCTGCCGTCGATCTCGACGTGCCGGGTGGAGCCCCAGCGGGGCCGCGGGAGCCGCGCAGCCCGGCGCGCGACCACCGCGTTGATCACGGCGGGCGCCCCTAACGCCACGCCGCCGAGAATCAGGCCGCGGGTCACTCGGCGTCTTCGAAGCCGCTTCAGTTCCTCATCGGCGGACCGTGCCATGACCGCGGACAATAACAGCGCCCGTGGTGTGCATAATCCGCCCGTGGCGTTCGAGATCGTCGTCGTCTGGGTCGGTCGCCGGCGTGAGCCCTGGGAGGCTCTTTGCGCCGACTACCGCCGCCGGATCGGGAAGTTCGTTCCGGTGAGGGAGAAGGTGGTGCGTCCGGCGCGCGGGGACGATCGGACCCGTCTCCGGCTCGAGGGTAAGGCGATCCGGGCCGCGCTGCCCCCCGAGGCGTGGACCGTGTGTCTCGACCGGAAGGGACGGAACCTGAGCTCCGAAGCCCTCGCGACGGAGATCGGGAGGCTGCGTACCGAGTGGCGGCGGCCGGTCGCGTGGATCGTGGGATCCGATCTGGGTCTCGACCACGACCTTCTGAAGTCGTCTCGTTTCCGCCTCTCTCTCGGGCCCCTGACGCTCCCTCACGAACTCGCACGATTGACCGTTTTCGAGCAGATCTACCGCTCTTGCACCATCCTCGAGGGAATCAACTATCATCGGCGCCCGTTTCACTGAGCCGCGTGAGGGGAAAAGAAGTGGCAAGCGCGGACGAGAGCGCCAAGAGCGGCGGAGCAGACGACAGCAAGGACCAGGCCGCCGTCAAGGCTCGCCCGCTTGAAGCCGAGGAGGTCGCGGCCAGGAAGGCTGCCGCCGAGGCGGCACGCAAGGTAGCCGCAGCCGAGCGCACCGCGAAGGCCGCAGCCGAGAAGAAGGCAGCGGCTCAGCAGGCGGCACGTGAGGCGAAGTCGTTGTCGGCCGCTGCCGCCAGAGCGGAGAAGGTGACGGAGACCAGGAAGGCGTCTGCCGCGTCTGCGGCCAAGGCGGCGACCGAACGTCGGGTCGCGGCGAGGAAGGCGGAGAGGGCGGCGACTTCCGGCAGGACGGCCGCCGAGAAGGCCGCCCAGATCGTCGAGGTTCGAAAGGCGGCCGCGCAGCAGGCGGTGCAGGAAAGGAAGGCCGCGGCCGCGGCGGCTCGGAAGGCCGAGCGCGAGGCCGAGGTGCGTAAGGCGGCGGACGAAGCGGCCGCCCGCAAGGCCGTCGAGTTGTCCCGGTCCGCCAGGGAAGCGACGAAGGCCCTGCGCTCGGCGGAGGCGGCGGCGAAGCGGGCGGATCGTGACGCGGCGGCCAAGGCCGCGGCCGCGGAGAAGGCGGCTGGGGAGGCCGCGAAGCGCGGCGCGGCGCTCGAGGAAGCCCGGAAGACCGAGGCCGCCGAGCGCGTGGCTGCCGATATGGCCGTAGTCGCTGCGCGAGAGGAGAAGGAAGCCTCGAAGAAGGCCGTTCGCGAAGCGGTAGCGAGTCGAACCCTGGCGACGCGGGCGGAACGCAAGGCCGTGAGCGCGGCAGAGGCCGCGGCCAGGGGACGGCAGGAAGCGGCTGCAAGGAAGAAGGAAGCCGCACAGTCGACGAGGCTTGCCGCGACGACGGGGACCGCCGCCCAGAAGGCAGCGAAGGTTGCGGCCGATCGCAAGACGGCAGCCCAGACTGCGGTCAAGGACTCCGCGGCCAAGGGCGTGGCGGCGCGGAAGGCGGCGCGTACGTCGACCTCGCGGACGGCCGCGCATGAGAAGGCCGCCAAGGCGGCGGCTGAGGCGAAGGCCGCTGCCCGGGAGGCCGAGCGGGCTTCCGCCGCTGCCGAGAAGCGCTTAGTAAAGGCCCGGGCGGAGGCGGAGGCGAAGAAAGCTCAAGAGGAGGCCGAGAAGACGGCCGCTCAGGAGACTGCCGAAAAGGAAGCCGCACCCGATTTTGCGGCGAAGCAGCGCCTGGCCAGAAAGAAGGCGGCCCGGACGAAAGCGCCTCCGAGGAAGGCGCCGACACTGCTTCTCAGACCAGAGCGGGCCGGCGACGGTCACACAAGCTCTCGGCGAAAGACCGCCGACATCGATATCGACCGGGTGCGGGAGCGCCTGGAGGAGAAGCGGCGGGAGCTCTTCGGCCGGTACAACCGCGATCTGCATGCGGGCCTGAAGGCGACGACCGGTGAAGGCTCGGAGGACCTCGTCGACCGCGCGAATCACGCCTACAGCCGGGAGTTGAACTTCTCGCTCTCCGACAGCGACGGCATTCTGCTCGAGAGGATCGAGGAAGCGACGATCCGTCTCGACGATGGCAGCTTCGGGGTCTGCGTCCACTGCAACGCCGACGTCGGCCGCGCGCGGCTCGAAGCGGTTCCGTGGGCTTCCTACTGCATCAACTGCCAGGAACTCGAAGAGAAGGGTCGGCTTCCCAGAGAAGAGTGAAGGCTCCTACGATCGACGCGGCGGTCGAGCGAATCGAGAGCTGTGACCGCCAGCCGCTCTACCTCGTGATCGGCGAGCAGGTGGTGGCGAGCGGCGCGGCGACCCGGATCGCGAACGCCCTGGCGGCGAGCAGCGGCTGTGAGGTGGCCACGTACACCCGGCCGGTCGAGCTTGGCTCGATCCTGGCCGATCTCTTGACCTTCTCGCTGTTCGAGCCGGCCAAGGTCGCCCTGGTCAGTGACAGCGCGGTCTTCGCGGACAGGACGGCCGCGGCCGATCTGATCGATGAGGCGGAGACAGCGTTGCCGGTATCGGTCGGAGACACGCTGTCGACCGCACAGAAGGAAGCCGCGGGCCGACTGCTTCAGGCGCTGCGACTCTTCGGCGTGGCTGCCGACGCCGGAACGCCCGATGAAGCGGTCTCTTCCCTTCCGGACTGGGCGTTTCAGGGTGGCAGCCGGGTTCGCCGGCGGAAACGGCGGGGCCGGACGAAGAAACAGGCCGCGGAACTTGCCAGGGATCTGTCGGCGCTGCTCGAAGCCGCGCGGGCCGCGGATCTCCACGGCTGGTCCGACAGCGACCTCGCCGAACTCGGCCGCGCTGCCGACGGCGGTCTACCCGAGGGCCACGCGCTGGTCTTCGCCGAGCGGACCGCAGATGGCGCCCATCCCCTGGTCCGGCGTCTGGTCGAGAGCAAGGCCGCGTTCGAGGTGGGCTCGCTCGAGTTCGACCGCCGTGGCGGAGTCGGCGGACTCGACGCGGTCGTCGCGGAGCTGACCCGCGAGACCGGCATCGGCATCGATCGTGGAGCCGCCCAGGAACTGGCGCGGCGAACACTGCGGAAGACGGGAAACTGGGGTGACTCGGCCGTCGAGGCGGATTCCGCCGCCCGCTTTGCCGCCGAGTACCGGAAGATCGCCGCCGGAATGCGGGAAACGTCCGGCCGTATTGACCGCGTGGCGGTGGAGGAGTCGGTCGTCGATCGAGGTGAGGAGGATGTCTGGAAGGTCATGAGCGCGATCGAAGGCCAGCGCCCGGGCGCTGCACTGGCCTTGCTTCGTCGCTACCTGGACAGCGCCGACGACCGGACGAGGGCGCGGTTCTCCTTCCTGAGTCTTCTGGCCGGACGCTGTCAGCAGTTGGCTACCGTCCACGGCATCGCCATGAGCCACCATCTCTCCGAGGAAAGGGACTTCAACGGATTCAAGGCCCGGGTGATGCCGAAACTGATGGCGGAGTTGCCGGACAATCAGAGGAAACCCAGGCCCTACGCCCTCTTCCAGATCTTCAAGGCGGCCATGACCCGTCGCGATCCGGAGGCCGTTGCGGAACTCGCCGAACTGCCATGGAAGATCCTGGAGACGGAGGTTCGGCTGCGGGGCGGCAGCGGCGACGAGGACACCGCGCTCGAAGCCCTGGTCGCGGCGGTGGCCGGCGCTGGCGCTGCGGAGGCCGCGGGCGCTGGTCGTGGCCGCCGCGCTGGCTGACGTGCCCGAGCTGCCCGAAGTCGAGGTGCTGCGCCGGAGCCTGGAACGGCCGCTCGTCGGTGACCGGTTCGAAGCTGTCCGAGTCCACTTCCCGACCCTGCGCGAGCCGCTCTCTGAGCAGCGACTGCGCCGCCTCGAAGGCCGCAAGGTCCTCGGCCTGCGCCGGCGCGCGAAGTACCTGTGGATCGATGCCTCCGGTGGCCAGACCCTGGTGTTGCACCTGGGGATGAGCGGCCGCCTGACTCTGGTCGACCGGTCCGCGCCGCTCGTGAATCACGAGCACGTTGGCTTCGAGCTGGCGTCGGGCCGGCGGCTGCGCTTCCGCGACCCGCGCCGTTTCGGCATGGCCTTTGTCGCGTCGACGGAAGACCTGGACGGCGACCGTCACTTTCGTCACCTCGGCGTGGAACCGCTGGCGGCCGGGTTCGACGGTGCGGTTCTCGCTGCCCTGGCCCGCGGCCGCACGGCGCCGGTGAAGACCTTCCTGATGAACGCTTCCGTGGTCGTCGGCGTGGGCAACATCTACGCCTCCGAGGCGCTCTACCGGGCCGGCATCCATCCCCGTCGTTCGGTGGCTCGGATCGCCCGCCGTCGGTTCGAAGTTCTCGCCGAGGCGGTGCGCGAGGTACTGCGCGAGGCGATCGAGCAGGGCGGCACGACGCTCAACGACTTCGCTGACGGCGAGGGCAACTCGGGCTACTTCCAGGTCTCGCTCGACGTTTACGATCGCGAGGGGGAGGCTTGTCCGACGGGTTGCGGCGCGGGCATCCGCCGGATCAACCTGTCGAATCGCAGCACGTACTACTGCCCGCGCTGCCAGACGTAGGTGGCCCTTACGTCAGCGGCCAGAACACGGGGATCAGCCACACCGACAGAACGCAGAAGACGATCTTGAGCGGTGCACCGAACTTCACGTAGTCCATGAAGCGGTAGCCGCCGGGTCCGAAGACCATCGCGTTCGTCTGGTAGCCCATCGGGGTCAGGAAGCTCGCCGAAGCGGCGAAGGCGACGGTCATCATGAAGGGCTTCGGATCGAGCCCCATCGACGCGGCGGCGGTGCCCGCGATCGGCACCATGAGCACCGCGGTCGAGTTGTTCGAGACGATCTCCGAGAGCAGGGCCGTCGCCAGGTAGACCAGCGCGATGACCGCCCAGGGCCCGTAATCGG
The DNA here is from genome assembly GCA_026707545.1 of Acidobacteriota bacterium. Classification (NCBI taxonomy): domain Bacteria; kingdom Pseudomonadati; phylum Acidobacteriota; species Acidobacteriota bacterium. The sequence continues at coordinate 3,011,167 of JAPOWR010000001.1, read as the reverse complement.
CGCCTGCATTCGCGATCGTCTCTCCGATCATCTCCGCGAGGCCGGTCTTCTCCATCGCGATTCCCATCGGCAGGATGCCGACGAGCAGGAAGATGACGGTCCAGTTGATCGCCTCGTATGCCTGCTGCACCGAGATGCCGCCGAAGACGATGAGCGCCACGGCGCCCAGGATCGAGGCCTTCAGGATCGAGGTGACGCCGGTGGCGGCGACGATGACGACGATCGGGATGATCACGACGGCGAGCCACCAGCGCCGCGGGATGACGAGGCGCAGCTTGACGTCCTGCTGGAGCGGGATGAAGTCCTCCGTCTCGTAGAGGGCCTCGATCCGCGAACGGGGGCCGAACACGAGCAGCGTGTCCCAGTTGTGGAGGACGATGTGGGCCAGCTTCTCGCGGATCGGCTCGCCCGTGCGGTTGAGCGCCAGCACGAAGCAGCCGAAGCGGCGGCGAAAGTCCAGGTCGCGAATCGTCGAGCCGGTCAGCCGGGAGACCGGCGAGAGCTGGATCTCCGCCATGATGTTGTTCTGGTCCGAGAGGTCCCGGTCGCCGATCTTCGTTTCCGTGCGAAGGCGCAGGCCGTAGTGGTCCCGGAAGCTGACGATGTCGTCCATCAGGCCCTCGACGATCAGGATGTCGCCGCCCTGCATGGGCGTTGAGCGGAGCTCGACGGCGATCCGCTCCTCGCCGCGCAGGATCTCGAGCACCGTGAGGCGAAAACGTTCGTTGATGTGCGCGTCGACCACGTTGTTACCAACGAGCGAGCTCCCCTCCGGCACCTGGACCTCGGTCAGGAACGAAGACAGTTGGTACTTGGTGGTCAGGTCGGAGGCGCCGGCACGATCCGGGAGGCGTCGCATCGGCACGAACACGATGTAGGCGAAGCCGACAACCAGGAGGATCAGTCCGAGCGCCAGGAACTCGAACATGCTGAAGGCTCCGAAGCCGTACTCCGCCGACATGGAGGCGACCAGCAGGTTCGTCGAAGTGCCGATCAGGGTGCAAGTGCCGCCGATGATCGAGAGGTAGGAGAGGGGGAGCAGGATCCGGGACGGCGACACGCCGTAGTGCTTCCCGATCTGGATGCCGACCGGCATCAGGATCGCCAGCGCGGCGGTGTTGTTGATGAAGGCCGAGAGGACGCCGCAGACCAGGATCAGGGCGATCGCAGCGGCCCAGTGCGTGTGCCCGGACATCTGCGCGAGCTTCTGGCCGAAGCGGTCGATCAAGCCGGTGTGGGTCAGCCCGTAGCTCAGGATGAACATCATCATCACCGTGATCACGGCGTCGTTGCTGAAACCCCGGATCGCCTCCTGGGGCGTCACCAGTCCGAACAGGAGCAGCAGACCCAGGCTTGAGAGGGCGACCGCGTCGATCCGCAGCCACTCGAAGCTGAACGCCAGGAACGTGAAGACGATGACGGCGATGAGGATCCAGATTTCCATCTGCGGATCCGGGACTCAGCCGAGCGGCAGCCGCCGGTGCGATGCGACCGGCATCGAGCGTCTCACTTCGGCGACGCGGCCGCGGTCGATCTCCGCGACCGCAATGCCGGGTCCGTCGCCGGCATCGGCCAGGACGTGGCCCCACGGATCGATGATCACCGAGTGGCCGTAGCTGTGCCGTAGCCCGCGGTCGTCGTGGCGGCCGGTCTGCGCCGCGGCCAGCACGTAGCACTGGGTCTCGATCGCGCGGGCCCGCAGCAGCGGGAACCAATGGTCCTTGCCGGTCATCAGGGTGAAGGCCGAGGGGACGGTCAGGATCTCGGCTCCATCGCGGGCCAGTCTCAAGTAGAGCTCGGGGAACCGGAGGTCGTAGCAGACGGTGAGGCCGAGGCGGCCCAGAGCCGTATCGACGGTCACCGTGTCCGCGCCGGGCACGGCCGTCTTCGACTCGAGGAACCGCACCGCGTCGGAAAGATCCACGTCGAAGAGATGGATCTTGCGGTACGTGGCCACGATCTCGCCCCGGGGATCGAACAGGACGCTCGTGTTGTAGCAGCGGCTTCCCTGTTCTTCCGGGGAGAGCTCGTTGTAGGAGCCGAGGAGGACGTAGATGCCCCGCTTCCGGGCCAACTCCGCGAAACGCGCGCAGGTTGCGCCCGAGGTCGGCTCCGCGAGCTTGACCTTCTCCTTGTGCGGTCCGAGGTAGTTCGTGTTCTCGGGCGTACTGACGAACTTCGCGCCGCGGTCCGCGGCGGTCTCGATCCAGTGCCGGGCCGTCTCCCAGTTGGCCTGTTCGTCAGACGTGGAGCCCATCTGGACCACGGCGGCGAGGTAGGTCGATGTGTCGTTCATTCCGGTCCCGTCCCCTTGGCGCGGAGCTTACCGTCACGTTCCGGCTAAGCTTCTCTCCCCATGTGCGGGATCGTCGGCATCCTGATGCGCCCCCATCCCGGGCCGGCGAGCTGTTCGAGGCAAGTGCTGGAGGGGCTCGCCGCGGCAGGTCGCCGCGTCGAAGGAGCAGTGGGTCGCGTGAAGGGGGGCGACGCGGCGGCGCTCGCGTCGGAACTGACAGACGCCGCCTCGGAGATCGCAAGCTGGAACCGCCTGCTGCGCGCTCGTCCGGCGTTGCGCTCGCTCGTGCGGGAGCCGGCACTGTGCGCTGCCGTCGAGGAGGCCCTGGCGCCGATCCTCGAGGCCCGGAAGACGCTGGACTCGACGCTCGACGCGGGCGCGGCGGCGTTCGGCGACGCGGGCCAGGAGGTCATCGGCAAGGCTGCTGGCGCCTTGGCCGACGCTGAGTGGGCGATTCGCTGCGACCGGCTGCGGACCGCGGCCGAGGTTCGGGCACTGGCCCCGGCCGGAGTCAGCGACGCGGGGCTCGATGTCCTGATCGGCGTGCAGCAGGCGCTGTCGTCGCTCGACCGGCTGGAGATCCGCGGTCGCGACTCCGCCGGCCTCTATCTGCTGCTGTCGGGACACGGCCTGGGCGCGGCGGAGCCGGCGACCCGAGCGGAGCTCGCCCGGCGCTCCGGGGATCCGCTGTTCGGGCACGGCGCTGTCGTCGACCGTGGCGGGCGCATCGGGCTGGTCTACAAGTGCGCCGAAGAGATCGGAGAACTGGGCGACAACGTCCGGTTTCTGCGGGCGGCGGTTACCGGCGACGCCGTTCTGGAGGCGGCCCTTGAATGCCCCGACCTGGAAGCGGCGATCCTCGGTCACACGCGTTGGGCCAGCGTCGGCCGGGTCAACGAGGCGAACGCCCATCCCTTGAACGAGGCCGAGACAGGCGCCGGCGAAGCAGGTACGGATCAGGCGCCGCGTGTCGTGGCGGCGATCAACGGCGACATCGACAATCACGCCGATCTGCGGGTGCTGGAGAAGCTCGACCTCGCCGCTCGCATCACGACGGATGCGAAGGTCATGCCGGTGCTCATGTCGCGCCGGCTGGCTCGCGGTGACAAACCGCTCGACGCGTTCCGCGGCACGGTTTCAGGGTTCGAGGGCTCGCTCGCCGTCGGTGCCCTGTGCGGAGACGATCCGGGCCGCCTGTACCTGGCGATCCGGGGCAGCGGCCAGGGGCTGTACGTGGGGCTCGCGGACCATGCCTTCGTGGTCGCCAGCGAGCCCTACGGCCTGGTGGAGGAGACCTCCACCTGGCTCCGCCTGGACGGCGAGGCGGCGAGCGGCCGCGACGCGCCCGGCGCGCCCAGGGGCCAGATCGCTCTCCTCGATGCCGGCCGCGCCGGAGAACTCGGCGGGATCGGGCGCTTCGGCATGGACGGCTCACCGCTGCCGGTGGATGGGGAGGAGTTGGAGCGGGCGGAGATCACGACCCGTGACATCGACCGGGGGGAGTTCGCCCACTTCCTCTTGAAGGAGATCAGCGAGGCGCCGCGATCGGTGCGGAAGACGCTGCGCGGGAAGTTGCTGGAGGATGACGGCGGCCGCCTCCGGGTGACGCTGGGCGATCAGACGATTCCGGAAGCCATGGCGCGGGACCTGGGAGGCGGCACGATCAGGAGGATCGTGATCACGGGTCAGGGTACGGCCGCCGTCGCCGGCTCCGGGATCGCCGCTTCGATCGAGGGGCGGCTGCGGGAGCGGAATCTCCGCGGACTTCGCGTCGAGGCGATGCCGGCCACTGAGTTGTCGGGCTTCCATCTGTTGCCCGACATGACGGACACCCTGGTCGTCGCGGTCAGCCAGTCGGGAACGACGACGGACACGTTGCGCACACTCAACCTGACGCAGCGTCGCGGAGCCCGTGCCATCGCCATCGTCAACCGGCGGAACTCGGACCTGGCGGATCGGGCCGACGGTGTCCTCTACACCTCGGACGGCCGCGACGTGGAAATGAGCGTCGCGTCGACCAAGGCGTTCTACTCCCAGATCGCGGCCGGGATGCTGCTGGCCGTGGCGATCGCGGACCTGGTCGCGGGGGGCGCCGACGAGAGGCCCGCCGCCGACCGGCTGCTGCGGGAGCTGCGCGGTCTGCCGGACGCGATGGAGCGCACCCTCGCGCTGCGCGGAGCGATCGCCGAAGCGGCGCGGCGGTACGCGCCGGGCCTGCGGGACTGGTCGGTGGTCGGCAACGGCCTCGACCGGATCGCGGCCGAGGAGATCCGGATCAAGCTCGCCGAACTCTGCTACAAGGCGATCGCCTGCGACGCCACGGAGGACAAGAAGCACATCGACCTGTCGTCCGAGCCGCTGATCCTCGTCTGCGCGACGGGCGTCCAGGGCTCGACGGCGGCCGATACGCGGAAGGAAATCGACGTCTACGGGGCCCACCGCGCGACGCCGATCGTCATCGCCTCGGAGGGCGTGGGATTCGAGGCGCCGGCGGTGATCGAGGTGCCGGCCGTCGCGCCCGAGCTGTCCTTCGTCCTGGCGACGGTTGTAGGACACCTGTTCGGCTACCACGCCGCGCTCGCGATCGACGATCTCGCCAGGCCGCTACGGGTAATCCGCACCGCGGTCGAGTCGCTCCTGGGCGCCGGGATGCACCCGCGACCGGTGGCCCGATTGCGCGAACTAGCCGCCCCCGAGATCGAAGCGGTTCGGGAGCGCCTGGCCGATGGCAGCTACGACGGCAACCTGCGGACCGGCAGGGCGGTGCGGCTGGCCGTGGCACTCGACCGTCTGAGCGCGGTCGGAGCCTCGGACGTGGAGGATGCCGATGCCGTGGCGTTGCTCGAAGCTCTGCGGCGCGCTCTGACCCCGGCCATCGACGATCTGACCCGTCACATCGACACGATCAAGCACCAGGCGAAGACGGTGACCGTCGGAATCTCCCGCCACGACCAGACCCTGGGGCGGATGTCCCTGGCGACCGCCCTGCTCGAAGCCGGCGCGCCGGAAGAGTCGATCTCGTCCGAGGACCAGCGGACGATGAGCGCGCTCGATCCCTTTGTCGATCAGGTGCTCGGCTACGTCCGCTATCAACTCTGGCGCGGAGGCGATGGCCCGGCGCCGGGCGACGCAGCCACGATCCGGGTCCTGCGCGCCGGCGGCCTCTGCCGTGATCTGCAGTCGCGGACGGTCCGGCAGCCGCTGCTCAAGGGCACGAAGTACGCGGTCGCGGTCGAGGGCCGATTGCTGGCGGCGCGTGGACGGACGGATGGCCGTGTGTTCATCGGCGTGCCGGAGTGGAGCGGGGGCGAGGTCTCGGCGCTCAACCTGATTCACGTCCGCTTCCGCGAGCGCGCGGGGGCCACGGAACTGCGCCGGCTGCTCTCCGGTTACCGGGAGCGGTACTCGGGTCTGCGCGACCAGGTGCTGAAGAGAGCGCCGGACTTCGACGATCGCCTGCTGGCCGAATTGCCGGTCGAGGATCTTCTGATCGACCCGGTCTCCCAGCTCGCGGAGCGTTGGCGGAGTGGGGCTGCCGGGCCCGCGTCGTGAGGATTCTGCTCACCGGCAGCGCCGGGTTCATCGGCTTCCACGTGGCCAGGGCTCTGCTCGAGCGCGGCGATCAGGTGATCGGGTACGACAACTTCAACCGGTACTACGACCCCAAGCTCAAGGAGGCCCGCAGCGCGATCCTCGAGAGGTATCCCGCCTTTCGACTGGTACGCGCCGACATCGGAGATCGCGAGACTCTAGGGGCCGCCTTCGACGAGCTGGTCGCCGGTAGAACCGGCGGAACCCGGGTTTGTCACCTCGCGGCCCAGGCGGGAGTACGGCACTCAATCGCGCACCCGAACGCATTCGTTCGAGACAACGTGCAGGCGTTCACCCACGTGCTCGAACTGTGCCGGGACCGGGAGGTCGGCGGCCTGATCTACGCCTCCAGCAGCTCGGTCTACGGCGACAGCACTCGGGACCGGCTCAGCGAGAACGACAGCACGTCGGCACAGTGCTCCCTCTACGGCGCGACGAAGAAGATGAACGAGCTGATGGGCTCGGTGTACAACCACCTCTACGGCCTGCGCGTCACCGGCCTGCGCTTCTTCACCGTCTACGGCCCGTGGGGGCGTCCGGACATGGCGCTGTTCCTGTTCACCGGCGCCCTGCTGCGCGGTGAGCGCATGAAGGTGTTCGGCCACGGCCGGATGCACCGGGACTTCACCTACATCGACGACATCGTGACCGGAGTCGTCTCGGCGATCGACCGCAACCACGAGAACCTCGTTTGCAATCTCGCCGCCGGCCGCACCGAAGAGCTGATGGCCTTCATCCGGCAGATCGAATCGAGCTGCGGCCGCGAGGGCGACAAGGAGTTCCTGCCGATGCAGCCAGGCGACGTCGTGCGGACGTCGGCCGACCTCACGACGGCCAGGGAATCCCTGGGCTACGAACCGACCACCACGATCGACGTCGGCATTCCCCGCTTCGTCGACTGGTACCGCGAGTACTACGGCCTGTGACAGGAAGCGGCGCGGCCTCAGCCGGTCGAGGGAACGGAGGTCGCCTCGCGCAGGACGGACATCGTCCCGGTTGGCTCGTCCACCACGCCCAGGACGACCGTGTACTCCCCTTCCCAGAGCTTCACGCCCAGGTCGACGAAGTGAAAGCCCCCATGGGACCGGAGGCCCTCGGGGCCTCCAAGCTCGAGGAGCATCCGCCGCACCGGAGTCCGGTACCCCTTGTTCCTCTCCACGGCCATCAGCCAGAGACCCAGCGTGCCCCTGTCGCCATCGGGGCCTGGCAGCAGCGTTGCCGCCAACTCGGGAATCGCCACCCGGACCACGAGCTCGTGAACCTCTTCGCGGTTCCTGCGTCTCCGCCGATCGCCGTCCGCCTCGAGAGGCGTTGTCGCCGTGAAGCGCATCGCCACGCTCAAGGGGTTCGCCGCCTCGGCGAGCCAGTTCCCGTCCAGCCAGGCCGTACTGACGAGCCGCTCGGCGATCATCTGGTCCCGTGACTTGTCCTGCCATGACCGGCGATAGGCGAGGCGGTGTCCCTGGCGCCGAAGCGTCGGAGCCAGCTCCACGTCGATCTGCCTCAGTGCTCCGGGCTTCTGGTCGGCGACTGCGACGGCCAGCTGGTAGGAAGCGTCCAGGTGCTCTTCCGCGTCGTCCAGCAAGGGGCCAAGGGCGTTCGAGTTGAAGAGGGTGCGACCGCCTGTCTTCCGGGACAGATACGTCATCCCGCCCTGCCGGTTCAGTCTCCAGGAGCGCCCGGAGTGGGAGATGGAGGGCACGCCGCCAGCGTCCAGCATGTAGAGCGTCGTGTTGTTCGCGTTCGCATGCGCGGCCACCTGGTCGAAGAGCTTGCTCGACTCGCCGCCCGGCCCCAGCAGAGCCGCCCCGCCACCGGACCCCACGCCAAGACAGTGCCGGAGTACGTAGTCGTGGAGCTCTTCTCCCGGCACTTGAGCGAAGCCGTTGCCGACGTAGAGGACTACCTTCCTGCCCGGAACACCGCTGAACGCCGTGACCACATCCCAGAGGGCATCCAGTCGCTCCGCCGTCCGCCGCCTCTCCCGCACTTCGTAACCCTTGACGAGGGCCGTCACCTGAGGGAACCCCTCCCCGCAGCCATCGCCATACGGGGCGAAGAGGACCTCGCCGACCTGCTCCCTTGCGCGTTGGAAGTGCCGCCCGGTCTGACGAGACCGCCACTTGGGCAGGGGCAGTGCGGCGGCCGCAGCCAGTACGGCATCCAGATCTTCCGTCGGGGGCACCCGGATCTGTACGTGGTCCCCGGACGTGACCAGAGCGAATCGCGCGTTCCAGGCGCGGAGGGCCTCCGCTTCGCGCTGCACTCTGTGCAGAAAGCGCCGGCGGTCGAAGAACCGCGTACCGGCCTCGTCGAGATAGACGACGACGCTGACGGGCGGCCCCCTCGGCCCCTCCGCCACGACTGCGCCTGCGGTTCGGTTTGTTGCCTGCTCGCGCAGGAGCGTACGCCGAAACCCCGTGATCTCGACCCGATCGCCATCCACATGGACGACGAAGTCCTCCTGCTCCAGGTCTGTCACGGGGTCGCCGTCCCGACCCGTCACCACGACGTGGACGAGTAGCTCGGTCACGGACACCGTGTCCGCAAAGGTCTGCGCGGCGGCCGGTTCCTGAGCTGCGTGCACCGGGGCACACAGCACGACTCCCAGCAACAGACAGCCGGTCAGCCGTCTAGCCGCGCCGCCCATTCCTCTGTGCGCTGCCGCATCTCCGGTGCGTCCTCGGGCAGGATCATGCCCTGCTCGATCAGACGGTCCAGTGCGCCGTTCCAGGCATCGAGATAGTGCTTGCTGTCCGGGTACAGCGCCGCCAGCTGCTCGCTGTCGAAGTCGGTCGCGGTTCCGTACAGGAACCCGAACCGCGTCCCTTCCCTCTGCGTGCCGAACCCGCTGTGCGAGGCGGTCGGCGCCTCGAGCTCCGGCAGGCGGATGCCGCCCATGGCGTTGCCGTGTTCGTCCCGGACGACCTCGGGATTCGGATCGCCGGCCTTCATCTCGACGCGCGGCATGCTCGGTGGTTCGACACCGTCCCTGATCCAGCGGTCAAGATGCCGGATCGCGGCCTGGTACACGGGGGAGTAGGACAGCCAGTTGGATCCCTCGACGGTGCGTTCTTTCGGTCTCGCCGCGGACACGTGCGACGTCCCCGCCACCTCCCAGAGTCGGAAGCGGGCCGAGTCCGGCTCGCGCACGGAGTAGTAGCTGGTCAGCTCGGTCTCCGAGTTCACGACAATGACCGGGACGTCCAGGTCCGATCGGACCGACGCGAGAGTGCGTCCCCGGCGTCCGCCGCCGCGCTCGGACGCGAACGGCACGACACCGCCGAAGTCGATGAACGGCAGGAAGCCGTCGAACACCTGTGTCAGCAGGTGGACGCCGTTGATGTAGGTGCGCAACCGCGCGGCGGACTGGGAAGCGCCGGCCGCGATCAGGCGCTCGACCTCCAGGCCGCCCATCGGGTCCAGGCCTTGGCGGTCGCGTTCCGGACCGATGGCTCTCGCGACCTGGGTGAAGATGTCGTAGGAGTAGGCGTCCCCGGGGTGGTCGAGCGAGCCGTAGCGTTCCGGGTCCCACGCCTTGAGTCCGCCGGGATTCTGGGGGAAGCCGTGGACACCGACCTTCTGCGCGGATACGCCCACCCAGGCGTAGCCGCGCAGGGCCTCGTCGCTCGCGGAACCCAGTTCGAAGCCGGCGGTGACGTTCAGCCAGAAGACGATCACCGTGCCGTTGAATTTCGACGCGTCCCTGGGCCGGACCACCAGCAGGCGTGTCTTGTAGTCGGCCTTGTCGGCGGACGCCCGGGTGTTCCACTGGCCGGTCGCGCCCTGAGTGCCAGAGGCGAGTTCGTACGCGGTCGCCTCGCCTTCGAGGAAGTACTCCTCTGTCAGATAGCCGCGATCCGCCACGTTGACGGCGGCAAAGGGGGTGCCGCGTTCTCCGCCCGTGATGGGCCCGGACAGGGTTGGCGCGTTCGGGGTGGCGGCGAAGGCCGCGCCGAGCGCCAGCAGGATCGCTGCGAACGTCATCTGGCTGATCCTCTTCGCGGTGTCTTCCATCTCTTGGGTCCTCCAGCTTCTGGGACTTTCCTGGTTCCGGGTATCGTAGCCGCCCCTCTCCCCACCCAGAATCTCAGGAGTTCCAGCGTGAAGGTAGCCCAGGGCGTCGCCGAGTACCTCAAGCGGGAGGGCGTCGAGTTCATCGTCGCTTACCCGGTCAACCCGATCATCGAGGCCGCGGCCGTGGCGGACATCCGCACCGTGATCGTCCGCCAGGAGCGGATCGGCCTGCACATGGCCGACGCGGTCAGCCGGCTGAGCTCGGGCAAACAGCTCGGCGTGTTCACGATGCAGAGCGGGCCCGGGACCGAGAATGCCTTCGGCGGTGTTGCCCAGGCCTACGGCGAGTCGGCGCCCATCCTGGTCATGCCGATGGGGTACAGCCGCCGGGCGATGCACGTGGCGCCGAACTTCAACGCGGTGGCCAACTTCCAGCACGTGACGAAGTGGTGCGAGCCGCTCAGCATGGGTAAGGCGCTGCCCGAAGTGATGCGCCGGGCCTTCACCCAGCTACGTTCCGGCCGGCCGGGACCGGTGATGGTCGAGGTGCCGGCCGACGTCTTCGGCGAAGACGTGCCGGACGATCTGGGACCCCGCCCGAGCGGTGCCGTGCGCGTGGGGCCCGATCCGGACCTGGTCCGGGACGCGGCGGCGATGCTGTCGGCGGCCGAGCGGCCGGTGATCTACGCCGGCCAGGGCGTCCACTACGCGGAGGCCTGGGACGAACTGCTTCGTCTGGCGGAGCTGCTGAACGCGCCGGTGACGACCAGCCTCGGCGGCAAGAGCGCCTTCAACGAGGATCACCCGCTGTCGCTCGGCTCGGGCGGCCGCGCGGTGCCGAAGACGGTTCACGAGTTCCTGGGCGCGGCGGACGTGATCTTCGGCATCGGCTGCAGTTTCACGACGACCGCGTTCGGCATCTACTTCGGCAAGTACCCGCAGGCGAAGTACCTGCACTCGACGCTCGACCCGGTCGACCTGAACAAGAACGTCGCATCGGACTGCGTCGTGGCGGGCGACGCCAAGCTGACCCTCGCCGCCCTGATCGGGGAGCTGGAAGGCCGGTCGCTGCCGCACGCGGCCTCGCGGGCCGAGTCCGTGCCGGCCGAGATCGAGCGGATCCGCGCCGGGTGGCTCGACGAGTGGATGCCGAAACTCACGTCGAACGGTGCGCCGCTCTCGCCCTACCGCGTGCTCTGGGACCTGATGCACTCGGTCGACCGCGACAACGTGATCATCACCCACGACGCCGGTTCACCGCGCGACCAGATCTCGCCGTTCTGGCGCAGCACGACGCCGCTCTCCTACATCGGCTGGGGCAAGACGACCCAGCTTGGCTACGGCCTCGGCCTGGCGATGGGCGCCAAGCTCGCCCAGCCCGACAAGCTCTGCATCAACGTCTGGGGCGACGCCGCGATCGGCTTCACCGGCATGGACTTCGAGACTGCGGTCCGCGAACGCCTGCCGATCCTGTCCATCCTGTTCAACAACTTCTCGATGGCGATCGAGCTGCCGATCATGCAGGTGGCGACCGAGAAGTACCGCAGCACGGACATCTCCGGCCACTACGCCGACATGGCGAAGGCCTTCGGCGGCTACGGCGAACGGGTGACCGAGCCGGCGGAGATCGTCCCGGCGATCCGCCGCGGCATCGCGGCGACCGAGTCGGGGACGCCGGCCCTGCTCGAGTTCATCACCGAGAAGGAGATCGGCATCTCCAGCTACTAGCTAGGAGCGTGCGCGGCAGAAGCTGGGTACGCCGGCGTCCTCGCCGGCATCCGGCGCGGAGCGCCGGCGTCCGGACTTCTGCCGCGCAGCCAGGGACTAGTCGCAGCACACCGGCGGCCCCAGCAGCGACGGCGCCGGCGCCTTTCGGGCGATCGCGCTGTCGATCGCTTTCGGCAGGACGGTGACGATCTTCTCGATCTCCTCCTCGCCGAGGATGAAGGGCGGACCGAGGCAGACCACGTCGCGGGCCGGGTCGTTGCCGCCGGGGTAGAAGAAGACGTCCATCGACAGCCCGGCCGCCACGACGGCGTTGACCAGCGAGAGTTCGGCCGGGAACGGCTCCAGCGTCTCGCGGTCCTGGACGATCTCGATGCCGTAGAGCAGACCGCGGCCGCGGACCTCGGCGACGTGGGGATGATCGGCGAAGGTCTCCCGCAGGCGCTCGCCGAGCACGGCGCCGACTGTGGCGGCGCGTTCGACGAGTTCCTCGTTCTCGAGGATGCGCAGAACCTCGCTGGCCGCGGCGCAGGCGGGCGAGTGAGCGCCGTAGGTGAAGAACATGACGGAGTCCCCGGCTTCTGCAATCGGCGCCGTGACCTCCTCGCGGGCGCAGATCGCGACCAGGGGCGCGTAGCCGCCGGTCAACCCCTTGCCGCCGACCAGGATGTCGGGCACGACGTCCCAGTGGTCGACACCGAACTTGCGGCCGGTCCGGCCGTAGCCGGTCATCACCTCGTCGGCGATCAGCAGGATGCCGTGCCGCCTGCAGATCCGGGCGACCCGCTCCAGGTAGTCGCCCGGGGGCACGAGCGCGCCGGCATTCGAGCCGACGATCGGCTCGACGACGAAGGCCGCGATCTCCTCCGGGCCGATCTCCTCGAACACGCGCTCCACTTCGTCGGCGCAGGCGATGTCGCAGCCGGGAAACGTCTTGCCGAGCGGGCAGCGCATGCAGTAGTGCGCCGGTGGCCGCGGCTGGTCGGTCTGCTCGTCGACCAGCCAGGGCTCGAAGCCGGCCCGGCGCCCGTGGTGTCCGCCCACCGCCAGCGTCGCCATCGTGGCGCCGTGGTAGGAGAGCTGACGCCCGAACACCCGCCAGCGCTCGGGACGCCCCGCGGACAGGTGGTGCTGGCGGGCGAATCGAATCGCGAGGTCCATCGCCTCGGAACCGCCGCTCGCGAACAGGACGCGGTTGATGTCGCCGGGCAGCCAGCGGGTCCGCATGCGGTGGACCAGTTCCGCTCGCGCCGGGGTTGCGAAGGGAGGCACGATGTAGTCGGTCTGCGCCGCGGCCTGCGCGTAGGCCTCCGCCACCTCCCGCCGGCCGTGGCCGATGTTCGAGACGATCGCGCCTCCTGCGGCGTCGAGGATCCGCCGACCGGTCGGCGTGATCATGTAGCAGCCCTCGGCGGACGCCACCTCAAGCGGAGCCCTGCCCTGACCCAGGAACGGGTAGTCGTGGGCGTGCGCCAGGCCCGTGCCCGCGGTCGATCGGGAGTCGGCGGTGTCCATGGCTTGAGAATAGCCCCTTGGCTGGCTTGTAGACTGGCGCGCGCGGCGCGGCGGCCGTCGGAGCATGAACGGAATCCACGACATGGGCGGCATGCACGGCTTCGGCACCGTGGACCGGCGTCCGGACGAGGTTCTGTTCCCGGAGGTCTGGCAGGGCCGGGTATGCGCCCTGGCGGGCTACGCCATCGGGGCCGGCCTGGCGAACCTCGACGCCTTCCGTCATGCGGTCGAGCGGATGCCGCCGGACCGCTACCTCTCGGACGGCTACTACGGCCGCTGGCTCTACGCACTGGAGACCCTGGCGGCCGAACGGCTGGTCGGCGACGCGGCGGTCGAGCGCCCCGAGCAGGTGGGCTCGGTCGTGCGCGAGGTCGACCGCGAGCCCCGTTTCGCGGCCGGCGACGCGGTGCGCACGTGGAACCGGCACCCGCAGGGGCACACGCGGCTGCCCGGCTACGCCCGCGACCGCAGGGGCGTGATCGCCGAGGTCCATCCGGCCTGCGTCTATCCCGACACGAACGCGGAGGACCGGGGCGAGTCGCCGGAGTACCTCTACACCGTCGCCTTCGAAAGCCGGGAGCTCTGGGGCGAGGAGGCGGAGGCCGCCACCACGGTCTACATCGATCTGTTCGAGCCTTACCTGGAGGCGACCGGATGACTGCCGATCACCGGCACGGAAGCGAATCCCCGGAAACCCGCACCGAGGCGATCGAGGCGCTGCTGGTGGGGAAGGGGCTGGTCAAGTCCGCCGCAGTCGACGCTCTGGTCGAACGCTACGAGCAGGACATCGGGCCGCTGCGCGGCGCCCGGGTGGTGGCCAAGGCCTGGACCGATCCGAAGTTCAGGGCGCGGCTGCTTGAGGACGGGATGCCCGCCATCAGGGAACTGGGCTTCGGCGACAACACGGACGCCCACGTCGCCCGTCTGGTGGTCAAGGAGAACACGGAGTCCGTCCACAACCTGATCGTCTGCACGCTCTGTTCGTGCTACCCGTGGGCGGTGCTCGGGCTGCCGCCGGCTTGGTACAAGTCGCCCGCCTACCGGGCGCGCGCGGTGCGCGAACCGCGGCGGTTGCTCGTGGAGCTGGGCCTCGAGCTGCCGCCCGAGGTCGAGGTGAGGGTCTGGGATTCGAGCGCCGAGGTGCGCTACATGGTCCTGCCGCAGCGCCCGGAGGGCACGATTGGACTGGGCGCGGAAGAACTCGCCTCCCTCGTCACGCGCGACTCGATGATCGGCGTCGAGCGCCTGTAGTTGAACCGCATGAGCCTGCCGGTCCGCCTGGATGAGGACGGTGCCGCCGCGCCTCCGCGGGAGAACGGGGAGCTGGCCTTCGACGCGCCCTGGGAGAGCCGCCTGTTCGGCCTGACGATGGCGCTGGTGGAAGGCGGGCAGCTCGACTGGGAGATGTTCCGCGGCCGCCTGATCGCGCGGATCACGGACTGGGAAACGAGAAGCCGCGACGAGACCTGGGACTACTGGCAGCGCTGGCGGGAGGCATTCGAGGACTCGCTGGAGCTTGCGGGGTTGGTGGAACGGCCGGAGATCGACCATCTCGTCCGCCGGCTCGCGCGGCGTCCCCACGGGCATGATCATCGTCATGACCACCATCACGACCACGCACGGGAACGCGCGGCGAACGCCGCGGGGGAGATCGACGAATGACGGCGCAACTACTTGCTGGCGGGCCGGTCGCCGAGGCCGTGCTCCAGGATGTCGCGAAGCGGGTCGAGGAGCTCGCTTCGGCAGGCGTCAAGCCGGGCCTTGGGACGATTCTGGTCGGTGACGACGCGGCATCCGCGGGCTACGTGCGCAAGAAGCACGAAACCTGCGAGGAGGTCGGCGTCGCCTCGTTCCACGAACAGGTGCCGGCGGACGCCGGTCAGGAGGCACTGCTCGCCGCCGTCGACCGTTTCAACGGGGACCCCGAAGTCGACGCGTACATCATCCAGCATCCAGTGCCGGCCGGCTTCGACTTCAACGAGGCCCTGGCGCGCATGGACCCGAAGAAGGACGCGGACGGTCTGCACCCGGTGAACCTCGGCAAGCTCGTGCTGCAGGAGCGGGGGCCGGTGCCGTGCACGCCGGCGGGCATCCAGGCGATGCTCCAGCACTACGGGATCGACATTGGCGGCCGCGAAGTCGTCGTCCTCGGGCGAGGCCCGACCCTGGGCCGGCCGCTGTCCCTGCTGCTGACCCTGAAGCAGCCGGGCGCCAACGCCGTGGTCACGGTCGTGCACACGGGTGCGAAGGACGTCAGGCCCTTCACACGCCGCGCCGACATCGTGGTCGCCGCGCTCGGCGTGCCCCGGTTCGTCGTGCCGGAGATGATCAAGCCGGGCGCGGTCGTGGTCAGCGGCGGCATCAGTTGGGAGGGCAGGAAGCTCCTGCCCGACGTCGACGAGTCCGTCGGCGAAGTCGCTAGCTGGATCACGCCCCGGCTCGGGGGGGTGGGTCCGACCACCGTGGCGATGCTGCTGCGGAACACGGTGCTGGCGGCGTCGGAACGGGAGGTGTGAGATGAAACGTCTGCTGGCCCTGACGCTCACCGTGGCGGCCGCGCCGTCCGCCGCCCAGGAACTGATCGGCTTTCACCCCGATCGCGCGGCCGAACAGCGCGCCATCGAGAAGCGGGCGGACGGCTGGATCGTGGCCGAAGACCTGATTGCGTGGAACCGCAGCATGACGCCGCGGCCCCACCATGCCGGAGCGCCGCAGACGGAGGCGAACGCCCGCTGGATGGTCGACCGGTTTCGGGAGTGGGGCTTCGAAGCCGGGATCGAGACCTTCCACGTGCTGTTCCCGACACCCCGGCTGCGGAAGCTGACCCTCCTGGAGCCGACCCGCTTCGAGGCGTCCCTGGTCGAGGAGCCCGCGGCCGACGACGCCACGGCACAGCTCGCGGTCGCCGAGGGGCTGCCTCCCTTCAACGCCTTCTCGGCCGACGGCGACGTGACCGCGGAACTGGTCTACGTGAACCGTGGCATTCCCGCGGACTACGAAGTGCTCGAACGGCTCGGCATCGACGTCGCCGGGAAGATCGTGATTGCCCGCTACGGCGGTTCGTGGCGCGGCATCAAGCCGAAGGTCGCCTTCGAGCACGGAGCGGTGGGCTGCCTGATCTTCAACGATCCGGGCGACGACGGATACAGCCAGGGCGCGGCCTACCCGGAGGGTTCGTACAAGCACGCGAGCGCCGTGCAGCGAGGCTCGGTGCTTGATCTCCCCGTACGCCCGGGGGATCCGCTGACGCCGATGCGCGGCGCCGTCGAGGGAGCCGAGCGACTCGACCGGAGCGAGGCGGAGACACTGATGCGGATACCCGTGCTGCCGATCGCCTGGCGCGACGCGCAGCCCCTTCTCGCGGCGCTTGGCGGCGAGGTCGCGCCCGAAGACTGGCGCGGCGGCCTTCCGATCACCTATCGGATCGGCCCCGGGCCCGCTCGCGTCCGCCTTCAGCTCGAGTTCGACTGGGATCTCGTGCCGGCCCACAACGTGATCGCGCGCCTGACCGGCTCCGAGCGTCCGGACCAGTGGATTCTGCGCGGGAACCACCACGATGCCTGGGTGATCGGCGGCCGCGATCCGATCAGCGGCCTGGTCGCTCTGATGGCGGAGGCGCGGGCGGTCGGCCGCCTGACCAGGGAGGGTCATCGACCGCGCCGCACCATCGTGTATGCCGCCTGGGATGCCGAGGAACCGGGTCTGCTCGGCTCCACGGAGTGGGCGGAGCACCACGCAGACGCCCTGCGCGAGCACGCGGCGGTCTACATCAACTCGGACTCGAATAGCCGCGGTTTTCTGCGCGCCGGCGGCTCGCACTCCCTGGAGACGCTGGTCAATCAGGTTGCGCGTGAGGTCGAGGATCCACAGACCGGCGTCAGCGTCGGCGAGCGGCTGCGAGCGTCGCGACAGGTGCACGGCGGCTCCGCCGTCTACGAGCGGCTTCAGGCCTCGGACCGGCTGCGCATCTCCGCCCTGGGCTCGGGGTCCGACTACTCCCCGTTCCTACAGCACATCGGTGTGTCGTCCCTGAACGTCAGCTACGGCGGCGAGTCGTCCGGCGGCGAGTACCACACTGCCTTTGACACGTTCGACTTCTACCGGCGGTTCGTCGATCCGGGCGCCGTCTATGGCGTCGCGTTGGCCCGCACGGGTCTGCGTCTCGTCCTGCGGCTGGCGAATGCCGACGTGTTGCCGTTCGAGTTTGGCGCGACCGCGGCGACGGTGGGCCGCTACGTCGACGAAGTGGTCGAGCTTGCCGCGAACGAGCGCAGCCGCCTGGAACAGGAAGGAGAACTGGCGCGGAGCGGCGCCTTCCGGCTGGCGGCGGATCCGACCCGGCCCTTCGTCGAGCCTGATGCGAAAGAGCCTGCGCCCTACCTGAACTTCGCGCCGCTCCGGAACGCGCACGATCGGCTCGAGCGCAGCGCCAGAGAGGCCGACCTGTCGCTGATCGCGGCGGCCGGGGGCGGCGACGAGGCCGTCCAGGTGCAAATCGACGAGCTCATCCTGGGCAGCGAGCGGCTGTTGACGCGGGACCACGGCCTGCCGGGCCGTCCCTGGTTCCGGCATCACCTGTACTCGCCCGGTCTCTACACTGGCTACGGCGTGAAGACGCTGCCGGGTGTTCGCGAGGCGATCGAGCAGGGCGACTGGGAGGAGGCCCAGACGCAGATCGACATCGCCGCTCAGGTGCTCGACGGGTACGCCGAGCAGCTAAAGCGGATGGCGCGGGCTACGGTGTCCAGGGAACCGTAGCCCGCGGCCATCCGGACGACGGCCGCGGGTCGACTTTACGCGGCCGCCGTACGAACCTTTGCGCGCAGGAGGTTGTAACCGCTCGCGTCCACTCGTCCGCGACTGGAGACGTCGCGTTCGATGTCCTGCGCCCATTCGGCGTCCTTGGCGCGTGGGCCTGCGATCAGGGAGAGGATCTCGGAACCGAAGCCGGAGCCGTACGAGAAGGCGGCCACCTGTTCGCCGGTCTTCAGGCCCTGGAGGGCGTTCGCGACCGCGATCCATAGGGAGGCCGTGTACGAGTTGCCGGAGAGCCTGTTCCAGCGCATCGCCGGCTCGACCTTGTCGGTGTAGATCTGCTGGATCCGCTCGGCGGACCAGCCGGCCACCTCGCCGACCAGGTGGAACGCCTTCTTGACCATCTTGGGGAAGGGGACATGGAAGCAGATCGCCGAGAACCGTTCCATCACCTCGGCCGGGTTCCGACCGTCGGCGAGGGCGTTGAAGCACTCCACCGCCGCCTTCTTGTAGCACTCGAGGCTCAGCTTGCCGTCGACCCGCGGGTAGGACTCGCCCACCGGGCGGTAGAAGTCGAAGGCCGGCTCGCTCCAGGCGTGGCAGTCCAGGCCCACCTGGGCGATTTCGGGGCGGTCGACCACGAAGGCGACGGCCCCGGCGCCCTGGGTCGGTTCGCCCGGGTCGCCCTGCTCGTAGAGGGCGATGTCGGCGGCGACCACCAGGGCCGCCTTGTCCCGGGCCGCGCCCGACATGCGCCACTCGCAGGCTTGGCGCAGCGCCAGCGTGCCGCCGTAGCAGGCGTGCTTCACTTCGTAGGACCGGATGTGGCCGGCCAGACCGAGTTCGTCCGCGACGAAGGCGGAGAGAGGCCGGCTCATGTCGACCGCGGTCTCCGTGCCGACGGCGATCATGCCGATGTCGTCAAGATCACCGTCCCAGCGGGAAAGAGCACGCCGGGCGGCCTCGGAGGCGAGGTCGACGATGCCGAACTCGGGCGGGCAGAGGGAGATCTCCGAGCAGCCCAGGCCGATGAGGTACTTGTTCGGATCGACGCCGCGCAGCGAGGCGAGTTCTTCGACCGGCATGGCGAGAGGTGGCAGGTGTAGACCGATGGATGCGATGCCTGTTTCGACCTTGGTCATTCCGGTTCTCCGTTTCGTGGCCGTGGCCCGCTCTGCGGGGCACTCGATCAGCGGAATCGCAGCGAGGAGGCGTCGGCCCGTTCGCTACGAAAGGATTAGAGTGGAGTACCGTAGCACAAGAAAAATCGGTCGTGTACATTTTTCTTTTCGAAACGTACCTGAACTATTGGAAGTTTCAGGAATCCGTGAAAGTCCCCTCTTGGGGCGCACTCATGGGCTGATCGTCGCCGCTTGCGGCGCGTTGTCCGCGGGCCGTTCAGCGAAGGCTGCGGGCGCAGCGGAAGCCGGTGTTGTCGAGGCCTGAGTCGGGAGCCGAATGGTTGCGGTTCGCGTTCCGGTAACCCTCGCAGTAGCTCGCGGCGCAGAGCCAGGAACCGCCCTTCAGGACCTTCTCGCCGCCGGCGCCGCCGGGCCGGTACCAGTCGTCGCACCACTCCCAGACGTTGCCGCCGAGGTCGAAAAGGCCCAGCGCGTTCGGGGGATAGGAACCGACCGGCGCCAGGTAGGTGTGGCCGTCGGCCGCGTCGTCCTGGACGGGAAAGTCACCCTGCCAGACGTTGGCTACCCAGCGGCCTTCGGGTGCCGGCTCGTCGCCCCACGGGTAGTGAGCGTGGCCTTCGCCGTCGTTGCCGGCCCCCGCCGCGAGGTCCCATTCGGCTTCTGTGGGCAGTCGTTTGTCACGCCACTCACAGTAGGCGCTGGCGTCTCCCCAGCTCACATGGACGACTGGAAGGCTGCCGTCCGCGGGAGAGCCGGTTCCGCGGGGCTGGCGCCAGTAGGCGCCATCGACGGCCAGCCACCAGGGCGTGCCTTGCACCCGCTGCTCCGATTCCGGGTTCGGGGTGGCCTGTGGGTGGAAGACGAGGGACCAGCCCCAGTTCTCCGCCTCGGTCACGAACCCGGTTGCCTCGACGAAGGTCGCGAAGTCGCGGTTCGTCACCTCGTACACATCGAGGTCGAAGGCGGCAACCTGGAGTGGGCCGTCCGGGCGGGGCACGGCGCCCGCAGGCACGCGGACCATGCCCTCCGGCGGTGGTTCGGGCGGGGTCGAAGGTGCCGGCGCCGGCGCTACGGTCTGCTTCGGCTCCTCCGGGGGAGTGCCACAGCCGACGACGGCGACGACCGCGATCGAAGCGAGCAGCGCCGGGAGACGTGCGCAGCGCAGCACGGTCACGGCGCCCATCCGAAGCGGTCCAGGTCGATGCGGCCGCGGCGGTCGAACAGGACGCCCTCCTCTTCGAGCAGGAAGCGCTGCCGGTCCACGCTTTCCAGCGGGTCGAGACCACGCTGGCTGACCTCGCCGCCGGCGTTCACCACGCGGTGCCAGGGCACGCTGTCGTCGCCGAGTCGCGCAAGGGCGTAGCCCACCTGGCGGGCGTGGCGGGGACGTTCGGCGAGAGCGGCGATCTGGCCGTACGTGGCGACGCGCCCCTCGGGAATGCAGCGCACGATGCGGTGGAAGGTCTCGTAGATGCCGTTCGTGCCTGGATGTTCGCTTGCGGCCATGTTGGGAAACCTTACTAGCAAGGCTCTCCTCCGACCCATTCTGCTACCTTCGTCGGGCCAAGCATGTCCTCCGCCGACCGAGGTCACAGCCGCCTCGACCGGCGGCGCAACTACGCCGCCCTGCTTGCCCACGGCCTGCTCGGCATGACGGGGTTCCGCCTGCTCCAGGCGCCGACCTTCCTGCCGACCTACATCCTCCTGTTGACGGGTGCCCCCTTGGCTGTTGGCGCGGCTTCCGCCTGTCAGAGCCTGGGGATGTTCGTATCGCCGCTCCTGAGCGCGGCTCTCGCCGAGCACCGCAGCCACGTGAAGTGGGCCGCGGTGCTGTTCGGGGGCGTGATGCGGCTGCAGGTCCTGGTCCTGGCCCTGCTGGCGCTGTTCGCGCCGGTCGATGTCGCGGTGTTCCTCGTCTGGCCGGTGCTAGTGATGTGGGGCCTCTCGAGCGGCATGCAGATGGTCGTGTTCAACCTGCTGTTCGCGAAGTCGGTGCCCGTCACCCGGAGGGGACGGTTGCAGGGGACACGCAATCTGAGCGCCGGCATCTCGGTGATCCTCCTTTCGATCGTCGCAGGATGGGTGCTGGACCGGTACGGCTTTCCGAGGGGCTACGGTCTGACCTTCCTCGGCGCGGCGGTGATGGCCTCGATCGGGCTCGCCTTCATGGGACTCATTCGGGAACCCGCCGCCACGGATGTCCACGCGCCGGGACTCAGCCTGCGGGCGAGGTTGGGCAAGCTGCCGGATCTCATCCGCTCGGACCGCCACTACGCGGGCTTCCTGGAGGCGCGCCTGCTGACCAGTGCCGCCCGGGGCGCCCTGCCGTTCTACATCGTGCTGGTCAGCGAGCGGTTCGGGGTCAACGGAGCGCGTCTGGCCGCCTTGACGGTCGTCTTCGTGGCGGCGCAGTCGGTCTGCGCGCTGATGTGGGGCCTGCTGGGCGACCGGTCGGGCTTTCGCGCCGTCTTTGTGCTCGGGCTCGGCGCCTGGATCCTGGGCAGCCTGATCGTTCTCTGGGCGCCGGTCTTCCCGGTCGCGTACGCGGTCTTCCTGCTGGTTGGCGCGGGGTTGAGCGGTGTACTGCTGGCGTCGCAGAACCTGGTGCTCGAGTTCGGGCGGGAGCGCGACCGCCCGATGCGGATTGCGGCCACCCACTCGCTCTCCGAAGCTGCGGGAGTGGTGGGCTTTCTGGGCGCCGGGACGATCAGCCAGCTGGCTCCGATCGAGAGCGTCTTCCTGGTTTCCACCGTCCTCCATCTGCTGGCGTTGCGGAGGCTGATTCGCACGGTGGATCCGCGGCGGACGGCGGGAGAGGCCGCGACGGACCAGGCCTAGCGCTTTGGTACGGGGCTGACGGTTTGGCACGGGGCTTGCTTCATCCTGGTGTGCATCGGGACTGCAAGCGTCGTCCCGAGTGATGTGGAACACACCGGAGGAGGTCCCTCACCAACCGTTCCTGCCTAGTAACCCGAGAGCCGACCGGCGGCGAGGCCGCGTGCAAACGACGCTTGTTCCAGCCGTTCGCCTAGCCACTACTTGCCGGTTCAGCCTCCTGCTCGGATCTTCCAACTCGTTCGGTGACGCCGGGCGAGCCTTCCAGGATCCTTCCAACGGACCTCCTCCGCTCCGCTTCCATCGAACCGTAGAGCCGCCGCGCCGTGCACGCCAACGTGGACGGATCGCGGCGGCGCGGCGCGCCAGGATGGCGCACCCGGCGCAAGCGCGGCAGAGGCTCTCAGGGACGGTCGTGCAGGTACCGTGATACGGCGTCGACTGCGATCCGCTCCTGGGTACCGGTATCGCGGTCGCGCACGGTCACCGTCTGATCGTCCAGGGTCTGGCCGTCGACGGTGAAGCAACAGGGAGTGCCGGCTTCGTCCATTCGTGCGTAGCGCTTGCCGATCGACTGCTTGGCGTCGTACTGAATGCGGTAGTAGCGGCGGAGTTCGAGGTAGAGCGACTCCGCGACCTCGGGCATTCCACCCTTGTTGACCAGCGGGAAGACGCCGGCGTGAATTGGTGCGAGGCGATGCGGGAAGCGCATGATCTCCGACGACGGCCGGCTCTCGTCGACGGTGTACGCCTCACAGAGCAGCGCGAGCACCCCGCGGGTGAGACCGGCCGCGGGTTCGATCACGTGCGGCACGAAGCGTTCCCGTGTCTGCTGGTCGAAGGTCTCGTGCTTGACACCGCTCCACTGCTGGTGCTGTTCGAGGTCGAAGCTCCCGCGATGGGCGATCCCCTCGAGTTCGCCGTAGTCCGGCTCGGTGAACGGGTACCGGTACTCGACGTCGAAGGTGCCCTCGCCGGTCTGGGCGTAGTGGGCGAGTTCGGACGCCTCGTGGCGGCGCAGGCGCAGGCGGTCGCCGGCCAGACCGAGATCGCTCCACCACTCCATCCGCTGCTTCGTCCAGTACTCGAACCAGAGCCTGGCCTCGGACGGATGGCAGAAGAACTCCATCTCCATCTGCTCGAACTCGCGGGTACGGAAGGTGTAGTTCCTGGGCGTGACCTCGTTGCGAAAGGCCTTGCCGATCTGCGCGATGCCGAACGGCAGCCGGACCCGCGATGTGTCCAGCACGCCTTTGTAGTTGAGGAAGATGCCCTGGGCGGTCTCGGGGCGCAGGTAGGCGGTGTTCTCCTCGCCGGAGGCGGCGCCGACGAACGTCTTGAACATCAGGTTGAAGTCGCGCGCCTCGGTCAGGGTGCCCGCCTCCGAGGCGCCGGGGGCCCAGACGTGGGCACGTTCGGCGTCGTCGAGTTCGGCCAGGGGCATCGATTCGAAGTCGTCCTCCTTGGGCCGGCCGCGCATCGCCTTGCGGGCGGTTCTGAGGGCAGGTTCCGGTTCGCCCTCGAGGTGGGCGAAGTACGCAGGCGGGTCGAGCTCGCGCTTCGGCCGCAGCACGTGCAGGTGGTCCGCCCGGAAGCGCGCCTTCGTCTCGCGGCAGTCGACCATCGGGTCGGAGAAGCCGCCGACGTGACCGCTCGCCTCCCAGGCCCGGGGGTTCTGGATGATCGACGAGTCGATGCCGACAATCGAGAGCGGCGTGCCGTCCGGGCCGAGCGGCGGGCACTCGACCATGTCATGCCACCAGGCGTCGCGCAGGTTGTTCTTGAGCTGGACGCCGAGCGGCCCGTAGTCCCAGAAGCCGTTGATGCCGCCGTAGATCTCGGAGGCCGGGAACACGAATCCGCGGCGCTTCGCCAGCGCCACGATCCGTTCCATCCGTTCGCTGCCAGTGGGTTGCGGCACGATTCACCTCCGGCCGCCGTAACGGCGGCGACGGCAAACGGTAGCAGCTTGCTACGATGCCCTCTTCTCTACCCCGAACAGGAGCAGCATCGATGGCCACCGCGCCCGCAACCGTGCCAGAAACGCAACCGCTGTCTCGCCCCCTCCGCCCCGAAGGCGACTGGCGTCACGTCTTCTCGTACCACCCGATGGACGTGGAGATCGAGCGCGCCGAAGGCGTGTTCATCTACGACCGGGAAGGCAACCGCTACTTCGACGCCTCGGGTGGGCCGATGGCGGTCAACCTGCCTCACAACCACCCCAGGATGAAGCGCGCGATTGCGGCGCAGCTCGAGGAGTACGCCTACACCCATCCCTCTCTCGCCAGCCCGAAACGGGCCGAGTTCTGCCGGCTGCTCGCCGAGATCACGCCGGCCGACCTCGACCACACCTACCTCGTTTCGGGCGGTTCCGAGGCCGTCGAGACCGCGATCAAGCTGGCCCGCCAGGCGCAGATCGCGCTGGGCAATCCGACGAAGTACAAGATCGTCAGCCACCGGGACTCGTACCACGGCATGACGCTGGCCACGCTGGGCGTGTCGCACAACCCCGCCAGCCAGTCGCGGTTCGAGCCGATGTTGCCGAAGTGGCCGGGCATCCGGCAGTACTCGGACTTCGATCGGCCGGAGGGGATGAGCCGCGAAGAGTGGGGCGTTCAGTGCGCCAATGCGCTGGAGACCGCGATTCACTACGCCGGCCCGAAGACCGTGGCCGCCTTCCTGGCGACGCCCCACGGGTGCGGCGCGGACTACGCCTGTGTGCCACCGGACAGCTACTGGCGCACGATCCGGGAGATCTGCGACCGCCACGGGGTGCTGATCATCGCCGACGAGGTCGTCACCGGATTCGGCCGCACCGGGAAGTGGTTCGCCATGGACCACTTCAGCGTCGATCCCGACATCATGACGATGGCCAAGGGCATCACGAGCTGCTACGTGCCGTTCGGCGCGGTGTCGGTGTCTCGCAGGCTCAACGAACCCTTCGAGAAGGGCTACTCCTTCGTGCATGGCTTCACGTTCGGCGGTCACCCTCTGGGCTGCGCGGCGGCCTGCGAGGCCATCAACATCATCCGGGACGAGAGGCTGATCGAGAACTGCAACGAGCAGAGCCCGCGGCTCTTCTCCTACCGCGACGAACTGCTAACTCATCCGACCGTCGCGGACGTGCGGGGCTGGGGTCTGATGATGGCGATCGAACTCGTCGCCGACAAGGAGACGATGGCCTTCTTCGACAAGAGCGTCGATGCCCAGACCCTCTTCCAGTCCCTGGCGCTGAAGAATGGTCTGGCGATGTACAGCTCGCTCTACGGCGCCGCCCGCCATCCCGCGATGGCCCGCGGCCTGCCGATCTGGGTGGCGCCGCCTCTCTCCATCAACGCCGACGAGGTCGACGAGATGATGGGCCGGTTGCTGACGATGCTCTCCGAGTGGGAGGACGCGGTCCTGTAGCGGCGGTGGGTCGGCGGAACGGATGCAACGCACTCCGCTGCTGATGTCGCGGCTGATCGAGCGTGGGGCCCGGCTCGCGCCGGACGCCGAGATCGTCACGGCAACAGCCAACGGCACGCGACGCCAGGACTTGCGCGAGACTCTGCTTCGGGCGCATCGACTCGCTCACGCCTTCCGGGATGCCGGCGTCGGCGTCGGTGACCGGGTCGGCGTCTTCATGTGGAACGGGTCGCGCCACCTTGAGGTTTACTGCGCACTCGCGGGAATGGGCGCGGTTCTGCTCAACCTGAACGTCCGTCTGCATGGCAGGGACATCGCCTACATCGTCAACCATGCCGAGCCTCGTCTGATCGTCTCGGACGCCGACCTGCTTGTGCGGCTCGAACCGCTGGCGGACCGCCTGCCCACGGTCGAAAAGGTCGTGGTCGCGGTCGAGGAAGGGGGCGAGGGCTGGTCGACGTCGCTCCCGGGCGCCGTCGATTACGAGGACTTCATCGCCCCGTGGTCCGGGCGCTTCGAGTGGCCGCGAATCGACGAAACCGCGCCGCTCGGCCTCTGCTACACGAGCGGTACGACCGGACATCCCAAGGGCGTGCAGTACGAGCACCGCTCGCAGTACCTGCACACCATGGCGATGTGCATGACGGACGCCATGAGCCTCTCCGCAACCGACACGGTTTGCGGCGTGGTGCCCATGTTCCACGTCATGGGCTGGGGCCTTCCCTGGGCCGCGCTGACACTTGGGTGCAAGCAGGTCATGCCGCATCGCTTCACGCGCCCCGAGCGGCTCGTCCGACTGATCGCGGAGGAGGGCGTCACTCTGGCCGCCGGCGTGCCAACCGTATGGCAGGACGTCCGCGCGGTCTGCGTGGATCGCCCCGGTGCGTTCGATCTGTCGAGGCTGTCGCGCATCGTCAGCGGCGGCTCCGCCGTGCCGGCGGCCCTCGCACGCTGGTACTGGGAGGCCCTGGGCGTCGAGATGATCCAGGAGTGGGGCATGACGGAGACGAGCCCGCTGGTCACGTTCTCCCGTCGTGTCGCGCGTCCCGACAGCGGCCGGCGCGCGACGGCGGCGCCTGAGGCGTACCTTGCGGAGGTGGCGAAGGCCGGCCAGGCGTTGCCCGGCGTGGAGGTGGAGATCTTCGACCCGGACTTCAATCGCCTGCCGCACGACGGCCGCGCGACCGGCGACGTTCTGGTCCGGGGACCCTGGGTGTGCTCGGAGTACTACCGGAGCCCGCGGCCGGAGCAGTTCCATGACGACTGGCTCATCACCGGCGATGTGGGCAGCATCGACCGCCGGGAGTGCCTGGTCATTTCGGATCGCTCGAAGGATCTCGTGAGGAGCGGCGGCGAGTGGATCTCCTCGGTTGATCTGGAGAACCACATCCTCGCGCTCGATGGCGTTGCCCAGGCATGCGTGGTCGCACAGCCGCATCCCCGTTGGGAGCAACGTCCGGTCGCGCTCATCGTTCTCGACGAAGGCGCCAGCGTCAACCGGGAACGGGTGCTCACGCACTGCGCCAGACGGTTTGCGAAGTGGCAACTGCCGGATGATGTCCTGGTCGTCGATTCGATTCCGCTCACGTCCACCGGGAAGATGGACAAGAAGACCGTGCGCGCCGACCTTGGCGCCGCGGGGTACCGGTTGCCGGAGCTCCGCTAGCAATAGCGAGGCATCCGCCGCGGCGCCGGTCCCCGATCGTCAGGGAGCGGACGGGTCGCGGTCGACCGCCGTCTCGAAGTCCTCGTCCCGGATCTGATCGTTCAGAAGCCGGAGTTGCTTGAAGTCGATGAACTCCGTCTGATCGCTCGACAGCAGATGTCCGAGGAGGTCCGGACCTTCGCCATGTCGTAGACCGGGACCTTCGGCGTCTCCGGCGCGTCCGGCCTGGAAGTCATCGACCCACGCCTCGGTTTCCGGCTGATCGAGCCATTCCACACCCAGCATGAACGCCAGGTCGTGTGTCCGCTGGGCCGCCTGTCTGGCGATGATCTCGAGAGCGGTCGTGAAGAAGTACACGCCGCTGGTGAGCGGGCCCAAGGCGAAGATCCGCGATTCACCCGCCACCGCGCCGGCACGCGGGCGAACCTGTCCCGTCTCGAAGACGCAGTCGACGCCGCCGTACCGATGGGGCACGACGAGTCCCCTGGACAGCAGGTTCTTCATCAGCCGGCTGTCCGCCTGCTCGATACGGTTGGCGAAGCCGGTGGCGGACACCAGGTACTCCACTTGCAGGGGGCCGCCGGAGGCCAGCTGGATGCGGAACGAACCGGCCTCGGAGTCGTACTCGAACTTCCGGGCCCCGCCCTGGACCGTCAGTTGACCGGACTTCATCATCGCCAGCACTCTCTCCGCGTTTTCTCGTGGTATGGACGCGCGATAGGTCAGCCAGTCGTTCAGCCACTCGGACATCAGGAGCTGCCTGTCGTCTTCGTGGAGGTGATGCCACAGAAGGTCGATGTTGCGGTTCGTCGCGTACAGCACTGCCTGCCAGGGTCTGGCCTTACCGGCCGCCAGGGCGATTTCCCGCTCGTAGTAGTCGATCGGCGACCGATCGTCGTGGACGATCCCGCCAAGAGACAGGTGGCGCCCCTCGGCGTGCTCGATCTCCCTGCCGAGCATCGCGGCGATGTCGGAGAGACGGAGTTTCGACCGCGTCTCGCGCAGAAGTCGCCGCCGCAGATCCTCGCGTTCGAGTTCCTTGAAGCGGTACTTGCCCCGGTCAGCCCGTACGGCCGGCAGACGTCCGCGTCTGGAGACGCAATGGATGCTCCCCGAATGCCCCGCGGCGGCGAGGCCGAGCGCCACGTCGATCGCGGTGAGCCGGGTTCCGATCACGCCGACGGATGCCCGCTCGGGAATCTCCTCGACCAGGCCGGCAATCGGATAGGGGTTGTGGCGGTAGCGGGCATGATGCTGGTAGTCCTCTGTGCGGCATCGTTCCAGGTGCCCGACCGCGAGGTAGACGTAGCGGGCCTTGCAGTCGCCGCCGGAGCGGCTGTGTACGACGTAGTCGGCGTCGGGATCGCCGGGAGGCGAGACATCGACTACCTCGTCGACGATCAGGTCGAGGCAGAACCCGCGATCGGCGGCCTGTCGTCGGGCATGGTCGAGGAGGTCCGACAGGTACAGACCCACCACCGGCCTGGGGATGTAGGCGCCGGCCTCGAGGTCCGCTCGCTCGACGTAGGGCCGCCATTTGGCTGGGTTCTCCTCGGCCCAATGGAGAATCCCGAAGCTGCCGCCGAAGACTCGATCGATCGCACCGCAGGTGGTGTTCATCAGGTTGCTGGGCGCGTCGGGTGCGTAGGCGTTGCCGCCGTCGCAGCCGCGGGCGTCGAACAGCGCGATGGACAGGTTGGCCGTGCTCAGGCCGGCTGGAAGGTGCTCGACGATCCTGGCCGCCAGAGCAATCCCCGACGCCCCACCGCCGATGATGGCAACCGTGTACCCCGATCTCATAGGGAGCCTCAAGTGGGTGCCGGCAACCCTATCCGTTTGACCTCCTTGTCCGAGTGGGAGGACGCGGTCCCTTAGTTCTCTTCGGCGAGACCCTTCTCTTCCAGGCGGCGTTCCAGAGCTTCCAGCTGCTCCTTCAGGGTCGCCAGGCGATCCTCCAACGCCTTCATGTCGGGGCGTCGCTCGTGGAGGAAGCGCTGCATGTGCTCGTGGCGCTCCTTCCACTCATCGCCGTTGAAGTACTCCTGGATCTTCTCGTGCACGTTCTCGGGGCTGACGAACACGTCGATCTCGCCGTCGCCGTCGAAGTCTTCGCTCCCGCGGAGGAAGGAGAAGTAGTTGGCCTTGAGTTCGGGTCGGGGCCGTTCGTCGAGAGTGGTGCTGAGCGTCTCGACCTTGCCGTCGCGCCAGATCTCGAGGTCAGCCGGAGCTCCGGCCTCCGCCTTCCGCACCATGGTCGTCAGCTTCCGTGAACTCGTTACGTCCTCGCCGTCGAAGCGAGTGAGGATGTCGCCGACCTGGACGCCGGCACGCGCTGCCGGGCTGTCGTCGACGACGTTCGAGATCATGACTCCGCTGCCCTCGGGCACGCCAAAGTGAGCTCGGAGCGGCTCGTTCAGGTTGACGAGTTCGACACCGAGATACGCGCCGCCCCAATGCAGGGCGAGTGTCGGGCGGACTCCATCGGCCAGCTCCCGGAACACCTGGGCCTTCTCCTGGGCCGAAGCGGCGAGCTTCACCGCCAGCGCGCGGGCTTCCTCGCCATCCTCAACGACCTCGACTTGCCCATCCCCGAGCACCATGACCCGGACGGAACGCTTCTTCTCTTCGGATTCCTGTGCGGAGGCTACGACGCCCGAACCTGCCGCCAGGACCGCGGCCAGGGTCGTGACGAGAGTGAGTCGGTAGGGGAAGGCGGGGGCGCGAAAACTGCTCGTGATCATGACGGATGCTCCTATTGGATTCTGCGGCTCCCCACGGACGCAAAGCTCACGGGAAGAGGTTCGATGTCGCGGAGGTCGAAGAGAACCTCGGTCTGAGGATTGATGGAAACCGGTACGAAGGGCTGCGTGTCGTCGGCGAGGCGGCTTAGAGACTCGAACTCCCGGTTCAGTTCCTGATAGGCGGACCTCAGCTGTTCGATGCTCTCAGTGGTGATCGGAACGGGTTCGGGCGCGGACTGGCGCGCCCACCACGCGCCGGCTCCGGCCGAGACGACGACGACCGCGGCGGCTGCCAGGGCCAGTCGCAGCCCTGGCGTGGCCTGTCGGTTGGCGTCGCTCCGGACGCGCCGGAGCACCTCGGCCGTGAAGCCGTCCGAGGCCTCGACGCGGGGCAGGCGTTTCAGGTCGAGTTGATCTCTCATTTCCGTTCTCCGTTCCAGTAGCCGCTCAGGTCGTCTCGGAGAAGGTCCTTGCCGCGGTGCACCCGCGACTTGACCGTTCCTTCGCGGCAGCCGAGCGTCTCGGCGATGCGGGCATAGGGCCAGCCTTCGATCTCTCGCAGCACGACGGCTGCCCGGTAGTGAAGAGGCAGCCGGCGCAGCGCCATGGTCACGGCGTCCACCGCTTCGGCGCCCAGGGCCGTGCTCTGGGGCGAAGGCGCCGGCGCCCGCAGTCGGTGTTCGGCCGCGAGGGACGGCAGAAGGTTCCGCCAGCGGGCGGCGCGACGCGCTTCGCTCCGTAGCTGGTTCGTCGCGATCCGGAACAGGAACGCCTGGAACTGGCCCCGTTCGCGGTAGCGGCCCGCCGAGCGGTAGACGCGCACGAACGCGTCCTGCGCTAGGTCCTCGGCGCGTTCGCGGCTGCGGGTCATCTGGGTCAGGTAGTTCACGAGGGGGTGCCTGTAGCGGTCGACCAGGTCGGCGAAGGCCTGCTGATCGCCCTGCTTCACGCGGGCCATGAGCGCTCCGTCGTCCAGGGCGCGGTCCGCCGTGACCGCGTCCGCCCTGGCGGTCATCTGCACTGCGGTGCTTCGGGGCTTCCTCGGCGCCGCCAGCGGGTCGGGCCTGAGCACGGCCACCGGCATCTCAGTGGTGTAACGCCCGAAGACCCGGTTTGTTCCCGCTCCGCGCTCGGTGACTCGCGCGGTGCGGGTTCACGGATGGCGCAGAACGCGCCATCCGGGTGACATCCAACCGGCCGAAGACGGCCGCTTGGACTGTGACGCGTCTGGCGCGAGAATGCGCCAGCCGGCTTCCCGCGGGCTACACTCCGGCTCTTCCATCGAGAAAAGGAACAAGGAGGAGCCCGAATGACCGTAGCCGAGATGAAGACCGCGCCTGAGCCCGAGTTCAAGGTCGACGTTCAGGATCGCGTCGCCCTGCTGACGTTCAACCGTCCGAAGAAGCTGAACGCGCTATCCGCCGAGATCACTCAGGGTCTCCAGGAAGAAGTGCCGCGCCTGGCGGCCGATCCCGACGTCGGCGTGATCGTTCTCACCGGCGAAGGCCGCGCCTTCTGCGCCGGCGGCGACGTTTCGGGAATGGGCCAGTCGAGCGGCGCCCCTTCGACCCTCGAGGAACGGATTGACAGCCTGCGGCGCGGCCAGGAGGCGGCCTGGCTCGTTCATTCGGTGCCCAAGGTGACGATCGCGATGGTGAACGGCTTCGCGATGGGCGCAGGCCTCGGTCTCGCGGCAAGTTGCGACCTGCGCCTGGCTTCCAGCTCGGCGAGGTTCGGCACCGCGTACTCGAAGGTCGGCTTCGGCGGCGACTGGGGAACGACCTGGCAACTGACCCGACTCGTGGGACCGGCGGTGGCCAAGGAACTGTTCTTCACCGCCGACATCATCGATGCCGAGGAGGCGCGGCGGATCGGGCTCGTCAACCGCGTCTACGACGCGGACACGTTCCGCGAGGAGGCGATGGAGTTCGCGTCGCGGCTCGCTCACGGTCCGCTGGTGAGCTACCGCTGGATGAAGGAGAACGTGAACCTGGCGGTCAACTCCGACTTCCGGACGATCCTCGACCGGGAAGCCATCTCGCACATCCGCTGCGGCCAGACCGACGATCACCGCGAAGGTGTGACCGCCTTCATGGAGAAGCGGGCGCCGAACTTCACGGGACGGTGACGCTAGAACGAGAACCCGATGCCGGCAAGGAAGTCGACCGGCTGCTCGGGCAGCGCGTCGTCGTCCAGGGCGTCGACGTAGCTGACGAACGCCGACCAGGCACCGCCGGAGAGGCCGAACGTGACGTTGCCGTCGTACATGCCACCGGAAACGCCGCCGTAGGCGGTGGCGAAGTCGTCGCCGGCCCAGCCAGCCGAGACGTCGACGCTCCAGGCCATGGCGTCGCTCACGTCGCCGCCGAACGAGATGCCGAAGTTGGCGTAGAAGTCCTTGACCTCGTCGATGTCGTAGTAGACGGAGAGGCTGGGAGAGGCGGTGATGTCCCAGCCGAGCGTGAGGTAGACCTCGCGGGTGCCGGCGAACTCCGTGTTCGGGAACAGGTACTCGATGAAGCCGACCTCGGCCGAGACGGCGTCCGTGCCGAAGCCGTAGGAGGCCGTGAGGTCGATCTCGTTGAACTCGGCGCTCATGTCGTTGGCGTCGTCGAGGTCCAGGTTGCCCCAGACGTTGATGGCGAAGCCGCTGTCGTTCGAGGCGGTGACGGAGGGCTGCCACACGGCGCCGTCAGTGAACGTGATTCCGCGCCAGACATAGGCCGACGCGAAGTCCAGGGCGTACTCTGCGTCGGCCGCTGCCGGAGCGGCGGCGAGGCTGAGCAGAGGAAGAAGGACGAGAATCGCTGACTTTCGGATCATTGGGGTGGGCCTCCTTTAGGGCGCAGTTGCCGGTAGCGCGTGGAGAAAGCAACTCGGGTGCCAACGGCAGCCAGGGTCGGGCATTCTGGCGTGTAACCGTTGCAGGTCAAGGGCTTCGAGCCCGTGGCCTTGCGTCCGGTCTGGATCGGCACACGGCCGATGCGTACAATTTTGTTGCAGACGTGGAGCAGCACAGACAACGTGGTCGCTAACCGGCGTAACGGTTCGGGTCGATGCCGTACTTCTTGATCTTGTAGCCGGTGATGCGCGGCGTCGTGCGCAGCTTGCGGGACGCCGCGGCGATGTTGCCGCGGGAACTCTTCAGTGCATCGCGCAGCAGGTCCCGTTCGTAGTTTTCGACCAGGTAGCGGAAACTCCCCGGCGGCTCGGTGCCGGAACTCTCGGCTGTCTGAAGCGTGGGCGGCAGGTGGTGTGGATGGACGACGTCGTCCTTCGCCACGAGGACCGCGCGTTCGATGCAACTCTCGAGTTCCCGCACGTTGCCGGGCCAGTGATAGCTCATCAGCATGTCGATCACGGCGCTCGACAGCCGTCGCACGTTGCCGCCGTTCACGCGCGCGTAGCGCTCCAGAAAGAAGTCGGCCAGTTGGACGATGTCCGACTTGCGCTTTCGCAGCGGCGGCACATGGATGGGGAAGACGTTCAGGCGGTAGAACAGGTCCTCGCGGAACGCGCCGTTCACGGTCATCGCGGACAGATCCTTGTTCGTGGCGGCGATGATCCGCACGTCCGCCCGCAGCGTCCGCGTGCCGCCGACCCGCTCGAACTCGCGTTCCTGCAGCACCCGCAGCATCTTGATCTGGATCAGGAGCGGCACGTCTCCGACTTCGTCGAGGAAGATCGTGCCGGTGTGGGCGAGTTCGAAGCGGCCCTTCCGCTGCTGGATCGCGCCGGTGAAGGCGCCGCGCTCGTGCCCGAACAGCTCGCTCTCGATCACGCCATCGGGAAGCGCGGCGCAGTGGACCTTGACGAAGGGCCGGTCCGAACGGGCGCTGTTGTAGTGGATCGCCTGGGCCACGAGTTCCTTGCCGGTGCCGGTGTCGCCCGTGATCAGGACGCTCGTGTTGCTGCTCGAGACCGTGGCGATCTGGTCGTAGACCTCCTGCATTTCGTGCGAGTTGCCGACGATGTTCGCGGGCCGGAAGCGGTCGCGGAGCTGGGCTCGCAGACGCTCGTTCTCCTCCTCCAGCTGCTCCCTCTCCTCCTCGGCGGTGCGGCGGAGCTTGACCGCCTGGGCGATCAGCGAGCCGGCGATCAGAAGCAGCCGGACGTCCGCGTTCAGGTCATGGTCCGGGTCGTAGGTCCGGTCGACGCTCAGTGCGCCGTAGGTCTCGTTGCCTGTGCGGATGGGCACGCAGAGAAAGGAGACTTCCGCGCTCTTGCCGCGCCGGGTGCGATCGAGGAACGTTTCGGACTCGCTCGTCTTCGGGATCACCCGGGCCTCGCCCGTCTCGATCACCTGGCCGGTCACGCCCTCGCCGAGGCGGTAGCGGGCTTCCGCGATCTGTTCGCCGCTCAGTCCGTGCGCGACCTCGATCCGGATCTCGCCGGTCTTCCGGTTGAGCAGCGTGATCGTGCCGTGCTTCAGGTTCAGGTGCTCGGCCAGGGTCTCGAGCGCGGGCCGGGTGACGTCGCGCAGTTCGAGGCTCTCGCCAAGGGTCTGGCTTAGCCGGTAGAGGAGCTCGAGTTCCCTGGGTTCGCGTGAGTTCACAACGGTCCAGCCGATCGCCGGCGTAGTCGGGGCGAAGCTCGCCGCGGAATCGCGTCCGCCCTCTCCCTCCTTCGGCGGCGAAACGTGCGTTGCCTTGGGTGACGATCCTGTCACAGCCCGAGTCCGGTCGGTCACAAATGTCGTTTGCAGCAAGCGCCGCCAAACCTGTCGCAGGCTCCATGTTTGGCCCCAGCCCCCACCTCACCTGCAACTCGCGTCATAGAACTTGCTTCGCTGCGTTCTACGGCGCGACCTGCAAGAGTCGAGCCGAACCGGGGCGGCATGCGTCGCCGGCCGCCGCGATAGCTTTGAACCTGCCTCCATGAACGACCCAATGCGCAAATCTCCGGGGGACGCGCGCCGCCCGGCAGAGTTCGCCGATGGGAAGGGACTGGAACCGCTCGCGCCGCTCGATCTGAGTGCCGTCGGTTCCTTCTCGGACCTGCTGGCGGCGATGAAGTCGACTTCCTTCGGTGGCCGTCAGCTCGGCGAGGCGGCGGATGTGCTCCAGGTGATGGCGGAGGATCCGGACTGCCTGGTCGTCGGCACGTTCACCGGCGCGATGACCGCGGCGAAGCAGGGACTGGTCCTGTGCGACATGATCGACCACGGGCTTCTCGACGCGATCGTCTGCACCGGGGCGCTGATGGTCCACGGCTTCGTCGAATCCGCCGGGATGATCCACTTCAAGGCGCCGCCGGGCAAGCTCGACGACCGCAGCGCGTACTACTCCGGCTACGACCGGATCTACGACACACTGGAACTGGAGAGCAACCTGGATCGGGTCGAGTTGATCGTCCACTCGGTCCTGGAGCGGTGGCCCGAGGGCGAGGTCGTTTGCTCGCGCCTGATGAACGAGGCGTTCGGGCGGTGGCTGACCGAAGCCGACGAAGACGTCTCGCCGGTCCGCGGCGTGTTGTCCTCGGCCTGGCGCCGCGGCGTGCCGGTCTACGTGCCCGCGTTCACCGACTCCGAGATCGGGCTCGACTTCGCGCTCTTCAACCGGGCCCGTCGCCGGCGCGGAGAGGCGCCGCTCCGGTTCGATCCCTTCCTCGACCTGGAGCACTACACCGAACTGGTGGCCAGGGCGAAGCGGCTCGGCATCTTCACGGTGGGTGGCGGCGTGCCGCGGAACTGGGCGCAGCAGGTGGCGCCCTACCTGGAGGCGGCGGCGCGCCGGGCGGGAGAGGACGCGCCTCCCAAACGCTTCCGCTACGGCGTGCGGATCTGCCCCGAGCCGGAGCACTGGGGCGGTCTCTCGGGTTGCGGCTACAGCGAGGGGGTGTCCTGGGGCAAGTTCGTCCCGGTCGAAGAGGGCGGCCGCTTCGCGGAGGTCCCCGCCGACGCGACGCTCGTGTGGCCGCTGCTCGTGGCCGGCGTGCTGGAGCGGATGGGCCTGCGTTAACGCCGCTGCAGTTTCACTGCAGTCCCGACCGCCAGCAGCTCCGCGGCGCCGCTGGTGATCACCGACGTCGTGAAGCGCACTGCGACCACGGCATCGGCGCCCAGGCTTTCTGCCTCCGCGACCATTCGGTCAAGCGCCTGCTCGCGGCTCTCGGCGACCATCTTCGTGTATTCGGTCACCTCGCCGCCGACCAGGTTGCGGAGCGCCGCGGTGATGTCCCTGCCTACGTGGCGAGCGCGGATCGTGTTGCCGCGCACCAGTCCCAGCGTCTGCGTGATGTCGTGTCCGGCGATCGTCTCGGTGGTTGCAATCAGCATTCAGGGGCCCTCATCGCTGCACGTCCTTGTACTTGTCCGTCTTGCGGGCGATCAACTGCTGCCGGAGTACGGAAAGCAGCAGCAGAGCCAGGCCGCCGTACAGAGCGCCGACGCCCAGCTTGATGTAGAGCGGCGCCCCGTCGTCGATGACGAGGGCGTAGATCGCGACGCCGCCCAGCGCCAGCACACCGGCGAGGAAGAGCAGCCAGCCGAGACCGCGGGTGATGCCGACCGTGGTATCCGCCATTGCTGTGCCTCCTGTGTGTGATCTCAGACCGCCTGCTCGACGGCCACCTCGGTACCGACGGGGCAGGTCACGCCGGTGCCGCCCAGGCCGCAGTAGCCGCCGGGGTTCTTGGCCAGGTACTGCTGGTGATAGTCCTCGGCGAAGTAGAAGTCGGGAGCGTCGAGGATCTCGGTCGTGATCGGGCCGTAGCCGGCGGCGGCTAGCCGCTCCCGGTACGCCGCCAGCGAGGCCTTCGCCGCCTGTCGCTGCTTCCTGGAGCAGGCGTAGATGCCGGAGCGGTACTGGGTGCCGACGTCGTTCCCCTGGCGCATGCCCTGCGTCGGGTCGTGGCTTTCCCAGAAGATGCGGAGCAGGTCCTCGTAAGAGATCCGCTCCGGGTCGAAGACGACCCTGACCACCTCGTTGTGTCCCGTCAGCCCGCTGCAGACCTCCTGGTAGGTCGGGTTCGGGGTGGCGCCCGCGGCGTAGCCGACCGCTGTCGTGATGACCCCCGGGGCTTCCCAGAACTTGCGCTCGGCGCCCCAGAAGCAGCCGAGACCGAACATCGCCAGCTCGTTTCCTTCCGGGTAGGGCGGCGCGATCGGAGCGTCGAGGACGTAGTGTCGCGGAGCGACTGGCATCGTGTCTGCGCGGCCGGGAAGCGCCTCTCCCGGTTCCGGCATGCGGGCCTTGTTGAAGAACCAGCTCATGCAGGGGATTGTAGCCCGGCGAAGCGTCCGGGCCGGCTACGGAGCTGCGTTCAGAGACTCCCGATGCGTGCGGATCGCCTTCTCGATGCGTTCGACGATCTCCGGGTGCCGGGCCGCGATGTCGAACCGTTCTCCGAGGTCGGTGCCCAGGTTGAACAGGAGCGGCGGGTCGTGGATCTGCTCGTTGTCGAAGCCCCGCCAGGCGAGCTCGCCCTCCTTGCCCAGCGATTCCCAGGATTCGAGGACGAGAAGCCGGCGGCCTGGAACATGTCGCCCAGGGTCGTCTCTTCCGCCGGCAGGTTGGACCAGCGATTCAGTTCGCCGCCCTGGATGCGGATGGGCATCCGGCCGGTCGCCAGCGCTATCCGGCTCGGGTTGCACAGCGGGCTCGAGGCGTAGAACGACGTCCAGCGCTGGCCTTCGGCCGCGAGCCGGTCGATGTGGGGCGTGCGAATCAGCGGGTGGCCGTAGGAGGACAGGTCGCCGTAGCCCATGTCGTCGGCGAGGATGATGACGACGTTGGGTGACGGCGACGCGGCTTCCCCGGCCGCGGACGGCCCGGTACCGGACTTCGGTCCGCACGCGGAGGAAACGAACACCAGGGCAAGGGCTGGAACCGTTGCAGCTTGCCTGAACGCGCCGCGGGCTCTTGCGACGGTGGCCTGGCATCTGTTTCCCGTCGTCATCTTCTTTCCGAAGGAGGAGAGTAACCGGAGCTGCGCCCCGCGTTTCTGGCTGTCCACGTACTGGTAGCGTTTGGAATCGGTTCAGGAAACGGGGAGGGTCACCATGAGGAAGCGGGTGCGGGGCATTCACGAGGTCTTCTCCGCCGAGCCGGCACGAGCCGACTGGGAAGTGTGGGGCCGACAGGCCGATCCCCGCACGCGGCGTGGCTTCCTCAAGGGTCTCGGCGCGATGACCGCGCTGGTCGGTTCGAAGATCGTCTTCTCGGACTTCATGCCCGCCGGCCTGATTCCGGCGGCGTACGCGAACCAGGCCGAGCCGTTCACCCTCGAAGGCAAGGACGGCCTGACCGTGCTGAACGACCGGCCGCTGTGCGCGGAGACACCGGCTCATCTACTGAACGACGACGTGACGCCTGCGAACCGGCTGTTCGTCCGCAACAACGGCATCGCGCCGCAGGACGTGGACCCGCGGAGCTGGACCTTGACGGTCGACGGCGAGTCCGCTGCCGACACGAAGACGTACTCTCTGGGCGATCTGAAGGAGCGCTTCGAGAACGTCAGCCACCAACTGGTGATGGAGTGCGGCGGCAACGGCCGCTCGGAGTACGACCCGCCGGCCTCGGGGAACCAGTGGACCGTCGGCGCGGTCGGGTGTCCCCGCTGGGACGGCATCCGCTTGCGCGACGTCCTTGAGGATTGCGGTTTCCGGGCCGACGCGGTGTATGTCGCCTACTACGGCGTGGACCGCACGGCCGATGGAGGCGTCCCCATCTCGAGGGGCGTGCC
Source organism: Acidobacteriota bacterium (assembly GCA_026707545.1). Taxonomy (NCBI): domain Bacteria; kingdom Pseudomonadati; phylum Acidobacteriota; species Acidobacteriota bacterium. The sequence goes on along the minus strand of JAPOWR010000001.1, from coordinate 2,972,791 downwards.
GATGGCCAAGGCCCTGGAAGCCGAGTCGATGATCGCCTGGGGCATGAACGGCGAGCCGCTCCACCCGATGAACGGCCATCCGCTGCGCCTCGTGTTCGGCGGCTGGCCGGGATCCACTTCCGGGAAGTGGCTGAGCAGGATCGCGATCCGGAACGTCGTCCACGACGGCCCGAAGATGACCGGCATGTCGTACAAGGTGCCTTGCGAACCGGTGGCGCCGGGTACCGAAGTCGCCCCCGAGGAGATGTGCATCATCGAGGCGATGCCGGTCAAGTCGCTCATCACCCATCCGCAGAGCGGCTTCCAGCACCGGCTCGGCCAGGCCCTGCCGCTGCACGGCCATGCCTGGACCGGCGACAACCGGGTCGAACGGCTGGACGTCTCGATCGACTTCGGCCGTACGTGGACGCGGGCCGATCTTCAGCCACCGGTGAACCGCCTCGCCTGGCAGAACTGGGATCTCGACCTGGAGTTCGCGGAGGCCGGCTACTACGAAGTCTGGGCGCGGGCTACCGACGCGAACGGTGACGTGCAGCCTGTGGTCCTCCCCGGCTGGAACCCGCGCGGCTACCTGAACAACGCCTGCCACCGGATCGCCGTGTATGTGGCTTAGGGGCCTGCACAAACTGGGTGCGCCGGCCTTCTGGCCGGCCTTGCTCGTCGCCCTGACGTCCCTGGCGGCCGCGCAGGAGCCAGCCACTCCAGTGGACGCCGAAAGCGGCCTCGTCAAGGACGAAGCCGGGACCTGGAAGGTAGCCCGCGACCACTGCACCGAGTGCCACTCCGCCACGCTGCTGTCCCAGAACCGCACGAGTCGCGACGGCTGGATCCGGACGATCCGGCGCATGGAGAAGGAAGAGGGTCTCGAGCCGCTGGGTGACCTGGAGAAGCCGATCCTCGACTACCTGGCGGCAACTTACGGCGTGCAGGTCAAGCCGACCGAACTGAGGCGAAGGCGGGCACCACTGCGCCAGCCCCCAGTCGCTGACGGAGGGTAAGGAGCGCGTGCTCGAGTCTCTCGATCAGCGCGTGCAGTCGCTCGAGGCGCGAGTCCGCGAGCTGCAGGAGGAAGTGGCGGCTCTGCGGGGTGAGGGCACACGCGACCGATCCGCGATGGCGTCACAGGCCGAGGTTGCCTCGGCGCCGGCGACACCCGTAGAGCCCGCGCCGTCAGCGCGAAAACCCCGAAAGCCCAGGTCCGCGGCCTGGCGCGACATCGACTTCGAGTCGCTGATCGGCGGCCGCTGGTTGAACCGGATCGGCATTCTCACGCTCCTGATCGCGGCCGCCTTCTTCCTCCGCTACGCCTTCGAGAACGAGTGGATCGGGCCGACGGGGCGCGTTCTGATCGGGCTCGTGAGCGGTCTTGCCCTCGCCGGCTACGGCGAGTGGCTCGCCAGGCGCAAGATGCGCTACTTCGCCGAGGGGATGACGGCACTCGGCGCCGGCGTCGTCTATCTCTCGGGCTACGCGGCGTGGGACTTCTACGCCCTCGTGCCGCAACCGGCGGCGTTCGCGTTTCTCGCTCTCGTCACCGCCGCGGTCATCGGCCTGTCGGTGCGGCGCGACTCGCAGCGGCTGGCGGCCCTGGCGCTCGCTGGCGGCTATCTGACGCCCGCGCTGCTCAGTACCGGCACGGACGCCCAGGTCGTGCTCTTCAGCTATCTGGCCCTGCTCAGCGCCAGCCTGCTCGCGTTGGCCCTCCTCCGCGGTTTCCGCGTCCTGGCGCCGGCCGCCCTGGTCGCGACGGCCGCCTACTTCATCGCCTGGTACGTCGAGTTCTACGAGGGCGAGCGGCTTCTGTCGACCGCTCTCTTCGGCACGCTCTTCTACGCCATCTACTTCGCTCTGCCGCTTGCGCGCGTGCGCCGGGCCCGGCGGCTGCGCCCGACCGAGCTCGGCGTGCTGATTCTGGCGCTCGGCTTCTACGTTCTGCTGCTTCAGCAACTCCTCTACGAGGACCAGCGGTGGTTCCTGACCGGCGCCGTTCTGGCCTTGGCGGCGGTCCATCTGGCGGTGTCCCGCGCGCTCGGGAGCTGGAGCGCCGCGGAAGGGCGGAGAACCCGGCAACTGCAATCGTTGTTCGCCGTCCTCGCCGCGTTGCTGGCCACGATCGCGTTCCCCATCCGGCTCGAGGGCGACTGGGTCACCCTGGCGTGGACCGCGGAGGCAGTGGCACTGGCGATTGCCGGGACTCGCCTGCCGTCCATCTGGATGCGCATCTTCTCGGTCGCGCTCTTCGGCGTCGTGTTGCTGATGACGCCGGCCGCCTTCGGCGGACAGCGTGACCTCCTCTTCCTCAACCTGCGCTTCCTGACCCTGGCCGGGGTGGCGGCCGGACTGGTCGTCGCCGGCCTCTACGTACAGGCCCGGCTGAAGACCAAGGTTCGGATGGAGGCGCCGGTTTGGGCGGTGGCGCTCGGCATCGCCAACGTGGTCGCACTGGTTGCCGTGTCGACCGAGATGTGGGACGTCGTCCACGGACTCGACGTCGACCTCGATCTCGACCTGGCCGCCCAGGTCGTCCTGTCGGCCGTCTGGCTCCTATGGGCGGCGGGCTTCATCGCCGCCGGCATCCGCCGCGGCGCCCCCGGCCTGCGCTGGCAGGGTCTGGCGCTGCTGCTCGTGGTGGTCGGCAAGACATTCCTCATCGACCTCTCCTTCCTCGACCAGGGTTACCGGATCCTGTCGTTCCTGATCGTCGGCGCGCTGCTGGTGGCGGTGTCGTTTCTGTACCAGCGAAGCCGGCGTGACTCGGGTTCTGGCGGATCGAGCTGAAGGTCACGGCCTCACGTTTCGTGCTGCCACGAGATCGCCGAAGTCCGTGCCCAGCAGGCGATCCGCCAGGCGGAAGGCTCGCGCGGCTTGCGGTGCGGACGCCGCGCCCGGTTCGTGGCGGTCGGGATTCAGCGTGAAGCGCAGGAACCCGCCTATGGGCCCGGGCCCGAACAGGAGCGTGGCTTCGGGGTCTTCGCTCGCCTCGGCCTCGCGGTAGTCGTCGCCGTCCGCTACCAGATCGAAGGTGCCGGTGTCGGTGAGCGTCCGTTCCGTCGTCCGGCCGCCGCCGCAGACACGGTGGTCGTCGGCCGTCTCGATCACTGCGCGCTCGAGGAGGTCCGGCCGGTAGTCGAGCCGTTCGCCGTCGGCGATGGCCAGGCAGAGGAGGATGAGCGGAAGGCCGCCGAGTGCGCCGGCAAGGGTGCCCATTCCGGCGCCGAGGCGCGGGTTGAGTTCGGTGGGCAGGAACCCCTCCTCGGCCAGGACGCCGTCGATGCCGAACGACCCGCGGAAGCCGACGTGCTCGCGCAACGCGACGCCGACGCGGCGGGCGAGCTCGCACATCGTCTCGCGGTCTTCGGATTTCGGATCGAACCAGGTCGAGCAGCCGGCGTAGAAGAGGCGGTCGCCGGTCGCCGGCCGCAGGACCAGCATCTCGACGGGTCGGAAGGCGACGACGGCGTCCGGAAACACGACGCCATGGATGCTCGCTGGAATCCCCTCCAGGAAGGGCATGACGCGGACGCGGTCGGCGATCCGCGCCAGGTCTGCGGAGGCCGCCCGTCCGTCGTCGCCGGGTCGGACCCAGCGCAGGGCGACGGCGCCGGCATTGGTGCCTTCGCGGGCGTCCGGCGCCCAGACGGTGCCGTGGCCGCGGTCCAGAGCGTCGGCGGCGGCGCGAAGCGCCGGGTACTCGGCCGGAACCACCCGGGACGGTGCACGCGGTACGCCGACCGCGTCCCAGAAGGCATCGATGACGACCTTGTCTTCGAGGGCCGTCCATGCCGCGGGCCGTGCGGCATAGGCGGCCCGGCCGGCCACCGGCCGGGGTTCGGCGAGCGGGTCGGTGTGCAGGGTACTCGCCGAAACGTCCGGATCCCAGGCGTCGACGGCGTCCTGTACCTCGGAAGGCAGGTGGGCCAGGGCGCGCTGGACGTTGCGGTTGTGGTCCAGCGGATCCGTGCCTCGAACGTCGAGCACGCGCAGAGCCGCCTCGGCTTCGGTGGGTACGGTTCCCGTGCCCCGGCTCCCCGCGACGATGAAAGGCCGCGCTGCGCCGAGCCCGCGGAGTTCGCTTGCCACGTTGCCGAGCCCGACGGCGATGTTGCCGGGCAGCACGAATCTGCGGCCTTCGAAGACGGGCCGCAGCAATCGCCTGTAGTAGTCGTTCGCTTCGTTGAGCAGGGACGAAGTCGGGTTGTCGCTCACGATGATGCTCCTCGGTGCCGGACAGTCACGTACCGGAGGAGTCATCGACGAGACGGCCACTCCGGGAGGGGAGAGGTCCGTCTGGTGTGATGTTCAGGACGTCGGATGGTGGCCGACGGGACGGACCTCTCCCTGGGCGCCGCACATCAGGGTGGCGCCGGAAGTGAGGTTCTGCGTCGCGCGGGTCCGATCCATGGGCGGCGGACCATAGCACGAGGTACTCATGGCACACTGCTAACCGGTGTGCGCGAACAGACGCTCTACACGCCGGTCAAGGCGTTCCTCGAGGGACCGGCGCTGGAGCAAGGCGACAGTAGCCTAGGAACGTGACCAGCCAACCTACGACCGGCGGCCTGTTCGAAGACGCTGCGGAGCCGAGCTCCGGTGCGGCCGCGCCGCTCGCCGAGCGAATGCGTCCGGCCACGTTCGACGAGTTCGTCGGCCAGGAGCACATCCTCGCCGAAGACAAGGTGCTGCGGCGTTCCATCGAGGCGGACCGCGTGCCGTCGCTCCTGTTCTGGGGTCCCCCCGGTTCCGGCAAGACGACCCTGGCGCGGCTGATCGCGACGACGACCCGCGCCCACTTCGAGCCGGTCAGCGCGGTGTCCGCCGGCGTCGCGGACCTGCGCAAGGCGGTCAAGGGCGCCAACGACCTCCGCTCGCTCTACGGCCGCCCGACGATCCTATTCGTCGACGAGATCCACCGCTTCAACAAGGCTCAGCAGGACGTCATCCTGCCCCACGTCGAGGACGGCACGATCACGTTCATCGGGGCGACGACGGAGAATCCGTCCTTCGAGGTCAACGCGCCGCTGCTTTCGCGCTGCCGCGTGTTCACGCTGCACGCCCTGGACGAAGACGCGATGACCGGCATCGTCGAGCGCGCGCTGTCGGACGAGGACCGCGGCCTCGGCCTGCTAGCCCCGGACCTGGAGCCGGACGCGGTGGCGTACCTCGTGAACATCGCGAACGGCGACGCCCGGGTCGCTCTGAACGCCCTGGAGATGGCGGTCGTCGCCGCCGAGCCGGGCCAGGACGGCACCCGCCGGATTGGTGTGGAGGAGATCTCGGACGCACTACAGCGCCGGACACCCCAGTACGACAAGGCCGGCGATAGCCACTACGACACGATCTCGGCGTTCATCAAGTCCGTCCGCGGCTCCTCGCCCGACGGCGCCCTCTACTGGCTGGCCCGGATGCTCGAGGCCGGTGAGGATCCGCTCTTCATCGCCCGCCGGTTGGTCATTCTGGCGGCCGAGGACATCGGGCTCGCCAACCCGGGCGCCCTGCCGGTCGCGGTTGCGGCCCAGCAGGCGGTCCACTTCATCGGCCTGCCCGAAGGCCGCATTCCGCTGGCCGAAGCGACCGTGTACCTGGCGACGTCGCCGAAGAGTAACGCCGCCTACGTGGCCCTGGGTCGGGCGACGGAGGACGTGCGGAACGCACCGCACGAACCGGTGCCGCTGCACCTTCGCAACGCGGTCACGGGGCTGATGCGCGGCATGGGCTACGGCAGGGACTACAAGTACGGCCACGACTTCGAAGGCCACTTCGAAGAGCAGGAGTACCTGCCGCCCGGCCTTTCCGGCCGCCGCTACTACGAGCCGTCCGACCAGGGCTCCGAGAAGGCGATCGCCGAACGTCTACGCCGCTGGTGGGGCGACGACGACTAGCTATAGCTAGCGGATGACCCGGATCCCCGGGTCCGGTGGATAGGGGAACTCGATCCCGCGCGGGGTGACGATCGCGCCGTCGTGGAAGGCGATGTACAGGTGCTTGCCGGGACCCCACTCGGGCACCGGCATGTGGACCATGTACTCGAGCGTGAAGCTGTGAAACAGGGGGAGCTTCATCTCGCGCTGCCAGTCGCCGCCTAGCGGCGAGATCCGGGGCGCGTCCATGTCCCGGCGCCCCTGGGCGTGGAGGTCGAGGTGGACCTGGGTCTTCGTGGGATCGAGCGTCGGGTCGTACTGGTCCCGGTCGATGTAGAGGAAGCCCGCCTCCTCGATCTTCCCGGCCAGCAGCGACAGGGTCTCGCCGGCTGTGGGGCCGACCCGAATGTTGGCGCGCAGGATCTCACGGACCTGCATCGCGTGGTCCCAGATCCGTTGCACGCGCTGAGGCAACTCCGTTTCACCCTCCTGCAACACGTAGCCATTGCCGCCCAGGTCGGCGACGAAGTAGCCCTCGCCGGCGCCGTTCAGGATCGTGACGATGTCGCCCCGCTGCAGCACGTACTCGTTGTTGTTGTCTTCGTTGCCGTCCGGGTCCCGGACGAAGACGTTGCCGTCTAGCTCCTCGAGCCGCGTGACGCCAGGCTCGATCTTCGCGAACTCTTCGTCCAGGGTCTGCATCGTGAGCATCCCGAAGTAGCCGGCGAGCGCGATCTCGCCGACCACGATGCCCGCCAGGAAATCGCCGATCACGCCTTCCGCCGAGACGATCCGGGACGCGTACTTCTCGCCCAGCGCGGCGACCAACGTTTCGTGGTCCGTGTGGGAGATGCCGTCGGCGACGGGGTTCTGCTTCGAGAAGTTGACCGCGATCCGCTCGGGGTCGCGCTCGGCCACGAAGTCGCCGACGACGTTCTGCCAGCCCGGATCTCCCTCGATCCCCTCCTCGCCCACGAACAGGTCGTAGGCCTCGTCTCCCCACAGCGCCTCGTCGGTCCCGCCGAGGATCGCCCGTTCGATCCGGCCGCCACCCCGGTCGGTGAACACGAAGACGCCGGACTCGCCGCCCAGGTTCCTGGCAATCGGATCGGGATTCCGAGCACGGATCACCTGGATCCACATGTCGACGCCGTTGTCCCGCATCGCCTTCGGCAGCACGTGATCGAACTTGTCGTTGCGGATCTGCTGCTGCATCCGCTGGAGGGTCTCTTCCTGGATCGTCTGGGCGGCCCCAACCGTTGTTGCGCACAGACACAGGACCAGTACGGAGATCGAGGATCGGACTGGCGAGTGCACTAGCGAATCACCAGCACCCGCCCCTGCGGCGGATGGAGCCACTCGATGCCGCGTTCCGTGATCAGCGCGTTCTCCTCGACGTTGATCGGGATCTTGTTGCCGTCCCATTCCTCGGCCGGCATGAAGACGATGAACTCGAGCGAGATGATCGAGTTGGGGCGGACGACGTACTTCGTCCGTTCGGGGAAGATCTCGAACAGACTGGCGGCCATGTCGTGACCGATGTTGCCGGCCGCGTGCATGCCGACGTTGACCTCGATGCCGGGCGCGTCGGGGGCCGCCTCCTCGAGCTCGGTGTAGATGTAGCCGGCGTCCCGGATGAGCTGCTTCAGCTCGTCGAACTGCTCGCGGCCGGTACGGCCCGAGCGGACGTGCTTGCGGATGATCTCCTGCACCTTCTTCGATTCGGCGAACGTTCTCAGCACTCCGGGCGGCGCCTCGGTCTCCCCCTCGCGCAGGACGTAGGCGAAGCGCTTGATGTCCGTCGAGAAGTTGTTGCGGCCGGCGCCCCAGTCGATCTGCAGGACATCGCCGCGCTGGATGACCCTCTCCGTGCCGCCGATCTCGCTGCCGTCCGGACGGTGACTGTAGACCGTCGGGTACCAGGCGCGCAGCAGATCGTGGTCGTGCAGCTTCTGCTCCAACCAGCGCGCGACATCGTTGTGCGTCGTCTTGCCCGGCGTGATGACCTCGTTGGAAAGCGCTCTCTCGAGGAGCCGCCGGGTGAGGTCGCCGATCTTCGCCATCTCGACGATCTCGCCGGCGACCCGCTCGCCATGGAAGTCCGCGATCAGGTGCTGGGCCGAGGTGAAGCGGGCCGCGTACTTCTCGCCCAGTTCGCTCGTGAGGAACTTGAAGTCGGTGTACGTGAGGCCGTCCGCGATGTGAAGGCCTTCGCTCTCGTACGGAACCGCGAGATAGTTCAGGCCGATGGTCTGAGGATCGCGCTGTTCGACGATCGACCGCAACTCCTCGAACCGTCCGAACCGGTCATAGGCGCCGCATTCGCGTGCGAGATCCGTCTCGGGGCCGAGCTGGATCCGTTCGATGCGGTCGCCGCCGCGGTCGGTGAAGATGAAGAACCCCTGGCCATTGACCGTGGAGATGGCGAAGTCGAGCGTCATCGGCTGGGTGCCGCGGCCCCGGTCGATCACGATCCACATGTCGATGTCGTTGCGGCGCATGGCGCCCGGCAAGACGTAGTCGAACTTGTCGTGCCGGATCATGCAGGAGGTTTCCCACCTCGAGCGCACGTCGTCGCTCAGGGAGGGCTGGGCCGCGATGCTGGCGGCGAGGGAGGCGAAGGCCACGGCGGAGACCACCGGCAGCGAAGGCTTCATCTTCGTTCTCCTTTGAAGTGAGTTGAACTCACTATAGAGGGCGATAGCGTCGTCACCCGCCGCCGCGTCACCGAATCACCAGCACCCGCGACTGCGGCGGATGCAGCCACTCGATGCCGCGTTCGGTGATCAGGGCGTTCTCCTCGACGTTGATCGGGATCTTGTTGCCTTCCCATTCCTCCGCCGGCATGAAGACGATGTACTCGAGCGAGATGATCGAGTTGGGGCGGACGACGTACTTCGTGCGTTCCGGGTAGATCTCGAACAGGCTCGCGGCCATCTCGTGGCCGATGTTGCCGGCCCCGTGCATGCCGACGTTGACCTCGATGCCGGGGGCGTCCTGGGCGGCCACTTCCAGCTCGGTGTAGATGTAGCCGGCGTCCCGGATGACCTGCTTCAGTTCGTCGAGCTGCTCGCGGCCGGTGCGGCCCGAGCGGACGTGCTTGCGGATGATCTCCTGCACTTTCTTCGATTCGGCGAACGTGTTCAGCACACCCGCGGGCGGCTCGGTCTCGCCTTCGCGCAGGACGTAGGCGAAGCGCTTGATGTCCGTGGAGAAGTGGTTGCGGCCGGTGCCCCAGTCGATCTGCAGGACATCGCCGCGCTGGATCACGCGCTCGGTGCCGCCGATCTCGCCGCCGTCCGGGAGGTGGGTGTAGACGGTCGGAAACCAGCCGCGCAGCAGGTCGTGGTCGTGCAGCTTCTGCTCCAGCCAGCGGGCGACGTCGTTGTGCGTCGTCTTGCCCGGGGTGATGACCTCGTTGGACAGCGCCCGCTCCAGGAGCCGCCGGGTGAGGTCGCCGACCTTCGCGAATTCGACGATCTCGCCGGCGACCCGCTCTCCGCGAAAGTCGGCGATCAGGTGCTGGGCCGAGGTGAAGCGGGCCGCGTACTTCTCGCCGAGTTCGCTCGCGAGGAACTTGAAGTCCGTGTGCGTGAGTCCGTCGGCGACGTGGAGGCCTTCGGCTCTGTAGGGAACCGCGAGGTAGTTGAGACCGATGGTCTGAGGATCGCGCTCCTCGACGATCGACCGCAGCTCTTCGAACCGTCCGAACCGGTCGTAGGCGCCGCATTCCGTGGCCAGATCGTTCTCGCGGCCGAGCTGGATCCGTTCGATGCGGTCGCCGCCGCGGTCGGTGAAGATGAAGAACCCCTGGCCATTGACCGTGGAGATGGCGAAGTCGAGCGTCATCGGCTGGGTGCCGCGGCCCCGGTCGATCACGATCCACATGTCGATGTCGTTGCGGCGCATGGCGCCCGGCAAGACGTAGTCGAACTTGTCGTGCCGGATCATGCAGGAGGTTTCCCACCTCGAGCGCACGTCGTCGCTCAGGGAGGGCTGGGCCGCGATGCTGGCGGCGAGGGAGGCGAAGGCCACGGCGGAGACCACCGGTAGCGAAGGCTTCATCTTCGTTCTCCTTGTGAAGTGAGTTGAAGTCACTATAGAGGGCGATAGCGTCGGGCGCCGGCCCCGGACGGTCGGTCACCACAGCCGCAGACCTGGAGAGACCGAATGAGATCCGAGCCGTGCCGCCTGTTGCTACCGCTTCTTGCGTTCGCCGTCCCCGCCTACGCGGCACAGGGCGAAGACGGAACTCCGGACGGAGGCGTCTCTGGGGCCGCCGTCACTCGCACCGAAGATCGGCCCGGCTGCGTCGACGCCACACCGCTCCGCCAGGCGCTGTTCGGCGATCTCCATGTCCACACCAGCTTCTCGTTCGACGCGGCGGCCAACAGCACGGGCGCGACGCCGGCGGACGCCTACCGGTTCGCCAAGGGCGAGGCGATCCCGTTCTGGCCCATCGGCGAGGACGGCAGGCCTACGGGCAGCATCACGATCGACCGGCCGCTCGACTTCGTCGCGGTGACCGACCACGGCGAGTTCCTGGGCGAACGCCGCCTGTGCAGGGATCCGGAGTCGCCGCGCTACGGCTCGGAGTTCTGCACCACGTTCCGCTCGGACCAGCGCGTGGGGATGCAGATGCTCGGCGCCGTCATCACGACCGAGACGCCGCGCAGGACCGAGGAACTGTGCGGCGAGGACGGATCGCTCTGCCGCGAGTGGGCGATGAGCCCATGGCAGGAGATCATCGAAGCGGCCGAGGACGCCTACGACCGGACGGAGGCGTGCAGCTTCACCACCTTCGTGGGCTACGAGTACACCGGCACGCCGGGGATCTCGAACTACCACCGCAACGTCGTCTTCCGGAGCGCGGATGTGCCGGAGCTGCCGGTCTCGTACATCGACGCCCCGACGGACAGCCTGCTCTGGCAGCGGCTCGACGAGGTCTGCGGCGACGGGTCGGCGAGGCCCGGTTGCGACTACCTGACGATCCCGCACAACAGCAACCTCGCGAACGGCCGGATGGCGCCGTACCGGGGACTGGACGGAAGGCTGGACGCGCGCCGCGCGTACGCGGAGAAGCGGCTGGAACGGGAGCCGATCATCGAGATCTTCCAGCACAAGGGCGGATCCGAATGCATCAACGGCCTGTCCTCCGTGTTCGCCGAGCCGGACGAGCTCTGCGACGTGGAGGCGGTGCGGGTGCTGGGCCGCGAAGAGACGGTCCAGTCCCTGCTCTCGGGCGAAACCACGTTGCGCACCGAGGAGTGTCCGGAGGGCGAGAACGGCAACCAGGGCATGCTCGGGGCCGGTTGCGTGGACCGGACGGACTTCGTTCGCTCCGCGCTCGTCGTCGGCCTGGAGGAGGAGATGGAGACCGGGTTGAATCCGGTCAAGCTCGGCATCATCGCTTCGACCGACACACACACCGCGACCCCGGGGGCGGTGGCCGAAGAGGACTGGCGCGGCGCCGTTTCCGTCGAGTCGACGCCCGAGGAGCGCCTTCAGCCGGGTCTCCTGACCAGCGGCATCGACGGCAATGCCGGCGGTCTGGCCGGCGTCTGGGCGGTGGAGAACTCCCGTGACGCGATCTTCGAGGCGATGGAGCGCCGCGAGGTGTTCGGCACCTCGGGGCCGCGAATCCGCCCGCGGTTCTTCGGCGGCTGGGGCTACTCGGAGAACCTGTGCGACCAGACGGACCTGCTCGAACAGGCGTACGCCGGCGGCGTGCCGATGGGCGGCGACCTGCCGGAGGCCGGCGACGGCGCCGCGCCGACCTTCCTCGCCTTCGCCGCCCGCGACCCGGCGGACGGCGCCGGACTCCTGCAGCAGCTCCAGCTCGTCAAGGGCTGGATCGACGCCGACGGGACGGGCCGTACCGAGGTCATCCCGATCGCCGGATCGTCCGACAACGGGGCGACCGTCGACGCGGCGACCGGCGAGCGAAGCGGCGAAGGCCACGACAGCCTCTGCACCGTCTATCGCGACGAGACGTTCGATCCCGGCCAGCACGCTTACTACTATCTGCGGGTGGTCGAGAACCCCAGTCTGCGCTGGAGCTGGTACGACTGCCGGCGGCTCGCACCGGAAGACCGGCCGGCCGTGTGCTCGGACGGCTCCTACCCCGAGACGATCCAGGAGATGGCCTGGACGTCGCCGATCTGGTACCGGCCGGAGTAGCAGACAGCGTGGCCGAAACTCCGGAACTGGGTGCGCCGGCGTCCCCGCCGGCATCCGGCGCGAAGCGCCGGTCTGGAGTGCTGACAGTTCTCCTCGTCACGCTGCTCGCTGGCTGCGCCGACGCCGGCGGCAATCAGACCGCGGCCGCCGCCCAGGAACCGACGCTGGGTAAGAGCCTCGTGGCGCGTGGCCAGGAACACGAGCTGGACACCGTTCGCGTGCCGCCGCCCGGCGACTTCATCGAGCACGAAGCCGCCGGGTTCGCCAAGGTCCTGTGCTCGGCGGTGTTCCTGACCGGGCTCGACTTCGAGGACGCCTGGACACAGATCGGCGGTTTCACTTCCCGTCATCGGTACCGGGATCGGTTGCTTGGACGTCGGCTCGACCGAGAGAACGGGCAAGTCCACATCACCACCGACTCGGGCGTGACCCGGACGGCGATGCTCCACGGCGACCAGGGCTGCGTAGCCCTGCCGAAGGGAGAGGACGCGCCGTTCTACGAGACGGTTCCGGTCACGAGCACCTTGGACGAGGACGCTCCCTGGCCGATGGGCGACGCTCTGCCGGACGAGCCGGTCCCGGACGACGTGGACGCGGAGAAGCTGGTCGCAGCCGTAGACGCCGCCTTCGACCCGGAGGCGATGACCCTGGCGTTCGTGGTGCTCCATCGCGGCCGGCTCATTGCCGAGCGCTACCGCGAGGGGATCGACAAGGACACGCCCCTTGAGAGCTGGTCGATGAACAAGAGCCTGTCGGCGACGCTGATGGGCGTGCTGATCGCGCAGGGCGAGTACACGCTCGACCAGTTGGCGCCGGTCGATTCCTGGCACGAGGACCCGGACGACGTTCGCGGCACGATCCGCATCCAGGACATCCTCCGCATGTCGAGCGGCCTGCGCTGCGTGAACGCCGGGGACCCGGAGTACGACGAGGTGGCCATGGGCTATCCGGACCACCTCTACCTCTACACCGGCACGGTGAACTCCCACCTCTGGGCCACCGAACGGCCGCCGCAATGGCCGCCGAACACGATCGGCCGCTACCGGAACTGCGACCCGATCCTGACCAACCACCTGGTACGGCTGGCGGTCGAGGGCCGCGGCGAGAACTACCACCAGTTCCCCCAGAAGCACCTCTTCGACCGGATCGGCGTCCGGCGCTTCGTCGCCGAGGCGGATCCCTACGGCAACTTCCTGCTGAACGGCTACGGCTTCGGATCCGGCCGCACCTGGGCGCGGCTGGGCCAGCTCTACCTCCACGACGGCGTTGCGCCGACCGGGGAGCGCGTGCTGCCCGAGGGTTTCGTCGAGTTCGTCAGCACTCCCGCACCGGCCTGGGTCGCCGACGGCCGGCCGATCTACGGCGGCTTCTTCTGGATCAACAACCCGCCGCGCGGCGGCAGCAAGCGCTACCCGTCGCTGCCGAACAGCGCGTTCAGCATGCAGGGCGCCGGCGGCCAGAGCACGATCATCGTGCCGTCACACGAGATGGTGGTCGTCCGGCTCGGACTGTACGAGGGCTCGTTCGGCGGGCGTGCCGACGCCTCGCTGCAGACGGCGCTGGCGCTGCTGGTCGAGGCGATTCCAGTAGCCGTCGAGGAGTAGGCTCGTTTGGGCCTTGGTTGGGGGCTGACGGCCAGGAGGAACAGCGATGCTCGTCAACATGCACGAAGCCAAGTCCCAATTGTCGAAGCTCATCGTGGCGGCCGAAGCAGGCGACGAGGTGATCATCGCCCGCAGGGGCAAGCCCGCTGTGAGGCTGGTTCCCGTGCCGTCGAAGACGTTCCGTTTCGGCAGTCTGGCCCATCTGGTCGAGACCGTGCCCGACTTCGATGAAGCTACGAAGGAGTGAGCACGGGAATCACGCGGCGGTCGCCCTGCCGGTAGATCCGGAAGTCGGAGTCGAGGGTTAGCACGGAAGCCTGGTCCGAGCGTTCCACGATCCGCACCAGGCAGGCGTCGGCGAGGGACATCGGCACGTTGCGGTAGCGGCGGATCAGGCGACCGACGGCGAGAACGTCCTCTGACGCCGCGAGTACTCGGGTGACGTTCAGTACTCCTCGTTCGACGAGCGTCACCGGCAGGCTCGGATCCTCACCGACGCGCGCCAGGAGAAAGGAGGCTTCGGAGAGGACTGCCTCACAGGTGAGCAGTGGCGCCGCGAGCGTTTGGAACTGTTCCCGGGCCCACTCGTGATGGGCTTCATCCGCGTCGAGCAGCGCGACGATCGGACCGGTATCAGCGACGACGGTCGGCGGCACGTCGAGCGTCCGAGACGACAGCCTGCTCGAGAAGATCGGGATTCGTCGCCAAGTCGCGGCGGCCGCTTCGAACGGCGCCAATCAGATCGCTAGCCAGTTCGGCGCAACTCGGCGTCGCTGGCGTCGGAACGCGGTCGAGCGCTTCCCCGACGATCTCTCGCAGCAGAGCGGACCGCGTGATGTTGCGTCGTTGCGCTTCGCTTGCCAGGGCAGCGTGGAGCTCGGTCGGCAGCTTGACGGAGAGTGCGTGCATGCTACGGATCGTAATACGATCCGTAGCAGTTCGCAATACCGGCGAGCTGTGTCCTACGTCAGCTACGCGCCGGGTTCTTCGGTGATCAGGATGTTGCCCAGACCCTCGGCGTCGAGTTCCCCGTCGCCCGCGGGGAACTCGTTCACCTGCATCATGTAGGTGAGGATGTCGAGGTAGGTCTCGCGCGGCAGGCTGGCCGGATTGTCGGTCGGCATGGTGGTTCGGATCGCCTCGAAGAGTTCGTGCAGCGTCTTGCCTCCCCACAGGAACTGGAAGCTGACGCCGCGGAGGCCCGGCGAGTTGCTGCCGCCGCCGAGGTCCTCGCCGTGGCAGGTGGCGCAGTTCTCGAGGTACGGCGCGGCGCCGCGCTCCGCCTGCGCGGCGGTGTAGACGCCGTCCCAGACGGATAGTGAGGTGCCGGCCCCGACCGCTGCCCCGTCGCGGTCGGTTGCTGCCGTCCGGCTCCGCGCGGTCGCAACCGGCAGATCCGCCGGCAAGGCGAACACGTGGATCGAGTTACCGTTGGTTGGCCGCCGGATGTGGGGAGTCAGGTCGCGCGGCAGCATCGTCGCCCAACTGGCGCCGCCCGTTCCCACCGGAATCGCCACGTACTGGCGGCCGCCGGCGAGGTAGGACACGGGGAAGCCCTGGGCCGACGTGGGTAACCGGGTCTGCCAGAGGATCTCGCCGGTCCTCGCCTCGTACGCGTAGACGTAGCGGTCGTAGTCGCCGGCGAAGACGACGCCGCCTCCGGTCGCGAGCGCGGCCGTGTTGATCGGCGACTCCGTGCGGTGCCGCCACATGATGTCCCCCTCGCGCACGTCGATGACGAGCAGTTCGCCGAGGTTGCCACCGGAGTAGGGGTGCAGCGTGTTGATCCGCTTGACCGGACCCGCGCCGCCGCCGCCGAGGACGCGTTCGACCGGTCCGAAGGTGGCGAGCTCGCAGTTCATCGTCACCGGGATGTAGAGCGCGCCGGTGTTCGGGTCGTAGGACATGGCGCGCCAGCCCTTGAAGCCGGACGTGCTCGGACACATGTTGATCTCGACGCCGATCTCCGGGATGAGTTCCGGGCGGTAGGTCACCTCGCCCGTTTCGCGGTCCACGTCGACGAGGTTCTGATAGCCGATGTCGATCGCGTCCAGGAACTCGCCGGTCTCCCGGTCGAGCTGCCAGAGGATGCCGAGCTTGCCCATCTTGTACAGCTTCTTGCGACCGTCGACGTCGATGAGGAGGGTCTCGAACACCTCGTCCATGTCGTGGGTCTCGCCGGGCAGGTACTGGTAGTACCAGAGCAGCTCGCCGGTGTCGGGGTCGAGCGCCAGACTGGAGTTCGTGTACAGCGCGTCGCCGTCCGTGCCGCGGACGGCGCGGGCCCAGGGCTTGGCCTGGGAGGTGGCCCAGTAGACGATCTTGAGTTCCGGGTCGTAGCTTCCGGCGATCCAGGCGTCGCTGCCGGCGCGGAAGCGGAGCGGCAGGTCGCCCCAGGTGTCGCCCCCCGGCTCGCCGGGCCGCGCGATCGTCGACGTGCGCCAGAGTTCCTCGCCGGTGTCCGGATCGTGGCCGGTGATGAAGCAGACGTCGTCCTTGTAGCGGCCGCAGCCGGTGATGCCGGTGACCAGCTTGCCGTTGGCGACGATCGGGCCCGCCGTGTAGCGGTAGCCGAGGCTCGTGTCGGCGGTCCTGGTCTCCCAGATCAGTTTCCCGCTCCTGGCGTCGAGCGCGAAGATCGTCGCGGCGGGGCTGGCGCCGAAGATGCGGTCGCCGAAGATCGCGATGTTCTTCTGCACGCCGCGGCCGAAGGCGCCCGAGCCGTCGCCCACCGGCTCGGGCCGGTACTCCCAGAGCAGGTCCCCTGTGGCGGCGTCGAGGGCCTGGACCACGGCCCCGGGATTCGGCAGGTACATGACGCCGTTGTGGATCAGCGGCGCGGCCTCCTGGGGACCGGTGTCGTCCATCGCCCACGCCCAGACCAGTTGAAGCTGGCCGACGTTCGCGGTCGTGATCTGGTCGAGCGGGCTGTAGCCCCAGGCGTTCTGCGTGCCGCGCCAATGCAGCCACTGACCCGGCTCCGGGTCGTTCAGCATCTCCTGGGTCACCGGCACGAAGGCGGTCTCCTGAGCGGCTGTGTCCTGGGCGGCCGGGCCGGCGCTCAGGAGCGATATCGCGGCCAGCGAGCAGGCGAGGCGCGTCAACGACTTCATGCGGAAGGCGCGATGCTACTTCACGGCTGGTTCAGCGCTGGAGCCGGTGGTCGAGGACCATCTCCTCGGTCAGCGCGGTGCCGAAGCCCGGCTCACCGGGCGCCAGGAAGTCGCCGTTCTCGAACGGCGCCTGCATGGCGTCGAGGATCGGCGAACCGGTGGCGAAGCTCTCCGCCATCGTGCAGCTCGGGGCGATCAGCGAGATTGGGAGCCCCCAGAGGCTGCCGCCGCGGTGTGGCACGAGTTCGAGGCCGGCCGCTTCGACCAGGTCGGCGATGCGCTTCGCCGCCGTCAGGCCGCCGCACCAGGTGATGTCCGGCTGCAGGACCTCGGCCGATCCCAGCCGTACCAGGACTTCGAAGCCGTGCTCGGTGTACTCGTGCTCGCCGCAGGCCACCTTCGTCCAGCCCGGTCCTCCGCCGCCGATCTTCTCGACCAGCTCGGCGTAGCCGAAGACGTTGTCGGGCGACAGGAGTTCCTCCATGAAGTAGAGGTTCGCCGGACGCAGCCGTTCGGCGACGCCGACCGCCCACTCGACGGTGCCGTTGCGCGAGACGCAGTCCGTCATCAGGTTGCCCTCGGGCCCCATCGCCTCGCGGGCGGCGAGAACGTCCTCGATGTATCGCTCGGTTTCGGCCTCCGTGCTGTGCGGCCCGATTGGCAGGATGCGCTTGAAGTGCCTGATCCCCAGGGCCTTGCCGGCGGCGATGTCGCCGCCGGTCTGGTACACGGCGACACGGTCGTCCGGACTTCCGCCAAGCAGCGCGTGAACCGACCTGCCGGCGTGCTTGCCCTTGATGTCCCAGAGCGCCGTGTCGACGGCGGAGAGCGCCATCGCGAAGATGCCGCGGCGGCCGTAGAGCACCGCCGAGCTGTACATCTGGTCCCAGAGCTGGTCGACGTCGAGGGGGTTCGTGCCGACCAGGAGGTGCTTGAGATGGCCGTCGATGATCTCGACCGCGGCGCTGCCGCCGGCGCCCATGCCGAAGCCGGTGATCCCGGCGTCCGTCTTGATGATCGCGATGATCGCTGAGGGAAGCTGCTCGAAGGGTCCGCCGTAGCGCCAGCGGCGCGGGTCGTCGTCACCGTCGAAGACCGGGGGATCGAGCAGGCCCTCGGAACGCTGGTTGATGTAGACGGGGTAGGCGTCGACCGACCGAATCGTGATTCGATCCGGACCGGCCTCTTCCTGGGCTGACCTGCCCGCAGCGGCGGCCGGTGAGACGGCGCCCGCGAAGCCGGTCGAGGCTGCCAGCGCCGCGAAGCCGGCGCTCCGGCTCAGGAAGTCGCGGCGGCTCGATTCGCCGGTTCCAGCGGTGTCGTGCTGCCTCATGTCGGGTTCTCCTTATGTGTTCGCTTCGACGAAGTCCGTGAAGATCGCGGTGGCGAGGTCGGGGCGCTGGAGCACTGAACCGTGGCCGACGTTCTCCATCACGACGAGTTCCGCGTCGGGTGCCATGGCGGCCAGATCGCGGCTGGATGGCAGGTTCGGGTCATGGTCCCCGGTTGCGACCAGGGTCTTCATCGCCAGGCCCCGCGCCGCTGCTGCCAGGTCGAAACCCCTGAAGATCGCCTGCATCGCAGGTCGGACCGAGTCGGGGTTGGCGTGCTGGTTCCAGCCGACCGGGCGCTCGAAACGCCTGATGCCCGCCGCCTCCTGCTTGCGGACGGCCTCGCGGCTGCCTTCCCGCTGTGCCGGAACGTCCGGCGGGTCGATGGCGGCGTCGTAGAGCGCAAGCAGGTCGACTCGTTCGGGCCGGAGCGCGGCGTAGGCGAGAGCCGCGCGCGACCCCCAGGCCATCGACCAGACGTGGGAACGTTGGATCTCGAGCGCGTCGAGGATCGCGACTGCGTCCGCGGCGTACCGTTCCAGTGTGTACTGGGAGGGGTCCGCCGCTGGACTGCTCTGACCGGTGCCGCGGATGTCGAAGCGGACAGTTCGATAGCCGCTGCCCAGCCGCTCGACGATCCTGTCCCACATGCGGAGAGTGCAGCCGCCGCCGTTCCAGAACAGAACGGCCGACGCTTCACGGTCGCCGGCGACCTCGACGTAGAGCGTCGCTCCGTCCACTTCGATCCGCATGGGATTGGTCGATCATGTCACCCGGATCGCGGCCTGTCGCGGCTGCTACAGTCCCCGGTTCGTCTTGAAGACAGTGAGGAACGGAGGCGCCGCGGTGAAGAGTGTTCGCCTGCCCAGCCGCGGGCTGGCGGTTCTGACCCTGGCCTTGAGCATCGGGCTCGGCGTTGGATCGTCAGCTCAGGATGCAGCATCGACGTTCGTGCCGGTCACCGACGAGATGCTCGAGAATCCGCCGGCGTCGGAATGGCTGATGTTTCGCCGCACGCACGATAGTTGGGGCTACAGCCCGCTGGACCAGGTCGACCGCGGAAACGTCCAACAGCTCGGTTTGATCTGGTCACGGGAGGTCGCCGTCGGAACCTCCGAGATCACGCCCCTGGCCTACGACGGCGTTCTCTACATCCCCTCGTTCGAAGACACGATCGAGGCGGTCGACTCGACGACCGGGGACTTCATCTGGCGCTACACGAGGGAGCAGCCCGAGGACCTCTACGCGCAGGTCGGCTTCAACGCGAAGAACAACCGGAACATCGCGATCTACGACCGGCTGATCCTGAACAACAGCGACGACAACCACGCCTTCGCCCTGGACGCCGAGACCGGAGACCTGGTCTGGGAGACGCAGATCCTGGACTGGAAGGTCAATCCCGCCACCCACAGCTCGGGCCCGATCGTCGCGGACGGTCGCGTCGTCTCGGGGAGGAGCTGCCGTCCCTGGGGCGGGCCGGAGTCCTGCATCATGATCGCGCTCGACGCGCTGACGGGAAAGGAACTCTGGCGGACGCGGACGATGCCGGCGCCGGGCGAGCCCGGGGACGAGACCTGGGGGGACGTGCCGTTCGAGAAGCGGCACCACGTCGGCACCTGGATGGTGCCCAGCTACGACCCGGAACTCGAACTCATCTACTTCGGCACAGCCGTCACATCGCCGGCGCCGAAGTTCATGCTGGGCGGCACGGAGTTGACCCACCTCTACCACAACTCGACCCTGGCGCTCGAGGCGGACACCGGCGAGATCCGCTGGTACTTCCAGCACCTGAACGACCACTGGGACCTGGACCATCCGTTCGAACGCATCCTCGTCGACCTCCCGGTTTCGCCCGACCCGGAGGCCGTGCGCTGGATCCGGGAGGGCCTTGAACCGGGCGAGACCCGCAAGCTGATGACGGGCATCCCCGGCAAGACCGGCTTCGTCTACACGCTGGACCGTGAGACCGGCGAGTTCCTGTGGGCGCGGCCGACCGTGCCGCAGAACGTGGTCGTCGACATCGACGAGAAAACCGGCCGCGCGGTCGAGAACACCGAGATCATCTTCACGGAACTGGAGCAGGAGATGCTCGTGTGCCCGACCTGGATCGGTGGCAAGGACTGGGAGGCCGGCTCCTACAGCCCGCTGACCCGGACGATGTACTACCCGCTGCGCAACATGTGCGCGCGGATGCTGGTGACGGGCGACACGAACAGTCCGCGGGCGCAGGCGTTCGAACAGCAGGTCGCGATCTACAACCTGGCCGCGGACCACATCCAGGCGCCCGGCGAGGAGTACCTCGGCACGGTGTACGCGATCTCAGCCGTGACGGGCGAAACGAAGTGGCTGTTCGAGACCGAGGGCGCGACGTACTCGGTCGTCGCAACCGGCGGCGGCCTGATCTTCGGCGGCGATTCGAGCGGGGGCTTCCGCGCCTTCGACCACGAGACCGGCGAAGTGCTGTGGGAAGTCAACCTGGGCGCTCCCGCCATGGGCTACCCGATCTCCTACGCCGTCGACGGTCGCCAGTACGTGGCCATCTCGACCGGGCCGGGAAGTCTCCGCCACACGCCAGAGGGTGCTGCCCGCGCCCGCGGCGGCAACGTGTACGTTTTCGCGCTTCCCGAGAAGCGTTGACGCACAGGTTTTCAAATAGACGCTAAGATCGGTCGATCACAGGCTCCGTCGCGGCTGTCGCCCGGTGCCCGTGGTGCGGCCCCTGGTCCGGGCTGTCCCCGGATTCGGCGTGAGCACGACGGGAGATAGGGTGCGGCGACGGGCCGTTCTTCCCGATCGCCGATGTCCACCCTGCCTGACCGCCGCTCGTACACCTTCGGGCCCTATCTGCTCGATGTCGATCAGCGGCAGTTGCTCAGAAACGGGCAGAAGGTCGCGATTCGCCCGAAGATCTTCGACACGCTGCGGGCACTCGTCGAGAACAGTGACCGGCTCCTGCACAAGGAGGAGCTGATGGCCATCGTCTGGCCGGACGCCGCGGTCGACGAGAGCAATCTGATGCACAATCTCTCGGTCCTGCGGAAGGTCCTGGGGCAGGACAAGGAAACCCAGTACGTCGTCACGGTTCCCGGCCGCGGCTACCGGTTCACTGCTCCCGTCGAAGCCACTCTCGAAGGGTCCATCGCCGTCAGGCCCTTCACCAACATGACTCCCGATCCGGAGCAGGACTTCTTCTGCGACGGTGTCGCGGAAGAGATCATCGACGCTCTTGCGGCGGTCGAGGGTCTGCGGGTTGTCGGCCGGACGTCGTCGTTCGACCGTCGCCTGCGCGATCTCGGCGCCTCCGGATTCGGCGAGAGCCTGGGCGTCTCGTCGATTCTCGAAGGTAGCGTGCGCCAGGCTGGTGAACGCCTCCGCATCTCGGCGCAACTGATCCGGACTTCGGACGGCACGCAGCTCTGGTCCGAGCACTATGACCGGGAGCTCGGTGATGTCTTCGATATCCAGGAGGACATCGCTGAAGCGATCGTCGCGCGGGTGCGTACAAAGCTCCTGGATCCGCATCCCGGCCCCTTCGTACCGCGCTACACCGACAACCAGGAGGTCTATCGGCTCTACCTGGAGGCCCGCTACTGTGCCAATCAGCAGACCGGCAGCCGTCTCCAGCAGGCGATCGGCTTCCTTGAGCGGGCGATCGAGCTGGAGCCGGGGTTCGCGCGCGGCCATGCCCAACTCTCGGTTTGCTACGTCAACCTGGCGGTGTACGGCTACCTGCCGGTCTCGGAGACGGTGGCCAAGGCGGAAGCCGCGGTCCACCGGGCGCTGGAACTCAACGACTCGAGCGTCCTCGCGTATCGGGCCCAGGGTCTCTTGAGCGCGGCGTTTCGATGGGACTGGGCGGCATCGCAGCGGGCGTTCCTTCGGGCTCTGGAACTCGACCCGGGCAACTCGATGGCCCACTACTCGTACGGGAACCACTTCCTGGCGCCGGTCGGGCGTGTCGAGGAAGCGGAGCGTCAGATCAGAGTTGCCGTCGACCTGGATCCCCTGGCACCCGTGTTCGCCCAGGGGTTGTGCCAGATCCTGTACTACGGGCGCCGTTTCGAAGAGGGCGTCGAGCAGGCTCGTCACACACTCGCCCTGGAAGGCGACTATCCCATCGTGCGCTCGCTGCTGGCGGCCTGCTACAGCGCTCTGGGTCGAACGGACGAGGCAGTCCGTGAGCGTCAGCTTCACCTGCGGAACACTGGGCGCCACGAAGAAGCCGAAGCGATCGGGAGCGTCTACGCGAAGGACGGGGAGCCGGGCGTTCTTCGTTGGATGGTGGACTGGCAGTTGAAGCGGTCGAGCAACGGTGAGGACCGGTCCGCCGCCCTGGCGATGCTCTACGCCTGGCTGGACGAAAAGGAAGCTGCATTGAACTGCCTGGAGACCGCGCTCGGGGCGAAGTTCGGGGCTGTGCTCTGGACCAAGGTGCATCCGGCCTTCGACTGCCTGCGTGGCGAACCGCGCTTCCAGGAGTTGGTGGATGGCATGGGCGTCAACGATCCCCGGGTCGCGACGCCTCAGGCGGTCGTCTAGGAGTCGGCGAGATCAAGGCTTACGGCGGCGCCGCCTTGATCACTGGCGCGTCGAGCGGTATTGGCGAGGCCTATGCGCGCCGGCTCGCAGCGGAGGGCATGGCTCTCGTGCTGGTCGCCCGTCGCGCCGACCGGCTCGAGAAACTGGCGCGGGAACTGCGCTCCGCCTGGGGAGTCACCGTGCACGTGGTTCCTCAGGACCTGATGGACCGCGAGGGTCCGCGGCTTGTGTTCGATGCGGTGGACCGTCTCGGAATCGAAGTCGGCATGCTGGTGTCCAATGCGGGCTTCGGCACCTACGGCCGCTTCATCGACCAGGATCCCGAGCTTCAACTGCAGATCCCCGAGGTCAACAACCGGGCGGCCGTAGGTCTGGCGGCAATTCTCGCTCCGCGTCTGGTCGAGCGAGGGGGCGGTGCGCTGATCTTCCTCTCGAGCACGGCCGCCTACCAGCCGGTACCGTTCGAGGCCGTCTACGGCGCGTCGAAGGCGTTCAACCTGATGTTCGGCGAAGCGCTCTGGGCGGAACTCGCCGAGCACGGAATCGATGTCATCGTGCTCTCCCCGGGGTTCACGCCCACCGAGTATCAGCAGAAAGCGGGGATGGGCGAACCTCAGCCGATCACCGGATGGACGAGTCCGGAGCAGGTCGTGGAAGCCAGCCTCCGGGGGCTGGGCAGAAGGTCCTCGGTCGTGCCGGGCTGGCGCAACCGGGTGGTCATCTTCCTGATGCGCCTCCTGACGCGGCGCGCCGCGGCGCGGCTGACCTACCGGGTCAACAAGCCGGCTGACCGGTCAGACTCGGGAGCAAAGGAGTAGGCGTTCTAGCCGCCAAACCCGCGCTAGCCCGCGGTCGCCTCGCTCGCGCCGCGCAGCCCGCCGTAGTTGGCCTCGAGGAACTCCGCGAGTTCGTCCGTATCGAAGTTGAAGGGCCCCATGCCGCCCTTGTAGGCGATCGTGCCTCCCCGGTCGATCACGTAGATGCGTTCCGGCCAGCCGGCGTAGCAGGCATTGGCCGTGTTGGCGATGTCGTCGACCAGGGTTCGTGTCTTGACATCCATCGCTTCGACGAACTTCTTGGCGAGGTCCATGCGGTCGACCATCGTCCTGGGCTGGTTGAAGATCAGGTTCGTTTCTACGTTCTTCGGTGCCTGCCACTCATCCTCGGGGTGGGCTTCCTTGATGTAGACGTAGCTGAACTCGACGGCCGGCTTCCACTCCTCCCGCATCTCTTCGAGCCGGGCCACACGGGCCCGGAAGGGCGGTCACGTATAGCTGCCGAAGACCAGAACGAGAGGCTTCGTTGCCCACAAGTCGGAGAGACGCGCCTCGCCACCGTCGACCAGGGCCAGCGGAAGGTCGGGCGCGGGTTCGCCGACCTGAAGGATGCCCTCCGTCCGGATGTCGTACTCGTTGAACCGGATCAGTCCGCTCTCCAGCATGAAGCGGTACGTCTTGAAGCCACCCCACCCCAGCGCAACAGCGGCGACGGCGCTGCAAGCTGCAATCGTCATCCAACGCTTCATCGTGAGTTCTCCTCGTTCGAAGGTGCTGGTGCACTGTACCAGAAGATCCGAACGTTGTTGGGTCTACGCTGCCTTGCCGACCACGGAGACGCAACTCACGCAGTTGCCGGGAAGGCCGCCGAGGTTGTGGGTGAGCCCGATCTGCGGGTCGGCGATCTGCCGCTCACCGGCCTCGCCGCGCAGTTGCAGCCAGACCTCGTACATCATGCGCAGGCCGCTGGCACCGATCGGGTGGCCGAAACTCTTGAGCCCGCCGTCGGGGTTGACCGGCTGGTGGCCGTCGAGCTGGAAGCGGCCGTCCAGGCAGTCCTTCCAGGCGTTGCCGCGCTCGGAGAAGCCCAGATCCTCCATCAGGACCAGCTCGGTCGGCGTAAAGCAGTCGTGCACCTCCGCGAGACTGATCTCCTCGCGCGGATTCGTGATGCCGGCCTGCCGGTAGGCGTCCTCGGCGCTGGCGACGACTTCGGGGAAGGTGGTGAAGTCGTACTCCGGTTTCTTGACTCCCTCGGCCGGCCCGACCACGAATCCGACGCCCTTGAGCACGATCGGATCGTCGCAGTAGCGGTGGGCGTCCTCGGCCCTGCACAGGATCGCAGCGGCCGCGCCGTCACTCACTCCCGAGCAGTCGAAGAGCCCGAGCTTGCCGGCGATCGTGGGAGAAGACCTGATCCGTTCGAGCGGCACCTCGCGCCGGAACTGGGCCTTGGGGTTCTTGGCACCGTTGGCGTGGTTCTTGTACGCGATGTGGGACATCACATCCTTCAGCGTGTCCTCGCTGACGCCGTACTTCTCGGCGTAGGCCGGCACGATCATGGAAAACGCCGCCGGCGGCGTCATCTCGAGTTCGGTGCCGTCCGTCGTCGGATTCAGGTCGAAGAGGCCGGAGTAGCCCGAGTCCTTCAGCTTCTCGACTCCGAGCGCCATCGCGATGTCGTAGGCGCCGCTGGCCACGGCGTAGGCCGCGTTGCGAAGAGCCTCGCTGCCGGTGGCGCAGAAGTTCTCGACGTGGGTGACCGGCTTGTAGCGAATCTTGAGCGGCTCGGCGATGAGCAGTCCGGAGGCCAGGGTGCCGGCGCTGCCGAGCCAATACGCGTCGATCTGGTCGCGGTCGAGGCCGGCTGAGCGCAGCGCCTCCTGCGACGCCGACAGGGAAAGGTCGCCGATGCTCTGGTCCCAGTGCTCGCCGAAGGAGGTGCAGCCCATTCCGATGATGGCGACGCGATCCTTGATTCCGTGACTCGGCATGATCTTCTCCCTGTTCCTGGCCTGACGGTCCCCTGTTCAGCGTCGCGGCCTGGCCTTCCAGAAGTAGTTGTGAATCCCCTCGGCGGTGTGCAGGCAGCGAAACGTCATTTCGACCCGGTCGCCGATTCTGATGTTGTGTGGGTCGATGTCGGTGAGTTGGCACGGTAGCCGGCCGCCCTGGTCGAAGTCGAGCATGGCGACGACCACCGGCGGCTGCAGGGAGTAGGCGAGATTGTCCTGCGTGTAGGTGGCGACCTGTGCGGCCGCGTCCGCGAAGGACTCGGGCTCGGTCTCGTCGACCGAGTCGCACTCGACGCACACTCTCTGGGGCGGCAGGTTCGCCGTGCCGCAGTTCGTGCAGCGGGATCCGACGAAGGCGAACTTCCAGCGTTCGGCCCGGTACGAGGGCGGGGCCGCAGGCCGCTTCGGGTCGGGGCGCCGGGGCTTCTCGAACGGAAGCACGCCGCGCCACTTGAGGTAGGTGTTGTAGTCCAGGTCGTTGCGCTTGGCTTCGATCCAGCGTTCGACGCTGCGCTCGGGACGGTTGGCGGCGATCCTGTCGGTCACCTCGAAGATGATCGCGTCGGCGCCGTCGATGCCGGCGATGACCGCGATCCGGTCGCCGGGGTCGGCCTCGTCGAGCGCGTTGGCCAGGGCCAGACCCACATGTGCCGTGCCGGCACGGCCGACGGAAGCCGCGAGATCGTCGGCCAGGCGGTCCACCGGGATTCCGGCCGTAGCGACGAAACCGCGCACCGCGCGTGGGTTCGTGCTGTCCACGATGACCTTGGACAGGCTGTCGGCGCTGATGCCGGCGCTCGATAGAGCCGACTCCAGGGCGCCGAGCATGAGCGGCACGACGATTTGGGCTCCGAAGCGCTCTTCCCACTGGTTGGCGAACGGCTCGCTCGGCGCTCGCCAAACGTCCATGAACTCGTCGGTCATCGAGCCGGCGGCCAGGACTTCGGCGCAGGCCTCGGCGCTGGGACCGAAGGTGAATGCCGCGGCGCCGTCACCGGCACTCGCCTCGCGGGCGCCGCCGGGGGCGCCGACCATCACTTCGCTCAGGCACACGAGCGGCCTCCGCCCCGCCAGGGCCATGTCGTTGCCTAGCGTCAGCGAAGCCAGTCCGGCGCGGCCGGAGCCGCCGAGGTCGTGCCCTCCGACGTTGGCCGGCAGGTCGAGCGCCGCGTGGATCGTGGCGGCGTCGAGCTTCTCGGCGTAGCCGGGTGTGGTCGTGGCGAAGCAGAGCGTGTCGATGGGGGCGCCGCCACGCAGGGCTTCGCGCGCTGCTTCGACCGCCATCGATACCGAGTTCTCGTCGTAGCCCGCCACGGCCCGTTCGCCCCGGCCACCCAGCGCACCGCGGTCGAGCCGGTTGTACGGTACGTAGGCGCCGTAGGTGACGATTCCAGCCAAGTTCCTATTGTCCTCCGTTGCTGGCAGGTCGGTTTCCGACCCAGAAGGGGCTGGACCAGGCGCGGCCCCCGTCGAGCTGTGTTACGCGGACATAGTAGTAGTCGCCGTCTTGGACCCCGTCCAGATCGACGAACTCGACTTCCCGATCGAGCGCGGCGGCGGGATCGATCACCTGCACACTGAGGCGATCCGGATGCGGTCCGACGGGTAGCTCGACGTCGAGCCGGCCCGCCTCGAGTTCGTCCAGCCGGATCGCGACGTTGGCTGCGGCTATCCGCGCTGCTGGCCGGATTCCCGGTGCGAAACCGGATTCGGTGCTCTCGTTCAGGTGGAAACTCAGCAACGTGTGGGGACCCGCTCCGTCGAGTTCGACCAGGAACGAATCAGAGCGGCCGCGGGTCAGGATGCGGAATCTCGCGCCGTGACCGGCGCCCGGAGCGAGTCGTGAGACTTGGTCCCGGAGGGGGTTGTCGAGGCCAGCCGGAACAACCTGCAGAACCCGGGCTCCCTCGACCTCGAGAGTCCCTTCCCAGAGCCGGTAGCCGCGTGGGTTGTCGACCTGCTCTCCGAAGACCTCGGAGGATGACTCGAAGGACACCTGGAGCCAGCTTCTGGAGCCGAGCGCCGCGGTCATGTAGCGCTTGGTGAGGATGATCTCGCCGTTGCGGACCACGTCGATGGCGTCGATCGGCGACGTGCCGGACACCCTGACCCGGATTTCGCGCCGCTCGGCGTTCTCTTGCCGGGTGCCCATGGCAGCTCCGTTGACGGTCGCCTCGAGGAGGATGCGCTGTCCCGACGTAGCGTAGGACGAGAGGTTGCGGAGCGCCGAGAACAGGGCATCCCGGCTGAGTTCGGGCGCCACGACGGCGGCCAGACCGCCCGGTTGGGAGACGCTCGAGACGGGGCCGGGCGCCAGTCCCGGCTTGGCGTGGTGGTCGTCGGAAGCGGCGACGAACCCGAGTTCGAAACCGCTCTGGAGATAGCGGTTGGCGAACCATTCGAAGCTGCCGTGGACCGAGTACAGCTCGACCAGCTTCTCGAGCTCCGGATCGCTGCGCGTCCAGTCGGCTGCGCGGTGGGCATGGGGAATGACCAGGACCTCGTCCGGATCGTAGAGCTCGTGCAGCCCGCGGTAGAGATCGGGCAGCCGGGTCGCTTCCTGAACCGGGACACGCCGGCTTCCGGGATCGCGGAAGAAGACGTTGTGGTGCCCACCCCGGTTCCTGAACGCCGTCCATTCGTAGCCCAGGATGCCGATGAAGCGGCCCTCCTCGGTGAACTCGCGGGTCAGTTCCTGGAGATCCAGCCACTCCCTGTCATCCATCCAGATGTCGTGCTCGGAAAGGGTGGCGAAGTCGAGCCGGGCGTCGCGGTTGGCGTACTCGAAGAACGCCCGCGCCGAGCCGGTCCCTTCGGCCAGTCCGGTGTGGCCGTGCGTGTCGCCCCAGTAGATGCGGAGCTCCGGCTCGAGTTCGACGCGGATCGGGTTGCTGCTGGCATGCAGGCTGCCGTCGAGTGAGCGCGCCTCGAGTCGGTGGACTCCGGGCACCTCGATCGCGATTCCCTCCACCACCGACAGAGCGCCCTGTCCGCCCTCGATCGTGGCGATCGTGTCGCCTTCCAGGAGGACCTCGTAGGCGGGGATCGGCCCGCTGGCCCGATTGATCGCCCGATCCTCGCTGCGCACCGTGATCTCGAAGGGCTCGGCCGCAGCCACGACGGAGGGCGCCAGGATCCGAACCGCGTGAACCTCCGGCTCGCCGACGACCTCGATTCCGGGCAAGGCGGGAGTCAGGTAGGTTCCGCTGCCGGCGATGTCCACGTAGACCGGGAGCACGAACTCGTCGTTGCTGAAGGCCGGCACGTGGAAACGGCTGGACCCGCCACCGTACGTCAACGTGACCGTGTCACCGGGCTGTAGGGCAGAGCCTTCAAGCCGAAAACCGGGCAGCGGGCGCTTGCCCGGCACGTGCGAATGGACCCCGTTCCACTCAACCTGGACGGCCTCGAACCGGGCATCGGGGTTGGAGCTTCGTACCGACACGAAGTTGTCCCCGGCCGGATCCCGGTTCTGGGGTCGCGTCTCGTTGCCGGTTCCCGACTTGCCGACCAGGAGTCCACCGCCCGCTGCGAGACCGCGGGAGCCGACGATGTATGTCTGCTCGACGGTGGCCGCGCCGCCGGCGATCAGGGGGCCGGGCGTCGACATGCGCAACTCGCCGACCGCCTGGGGCTCGGACTCCTTCAGTTCGAGTTCGCGAACGTACCGGTCGAAGCGCTCCAGGTGCGTCTCGAGGTACAGGTCGATAGCCGGCGGCAGATCGACTTCACCGCCGTCCGCCTCGGCGAAGCGGATCAGCGCCACCGCCAGAGGCAGGTCGGCAGGCAGAACTCGGCCGTCAAGTGCGAAGCGGTTTGCCCAGTCCCACAAGGTGTCGGTTCGGCGGAAGACGTTGGCCGCCGACGTGGGCTCGCGCTCGATGTCCGCGATCAGCTGCGCGATCTGGCGGTTCAGATCCCGGTCGGCGGGAGCCGACTCGGACGTTTGTCGGCAGCCGATCGACAGCACCGCCAGCGACGCGACCACTCCGGCCGCGGCACGGCGGGGGAGCGACATCAGTGGCCGATCACCTGGTCGATGACATGCCGGATCGCGGATGGTTTCCAGGGGTCGTCGCCCACGTACTGCTTGACGCCCACCGTGCTCATCATCCGGTAGGCGAAGATGTGCGTGCCTTCGACTCCCAGCGTCTGACCGGTGATGTGGGCGGCGTGGTCCGAGGCCAGAAACGCGACCAGGGGCGAGGCGTGTTGGGGGCCGTAGCGATCCCCGAAGCTCTCGGTGACACCGGGATTGTCCGCGGTCATCCGTGTGTAGGCGGTGGGGGAGATCGTGTTGACGGTGATCTTGTAGCGCTGGAGCTCCATGGCGGCGGTGCGCGTCACGGCGTAGATGCCGGCCTTGGCGGCGGAGTAGTTGCTCTGACCGAAGTTGCCCTGCATGCCGGCAACGGATGTCGTGTTGATGATCCGGCCGCCCCGCCCCTGTTCGCGCATCACGCGGGCGGCGGCCTGCAGGCAGGAGAAGGTGCCGCTCAGATGCACCGTGAGAACGGCCTCCCACTCCTGTTCGCTCATCTTGAGGGCCGTGCGATCGCGCAGGATGCCTGCGTTGTTGACCAGGACGTCGACGCCGCCGAAGGCGTCGACTGCCTGCTGGACGAGTTCCGCGGCGGCCTCGAACGGTCCGACCGCAACCTTGCTGGCGGCTGCATCACCGCCTTCGGTGCGGATCAGGTCGACGACTTCGTCCGCAACGTCGCTTTCGCCCGAACCGTCCCGTGCACAGCCCGGGTCGTTGACCAGAACGCGGGCGCCTTCACTGGCGAGGAGCAGGGCGTGCGACTTGCCCAGGCCGTTGCCCGCGCCGGTAACGATGGCCACCTTGCCGTCCAGCAGTCCCATGGCC
Organism: Acidobacteriota bacterium; assembly: GCA_026707545.1. Taxonomy (NCBI): domain Bacteria; kingdom Pseudomonadati; phylum Acidobacteriota; species Acidobacteriota bacterium. Next base: position 2,942,505 of record JAPOWR010000001.1, on the reverse strand, counting down.
CCTCCGCTTGTCCTGTTTCGTGTTGGAACAGCACATACTACCGGCCGGGATTCTGCCGCCGTCGTGGGGGTGGCCGGCTGGCCGTGCTACCTTGATTGCCGCTATTCAGACTTGAAGGAGCGTCGGATTCGAGTGTTGAGCGTTCCATTCAGGAGGGCCCTGCCAGCGCTCGCCGTCGTCGTCGGCTGTGCGCCGGCGCCCGGTGACGACTACCTTGATGCGGACCTGCGGTCGCGCGTGGAGAAGCTCAAGTTGGAGGTCGAGGAGGGGCCGTCCGACCAGGAGAACGCGACCGGGCGCGCCGGCGTGTTCTGGGAGTGGCTGAACGCCTACGCGGTCACGGGTCGGACCCTGCCGATGGACAGCACGACGACGGTCATGCGGGTTGTCAGCCAGCACGAACAGGGCCGCGGCATCTCGGAACGGATCCTCGGAACTCTCGACGACAAGATCCGCGAACTGGCGATTCGCGACGAACGCCCGGACGCCATCGGCGACGTGACGGTCAGGACGGGCGAGTCGTTGGTCGCCGGCGAGTGGGCCGAAGTCGAGCAGACTTACACCGTCGGCTCAATGGGGATGGCGACCGGCGGCTCGTTCCTTCTCGGCGCACAGATCATGGCCGACCAGGAGTCGATGCAGCACGAGGATCCGATGGCGGACAACTACGTGTCGCTCCGTTCGTCGAACATGGCTACACGCTGGGAGAAGGACCGCATTCCGCTGTCGGGGAAGCATGGCGGTTTCCAGGACGAGGAGCCGATGGTCGTGTTCCGGCTCGCCGACGGCACTCTCGAGCAGGGCGACACCGTCACCTTCACCTACGGCGACCGGTCGCAGGGGTCGGGCGGACTCAGGTTGCAGACGCTGACAACCGAAGCGCTGGTGCTGCCGGTCTACGTCGATCTCGAAGGCGCCGGTGTCTACTTCACGCCGAGCTGGCCGTACCACGAAGTCGTCAGCCTGGACGAGGTCGAATCCCTGGCGGTCTTCGCCCCGTCGGTCGTCGCGGTGGGCGAGGAGATCGATCTGGTCGTGCGCAGCGAGGACCGCTACGTCAACCGTTCCCGCGGCGTCACCAGCCAGGAGTACGTCGTTCTGCTCGACGGGAAGACGGTCGCCACGGTGCCTGCGGGTTCGGCGGCGGCTGCCCGGGTCGAGGGGGTGACCGTGAGCGATCCGGGGGTCGCTCGGTTTGTCGTGCGTTCCGCGGACGGCCGGCTGGAGGCCGAGAGCAACCCGGTCTGGGTTGAGGCGGCGCCGGCAGAGCGAATCTACTGGGGCGAGCTGCACGGGCACGCGGGCTTCGCCGAGGGCCAGGGCGGCGGTGAGCAGTTCTATCGCTATGCCCGCGACGACGCGCGGCTCGACTTCGTCGCCCTGACCGATCACGACTCGTCGATGGACGACCTGGAGTGGCGCCATCTCCAGGAACTCAGCCGCGACTTCACCGAAGAGGGCGAGTTCCTGGCCATCCTCGGCTACGAATGGAGCGCCAGGCGGGATCTGGGCGGTCACCACAACGTCTTCTTCCGTTCCCGGGACCGTCCCCGCGTGCCGAACCAGGAGGCGCCGACCCTGGCTGAGATGTACGAACGCCTGCGGGCCGAGAACGCTCCGTCGGAGGTGCTGGTCATCCCCCATGCCCACCAGGCCGGCGACTGGAACCAGAGCGCGGGCGATCTCGAGACGCTGGTGGAGATCACGTCACACCATGGGACGTTCGAGTGGTTCGGCAACCGCTACCTGCAGAACGGTTTCGAGATCGGCTTCATCTCGGCGTCAGACGATCACCGCGCGAAGCCGGGCTACAACCCGGGGCTCTTCTTTTCGCCTCACGTCCAGGGTCCCGGCCTGGCAGCGGCGGTAGCGCCGGAGAAGACGACGGACGGGGTCTTCGATGCCCTCCGTTCGCGGCGTGCCTACGCCACGTCGGGCCAGCGCATCCTGCTGTCGGCCACCCTCAACGGGGAGCCGATGGGAACGCGGCAGCCATACACGGAACGGCGCGAGTTCTCCTGCCGGGTCTCCGGCACGTCGCCGATCGATCGCATCGACCTGATCAGGAACGGGCGGGTCCTGTGCAGCCGCAGCTACCTGTCGGCGCCGCTCGAATCGAGTGCCTGGCTGCAGATCGGCTTCGAGTCGTCCTCGGAGGTCTTCGCCCCCGACCGGGACAATCCGCGCGTCTACAGGGTGTGGACGGGTGTGCTCGAGGTCACGGGGGCGCGACTTCTCGGCATCGAGTCACCCGGGTTCAAGAACCCCTATCTCGAGTGGGCCGAGGTCGATCCGGACCAGCCTCAGCGGGCGCGCTTCTACACCGAGACCCGAGGCCGGATGAACACGCTGTTGCTCCGCCTCGCCGGCGCCAGCAGTTCGACGCGGGTCACCCTGCATCTCGACGCGGCGCGCGAGAACGGATTCGCGCCGCCGCTCATTCGGCAACCGGCGGACATCCCAGCCGCCGTCGTGGCCTTCGAACTCAAGGACCTCGAGAACAATCGCCTCGAAAGTGTGCTGCCGGTCGGCCGCCACCTCGACCGTGTCCGCCTGCAGGTGATCGACGCCGGCGCTTCGCTGGACCGCGAGTTCGAGTTCGTCGACCTGGAGGAGGCGAAGCCGGGCGACTACTACTACTTCCGGGTCACCCAGCTCGACGGAGGCCAGGCCTGGTCGAGCCCCTTCTGGGTGGGTCGCCGCGACACCGGCGAGAGCTCGGGCGCGGGCGGCTAGCGAGGTTCGGGCAGCTTGTCTGGGGGAGAACGGATTCCTCTCTCCGAGTCCTATTGGCCGGCTGATGCGAGTCAGTCGGTGCTCGAGTGGACAGTGGGCAGGTTGCTTCAGGAAGCCGCTGCAGCCGCCCCCGAGGGCATCGCCCTGGTCGAGGGCATCCCCGACCCGGCGTTGCGCCGCCGTTGGACCTTCGAACAGTTGCACGCCGATGCCGAACGCGTGGCACAGCGGCTCCTGCAATGCTTCGAGCCCGGGGAACGCGTAGCGGTCTGGGCTCCGAATCTGCCGGAGTGGGTGCTGGTCGAACTCGGCTCCGCTCTTGCCGGGCTGACCCTGGTCACCGTCAACCCGGCCTACCGGAGCGCCGAACTCAAGTATGTGCTTGGCCAGTCGCGGGCGGCGGGTCTGTTCCTGGTCCGGGACTACCGCGGAAACTCGATGGCCGCGTTGCTGGAGGAAGCTCGGCCAGGCCTCGAACACCTGAGGCACGTCTTCTTCTTCGACGAATGGGACGACTTCATGAGCGGAGTGCGGGACGGCGACGAATTGCCCGAAGTACGTCCCGAGGCGCCGGTCCAGATTCAGTACACGTCGGGTACGACCGGTGTCCCCAAGGGCGTCGTCCTCCACCATCGCGGCATGGTGAACAACGCCCGGTTCGTTGCCGAACGTGGCCGGATGGGTGAGGTGTGGGTCAACGCCGTGCCGCTGTTCCACTCGAGCGGCGGCGGCCTGGCGATCTTCGGTCCGCTCTTCGAGCAGTCGACGGTCGTGCTTGTCGAACAGTTCGACCCGGGCCTGATCCTGGAACTGATCGAGAGCGAGCGGGTGACCTTCCTCCCCGGCGTGCCGACGATGCTGCTTCGGATCATCGAGCACCCGGACTTCGAGCGCCGTGACCTCTCATCACTGACCAGCGTCTGCTCGGGCGGCACATCCGTACCGCCGGAACTGGTGCGGCGGATCGAAGACTCGCTCGGAGTCAGCTTCTCGATCTCCTACGGCCAGACCGAGGCGTCGCCCGGAGTCACGCAGAACCACCCGGACGACTCGATCGAGGACAAGGCGTCGACGGCCGGGCCGCCGCTGCCCCAGACCGAAGTCAAGATCGCCGACCGCGAAACAGGGGACGTCCTGCCCATCGGTGAGGCCGGCGAGATCTGCACGCGCGGCTACCTGGTCATGCACGGCTACTTCGACATGCCCGAGGCGACGGCGGCGGCGATCGACGAGGACGGGTGGCTCCACACGGGAGACGTCGGATCGATGGACGAGCGCGGCTACTGCCGGATTCATGGCCGGCTGAAGGAGATGATCATCCGCGGCGGAGAGAACGTCTACCCCAAGGAGATCGAGGATTTGCTTCTGGAACGGGCGGATATCGCCGAAGTAGCGGTGATCGGCGTACCCGATCCGGAGTGGGGCGAGCAGGTGGCGGCGGTCATTCGGCCGGCCGGGGAGAAGCGGCCCAGTGAGGAGGAACTCTTCCTGTACGTCAGGGAACGCCTGGCGCCTTACAAGGCGCCGCGATTGTGGCGGTTCGTCGACGAGTTTCCGCTCAACGCGTCGGGCAAGATCCTCAAGACCGATCTGGTGGAGACCCTGACCCGGTGACGCCGGCCGAAGCGAGTGCAGCCTCGGCCGGCCCCACGTATGCGCGGGCGCGCCACAGGAACGCCGCTGAAACGGCCCAGAACAGCATGCTGAGCATCATCGCGTAGCGCAGGGAGTCGGCCGGCGACTGGCCGGCAGCGACCAGGACGTCGCTGATCTTGCCGACCGCGAACGGCCCGAGGGCGAAACCGATGAGCGTGTTCAGCAGCAGGTAGATCGCGGATGCCGTCGAGCGCATTCGCGGCGGCACCAGTTCGTTGGCCGCGGCCGCTCCTGGACCGATCCACAGGGACACCAGGGCAACGGTGAAGAGGAAGTAGATAAAGGCTGCGGCGAGGCTTGTGGCCGTGAGCATCAGGGTCATCGCCGGCACGGAAAGGACGACGGTGGCCAGACCGAGGATGACTCGGCCGTTCGGCGTCCTCTGCTTGAGGCGATCGGAGACGAGGCCGCCGACCGTGACGCCGATCCAGCCGCCGACTGCGACTCCTACGCCCATCAGTGCTCCCACGCGGGTCGGGCTTGCGTCGAAGCTGCGGATCAGGAGTGGCGCCGTCCAGAAGGCGAGCCCGTTGGTAACGAAGGACAGGCTGGCAAAGCCCACACAGGTATACATGAAGGCGCGGCTGCCGAGAATGGAGCCGAAGGTCGCGGGATCGCGATAGGCCAGTCCCTGACCCCAGGAGAAGGCCGCGTAGATACCGATGGCGAGGGCGATCCACTGTGCCGGCTCGCCGACGGAGGCGACCATCGCCCACGCAAGGAGAGCGAGTGCGGCGGTGCAGCCGGCGTGGAGCAGCAGTCCCTTCCGATCGCATCCCGAGCGCCACAGGCTCAGGACCGTGAAGGGCGGTATGACGGCTCCGAACTCCTTGAACGGCTCGGGGCGGCCCGTGGGCGTGATCGTGACTCCCTCCTGCTGCCCCTTGGCGGGCTCTCGCAGGGTCCACACCCAGACGGCCATGAGCAGCCCCGGGAGGCCGACGGCGAGGAAGGCGGCCTGCCAGGCGGCGAGCCCCAGTGGCGCGGATCCGTCGGGGTACCTGCCGTTCCAGAAGTCGACGATGAAGCCGCCGAGGGCGAAACCGACGGCGGCGCCGAGGTAGATGCCGCTGGAGTAGAGAGCCAGGGCAGTGGCTCGCAGTCTCTGGGGGAAGTAGTCGACGATCAGCGAATAGGCCGACGGACTGAGGCTGGCTTCGCCGACGCCGACGCCGACGCGATAGGCGCCAAGCATCCCGAAGGTCCTTGCGGTGCCTGTCATGGCGGTCATCAGGCTCCAGAAGAAGAGCCCGATGGCGATCAGGTTCTTGCGGATCCAGGCGTCGGCGAGCCGGCCGAAGGGGATGCCGAAGACGGCGTAGAACACCGCGAACGCCGTGCCGTAGAGAAAGCCGATCTGGGCGTCGTCGAGGCCTAGGTCACTCTTCACCTCCTCGGCGAGGATCGACAGGATGTTGCGGTCGACGTAATTGAAGAGGTAGCAGATGATGAGAATGCCGAGGGCGTACCAGGAGTAGCCGCCGAACGGCCCCTTCCCGCCGGGAATCGGACGCCGCGCTGGGGAGCTGTTCGGGCGCTCTTCCATGGTCTTCCTTTCCTGCGAGTTGCAGGGTGGTAGAGCCGTCGGCCGGTGCTAACCGATGGCTCCGACGTTCGGAGGCATGAAGAGGACCAGGGGTCGGGCGACGAAGACGAGGCGGTTTTCCCCGGCCAGCCGCACCTGCACTTCCCGGGCCAGGAGAGTCCCGTACTTTTTTTCCTGCACGTCGGCGAGCCGGACGCTGGCCTGCAGATGAGCGCCGGCCGGTACCGGTGCGAGGAAGCGAATCCGATCGATCCCGTAGTTCGTCGAGTTGCCGAAGCCGGTTACCCTGAAGTCGGCGCCTTCAGGGAGGTTGGCGAACAGGCTCATGGTGAGCATGCCGTGGGCGATCGGCTGGCGGAAGGGACTCTCGCGGCGAGCCCGTTCGACATCGACATGGATCCAGTTGTGATCGCCGGAAAGGTCGGCGAACGCGTTGATCATCGTCTGCTTGATCTCCACGGGCTCACCCCAGGGGCCGAACTCCTCGGTGACCTCGGCGCGGAGAGCCGCGATGTCGTCGAAGCGGATCGTCTTCATCGGCCGCCCTTCTCGCCGACCCAGAACGGGCTCGACCAGGCCTGGCCGCCGTCGAGCTGAGTCACCCGCACGTAGTAGTAGTCGCCCGGTGCTGCCGGTCCCATGTCGAGATAGTCGAACACGCGGTCGAGAGGAGCACCGGGCTCGACCACCTGCAGGGTCAGGCGATCCGTGTGCTCGCCGAACGGAACCTCCAGTTCGAGTCGGCTGTCCCGCAGGCCGTCGAGCGCGAGTTCGATGCGGTCGCCCGGAATGTCCATCGCCGGGCGCTCGTGCCCCTGGCCGATGCCGGCCTCCCGGCTGGGTTCGAGTTCGACTTCGAGCCGGGTTGAGGCGGTTGCGCCCTCCAGTTCCAGCAGCACCGTGTCGGCGCGACCGCGGGTCCGGATGTCGAAGCGAAGGACACCGGCGTCTGCCGTCTCGATCCGGTCCAGCACGCGGTTGTCGAGACCCACGGGGACCACCCCCAGAACTTGCGCGCCGGTCACTCTGAGCGTGCCGCGCCACACGCGGTAGGGGCGCGGGTTGTCGACCTTGTCCGGTGTGAACACCTCGGACGAGGACTCGAATCCGAGTTGCAGCCAGGACCGGTCGCCGAGCGGCGCCGACAGGTAGCTGCGGCTGAACGCGATCCCGCCGTTCTTGATCACCTCGATGCGGTCGATCGGGGACGTGCCGGAAACCCGGACCGCGAGACGGCGTTCGTCGGTCTGGGGCTGCCGGGTTCCCATCGGGTGGCCGTTCAGGTCCGCGTCGAGCAGGATCCGCGGGCCCGAGACCGCGTAGACGGAGCGCTGGCGAAGGGCGTCGAAGATCGCGTCGGGGGTCTTCTCGGGCGCGAGGACCGCGGCGAGCCCGGGTACGCCGACGAGCGAGGCCTGGAAGTGGCCCTGGGGAGCGCCGGGCTTGGCGCGATGGTCGTCGGAGGCCGCCAGGAATCCGACTTCGAAGCCGTTCCTGAGGAACATGTTGCCGTACCACTCGAAGGTGCCGTGCTCGCTGTAGATCTCGACGACCCGTTCGAGTTCGCCGTCGCTCCGGGTCCAGTCCCCCGCGGAGTGCGCGTGCGGGATGACGAGCAGGTCGTTCGGGTCGTTGGCGGCGCGAAGGCCTTCCCAGAGCAGGGGCAGGCGGTCCGCCTCCTGGACAGGTACCCGCTCGCGGTCGGGGCTTCTGAAGAGGACGTTGTGGTGGCCGCCGCGCTTCCGCGTCGGCGTCCATTCGTAGCCCAGGAAGGCCACGGCACGACCCGTTTCCGTGGTGCGCCGCGCGATCTCCTGCAACTGCTTCCACTCGTAGTCGTCGAGCCAGAAGTCGTGTTCGGAGAGGGTCAGGAAGTCGAGGCGCGCGTCCTCGATGCCGTAGCGAAAGTAACCGGCGGGCGATCCCTGCCCCTCGGCGAAGCCCGTGTGACCATGGGTCTCGCCCCACAGGATCCTGAGCTCGGGCTCATTCTCGACCCAGACCGGATTGCTGGTTGCTTCGAGGGCGCCGTCGCTCGAACGGACGACAAAACGATAGATGCCCGTCTCCTGGATCTTCAGCCCGTCGACCAAGGCGACGGCGCCGGTGGGCTCCCTGACTGTGGCCAACGCTTCTTCTTCGAGGAGGACCTCGTACCCAGGCAAGGTCCCGCTAGCGCGGTTGAAGGCCCCGTCTTCGCTCCGAATGGTCAGGTCGAAAGGCTCGCCTGCCGCGACGACCGACGGGGCCAGCACCCGCACGCCGGCGACCGGCCCGCCGACCACCTGGAGGTGGGGCCACTCCGGCGTCAACCAGTTCCCGTTGCCCTGGGGATCGATGTAGAGGGGCAGGAGCAGCGCATCCGTCTCGAAGGCCTGAACGCCGATGCCCTCCGAACCGCCGGAGCGGTCTCCGTACGTCACGGTGATCGTGTCGCCGGGCTCGAGCGGAGTGCCGGCAAGGAGAAAGGCCGGCGTCGGCTTCGGGAAGCGCTGCGAGCCGTGCGGGCCGACCAGGGGCACCATGACCGGTTCGAGTCGCGCCCCGGGCCTTGACGTGCGTGCGGTCAGGTAGTTGGGTGCTGCCGGGTCCTGGTTCTGGAAGTCGTTGACATCCGCCAGCCACTGGCGTCCGGCCAGCACGCCGCCGCCGATCTGGATCGGCATGTTGCCGACCTCGTACACGAGTTCGACGGTCGCCGTCGAACCGGCGACAAGCGGCTCGTCCGGCACGACCCTCAGAGTGCCGAGCGCGTCCGGATCCTCGTCCTTGATCTGCAGTTCCTCGAGATAGTGATCGATGGACGGGACGTAATCCTCGACTGTGTTCAGTTCGACGTCGGCGACCAGGCGTACGTCGGGCGGCGAGCCGTCGGCCTCGGCCCAGCGCATGATCGCGGTGTCGAGAGCGAAGTTCACCGGCAGTGGGCCGCCGGTCAGGGCGTAGGCATTCGCCCATTCCCATAGGACGTCGACGCGCTCGTAGACGTTCGCGGAGGTGGTCGGTTCCGCCGCGCGGTCCAGCTTGAGCTGTTCCACCCGTTCCCGGAGGTCGGGAGAGAGGTAGTCGCCACCGACTGGCGGGGTGGCTTCACAGCCCAGCAACAGGACGGCGGCCAGGCCAGCCTGAAGGGGGGCCGAGATCCAACGGATCCGGCTGCGATTCATGCGTGAGCTAGTGTAGCCCTGTAGTTCAGCAGTACCGAAAGGGGATTGAGAGATGTCCCGACCGACGCGACGCGAGTTCCTCCAGGGTTCGCTGGCGACCGGGGTACTGTCCGCGGCCTACGGGTGCGGCACGCGGGAGACGGCACGCGAGCAGACCTCGCGTCCCAACATCCTGTTCCTGTTCTCCGACCAGCACCGCTGGGACTGGACGCCGGCTAACCCGGATGTTCCCGTGCCCATGCCGCATCTCGAGGCGCTGGCGGCACGCGGCCTGACCGTTGAGCGCGCCTACTGCGCGGCCCCGGTCTGCGGACCGTCGCGTGCGTGCCTGGCGTTCGGGCGCGAGTACGACGATTGTGGTGTGTCCTCAAACCGGCAGAGCCTGCCCCTCGATCGGGAGACCTTCTACGGCCTGCTGCGGGACGCGGACTACAACGTGCTGGGTTGCGGCAAGTTCGACCTCGCCTCGGGTGCGCTGTTCGAGATCATCGAGAAAGCGGGGCAGCTCGGGGAACCGGTAGGGCTCGGCCTCGATGGTCGCCGGTTCACCGACCGGTGGGGCTTCACGAACGCGGTCAACAACGCGGGCAAGGGCGCCGGGGCGTTGATCTACCTCACGGACCCGGTGGGGCCCAAGGACTCGTACTACGCCTACCTCGATGGTCGCGACCCGGCCCAGGGGCGGGTATGCGCGGAGGACATGGTCGATCGGCGTTCGCCACAGACGGTGGAGCAGTGGGGGAAGACGCGGGTCACGCCGCTCGCTGAGGACGACTACCTCGACAACTGGATCGGCGGCAACGGCATGTCGCTGCTCGACGGGGTTCCCAGCGAGGAGCCATGGTTCCTGATCGTCAACTTCGCGGGCCCTCACCCGCCGATGGACATCACCCGTCGGATGGAGCGCCTCTACCGAGGGCCGGATCGAGTGATCGACGGTTTTCCGCAGCCGGATCGGTACGACGGACCGTGGGACGCGGACCATCATGTCCGCATCCGCCAAAACTACGCCGCGATGATCGAGAACATCGACCGCTGGATTGGCCTGTTCGTCCAGCGGCTGGCGGAACGCGGCGAACTGGAGAACACGATCATCGTCTACTCGAGCGACCATGGCGAGATGCTGGGCGACCGCTCGCGTTGGGGCAAGCAGGTGCCCTTCGAGGCGTCGGCGGGGGTGCCGCTGGTGATCGCCGGTCCCGGCGTAGCGCCGGGACGAAGTACGAGCGCGATGGTCAGTCTGATCGATCTCACGGCGACCTTCCTCGACCTGGGCGGTGCCGCGGTACCTGACGAAATGGACGGCATTTCGCTGCGCGGCCTCCTCGCCGGAGAGGCGGATCGTCATCGCGAGTACGTGCTGTCAGGCCTTTACGACTGGCGGATGGTGTACGACGGTCGCTACAAGCTGATCACCGGCTTCGAGGGTGCCAGTCGGCTTCTTTACGACCTCGAGGAGGATCCTCTCGAGAAAGTCGACCGGAGCGCCGACGATCCACGCCGCTGCCGGGAGCTGGAGGCGATGATGCGCCAGGGCAGCTACAACTCCGTGTAGCGCCGCGTTCGGGGAGCCCGTCGGTTCGGAGAATCCGGCGTAGCCGGCCGCACCTCTAGACCCTATCGGCGTTTGATTGTCAAACGTCGTTCGTCTAGGCTTAGTGAATTGGCTAGCAGAGAGAACCGCTTTCGCTAGCGAAGAGAACAGCTCGGAGGGAGAGCCATGAAGGATCGCTTGTTGCGTCCATGGCCTGCAATCCTCGCGATCGCTGTCTGCTGCCCGCTGTCGTTGTGGGCGGACGGTGTCCAGACGGGCACCGTGGACGGCGTCGTCCGTGACAACGCCGGCGCCGGAGTTCCCGGCGCGACCGTGACTCTCGGTGGTGATCGCGGCGACATGACCGCGATCACCGATGCCGAAGGTGTCTTCAGATTCCTCCTGGTGGCGCCGGGTTCGTACCGGTTGACCGTCAACCTGGAGGGTATGGGGACCGCGGAGGCGGCCGTGCTAGTCGAGTCCGGCGGCCGCCGTACGCTCGACATGACTCTGATTTCGGCCACCGAGGAGACGATCACCGTGGTCTCGGATGCGGTGACCGTCGACAGGTACGCCGTGGGCCTATCGGCGAGTCTGGAGGCCGAGGTGGCCGAGCAGTTGAGCTTCAAGGGTCGCAACTACCAGTCATCGATGGAAACCCTGCCTGGAGTGGTGCATGACGCCGTTTCGCGCTTTCAGGGCGACATCAAGTTTGCCGTCAACGGTGGCCAGGACGTCGAGATGTCCGGGTTCGTCGATGGCGTCGACATCAGCTTCATGCGTTTCGGCGGCAGCCCGCGAGCGTTGCTGCCGTCGAGTTCGCTCGAAGAGGTTCGGCTGGAGGACGCGGGCTTCGGCGCCGAGTACGGTCGCGTCGTCGGCGGCATCACCAACGCGGTGATCAAGACGGGCACCAACGACTTTCACGGTCAAGCCATGTGGATCCCGCAGAGCCAGAAGTGGAAGGCGACCTCGGATGTGTCGCCCGGGCATCCGCGCTCGAGTACCGTCGAGAACAGCTACGAGGCCAACCTCGGCGGCTATCTGAAACGGGACAAGGCCTGGTTCTTCGCCGCCCACTCGAAGCAGAACACGAACAGTCTCGACATTCTCGCGGACGGCAGCTTCGAGGACATCAGCTTCAAGGCGAACGTGGCGACACTCAAGCTCAGCTTCCAGCCAAACGAGCGCCACTACTTCACGCTCACCGGTGTGGACAGCCCGATCGACAAGAACCACGCCAACGTCTCGACCGGCGACCAGTTCGCCGTCTGCAAGTGCGACCTTCCGGGCGAGTTCTTCTCCGGGACCTGGAGCGCGACTCTCGGTTCGTCGTCCTTCCTGGAATTCAAGATCGCATCGCAGGAGAACACGGTTGACCGGGGCGCTATCGGCTCTCGAACTCTCAGTCCGGGTGCCGATTCTCACAGCCCGCTGGGCAACAACTTCTCCTACGAGGATCGAGGATCGCGCGTTCGCTACAACACGATCGGTCATGCCGCGGGAGAGGGATACATCACGATCCCGCGAGACCAGGCGAACGCGTCGGTCAGCATGTTCCGCGGCGACCACCAGTTCAGGTTCGGCGCGGACTACCAGGACATCGCGATCGAGGCCCTGAACGTGATCGACCATCGCTTCTACGGCATCGGCTACGACCCGAACCTGCCAGGCGGCTTCATGCGAGCGCAGTACCTCAACGTCTACGACGATCCGTCTCCGAACACCAACACGGACGAGATCCTCTCGGTCTACGCCGACGACCGGGTGGCGGCGACGGACAAGTGGAACATCTACCTCGGCCTGCGGATGGACACCCAGAAGCAGAACAACGATGTCGGCACGAAGATCAACGACTGGACCAAGGTGGCGCCGCGATTCGCGGCCAACTACGACTTCAGGCGCGACGGCTCCCTGGTGCTCAAGGTGAATGCGGGCCGCTACTACCAGATTCTGCAAGGCGACCTGGTCACCCGAGAGTTCAGCACGCTGCCCAACGGCCGCAACCTGTTCAACCAGTACAACTGGAACCCGGCGACTCTGCGCTACGACCGTTTCGCCCGGCGGGGCACTCCGGCCAATCCGAACGCCGTGCAGCCGGTGGACCCGTACTACAAGGACGAGTTCACGGTCGGCATCGCAGCCCAGTTCGCTGAAATCTGGCTCTTCGAGGCGACGGGGATCACGTGGGAACTGAACGACCTCTACCTGGCGACCCACCAGTACGACGACGCGGGGCGGATCTTCCGCGAAGTGCGGAATCGGCCGGACGCTTTCCGCGAGTACGAGGGGCTGCGCCTGACGCTTCGCCGAGCGATGCGCGACGACTGGACGATGCAGGCCAACTACACCTGGTCGAACAACAACGGCAACAATTTCGGTCGCAACGACAACACCGTTCTCTTCGACGACGACCTCGGAGAAGGTCTGGGCGGGATCGAGCTCGGCACCGGCGCCACCGACGCGACCCTCGTGTTCCGCGAAGGCCGGGGATTCCTCGACCGCACCCACAACCTGAACGTCATCGCGCTACGGAGCTTCGTCCTGGGGAGTCACACCATCTCGCTGGGCGGCTACTACGGTTTCCGCAGCGGGGAACGTTGGGGTCTCCGGCGGCCAACCAGGCTGGTCCACCCGGTCACGGGAGCCAGAATCAACACGTCCTCGTACCGCGAGCCGCGAGACACCAACCAGCTCGAGGACACCCACACAGTCAACCTGACCGGCATATGGGACTTTCCGCTCGGCGGCCGGATCAACGGCAGAGTCGGCGTCGAACTCGTGAACATCACGAACGAGCAGGAGATCATCGGCATCAACCGCGCCAACGGCCGGCAGTTCCCCGGCACGGCGGCATTCCAGTCGCCGCGGGAAGTGCGGCTCCAAGCCGGGATCCGTTTCTAGGAGGAGACGGTCGCGCGGTTACGCCCAGGGCGGTGCGCCGTGGGGGTCCCGGCACAGGCGCCGTGCCACGACCATGCGGTGGACCTCGTCGGGGCCGTCGTAAATGCGGGCATAGCGGGCCTCGCGGTACATGTGCTCGAGCGGCGTGTCGCCGGTGACGCCGAGGGCGCCGTGGACCTGGATGGCGCGGTCGATCACGTTGTGGAGCATGCGTGCGCCCCAGAACTTGATCAGTGAGATCTCCACCCGCGCTTCGCCTCCCTGATCGAGCACCTGGGCCGCGTTCAGGGTCATCATCCTGGCCGCCTGGATCTCCGCCGCCGACTCGGCGATGAAGCGCTGGATCTCTCCCTTCTCGGAGAGCATCGATCCGTGGGCCCAGCGGCTAGAGGCCCGCTCGCACATCAGTTCGAAGGCTCGCTGGGCCTGTCCCAGCCATCTCATGCAGTGGAAGATCCGGCCCGGACCGAGTCGCTTCTGGGCGATCACGAAACCCTCGCCGCGGTTTCCGAGCAGGTTGGCCCTGGGCACTCTCACGTCTTCGAGCCGGACCTCGCAGTGCCCGCTGTGAACGTTGCCCATCGTCGGGATGACGCGCACGATGGTGTAGCCGGGCGTGTCGGTGGGAACGATGATCGAAGAGAACTTCGCGTAGCGGTCCGCCTCGGGCTCGGTGATGCAGAAAACGGTCGTGAACGCTGCGATGTCGGCACTCGACGTGAACCATTTGTGGCCGTTGATCACCCAGTCGTCGCCGTCGAGCTCGGCGGTCGTCTGCATCAGGGTCGGGTCCGAACCCGCGACGTCGGGCTCGGTCAGGCCGACCGAGGGGTACATGTCGCCTGCCACCAGGGGCTTGAGAAACCGCTCGCGCTGCTCATCGCTGGCGTAGAGATTGAGCATGATCGAGTCCTGCATCGAGACGCTGCCGACGCAGACCATGCCCCAGTACGAGCGGCCGATGATCTCGTTCAGGTAGACGAAGGGCATGAAGTCGAGGCCGCCGCCGCCCAGTTCGGTTGGATGGCCGATGGCCCAGAGACCCAGACGTTTCGCCTCGGCCTTCAGGCGCGTGAAGGTCGGGCCGGTCGGGTCGTACTCCGCCGCCAGCGCCGACTCTTCGGGGATCACGTAGTCGTTAATGAAGGTGCGGAACCGCTGGCGGAGTTCGCGTACTTCGTCGGTCAGACCGTACATGAGGTGGTCTCCTGCGTTCCGACTCGTGCCGGGATGAGGTGGAAGGGCCCGCGCGCGGGTTGCTATCGTAATCGAACCGATCAGGGAAACCGTCGCCGCGGAGGAGCAGATGCCGGAACCGGGCCTTGCAGATCTCATCGGCCTGGAGACCGAGCCGAGGTCGGTTGCTTACGGCTGGAAGGACGTCGTTCTCTACGCCCTTGGAGTCGGTGTGCCAGTCGAAGATCTGGGGTTTCTCTATGAGCGATCGTCGGGCGGCCTTCAGGTGCTGCCGAGCTACTGCGTGATTCCCGAGTACGAGGCGATGGGGGATCTGGAAGGGCGGTTCGATCAGACGCGCATGCTGCACGGCGAGCAACTGATCCGCACGTTCCGTCCGATCCCGCCCGAGGGTCCGCTGGTGGTGACCGCGAGGGTCGTCAACATCTTCGACAAGGGCAAGGCGGCGGTCATCCACACGAGTGCGGCCGGCGCGACGGTGGAGGGCGAGAAGGTCTTCGAGACCCTCAAGGTCGGGTTCTATCGGGGTGGCGGCGGATTCGGCGGCGACCCGGGTCCGAAGGCGGAGGCCCTGGATCCGCCCGCCGGTGCGAGGCCCGATCTCGACATCACGTACACGATCCCCCTTGGGCAGGCGGCTCTGTACCGTCTGAGCGGCGACTACAACCCGCTCCACATCGATCCGGACTTCGCCAGGACGGCGGGTTTCGACCGGCCGATCCTCCACGGTCTGTGCACGTACGGTTTCGCCGTGCGGGCGATCGTCGAGGGGCTGTGCGACGGCGACGTGGGGCGCTTCCGCGAGTTCAAGGCGCGCTTCTCGGATGTCGTGTTTCCGGGCGAGGAACTCACCACGCGCGGTTGGAACGAGAACGGCCGCACCCTGATTCAGGTTTCGACTCCCCGGGGAGTCGTCATCAGCAACGCCTACGCCGTTACCGACTGATGGCGGCGAGGCCTCCCAAGGCCAATCTCGCCGACATCGGGCGCCGGGCCGGCCCCGAGGTGTTCGCCTACGACCAGCGGGATGTTGGTCTCTACGCCCTGAGCGTTGGCGCGGGCGCCGACGATCTCGGCCTCCTTGCCGGGGGTGGAAACGGGGGCATGCGGGTCCTGCCGACCTTCTGCCTGGTCGCCATGCACTCGCTGAGTCCACACTTCGAGGACCTGGTGCGGAACTACCATCGCGTCGAGGCCGGCGAACACTTGCGCATGCTGCGCCCGCTGCCGGCGTCCGGCCGTCTACACGTGTCGGCCGAGGTGACCGACATCTGGGACAAGGGCTCGCTCGCGATCATGCGGACCCGGGTGGATGGCCGCTCCGACGACGGGGACCAGGTCTTCGAGCTGGTTGCCAGTTCAGCCATGCTGGGGTCGGGAGGATTCGGCGGTGATCCGGGGCCGCCGTCGCCGGTGAAGCGGCCAGCGCCGGATCGTCCGCCGGATCTCCGCTGGTCGGCGACGATTCCAGAGACCCAGGCGATCCTCTACCAGCTCAACGGTGTCGCCGATCCGCTCCACCTCGAGGAGGAGTTCGCTCGCAGCCGCGGGTTCGAGCGGCCCATCCTGCAGGGGCCCGCGACTCTCGGCTACGCTGCCCTCGCTCTTGTTCGCGAGTTCTGCGACGGCAACCCGGAGCGGTTGACGGAGATCGAGGTCCGGTTCTCGGCGCCGGTCGTGCCCGGCGACACGCTGACCGTCGACGCCTGGCGAGTCGGCGGAGGGGAAGTGCTGTTCTCCGCCTTCACAGGAGAGTTGCCGGTGCTCACCCAGGGCCGGGCGGTGATCGATGGCTGATCGGCCTGACGACGCGGCGCGGCTTGAGGCCGAACTCGGCCGCGACGGCGAGCTCGTCCTCGACCGGCTGGAGGAGTGGGCGGCCAGCCGTGGCGATCGGACCTTCATTTACTACGGCGAAGAGGACCGCTCCATCTCGTTCGCCGAGACCGAGCGCCTGTGCTCGAACATCGCCGCCGGCCTGCGCCGGCTCGGCGTCGGCGCCGGTGACCGGGTTGCGCTGTTCCTGACCAATCCCCTGGTCGCCACGCTGTCGATGTTCGCCCTGTGGCGGGTCGGCGCCACTTACTGTCCGATCAACTACAGCCTGACGGGGAGTCTGCTTGGGCATCAACTGCGCGACCTTCAGCCTCGCCTCGTGATCGCCGAGGAGAGCCTGCTGCCACAGTTGGCGACGGGTGCCGACGTGCTGGCTGAGCCGGATCTCGTGGTGCATCGACCGGCGTCCGGCGATCACGACTTCGATCCGGCCGTGTCCGGCGCGACGGCCGACGGCTGCCGGACGGTCGGTTCCTTTGCCGACCTTCTCGCGGGTGGCGGCGACGGTTCGCGCGCGCCGCAGCAGCCGGCCGACCTGGCGAACATCCTCTACACGTCGGGTACGACGGGACCGAGCAAGGGAGTGCTGCAGTCGCATCGCTGGATGAACCAGTTCAGCTACGCGCCCCGCTGCCTGATCGACTCGGGCGACGTGGTCTACAACGATCTGCCGATGTACCACGCCGCGGGCGCGATCAGCAACGTCGTACGCGGCGCCTGGGTGGGGTGCGAGGTGGCGATGTGGGACCGTTTCAGCGCTGGCGACTACTGGCGGCGGATCGCCCGCCGGGGCGCCACGACGGCGATTCTGATCGACGTCATGATCTCGAGGCTGGTGGCGGCGCCGGAGCGGGTGGACGATGTGCGGAACACCCTCCACTGCGTCAACCTGACGCCGTTGCCGGAGGACCACCACGGTTTGGCCCGCCGTTTCGGCCTGGACATCTGCGCGACCGCCTACGGTCAGACGGAGACTGGGCTCGGCGCCCTGGCCCTGATCGATCAGTTCCCGGACGGCGGCGGTACGCCCCCGGATCTCTACCGCGGCCGCCCCAAGGAGGAGATGCTCGAGTTCGCGCGACGCTCGGGGTATCCCGTCTTCCGGGGCGACCGCGAGATCCGCAAGGGCCTGATGGGCGCCCCCAGTGTGTTCGTCGAAGCCGCGATCCTCGGCCCCGACGACGAGGTGCTGCCGCCGGAGCGGTATGGCCAGCTCGCGTTCCGGCCGCGGTTGCCCGACCTCTTCACCGCAGGCTACTGGGGCCGGCCGGAAGCCACCGCCGAGCTTCTGGCAAACGGCTGGCTCCACACGGGTGACGCCGCGGTCATGGACGACGACGGGCTGCTCTACTTCGCCGATCGGATGGGGAACTTCATCCGCAGCAAGGGCGAGAACATCTCGTCGTACGAGGTTGAGGAGCTGGTCGGCGAACACCCCGACGTCCGCCTCTGCGCGGCCGTGGGAGTGCCGGCCAGCGAGGGTGACGAGGAGGAGGTTGCGGTGTTTGCGGTGATGAGGGCGGGCGCCGATGTCGGCGCTGGAGAGTTCGAAGAGTGGCTGCACCGGAACCTACCTCGCCACATGCGGCCGGGTCATGTCCGGCTGCTGGACGATCTACCCCGAACCCCGACCAACAAGATCCAGAAGTTCAGGCTGCGTGAATCCCTGCTGGACGAAATCGGCACGGGATCGGACCTCCCTTCCGGCTGATCCGAACCATGCCGAAGCTGCGCGAGATCACCACTGGCCTGGACTTCCCCGAAGGGCCGATCGCGATGGACGACGGCAGTGTCATCGTCGTCGAGATCGCGGGTGGGAACCTCAAGCGCGTCAAGCCGGACGGCCGCCACCAGGTGCTGGCGCGCTGCGGCGGCGGGCCGAACGGCGCGGCCTTCGGGCCCGACGGCACGGTGTACGTGTGCAACAACGGCGGCTTCGACTATCAGCGCCTCGACGTCGGGCCGCTGCCCATCGCGGGCTTTCCGGGCGGCGAGTTGCACGTGCCGGGGCTCCAGGCGCCGGACTACATCGGCGGCCGCATCCAGCGCGTCGACATCCATACTGGCCGGGTCGAGGACCTTTATGTCGAGTGTGACGGCAGACCGTTGCGGGCGCCGAACGACATCGTCTTCGACGACTTTGGGGGCTTCTGGTTCACCGACCATGGTCAGACCCGGGAGCGGGACCGTGACCGCACCGGCGTCTTCTACGCCAGGGCCGACGGCTCCCTGATCGAGGAAGTCATCTTTCCGCTCGACGGACCGAATGGCATCGGACTCTCACCTGGCGGCGGCCTGCTCTACGTCGCCGAGACCTATCCGACGCGTCTCTGGAGCTGGCCGATCCCGTCCCCCGGAACGGTCGTCCAGGACACGACGGTCCTGCCGATCAGCGGCCAGCTCGTGGTCGACCCCCCCGGCGTGCATGTCTGGGACTCCCTGGCGGTCGAGGCGGACGGCAACATCTGCCTCGGCACCCTGATCACCGGCTGCATCACGGTCGTCTCGCCCGAGGGCGAGATCGTGGAACGGGTGTCCGCTCCGGATCCCCTGACCACGAACATCTGCTTCGGCGGTGCGGACCTCAGGACCGCCTACATCACCTTGTCGGGGATCGGCGCCCTGGTCGCGGCCGACTGGCCGCGGCCGGGCCTGCGCCTGAACTACCAGCAGTGAGAGCGCAGCCTCCTAGCGCCCCGTGAACACCGGTTCCCGCCGCTCCACGAAGGACCGCACGCCCTCCTCGCCGTCCTCGCTCGCCTCGCAAACGCTCTGGGCGAAGGCCTCGTAGGCGGTCAGGCTCTCCATGCTGTCGCCCTCGAAGGTGCGGTAGGCCATCTTCTTCATGAACTCGATCGCGAGCGAGGGTCCGCTCGCGATGCTACGGGCGATCTCCATGCAGGTCGGCATCAGCTCGTCGTGGGGAACGACACGGTTCGCGAGACCGAGTTCCACCGCCCGGTGCGCGTCGATGATCTCGCCGGAGTACATGAACTCGAGGGCCTGCGCCAGGCCCATGATCTTGACCAGCATGTACACACCGCCGTTGTCGGGAACCCGGCCCCGCTTGACGAAGAGGGCGCCGAACTTCGCGCGTTCGGAGGCGATCCGGAAGTCCGCCATGAGCCCGGCCGAGAACGCCCCGCCCAGCATGTGCCCGTTGACCGCGGCGATGATCGGCTTGCGGCAGCGCCAGAGCGCGTACTGCAGGCGCCCGCCCAGAGACAGGGGCAGCAGACGGGTGCCGCGGGGAAACTCGGGGCCGTAGGGCGCGGCGCCGGCCAGCTTCGGGTCCGAGAAGTCGCGCCCGACCGACCAGCCCCTGCCGGCCCCGGTCCAGATCGCGCACTTGATCTCGTCGTCGCGCTCGATCTCCTCGAAGGCCGCGATGAGGGAGTCCATCATGTCCATGGACTGGGCGTTCAGCTTCTCCGGTCGATTCATGGTTAGAGTGACCACTCCGCCGTCGCGCTCCCAGGTCATGTCCTTGAGATCCATGGCCGCTCCCTTCCTGCCACCCTGCGGACTGTGTTTGGCTGACGGCTCGCTATTCGATCTCTAGCCAGATCGGCGAACTCCAAGCCATCTGACCGTCTTCCTGAACGAGGCGAGCATAGTAGTAGCTCGGTCCCGGCTGGGGTGAGAGGTCGATGTAGCGGAGATCGATCTCGGCGCCGCCCGGATCGTTGTGGTAGATCGACGTGCCGTTGCGCAGGATCTCGACTGTCGAGAAGGACTTCGTCCCCTCCGCGACGATCCGCATCTCCGGCACCTCTCCGGCGACAGTCACTTCGTCTCCCATGAAGTGCTCGCCCATCCAGAACTCGAGCACGATGTTGTCCGTGGCGCCGTAGGTTCGGCGCTGGCGCATCGCGTCGAGGACGGCATGGCGCGACCGGTCCTTCGCGAAGACCATGGCGTAGGAGATGTGGGTCGAAAGGTGGTCCGAACTGGCGATGACGCCGAGCCGGTAGCCCTTCTCCCAGGCGTTGGAGAGGAAGCCCTGGTCGTGCTGGCGCGTAAGTTCCGATTGGAGCGCGGCTCCGCTGTCGGTCAGCGGCGCTCCCGGGGCCTCGTAGCTGTACCGGTCGCCCTGGAAGATCTCGACGAGGGGCTCGATCTCGGGATCGTTGTCGCGCCAGTCGGTGCCCATCGTGGTGGCACTGGTGTGCGGGATGGTGATGCCGCCCGAGTTGCGCACCTCTTCGTAGAGCATCTTCGTGTCGTCGTCCTGAACGATGCCGGCGCCGTTGTGGTAGCGGATGTTGGGGTACTCCACGTAGCCGGTCTTCTGGAAGAACGGCACTGGCATGTGGCCACGCTCGGCGTGGAGCACGTTGCGATGGCCCATGGGGAAGTTGATCGAGCGTTCGTAGCCGAAGAGCGCGATGTAGCTTTGCGGAGTGTGGAACAGGTCGGCCAGTTTCTCCTCCAGCCACCACCAGTACTCCAATTCACCGCCGTACTGGTGGTCGCTGATGAGCCCGAAGTCCATCGCCGCGACATCGGTCATGTACCGGTAGAAGTCCATGACGGAACCGTCCGGCACGCCGCGCAGATCCGGCGACAGTTCGGTGTGGCGGTGGGTGTCGCCGCGCAGGATCTGCAGGTCCTCGCCACCGACCTGGGTCCGCCAGGCGCGGATGCGGGCAACATCCTCGTCCTCGCGCTCATGGCCGGCGTGACGTTGCGGAAAGGGGGGCGGCTGGGGTGTTTCCGTCTTCAAGCCGGGCGCGGTCGTCGGCTCCCATCTTGCCGCGTAGACGTTCTCGACCACGGTCTCCTCGGGGAGCGTGAGCATGGCCGAGAAAGTGGGGTAGTTGTCGCGCGCCCAGCCGAGCCACAGGCCGCCTTCCGTTGACGGGGTCGCCGAGGCCGACATCGAGAGGCGGCCGATGCTCCAGGGTACGGCGGCGGGGGCGCTCCAGCCCCCTTCTTCCATCGTCGTGACGTACAGCCGCCAGTACTGGGCATAGGCGCCTGAACTCTCCATGGCCCGCACCAGCAGGCTGAGGCGCCCCCGGTCGTCCAAAGCCAGCTCCGGGTTGCTGAGGGAGGGGTTCGGCGTCTTCGTGTAGTGCAGTCGCTGGCGCGGCGGAAAGAGGGTGCGGAGTTCGGGTGCGGCGGCGGTGACTTCTTTTCCTTCGACAATGCGGACCGCAACCGTTCGCTCGCGGTTGAGCATGGAGCCGGGTTGACGCTCCCGGTCGACCAGGAGTCCCTGGTCCTTGCCCCAGCCGGCCTCACCGAGTTCGTAGGCGATCCAGACCCGATCTTCGCCATCGACCGCGACGCTGGGTCTGGCCTCGAAGAAGGGTGACGCCGCGACCGTCAGGACGCGTCCGAGGCGGTTCCGGTACAGGCGGCGGAGGAAAACGTCGTAGTCGCCGTTGTGGTAGCTGTCCCAGGCGATC
Source organism: Acidobacteriota bacterium (assembly GCA_026707545.1). Classification (NCBI taxonomy): domain Bacteria; kingdom Pseudomonadati; phylum Acidobacteriota; species Acidobacteriota bacterium. Next base: position 2,920,515 of record JAPOWR010000001.1, on the reverse strand, counting down.
CAGGCGGCTCCCTCGGAGTCAAGGGCCAGCGTCGGAGTCCAGTCGTTGCGCGGGCTCTCAGATATCCGTCTCTCCCCGGACCAGGAGTTGCCGTCGTAGCTCATGTGGAGGATGTCGGCCTGTCCATCCCGGATCCCCTGCCACACAAGGTGCAGCGATCCGTCCCGGGCACGCGCGAGGCGGTGGTTGAAGTCGCTCCCGGGTGCCGAAGTCAACCGCTGCAGCCGGCCCCAGTGCTCGCCGTCGAACCAGCGCGCGTAGAGGTCAAAGTTCGGTTGGTCCTCGAAGAGCCGCTCCGGTTGCGCCCACACGACCCAAAGCCGCTTGTCGTCGTCGAATCCGAGGCTCGGACGCCAGACGTCGCCATTGGCGCCGGGAACCGGGTTCCAGGGTCCCCACGTTCCGCTGGCCGGATCGCGGCGAGCCAGTTGAAGCCGGTCTCGTCGGCCCGAGTAACTGGTCCAGACCATCCAGACATCGTCGCGGTTGTCCGGGTCCGAGAGGATGAACGGGTAGTCGTCGTTGCGGAAATCGTCGGACAGGCGGATCGGGTCATGGAACCTTGGGTCTACCGGAGGTTCGGGGTCGGCTTGCCGGGGATGGAGCAGAGGCCCGGCCCAGGCGGGCAGAGGCGGCTCGACATGGTTGAGTTCGTGCCATGCTGGAGCGTCGCTGCGCACCCTGCCCGGGGCCATGGGGTGCGCGGCCGACCCGGGGTTCCGTCCCGGCGTCTCGAAGAGCTCGGTGTCCAGGTCGTCCTCGGGGCGGAGGGGCGGAAACACGCGCTCTTCGGGCGCGGGCGCGTTCCCGCTCGAGAGCAGCGGACGCGTCGTCTCCTGCACCTGCGCTGGACTCCAGACCAGGACCGCCCCTACCACGATCGCCGCCATGAACCCGGACCAGCGAAGGCGTTGCTTCATCGACTGCCCTCCCGTGGGCACACTACAGGAGCAGCCTTGCACGCGGACAGCCTGCCCGCATCGGGCGTGGGAGAGAATGCGCCTGGCAGTCATCGATCACCCGCGGAGGACCCTCGACTTGAACGCAGGGAATCTGGCCATCGAGAACATCGAACGGTTCGGCGAGTATCCGATCCTCCATTGGCGCGGTACGACCATCTCGAACGTCGAGCTGGATGCGAAGGCGCGCAGGCTGGCCAGTGTCCTGCGGCAGCGCGGCATTGGAATCGGCGACCGGGTCGCCGTCGTCATGCCCAACTGCCCGGAGGTCTTCGAGGCGTTCCAGGCGGTGTGGAAGATCGGCGCGGTGATCCTTCCCGTCAGGCCCCAACTCGCGGTACCGGAGATCCAGCACATGCTGAGGGACTCCGGGGCGAGCGCGGTGATTTCAACCGTTGAACTCGTTCCGCTGATCCGCCAGGCCTGTCCCGAGCTGCCGTTGCTCTTGACCTTGGGCGGCCAGTCGGTGGAAGGGGCCGTCGCGCTGGCGGCGGAGACGGCCGGCGCCGAGCCGCTTGCCGAGATGACGCACCGGTCGGGGCACGATCTGGCGTTGCTCCTCTACACCTCCGGCACGACGGGAAGGCCGAAGGGCGTCATGCTGACCCACGACAGCGTCGCCGCCGTGCCGCACCCGAAGATGGTCGACCTACCGCCCTTCATGCCGACCCTGCACGCGTTGCCGCTGTCTCACTCGTTCGGGGTCCTGATGATGAACCTGGGGTTCATCAAGGGCATGCAGGCGAAGCTCCTCGTGCACTGGGATACCCGCCTCGTCTTCGAGGCCATTCAGGAGCTTCGCGTGATGCGGTTCTCCATGGTCCCGACGATGCTGACCTACATGCTGGAGTTCCCGGACCGCGACCGCTACGACACGTCGAGTCTCGAGAGCGTGTGGACCGGCGGCGCGCCGCTGCCGGACGCGGTCCGGCGTGAATTCGAGGAGGTCTTCGCCTGCCGCATCCGCGACGGCTACGGCATGACGGAGTCGGGGGGCGCAGGGGCCGCCTACTACGACGAGGATGTCTTCAGGCCCGGCTCGGTCGGGCGTGCCCAGCCCGACACGTCGATTCGGGTGGTCGACGAGAACGGCGCCGATGTGGCGGCTGGCACACAAGGCGAGATCCTGATCGGCGGGCCGACACTGATGGCCGGCTACTGGCGCAACCAGAAAGCCACCGAGGAGGCCCTGATGGATGGGTGGCTCTACTCGGGAGACATCGGCTATCTCGACGAGGACGGCTACCTGTACATCACGGACCGGAAGAAGGACCTGATCATCAAGGGCGGCGAGAACATCTCGCCGCGCGAGATCGAGGAAGCGCTTTACGCGCACGAGGCCGTCGCCGAGGCGGTGGTCTTCGGCGTGCCGGACGCGCGCTTCGGGGAGAACCTCTGGGCGGCCGTCGCGCCCAGCGGCGACGTCGAGGTGCGCGAGGAGGATCTCCTGCGGCACGTGGCCACCCGGGTGACCCGCTTCAAGGTCCCGGCGCGGATCTTCGTGCTCGACGAGATCCCGAAGAACGCCACCGGCAAGTTGCAGAAGCGCGCCGTGCGGGACCGGCTGCTGGCAGGCGACGGGACAGCCTAGGATTGGACTGAGGTTGTTGACAACGTCAACACGGGTGTGTATGTTGACGAAGTCAACTTCGGCCTGGAAGGAGAAGGAGCCGTGAGAAAGCGACCGACGGGCAGAGGCGCGAGGCGCTATCGACGAGGGCGATTCGCCATGCTTACGCTCAGAGTGTGCCTGTATGGATGCGTCGGGCCTGCCGCTACGCTTCCCGGTGCCCAGCCGGCGGAGCAGTTCGCCTTCGAGCGGTACGACGTGGTCACCGGTGCCGGCGAGCGCCAGACCATCCTGACAGGGTTCCTTGTGGGAGGTTCGATGGCGGACCTCGCGGTCCTGCATGTCGATGAGAACAATGACCGGCGCTTGCGCATCCTCACCTTCACGGGCGGTGATTGGGTGCCGGAAGTCGAGACGAGGCTACGTTCCGAGACCTCCTTCGTTGACGTGGCCAACATCGGAGGCAGGGACCGGCTGGTCATCTACGGCGGTGGCCGGCTGACGTGGTTCGATCCCGAGTCGGTGACGGAGCGGGAACTTGCGGCGGTGGAATCCGACTTCAAACCGCCACGAAGGCGCGAGGTTGTCCATGCGGACATCTCGCGTGACCTGAATGGCGACGGCCGCGACGACCTGGTCGTGCCGCAGAACCACGGCTCTCACGTGCTCGTCCAGAGAAGCGGCGGGACGTTTGCCAATCCGGTGACCATCGGCCCGACGACCGAGCCGGACCGGGTCTACCGGGGCGACGGCTACAGGTACCTGCCTTGGGACGAGGGCGGCCGCGTCCACGAGATGGACTACGACCTGGACGGACGCCGCGACCTCGTGTTCTGGAACCAGGACCACTTCGCTGTGCATCTCCAGGACCAGCGGGGTCTGTTCGCCGCCGAGGTCAGTACGACCTTCACGACCGAGGTCGCGTTCGACTCGGACGACCCAGCCTCGCTTGCCGCTCCTCAGGAGGTTCGCCACCGGCGTATTGACGACAGCCTGACAGGAGCCCCGACGGGGAGGGTGCTGCATTCACTGACCGACCTGAACGGCGACGGCGTCGCCGACCTCGTCGTCTTCTCGCTGGACATCAGGAGCATGTGGAGCGTGCGCTTCAGTTACGAGGTCCACCCGGGTGCGCCGACTCCCGAGGGCGGCACGGTGTTCGCGCCCGATGCCGGCGCCGCGATTCTCTCGGACGGCCTCCCGTACGAGATCGGCCGGTACGATTTTGACAACGACGGTCAGGTCGACGTGATGTATAGAACGATGAAGTTCGGCGTCTTCAGGACGGTCCGCATGATCGGCTCCGGGGTGCTGACCCGTTCCGTGCCGATGCGTCTCGACTTCTACCGGATGGATAGTGGCGTCTACTCCGGCAAACCGAGCGCCGTCCGCAAGATCAGGGGCCGCGCCCCCGGCGTTTCAGGGGAGAAAGGCATCTTCCATCCGTCGGTCCTGGTCGGGGACGTGAACGGCGACAGCCGCCTTGATCTGCTCGTGCAGAAGGGCCGGAAGGGTCTGCACATCTTTCTTGGCGTGGCGGGGCCCGAGCTGTTCGCCGGAAGGCCTGAGGAAGTCGCGATCGCCATGCCGAACGAGGAGTTCACCTGGCTGGTGGACCTCAACAGGGACGGCAAGACGGACGTCCTCATGCATCATGCGTCCACTACCAAGCCGCATCGGGTCACGATGTTGGTCGCCCGATGAACGAAGTCGACACTTCGGCAACCGCCCGCGGGATGCACGATCGACGAGGCCTGTCTTTCATCCTGTTTCTCGGAGTCCTCCTGTCGGGGGGCATGGGGCCTACCGCCGCGCAATCCACTTCCGAGCAGGCCGGGGAGTTCGCTTTCGCGCACTACGAGGTCGTCACCGGCTCCGCGAAACGTCAGACCGTCCTAACGGGGTTCCTTCTCGGGGGCGCGAGCGCGGAGCTTGCGGTCGTGGACATCGACGACGGTGACGAACGCTGCCTGCGTATCTACGAGTTCGGAGACGGCGCCTGGGTGCCGGGAGCCGACGCGACACTCGGTCCCGACGTGCGATTCGTTGACGTGGCCAACATCGGCGGAGGTGACCGGCTGCTCACCTACGATCCCGGCCGCCTGAACTGGTTCGATCCCGAGTCGGCGACGGAACGCGCGCTGGTCGCGGTCACAGCCAACTTCAACCCGCCTCGCGGAGGCGAGGTTCCCCATGTCGACGTCAGTCGGGACGTGAACGGCGACGGCCGCGACGACCTGGTCGTGCCGGGCGTCGATGGCTTCTGGGTGTTCATCCAGACGAGCGCCGCGGAGTTCGCGGATCCGGTGAAGATCGGCCGGTCCACGGACTTGAGCAGGATCTACGGTGCCGACGGATACCGGTACGGCCCCTGGGACGAAAGTCGTGTCCACGAGATGGACTACGACCTGGACGGACGCCGCGACCTGGCGTTCTGGAACGGGGACCACTTCGCGGTTCATCACCAGGATGAAGATGGGCTGTTTTCCCCGGTTGCCGAGACCTTCACGACCGATGTCACATTCGACTCTGACCGACTCTCCTCGCTCGCCGCCGGAGACATGACGGGGAGAGTGCTTCACTCGATAGCCGACCTGAACGGTGACAGTGTCGCGGATCTCGTGGTTTTCTCGCTGGAAGGCGCGAGCATCTCTCGCAAGCGCTCAACCTACGAGGTGCATCTTGGCGCGCCGGCACCCGGCGGCGGAACCCGGTTCGCGCGGGGTGTCGACTTCGCCTTCCAGTCGGACGGCAGGATTCAGCTCGGGATGAATCGGCGCGACTTCGATGGCGACGGCGACCTCGACGTGATGTTCACGACGATCGAGGTGGCGTACCTCGAGAGCAGCCTCTGGAAGAGGCTCAAGGGGTTCATGGGCGATGACATCTGGTTGGATCTCGAGTTCTACTCGATGACAGGAGGCCTCCCTTCCAATAAACCCAACGCCATCCGCAGAATGCAACTGGATGGCCACCCCAGTGTCAGGGAGTTCGGGTGGGTGCCGCTGGACATCGTGCTTCGAGGGTCCACGCACCAGGAACGGAGGACGCAGAAGCGTCACCTGCGCGCGTTCAACACGACCTTGCTGATCGGGGATGTGACCGGCGACGGCCGCTCGGACCTGCTGATAGAGGAAACCCATCGGCAACTGCTCGTCTTCGCCGGTGTGCCGGGGCCGGAGCTGTTCGCCCGGCAGCCTCAGAGGGTTGCGGTCGCCATCCCCAACGACGAGGAGTACACCTGGCTCGTGGATCTCAACAGGGACGGCAGGCAGGACCTCCTGCTGCATCACGCGTCCACGACGGAGCCCCATCGGGTGACGATGCTGATCGCCCGCTGACCCCGCCGGCGGGCTCTAGCCACAGCTAGACCGGGCTGCGATCTCGCATCCCGTCCAGGATCGTCTGGGTGGTTTGTCGGATCAGGTCGTCCACGTCGACATTCGGGTCGATCTGTCTCTCGATGAGCAGCGATGCCAGGCCATGAACCGCGCTCCACGCGACGTAGGCCTGTGCCCGCGGATCTCCTACCTCGATCTCGCCGCTCTGCTGGTGGACCCGAATCACATCGACCAGGTTCTCGAGCAGAGCTCCGGCTGCCTCTCGCAGTTCCGGTTGATCCTGGCGCTCAAGGGCCTCCTTGCCGTACATCAGGCGATAGTGCGCCGGATGCTCCAGGGCGAAGCGCACGTACTGCTCGCCCATGCGCCGGAGTCGCTCGACGCTGGATGAAGAGGCTCCGGTGTCGCCGGACCCCAGGCGCCGGTTCAGACGCTTGAATCCCGCGACCGCGACCGCGACCAGGAGGGCCGTCTTGTCGGGGAAGTGGCGGTAGGGCGCTCCCCGCGATACACCGAGGCGGCTACCTATCGCCCTCATCGTGACGCTGGCGGCGCCATCCTCCGAGATCATGGCGGCGGCTTCCTCGACCAGCGACGCTCGAAGGTCTCCATGGTGGTAGGTGCGAGCCCGTTCGGCCATGGGCGATTATGGCAAGAGCGGCTCGTGACCGCCGGGCTCGATCTCTCGCCCCTGGGCGACGGTGTGTTGACAATGTCAACAGGAGGTTGTATGTTGACGAAGTCAACATGCCCCAAAGGCAGGAGGACCAAGATGAAGAGACGAGCGACACTCCTCGACGAGAGACGACACCGGCCGACCCGGATCAGCCTGCTGGCGATTCGGGTATGTCTGTCGGGATGCATGATGCCGCTTGCCGTCCACGCGAGCTCTGAGCCACCCGCGGCGTTCGCTCCCAGCCGTCACGAGTTGGTCGTGGGCGTCGCGGAACGCCTGACCGTTCTGACCGGGTTCCTCACGGGCGGGGCCGTCGCAGACCTCGCTGCCGTGCACCTGGACGGTGATGGAGACCGCCGTCTGCGCGTTCTCTCGTTTGCCGATGGCGACTGGTCAACGGCAGTCGAAACCACGCTGCGTGCCGACGTGTCCTTTGTCGACGTTGCCGGAATCGATGGCCGGGACCGGTTGATCGCGTACGGCGGTGGGCGCCTGACCTGGTTCGATCCGGAGTCGGCGACGGAACGGGATCTGGTCGCGTTGACGTCCGATTTCAGGGAGTCCGCCAGGGGCGAAGTTCTCCACGTGGACATGACGCGCGACGTGAACGGAGACGGCCGGGACGACCTCGTGCTGGTGCACGGCCACGGCTTCCACGTACTGGTCCAGATGCCGGCCGGCCGGTTCGCCGAGCCCGTAACGGTGGGCCCGACCAGCGGCCTCGATCGGGTCTACGGCGCCGACGGCTATCGCTACCACCCCTGGGAGGAGGGCGGCCGGATCCACGAGATGGACTACGACCTGGATGGCCGCAGCGACCTCGTGTTCTGGAACGACGGCCACTTCGAGGTCCATCTCCAGACTGAGGAGGGGTTCTTCTCACCGGAGGCCCGGACGTTCACGACCGGGATCGCGTTCGACTCCGACCAGATCGCCTCCCTGGCTGCGCCGGAGGGAATCCGGAGGCGGCGCATGGATCACATGCCGGAAGGAGAAAGCAGGGGCAGGGTGCTGCACTCACTGACCGACATGAACGGCGACGGCGTGACCGACCTCGTCGTGTTCTCGCTGAAGGGATCGAGCCTGTGGAAGATGCACTCCTCGTACGAGGTGTACCCCGGCGCTCCGGGCCCGGGTGGAAACGTGGAGTTCTCACCAGAACCTGGCGCCGTGGTCGAGTCCGAGGGCATCGTCTCTGGAATCGACCGGCACGACTTCGATCGCGACGGCCAGGTCGATGTAGTCGTGACGGCCTTCGAGCCGACGGTCTTCTCGGCCATCCGGGTGCTCGTCATGTCGATTCTGACCGGAGCCGGATCGTTCGATCTCGAGATGTTCCGCATGGAGGACGGCCGCTACGGCGACCGTCCGAACGCGGTACGCCAGATCAGGCCCAGAACCCCCAGGAAGAGCGGCGAGAGGGCGTTCTGGCCGGCGGTCCGGATGGGAGACATGAACGGCGACGGACGCTCCGACGTCCTGATTGCGAGGAACCGGAAGATGCTGCATGTGCATCTCGGCGTGCCGGGGCCGGGATTGCTCGCGAAGAAGCCCCAGCGGATCGCGATCCCCGTGCCCGAAGACGAGGAGTACACATGGCTGGCGGATCTGAACCAGGACGGCAGGCAGGACGTCCTGATGCACCACACGTCGACGACGGGGCCGCATCGGTTGACGGTGCTGATGTCGCGGTAGAGCAGCGGTGTGGTCGCCGCTTCGCGGCGCGTCTCTTTCGGAAGCCGGCGAGGACGCCGGCGCACCCAGTTTTTCTACAGCTGGAACAGCCGCGTGACCTTCACGATGAGCGCGCTGTTGTTGAGCCCGGGGAAGCCCGAAGCCAGCGTGTCGCGCTGTTCGTTGTAGACGACGAACAGTTCACTACCGGGCCGGTACTCCCAACGGAGACGCACGTTCGCCGCCAACTCGCGGCTTTCGGAGTCGTACTGAAACAGTGCGCTGACGAACATGCGCGGCGTCATCGTGTAGATGGCGCGCAGGTCGACGAGTTCCAGGTTGAAGTCACCCTCTGGCAGCTCGACGCGGTTGAACGAGATGCCGGGTTCGAGCAGGAAGTGCGAGCTCAGATTGACGCGCCCCCAACCCCAGCCGAAGGACGTCTTGCGGCCGCTGTAGAAGTCGCCGTACTCGAGGAAAAACTCGCCCGAGATACGCCGCTGCTGGCCGAGTTGATACTCGGCCTGCACGTAGTCGAAGTCGTAGCCGCCGACGCCTAGCGTGATGTCCGAGGCGATGGGGAACGGATGCGGGAGAAACTCGTAGGTCCGGACGTAGGTCAGTCCGAACTCATCCCCGCTGTGGAACTCGATCTCCAACTCGCCTTCGGTCTCACGCGTCTCGGTCAGGCCGGCGGCGTTCTCGACGTAGGCCATCGACCCGGACCACGAGTACTTGCGCACCAGCCTGCTATCGGCTGGTCGAGGGCTGAACCGGAACTGGCCGAAGGAACGGCGCATGTCGTGGCGGCGGACGAATCCGATGCCGGGGTTGAAGTTGCCGCCCACCCGCAAGCGCTCCAGTCGGACTCCATAGCGGTCGCCGTTGTAGTCCATTTGCAGGCGATAGCTGGCATCGTCGTCCGTGAGCCCGGGTGTGCTCGTTTCGGCCCAGTAGGTGTTGAACGTGAGGTGGTCGAAGAAGGCGAACGTCCCGTCGACGCCGTAGGCCTCGTTGCGTCCGTCACCGTTCAGTGCGACCGAGCGGCGCGTGTAGATGACGCCGACGCTGCTCCGGCGCAGGATGTCCCGCTTGAGTCGCATCACGCCGAAGTTCGTCGCGACTGCGCCGGACACCGGTTCGTTGTCCGATTGGATGTTCAGCAGACCGAGCGTGTAGCGGCCTGTCCTTCCGGTCAGACGGGCGCCGGCTTCGATCGGTACGGCGCGTCCCCGGTGCAGGCCGATGCGCCGGCTGTAGAAGAGGGTCGGCGTGTCGAACCCGCCCCCGAATCCGCCGCCCCCGGCCCCGCCGAAGGCGAAGGTCCCCTGGTTCTCGAGGAAGAAGTCGCGCTTCTCGGGAAAGAAGAGGCTGAAGCGCGTCAGATCGACCTGCTGCTGGTCGGCTTCGACCTGGGCGAAGTCGGTGTTGAAGGTGAAGTCGGCCGTGAGGTTCTGGCTGAGTCCGTACTTGATGTCGATGCCGAGATCGGCGTCCGTATCGTTGGAGATCTCCGGGACCGTGAGGCGGTCGCTCACCATGTCGGCGACCAGATAGGGCTTGAGCTCGAGGTTCCTCGAGGCCGGCGGCGCCTCGAGACCGACGAGGGTTGCGGCCAGCGACATCTGCATGACGCCCATTTCGCTGAAGGCCTCCGGGATGCGGACGAGGGTCGAGTTCTCGTTCTTCCACTGCGTGTACCGCTGTAGATTGATTCCCCAGATCTGCGAGTTGCCGGGGCGATACCGGAGCGATCTGAACGGGATCGCGGCTTCCGCCGTCCAGCCGTTTTCGAACCTGCCCACCCTGAGATTCCAGACCGGGTTCCAGTCGGCGTTGAGTTGGCGCTCGTCGGTGATCTGGCCGTCGAAGCGGCCGCCCGAAGCGTAGACCGTGAAGACGACGGCGTTGCGGCGGTCGTAGAACGTGTCGAGAACGATGTCGACGTAGTCGTCCCCGCTCCATGCATCGCGCCGCATGTCGTTGGCGGCGATCCGGTCAGGGTCCTGCCAGCAGCGGAGCGACACGAAGACCGTGGTGTCGTCGAACGTGATCCAGACATCCGTCCTGTCGGTGGCCGGCTCGCCCGGCCGGGGTTCGACCTGAAGAAAGCCCGAAACCGGGGGCACCGTGTCGTAGAGGACTTCGTCGAGCCGGCCGTCAATCCGTAGTGGCGTGGTGAGGCGGACTGCTCGAACCGTGGCCTTTCCCGAGTCGTCCCGGTTCACCACGGCCGGCGGCACGGGAGGCGGCGGACCGTCGAAGGCGGTGGGGATGTCGAGCGGTTCCAGGAGCGGCGCCGGGGAGCCGGGAGGGGAAGAGTCGGGCGTCTGCCGGCGAGCGTCGGCGGCCTGGGCCCAGGGCAGGCAGGCGAGGAGCAGCCAGCCTGCGACGAGGAGGCGCGAACGCCGGTTCGCCGTCCGATGGCCGGAACGTACTGAGTCCAGGGGTCTCGCTCGCATGCTCTACCGGTTTTACGTGAAGTAGGACGGAAGTTCCCGGCTAGCGCTGGAACAGCCGCGTGACCTTGACGATCAGCGCGCTGTTGTTGAGTCCCGGAAAGCCCTGCCCCAGGGTGTCGCGCTGTTCGTTGTACACGACGAACAGCTCGCTTCCGGGCCGGTACTCCCAGCGGAGCCGCACGTTCGCCGCCAGCCCGCGGCTCTCCGAGTCGTACTGCAGGAGCGCGATCACGAACATCCGCGGCGTCATCGTGTAGATGACGCGCATGTCGACGAGCTCCACGGCGAACTCGCCTTGGGGCAGGTCGACCTGATTCAGCGAGACGCTGGGCTCCAGGGCGAACTGGGGGGTCACGTTCACTCGTCCAAAGCCCCAGCCAAAGGAGGTCTTGCGGCCGCTGTAGAAGTCGCCGTACTCGAACAGAAAGCTGCCCGAGACCCGTCGCTGCTGGCCAAGGTTCAGGCTGCCCTGGACGTAGTCGAACTCGTAGCCGCCGACGGCGAGCGTGATGTCCTGGGCGATGGGAAACGGCCACGGGAGGAACTCGTAGGTCCGCGCGTAGGTGAGTTGGACCCGATCGCTGTTGTGGAACTCGATGCCGAACCCGACCGCTCCGTCCCGCGTTTCGACCAGGCCGGCGCCGTTCTCGATGTAGGCCATCGACCCGGTCCACGAGTACTTGCGCACCAGATTGCTGGCGGCCGGCCGTGGGCTGAACCGGAACTGGCCGAAGGACCGGCGCATGTCGTGGCGGCGCACGAATCCGATTTCCGGGTTGAAGTGGCCTCCGACCCGCAGGCGTTCCAACTGGACGCCGTAACGGTCCCCGTTGTAGTCCATCTGCAGGCGGTAGCTGGCGTCGTCCCCCTCCAGTACGGGCGTCCGGGTCTGGGCCCAGTAGGTGTTGAACGTGAGGTTTTCGAAGAACGCGAAGGTCCCGTCGACGCCGTACGCGTCGTTGCGCCCGTCACCGTTCAGTGCGACCGAGCGGCGCGTGTAGATGACGCCGACGCTGCTCCGCCGCAGGATGTCCCGCTTGAGTCGTACGACGCCGAAGTTCGTCGCGCGGGCGCCGGACAGCGCCTCGTCTTCCGACTGGATGTCCAGCAGGCCGAGGGTGTAGCGGCCCGTGCGGCCGGTCAGGCGGGCACCGCCCTCGATGGGGACCGCGCGCCCCTCGTGCAGGCCGATGCGCCGGCTGTAGAACAGGATGGGCGTGTCGAACGATGTGGCGAAGATGCCGGTTTCGGCGCCGCCGAAGCCGAAGGTCCCCTGGTTCTCGAGAAAGAAGTCGCGCTTCTCGGGAAAGAAGAGGCTGAAGCGCGTCAGATCGACCTGCTGCTGATCGGCTTCGACCTGGGCGAAGTCGGTGTTGTAGGTGAAGTCGGCGGTGAGGTTCTGGCTGAGCCCGTACTTGATGTCGATGCCGATGTCGGCGTCCACTTCGTTCGAGATCTCCGGGTCGGCCAGACGGTCGCTCACCATGTCGGCGACCAGATAGGGCTTGATCTCGAGGTTCTTCGAGGCCGGCGGCACCTCCAGTCCGACCAGGGGGCCGGCCAGCGACATCTGCATGATGCCCATCGGGCCCAGCGCCGGCGGGAGGCGGTTCAGGGTCGAGCTCTCGTTCTTCCACTGCGTGTAGCGCTGCAGGTTGATGCCCCAGATCTGCGCGCGGCCGGGGCGGTACCTGAGCGATCGGAACGGGATCGCGGCTTCGGCCGTCCAACCGCCGTCGAACCTGCCCGTTCTGAGATCCCAGACCGGATTCCAGTCGACGTTCATCTGGCGCTCGTCGGTGATCTGGGCGTCGAAGCGGCCGCCCGAGGCGTAGACGGTGAAGACGACCGCGTTGCGACCGTCATGGAACGTGTCGAGCGCGATGTCGAAGTAGTCGTCCTGGCTGTACGCGTCTCGCCGCATGTCGTTGGCCGCGATCCGGTCGGGGTCCTGCCAGCAGCGGAGCGACACGAAGACCGTGGTGTCGTCGAACGTGATCCAGACGTCCGTTTTGTCGGTGGCCGGCTCTCCCGGCCGGGGTTCGACCTGAAGGAAGTCGGAAATCGGGGGCACGGTGTCGTAGAGGACCTCGTCCAGCCTGCCGTCAATTCGGAGCGGCGTGGCGAGGCGGACCGCTCGAACCGTGGCCCGGCCGGAGTCGTCCCGGGTCATCACGGCCGGCGGCACGGGTGGCGGAGGCCCGTCGAAGGCGAAGGGGAGATCAAGCGGCCCTTCCGACGGCGCCGGCGAACCCGGCGGGGAGCCGGCATTCTGGCGTGCCCCGGTGGCTTGAGCCAGGAGGAAGCCGGCGAGCAGGCAGATCGCCAGGTGCGTGCGCGGCAGGCCGCGCGAGAGTAGCCGCATGCCTTAGCCGATCCGGTTCTCGCCCGCGTTCTCGTCCTGGTGCACGGTCACCGGCCAGCCGGGGAACTGGGCGTTCTCGCCGTCTTCGGTGCCGGCCGCGCTCAGAAAGCGGAACGCCTCGATCCGGTAGGTCTTCGCCTGCGTGTCGACCGTGACCAGGCCGAAGCCGCTGCTCTTCTGGTGCGCCCGCTCGTACGGGTCCGGCGCGGTGCCGACCTCCGGGTTGCCGATCGCGTAGACGTAGACCCGGTTGCCCAGCGGATCGCGGAACTCGCCGGTGTGCGCGAGGCCGTGCCGCGGCCGGTTCCGGTGCGGGGTGCCGACCTCGTCGGGCCGCCACCAGCGCGGGTAGCCGGCGCTGATCGCAGGCGTGCAGAATGCCCAGCAGCCGTCGCGTTGCCTGTCGGCGCCGTACTGCACGAGGGACGGCAGGTGCTGGTCGCCGCAGACGTGCAGGCACTTCGCCTTCCGGAGGATGCGCACCAGCCGGTTGCGCGGCGTCTGGGGCCAGCCGCCGCAGTCGAGATCCGCGATCAGGTAGTCGTCGTGGCCGCCGTGATGCGTGGCGACGCCGGCGAACACCGTCTGGCTGAGCAGCACCTTCATCGTGTGGCCGCGCCAGTCGCTGGCCCACTGCTCCAGGAACTCCTCCTGGCGCCCACCAAGCAGCGCGAGATCGGGCTGGTCGAGCGCGGAGGTGTCGGCGCTTTCGTCCAGTACGTGGTCGGCCCGGCCGGGTCCGGTGTCCACATGCTCCGGGCCGCTCTTGAACTGTCTGTCGGCCAGGATCGCGAACCCCACGCCGCCGTACACCATGTCGCCGTAGTAGACGCTGATGTCCTGTTCGACCGGCGCCGGGTCGAACGGGTCCGGGTGATGCGAGGCGTTCGTGCGGTGGACCACGTTGACCATCCGCGCCGGCTCCCGGTAGCCGCCGAGCGAGGACGTGCCCCGGCCGGTGTCCATCGCCTTGCCGCCCTCCCCCCAGATGTTGCCCTGGAAGACATCGTGGTCATCCGGAATACATAACGTCGGCCGGTCCCGCATCGTTTCCCGGAACGCCCAGCCGAACTCGTAGTACTTCCGCAGGTAGTTGAGGATCGCCGGCTCCGCCGGCTCCCGGATCAGGCCGTAGCCGCCGTGGTTCTCGTAGAGCTGGTCGCCCGAGAAGAAGAGGAGGTCGGGGTCGCGGGCCAGAACGTGGTCCGCGACCGGAGCGTAGGGGAACGAGTAGTCGTTCTGGCAGGTGAGGCCCGCCAGCCGCAGCGGCCGCCCGGCAGGGTTAGCCCGGATCGTGCCCCGCCACTCGTGCTCCGTCTCGCCGTCGTCCGTGTGCCGCTCGCGGTAGACGACCCGGAACGGCGCCGCGACCCGTTCGTTCCAGTTCGGGAGCCGGAACGTCGCCGTCCAGGCGTCCGGGTCGAGTTCGGCGAAGCCGTGGGACCGCCACTCCCCGTCGTGCTCCGTCAGCAGCTCGACCCGCCGGTCGTCGTCGGCGCCCAGTGGTGGGAGAAGCGCCGTCAGCTTGACCACGAACCCCTCGTCGCCGCGAGAGTCGCTAAGCGAGTACATCGACCACAGGATCGGCCCGAAACGGCGGTCCTCGTTGACCTCGAAGGCATCCCCGTCCACCGTCCACTCGCTGAACCCGTAACGGGCGCCCTCGCCCTTGGCGATCTCCCGGTCGAAGTTGCTGACGATCGCGACGTTCCCGGCGATGTCCACGGCGGCCAGGCGGTGTTCGACGCGACCGAGTTCGTCGCCGCCGATGTTCCGCGCCACCAGGGTGAGTTCGCAGTCCTCGCCTTCCGTACGACCCTCGAGAACCAGCACGACGCCATCGGCCACGATCGACTCCCCGCCGTCGACATCCGCGTTCACGCCGCCCAGCACCAGCCGCGCACCGACCAGTCCGGCATCGACCCCAACGCCCCGCGCAAAGCAGTTGCTCCGATGATCGTCGATCCGGTTGCGAACACCGATCCGAAACCCCACGCCACCGTCCCGTTCGCCCGCTTCCACTCGCCGGCAACGGACGGACATCCGAAACTTCCCCTGCTCACCCTCCAGTCGATGCGTGATCAGGTGAATGTTCCGGTCACCGCCGCCCGTCTGCACCTCCGCCGCTCCGTCCTCGACCCGCCAGTCCTCCATCGGATTCGCCCAGAACGATTCCCCGAGCCACACCCGGTCATTGGTCCGATGCCACCGATCGACCCGGGTCCCTGCGCTGCTCCTGTCCGCCTCTTGCCGGGCCGCCGCGGCACGTCCGGTCCCTTTGGGGAGGGACACCACGGCGGCCAGAAGTCCGAGTAGCCCGCGCCTACTGAAGCGATGCGGGGTTCGAGAAAACGCCTCCCTTTGACTTCGGCGGAATCGCATCCGCCGCAGTATCGCACTGGCCCATCAACTCTGGAAACGCCGAGTTGCGGCTTGGGCCGAATCCCGAGCCAGCTCGACGCCGTCCAGCCCGCACAGGGTCCGAGGGGGGAGGGTCCCAGCGGGCTCGAAGCGAGCGACTCCCGAGGTCATTTGGGGACCCAGGCCGAACCGAAGCGAGCGGAGTGAAGTGAGCGCAAACCCCTCATCGTCCGACCAAGCGCGAACGTCCGCTGGGACCCTCCCCCCTCGGACCCAACGCGGGCGGGTGACTGCACAACCGCCGCGCCGTCTCTCGGCCTCTCGGCCGGCGCGCCGCCGCCCTAGCGCGCCAGCGGATCCGGCCGGATCTGGAACTTGACGAACTTGCCGCGGGTGCCCTTGCCGCCCTCGGTGTGCCAGATGTAGTTCGTGCCGTAGTTGGCCCAGAGGGCGCGTCCCTTCCAGCCGGCGTCGGGGTCGTCGATGCGGCCGTCCAGGCCGCGAGAGAAGAAGCCGAGAGGGTAGGGGACCCGCAGCGTGGTCCACTCGCCGGTGTCGGGGTCGAGGACCAGCAGGCTGTCCGAGTTCGATCCGGTGGCGATCGGCGTGTTCTCGCCGAAGCCGCCGACGTCGTGCTGGTCGACCCAGTTGTAGTAGTGGAAGTCCGCCGGTACGTCCGAGCCCTTCATCGTGGGGCCCTCGGTCCGGTACAGGGTCCAGCCCTCCGGGCACTGGCTGCCGTCCGGGCTGTCCGGCTCGTCCCGCGGCTCGCACTTGCGGACATCCAGGCTCGCCAGGTGGCTGCTGCCCGCAAGCGCCGTCCACACCACCCCGTCGCTCGTGATGTCGATGCCGCGCGGGTCGAAGCCAGGTTCCGGGACGCGGAAGATCTGCGACCGGCAACTGGTCGGGGCGTCCTCGCCGCGCATCAGGCGGATGATGTAGCCGGGATAGGTCTGGGAGGCCCCCCACAGCGAGTCGTCGACCGGGCTCGGAATGACCGAGTAGAGGCCGTAGGAGAGTTGCGTGTCGTAGCGCGGGTCGGGCTCCGGCGTCGTCTCGGCCTCGCCCGCCGCGGCCCGTTCTTCCTGGGCCCTGACGGCATCGACACGGTAGGTGTAACCGCCCGCCGAGGCGACCGCGACGTTCCAGGGCTTGGTGATCTCGCCGTCGCCGTTCGTGTCGACGACCAGGGGGCACCAGCCGACGGCCTGCTGCTCGTCGCCGGTCTCGTCGAAGACCTTCGTGTCGACCCAGGAGAAGCCGGCGCCGCCGCCGTTGAAGTACACGGTTTCGTTGGCGTCGTTGTCGAACTGCAGGTGGTGAGTCGAGAAGCAGGTCTCGATCAGCGTGAACTTCCGGGTCACCGGGTCGAAGAAGGAGGCATGACGTCCGCCGGACCGCGGCGTCCACCAGGCCGCGTACTTGTTCTCCGGGTCGCTGCACCATGCCGGCGGGCGGCGCGCGCCGCGGATCTTGGAGGTCAGCCAGACGCGGCCCTTGCTGTCGATCATCGGGTTGTGCGGGTCGGACGGGTTGTAGGGGGGATTGCCCCAGATGTGCTCGTCGCCCCAGAAGAAGGACGGCCGCATCGGCGGCGGGAAGCGCGACGGGACCTCGCTTCGCGGTTCGCGGGTGGGGATGTTCCGGGCGTAGCTCACGTTCTGCACGGGGTCCAGGACCACGAGCTGGCCGTGCCCCGAACTCGCGGCGTAGATGGGGCCGCCGGGGTTGATGCCGGGGTTGTTCTTGTCGGTCGACACGAGATCGTGCATGAACGTCTTGTCGCTGCCCACGTCCCAGAGGGTGAGGACGAGGTTGCGCTCGATCCCTTGCGGCCGCGGCGGCGCCGGCGGCAGCTCTCCCGCGGCGATGCGCTCCGTCCAGTCGGCGTAGACGTCGAGCGAAGCGTCCATGCCCTGAATCCGGAGCACGTTGTACATCTGGTTGCCGCGCACTCCGGTGCCCAGCCGCCACTCCCAGGCTTCCTTGTGGGTGGTGAGCTCCGGCTTGGCCTCGAACACGTGATCGACGGTGCGGGTCTGGCGACTTCCGAGCTGGTGGCAGAAGTTGCAGTCCGACTTCAGCGAGTCGAGCCAGTGGGCCTGGGACAGCATGCGGGTTCCCATGCCGTTGCCGTCGTCGCCGGTACCGGGGAAGAGGCCCTCGTCCGGTGGCGCCATCAGGGACAGCCAGTAGTCGCCGGGATAGACCTTCGCGGCTTCCTCCGGAGTCGCCCCGGTGGTTGCCTGGAGCGTGACGGACTCGGCCGTTGGCCTCATCTCGAGCGGCTCGGAGTCGACGAGCCCGTATCCCCGCACCCAGACGGCGTAGCTCGCGTCGGGCAGTTCCGGCAGCATGAACCGGCCTTCGTCGTCGGTGACGACGATCTTCGCGAACTTCGTCGGCAGGTCTTCCGTCTCGGCGATCACCCAGACACCGGCTTCGGGGCCCCGGGCGCCCTGGACGACGCCGCCGATGTAGCCCTCGGGTGCGGGGAACTGGGTCGTGGGGACGGTTTCGGTCGGCGCACAGGCAACGGCCACAAGAACGCCGGGGGCGACAACGAACTGGATCAGCCTGGAGGTGGTCATGGGAACACCTTAGCGTCTCCGGGTCTAGCGGCTGTGCCGTTCCTCCGCCGTTTGCTTCAACGCCCGGCCGACGCTTGCGAAGCCGCGATGCATGGCGCCGCCGAACAGGAGGCGGGCAATCGGCGCCAGCGGTCCTTCGAGGGTGTCGGTGTTGAAGTAGGTGCAGCTCGTCTCGCTTCGCTTCTCGAGCCGCTGGACGCGCAGCGCCTTGACGAGTCCGAGGGCGACGTTCGTGGTCCACGCCAGGCGGGTTGGCGGTTCGACGATCGCGATCCGCTCGGTCTGCTTCCGGTTGTAGCGGTCCAGCTTGACGTCGAAGTGGATCGTGGAGCCGACGCGTACATTCGTCTTCCGGTAGGTCCGGGCGAAGGGGTTCCATTCGTGGTATCGGTCGAGATCGACGAGGAGGTCCCAGGCCACCTCGGTCGGTGCGTGGATCTCGACCGGCTCTGATTCGATCGAGTGCTTGAACATCGGGGGCCTCCTGCGCCGCTACTGCTGGCCGAGTGACCGGAACCAGCGGTCCGTTTCTTCCCAGAGGCGTCGCGACGCGGCTTCGTCCCGGGCGTCGGGGATGGGCTCGGCCTTGGCGCAGCGCTCATGGTAGTGGCCGCCCTCCAGGTGCGGATCCGTGGCGCAGTGGATCGTCGTCTGCGCGGCCTGCGCCGGCGTCAGGAGGATCAGCGGCGCCAGCGGCGTGAACAGGCGCTTCGTCCGCCTGAGCCACCGGGGCTCGTCCTGCCAGCCGAAGGTCATGTTCGAGTAGGCGGAGCCCGGATGCAGGGCGGCTGTTCGCAGGTTCCCGTCCGAGGCGTAGCGGCGCTGCAGCTCAAGAGCATGGTGGATCAGGGCCAGCTTGGACTGGCCGTAGGCGGTCCAGGAGTCGAGCCTGTCCGGGGGCGCGAAGAAGCGGTCGTTGCTGCCCTTGTCGTGCTGGTGCGAGGAGACGTTGATCACCCGCGCATCGCCGCTCCGCCGGCCGGACTCGAGCAGCATCGGCAGCAGCAGGCGGGTCAGGTGGAAAGTCCCGAGGTAGTTCGTGCGCCAGTGGATCTCGACGCCGTCTGCGGCGACCCTGCGCTCGCGCCATCGCCAGAGCACGTCGCGGAGGATGCCGGCGTTGTTGATCAGCACGTCCAGGCGGCCGCCGAACGTCTCGCGGTACCAGGCGGCGAAGTCGGCGACGCTGCCGGCGTCGGCGAGATCGAGCCGGTGGGCCTCGATTCCGTTCGGTCGCTGCCCGGCGTCCCGCAGCTCCCGCAACAGGGTCTCCCTGGCGGTTGCGCTGTCGCGCGGGCAGGTGACCGCGACGTCGGCGCCCCAGGCGGCGAGCGTTCTGGCGACCTGGTAGCCGATCGACCCGGGCGTCCCGCCGGTGACGATCACCTTTCTGCCCGACATGTCGACCCGCCCGGCCACCGGCTTGCGCGAAGAGAGCTCCCACATGTGGTGGAAGGCCTTGGAGAGGCCGGATCCGGGACGGTAGGCCACTGGCGTCAGCTCGGCGGTGCCTGCGTCTCGAGCAACGTCTCGCTGGCCTGCCACAGGCTGGCGCCGTTGGCCGGGTCCGTGGCGTGCTCGGACGGGCGCTTCTCGCGCAGCATGTGGAGGTAGATGCCGCTGCGCCTGCCGGCGTCGTCGGCGCAGCACAGATAGCTCACGGGCCTGGCGGCCTTCTCCGGCGTCAGGAAGAAGAACCTCATCATCGGGACCACCAGGGGCTTCAGGAACCACGGCGCTTCCCGGGCGATGGCCGTGTTGACCGGGCCGGGACAGAGCGAGTGCACGACGACGTGGCCCTCGCCTTCGCGGTTCAGGCGACGCGAGAGCTCCGTCGCGTAGGTGCAGAGGACGAGCTTGCTTGCGCCGTAGTGCCTGATCCCGTCCCGGACGCCGTAGTCCGTGAACTCGCCGAAGCGGTCGAAGTCGATCGGCTCGGCGGAGCGGTGGGCGTCGGAGGAGACGATGACGATGCGGGGCGCCTCCCCGATCGGGTTCGCCGGGCGAACCGTCTTGTCCCTCAGCCAGCGGTCGACCAGCACCCGGTTGGCGAGGAAGTGGACGGCGAACATCGTCTCGAACCCCTGCGGCGTGGGTCGGGCGCGACGCGGCATGAGGCCAGCGTTGAGGACCCCGATGTCAATCGTCGTTTCCCGGTCGCGTAGCTCGTCGCAGAGCCGATGCACCGAACGCATGTCGGAGAGATCGACCCGCAGCATCTCGACTCGGTCGGAGCCGGAAGCGGCCCGGACCTTTTCGCCCGCTTCGGGGTGACCGCTCCGGCAGGCCATCAGGACGTGGCCGCCGCGCTTTGCGAGATCGATGGCGACGGCCTTGCCGACGCCGCTGTTGGCTCCGGTCACGAGGCACGTCTTGCCGTCGATCCGAACGGAAGCCGGCAGCGGCTCGATCTCCGGCCGCTCTGCAGCCCGATCCCGGACCGCCTTGCGCAGCACCTTGAAGAGTTTCTTCATGCGGCTTGTCAGCTTACTCACGGGGAATGGAGTGCCGTTTTCGATAGGCCGCCATTCCCTGCTCGATCACTTCCCGGTTCAGGCCGAAGCTCTCCGGTTCGTAGACATGCCGCCCGTAGCGGTGCTGCACGTTGCGGCTCGCGGTCCGCTCCGCGGCTTTCAGCGCGTCCGGTCCGAAGGGAATGCCGGCCCGTTGGTAGACCTTGCCCAGGACCGCCATCGGATTGTCGACCAGGTCGACGTAGGAGACGTCGACGAAGCGGCGCGGGTCCGCGGCTTCCCGGACGCGTGCGGTCAGCTCGACCAGTCGGCAGGTCTTGGCGAACCAGTGCGCGCCGATCTCCTTCGGGTCGACCCGGTCGCTGAACAGGCCGCGGCCGTGGGCGACCATGCTGCAGAACGAGGGGATGGACTTCAGCGGATCGCGGTGCGTGCGGACGACGGTGGCGGTCGGGAAGACCTCGAGAGCGACGTCCATGTACTCCATGTGATGTGGCGTCTTGAGCACCCAGTGACGACGAGGTCGTTGCCAGTGCAGGACCTGGAGCAGTGTGCGGAACTCCTCGTACGCGCGCGTATGGTCCTGGTCTTCCAGCCAGCGGGAGTAGGCAGGCACGTGCATGGTCGCTTCCGCCGACTGGCTCATGAAGGACACGTCGAGCAGCAGCACGTCCTCCTCCGGAGCGTCGTGTTCGGCGGGATGAACGGCGAAGAAGGCGGGGGCGAGATAGGCGATGGCTTTCTCCGCGATGAGGGCCTGTCGGATCCGGGCGTGAGGATCGCCCGGTTCCTCGCGCGGCAGGGGCAGCGGATTCAGTCCCTCCCAGGCTTCGACGGCGCGCATCTCGGGGTGGGAGGCGATCAGCCGATGCAGCGTGGTCGTGCCGGTGCGCTGCAGGCCGGCGATCACGATGATCGGGCCGAGGTCGATGTCGCGGATCTCCGGCCGGCGGCGGAGCAGTTCCTCGACGCGCAGGCGTGTAGCCAGCGCTCCCTCGATTCGCCGCCGCTGGATCAGCCGGCCCAGGAACGTGAGGTCGGCCTCCTCGTTGATCGAGCGGACGAGGACCGACAGGGGCTCCATGAACCACTCGTCGCCGAAGCTGGACAGGCCGGTTCTCCTTCGGGCCTTCGCGACCATCCTGTCGACGTCGAGTCTGCCGGTTGCGCCGAGGCGGCGTGCCGCACGCCCAACCGCGTTCAGCAGCGCGACCGGAAGCGGCCGGTACGGCCGCTCGTAGTCCGTCGGCGTTTCGGCAACCCGCTTCGCCATCGGGTCAGCGGCGTAGTGCCGACAGCTCGGCCAGCTTGACGACCCGCGTCCCGGGCTCCGGGTGCTTTTCGGCCCGGATCCATCGGAAGCACATCGTGCCGGAGGTGTGACCGGCGGTGTCGAGCCAGTTCGGGAGTCCCGGGTCCTCGTGGGCCACGATCAGGCGCACGGAACCATCCTCCTCGTACTCGGCGAGATGCTTGTTCGTGTGGATCGTGTGGTAGCGGTAGTCGAGCGATTCCATCCAGTAGTTGTTGAGCTGAAAGTTCCAGTGCTCGCACTCCGGCGGCGTGGCCTCGATGACCAGCGCTTCGTTCTCGGCCAGCCGCCAGTGGGAGTGGTAGTAGGCGATGTTCGGGTCGCCACCGGCCTGGTTCGACGTCTCCTGGTCGAAGCGGGGCAACCTGTTCGAGTGCTTCTGGAAGTCGCGCGCCCACTTCGCGAACAGGAGCGAGGCGCCGGCGACCAGGGTGCTCGCCGAGCGCAGCCCCTCGTCGACCTGGGCCGGCGTCAGGGGCGCGGGGCGCTTCTCTTCGGGAGCGCAGTTGATCCGCTCGATTCGAAGCTCGGCCGGAACTTCCGTTCGCCGATCGAGGAAGGTCTGGCGCACGATGAGCATGCCCGTGTCGGGCTTCATCGGCAGCCAGTTGCCTTCCTTCTGTTCGCAACTGAGGACGAGCTCGAACCGACCGTCGTCATCCATCTCGAGTTCCGCGGCCTCGATGTAGCCGGTAGGCGGCAAGCCGCCGCCCTGGCCGTAGTGGCCGGCCTGGGTGCCGAAGCCGAGGTAGGCGACGGTGTTCCGCCGTCCGCTGATCCGGTACTCGTACTCACCCGAGAGCGCGGCGGTCAGGTAGTGGTTGTCCGGGTTGTCGGAGCCGAGCTTGACCGTCTCGTTGGCGACGCGGTGAAGCACCGGCGCCCGCGGGTCGGCGTGCTCGACGAAGGCCATCAGGCCAGCGCGCGCCAGCCGGCTGAGATAGCGGTAACCCTCGGCCTGGTTGAAGGAGTCGCGTGGAGTCCCGGGGAAGTTCAGCGACGCGCCGGCGGCCTTCAGCGTGTCGCAGAACTCGTCCCAGGCGCGGCCGGTGACGACACGCTGCGCAGCGACGTCGTCCTCGGACTGCCCGCGGAGCCTGCGGATCGACAGCGAGATCCGGCGAAAGAGTCCAAGAAGAGCGATGACGAGCTTCCTCATCGTGATCTTCCTCCTGCCGTCATTCGGCAGGGCCAACCGGCGTGCCGTAGGGAACCGGCGGTTCGCGCTCGTGCGTCGGCCCGAGGGCAACGATGCGCCAGCGCCCGCGAGTGGCTCGAACGTCCAGGGATTGCGTCTCGTAGCTCGCTTCCCGAACGTACTCGACCTCGAGGCGCACGGTGTCGCCAAGATCCTCCTTGCCGGTCACGGCGACTCCCTTGAGGCCGGCGATCCGCTGGCGGAGGTACTGCCGGAAGGCGGCATCGCCCATTTCGTCGCGCACCGTCTCCAGTTGCTCGCGCACCTCGCCGGCGAAGAGATCGAGATAGGCATCCGCCGCGCCCTCGCGGCTGACGTCGACCATCTCCCAGAAGACGTCGCTCGGATCGCCCGCATCCTCCCCGCGCTCCGGCAGGCGGTCGCGCAGGGCGACAGCCAGGCCGGCCGCGAGCACCACGACGGTCAGCGCCGTCGCGCCGACGTTGCGGCTCATCCTCACGGCTGGCCGTTCGACCCAGGTGTCAGCTCGCGGCGGAGGAAGTCAATGTCGATCGTGCTCTGACCGGGCTCGAGAATCGTCTTCCGCATGCGGGGGAGGACCCGTTCCATCGTCTCCAGATAGGTGCGCGTGCGGATCTCGGCGCGCGCTCCCTGGTCGGCGTTCGCGATCGAGCGGAACCGGTCGGCCTCACCGGTCGCCCTCTCGACTTCGGCGGTGCGGAAGCTCTCGGCCCCGGCGACGAGCGCGCGCGCCTCGCCGCGCGCCACCGGGACGACCTCGTTGCGGTAGCTCTCCGCCTCGCGGATCAGGCGGTCGCGGTCCTCCCGGGCGCTGGCGACGTCGTTGAAGGCCTCGCGGACAAGACTCGGCGGGCTCACCCCTTCGAGACTCGCGGACAGGACGGTGACGCCGGTCCCGAACCGATCGAACAGCTCCTGCGAGGCGGCCTGGACGCTCTGCTGCACCGCCACCTTGCCGGTCGTCAGCAGCTCGTCGACGCCCATGCCGGCGACGACTTCAAGCAGCGCGCTGCGCCCGCTGGTCTCGAGCAGCGACTCGACGTCCGCGAAGCGCAGCGAGTAGGCGAGCGGATCGTGGATCGCGTAGAGGACGACGAGCCGCACATGGACGACGTTGCGGTCGCCGGTCAACCACCGCGCCTCTGCCGGCGTCGCGTCGCCGCCGAGCACCCGGTCGGCCGCCGCGAAGCCGAGCGTCAGCCGCTTGGCTTCCCGCACCTTCAGCTTGTCCACCCGGCCGACGGGCCGCGGCCAGTTCCAGTGCAGGCCGGGCCCTGCCGCGGTTGGGCGCACCTTGCCCAGGACACGGGTCACCGCCTCTTCGTCCGGGGCGACGAAGTAGACGCCCCAGGCCAGCCACATGAGCGCCAGGGTCAGCGCTGCGGCGAGGATGCCGCGGAGCCTCATTGAGAGGCTCCGCCCAGCAGCGAGAAGAGTTCCGAGTCCGCCGACAGGATGACGGTCGTCTGGTCGTCGAGGATCGACTCGTAGGACTCGAGAGTACGCAGGAAGCGGTAGAGGGAAGGGTCCTGCCGATAGGCGTCGCCGTAGATGCCGGCCGCCTCGGCGTCGCCCTGGCCGCGGAGGATCTCGGCTTCACGGTAGGCGCCGGCCAGGATCAACTCCCGGTCCCGGTCGGCCTCGGCGCGAATGATCATCGCCTGTTCCTCGCCCTGGGCCCGGTACTCCTTCGCGATCCGTTCGCGCTCCGCCCGCATGCGGGCGAAGACGGACTCCAGGTTCTGCTCCGGGAAGCTCAGGCGGGTGAGCTGGACTTCGAGGATTTCGACCCCGAGCTGGGGGAGGGAGACGGCGACCGCCGACTCGCGGACTTCGGCCGAGACCTTCTCGATCCGCAGTTTCTTCGGTTCGGTCGACACGAGTTGCGAGAGTTCCGTGCGGCCGAGCGCGGCCGCCAGGCCGGCCCAGACCACGTCGTGCAGCCGCATCTCGGCGCCGGAGCGGTCGCCGATCGTCTCCAGGAACCGCGCCGGGTCGGCGATCCGCCAGACGACCGCGGTGTCGACGACCAGGTTCTTCTTGTCCTGGGTGAGGAACTCGGCCGGCGCCGGATCGTAGAGGAGCACCCGGTTGTCGAAGCGAAGCCGCCGGTCGATCGGCCACTTGAGCCTGAGGCCCGGTTCCTCGATCGTCCGGACCGGCTTGCCGAAGCGGGTGACGATCGCGCTCTCGGTCTCCGGCACGACGAAGACGGATCGGACCAACGCGACGATCGCAAGCGCGACCAGACCGGCGCGCCACCAGGACGCGCGCCGGCGCGGCGAATGCTCGTGCCTTTCGCCGTCGTCGTGGCGGTGCGCCTCGTGGTTGTGACCGTGGTGGTCGTGGTGTTGATGATGGTCGTGATCGGTCATTGGTCTACCTCGTTCTGGGCCGGACCCGGTGGAGGAACGAAGACATCGAGAAGGCGGTCGGACGTTTCGTCGACGAAGACGAAGCGCTTGCGACCGCCGGTCGCGTCGGTGATCAGTTTCGGTTTGCCGGCAAGCGAGTCTTCGATCGTCTGGAGCTGGAGCCGGAACCGGTGCAGGTCGTTCGCGCGCCGGTACGCTCCGGCGCGCATCTCGAAGCGCTCGCTCTCGCCGCGGCCGGCCTCCACGCGCCGGTTCTGGTACGCCTCGGCTTCGAGGAGTTGCCGGCGCGCCTCGCCGCGGGCAATCGGCAGCCGCTCGAGCGCGTAGCCTTCGGCCTCGTCTATCAGGGTCTCCCGCTCCTCGAGCGCGCTCGCCGCGTCACGGAAGGCGTCGACGACATCGAGCGGCGGGTGGGCGTCCTGTACCGTCGCGCTCACGACCTCGACACCCGCGCCGAGGCTCTCGAGCAGCGCCGCGAGATGCGTGTGCCAGGCGTTCTCGATGCCGTCGCGCCGGCCGGTCAGCACGTCGTCTAGCGAGTGGCCGGCGAGCACGGTGCGGAGCGACCGCTCGGCGCTCGCTTCGACCAGTCGCGCGGGATCGGCCGCGGCGAAGGCGAAGGCGGCGGCGTCGGCGACCCGGTAGTGGATCCGGGCCGCGACCTCGACCAGGTTCTCGTCGCCGGTCAGCATCAGGCGATCGAGCGGCGGCGTCTCGTCGAAGCCGGCGTGACGCACGTTCCACTCGTAGCTCGGCTCGGCGCCGGCTTCGCTGGCAACGGTTCCTCGCGGCGAGCCGACCGCGGCCATCCGCAGGCGGTCCGGTTCGACCCGAATCACCCGGTCGACCGGCCACGGCCAGCGCAAGTGAAGGCCCGGGCCGAGTTCATCGCCGACGTGGCGGCCGAAGCGCTGCACGAGGCCGACTTCCTGGGGATCGATCATGCGCAGGCCGCTCGCCGCCCAGATCGCGGCGAGCGCGAACGGCGCCGCGCGCAGCAGCCGGGGGGCCGCGGACCCGATCCGGGCGGGGCTGTCCTGGAGAGCGTGTTCGAGGCGATGAACCGTCGCGCGCCGACCGGCGTTGAACGCCTTCCAGCCGGCGACCAGTCCGTCCATGGGACCGGCGAGCATGCGAAAGCGGCCGAAGCCCCGGTCTTCCCGTGCGGCCACCGCTCGCCCCTCGTAGAGCAGCCGGACACAGTTCAGAATAACGAGTAGCGACGCGGCCTGGTGAACGATCGCCGCCGCGGCCGGGGGCAGCCAGCCGAAGGCCGCGAAGCCGACGGCGACGAAGTTGATGCCGAAGGCGAAGATCAGGATGCTGCTGCGGATCCGCGCGACCACCCGGCGGGCGTAGCGGAGCAGGGGCGCCAGGTAGTCGAGCCGGTCGGGCAGCAGGACGACCTGGGCCGCCTCCGCCGAGAGGTCGGCGGCGCCGTGGCCGATCGCGACGCCGACGGACGCGGCGGCGAGTGACGGCGCGTCGTTGATTCCGTCACCGACCATGAGGACGTTGCGGTCGCCGCGGGAAAGCTCGCCGAGCCGGCCTACCTTGTCTTCGGGCAGCAACTCCGCCTGGACCTGGTCGATGCCGGCCCGGCGGCCGATCGTGCGCGCAGTTCCCTCGGCGTCGCCGGTCAGCATGACGATCGGATCGACACCGGCCTGGCGCAGGTCGGCGACCGCGTCGGTCGCTTCATC
Organism: Acidobacteriota bacterium; assembly: GCA_026707545.1. Classification (NCBI taxonomy): domain Bacteria; kingdom Pseudomonadati; phylum Acidobacteriota; species Acidobacteriota bacterium. The sequence goes on along the minus strand of JAPOWR010000001.1, from coordinate 2,893,469 downwards.
GCGGAGCGGGTCGGCAAGGGCGAGCGCGCCTGCCAGCGCGCCGTCGACGGCGACGGCCAGCCGCGTTTCGCCGCTGCCCGGTGTGGGCACGACGCTCTCGGCCACGGCGTCCATCCCGTCCTCGCCGACGACCTCCGCGAGCAGCGCCTGGTTGCCGACCGCGACCTCGTGCCCGCCGACGGTGGCTGTCACGCCCCGGCCCGGATGGAGCCGGAAGTTCTCGGGCTCCGAGAGCTCGAGTTGCCGCTCGCGGGCCTCGGTGACCAGCGCCCGCCCGAGCAGGTGCTCGGAAGTCAACTCAGCGCTTGCCGCGAGTCGGAGCAGGCGATTCTCGGCCAAGCCGCCGACTGGGGCGATCGCGGTCAGCGCGGGGCGCCCGCAGGTCAGCGTGCCCGTCTTGTCCAGCACGCAGGCGTCGATGCGCGACAGCGATTCGATCACGTCGCCGCCCTTGACCAGCGCGCCCTCGCGGGCCAGCCGCGCGATCGCCGAGGCCATGGCTGCCGGCGTGGCCAGTACCAGGGCGCACGGGCAGGCGACGATCAGCGCCGCCACCGTGCGCATCATCTCGCCGGTGAACAGGTAGATGCCGCCGGCCGCGACCAGCACCGCGGGGAGGAAGAACCGGGCCAGCTTGTCGGCGGTGCGCACGACCCGGGCGCGCCGGCTCTGCGCGTCCTCGATCAGGCTCGCGATGCGGGCGACGGTCGTGTCGTTGCCGGTTCGCTCGGAGCGGATGTCGAGGACGCCGTACTCGTTCAGGCTGCCGCTCCAGACCGCGTCGCCGACGCCGAGCTGGGCCGGCAGCGGTTCGCCGGTGACGCTGCTCTGGTCGACGGACGACTCGCCGCGCTCGATCATCCCGTCCACCGGCACGCGCTCGCCGGCGAGCACCCGCACGAGGTCCCCGATCTCGACCTCGTCGAGCGCCACGAGCTCCGCGGTTTCCTCGGTGCCGTCGCGCAGCACCCGCGCCTGCTCGGGCTGGCTGGCGACGAAACCGGCGATCGCTCCCTTGGCGCGGTCCACCGTCCAGTGCTCGATCCCTTCGCCGATCAGCATGATGAACATGACCTCGGCGGCGGCGAAGTACTCGCCGATCCACACCGCGGCGCCAGCCGCGATGGCGATCGTCAGGTGGGACGAGAAGTGTCCCTGGAGCAGGTCCAGGATCGCGTGGCGGATGAGCGGATAGCCGGCGACCAGGGTGAGGATGAGCGCCAGGTCGATGCCGGCGACCGTGCGGACGACGCCGAGCAGGTAGAGCAGCAGCAGGACCCCGACCGCGACGCAGAGCGCGATGTAGCCGATCCGCTGCAGCAGCCCGTGGCTGTGCGAGTGGCCGTGGCCATCGTCGTGGCCGTGAACCTGGAAATTGGGAGCGCCCATCAGGAGGGTGCCGCGCTCACACCGCGAAAAGCATGATGGCCAGCCCTGAGCTGGCGATCGCGAGGCCGCTCAGCGTGTGAACGTGCGCCTGCAGCCTGGGGAAACGCACGAAGTCGAGGCCCCGGTAGGCGAGCGCCACGACGACCGCCATCGTCCCGATCGTCGTTACGCCGAATGCCAGCGTCACGGGAACCACCGCCCACAGGCCGACCTGGAAGGCCGGCACCATGAGAATGGGGATCAGCGGTTCGCAGGGCCCGAGCACGAAGATGACGAACAGGCTCCAGGCGGTGAGCCCGGCAATGCCGGCGGCAGGAGCCTTCGGGTGCTCGTGGGCGCCCGCCGCCGGATGCTCGTGGGAATGGACGAGCCCGCCGGCGTGCTCGTGGACGTGCCGCTGCTGCCGGCGCCTGCGCGCCATGGACCAGGCCGCGTACATCAGACCGAAGAGGACGAGCGCCCACGCCGCCAGATCGCCGCGGACCGCCTCGATCGATTCGAAGACGCCGACGCGACCCTCCATCCAGTGGTGCCCTTCCTGGAGATCGAGACCGGTGGCGAAGATCGCCAGCCCGATGCCGGCGCCGCCGAGGAGGACCGACGAGGCCACGTGCCCGCCGCCGCACAGTCCGGTGACCCAAAGCGTCCGCCGCAGCGACCATCCCCGCGCCTTGCCGAGGACGACGAACGGCAGCGTGTGGTCGATGCCGATCAGCGTGTGGACGAAGCCGATGCCGACCGCGGCCGAAACCAGGACCCAGACCGCGTCCATCCTTCTAGGACCTCGCGCCGCAGAACGCAGCGAAGCGAGTGCCGCGGAGCGAGGTCGTGGAGAGGTGGGGGCTGGGGCCAAACATGGAGCCTGCGACAGGTTTGGCGGCGCTACTCGACCGTCACCCAGATCGGCGACGACCAGGCGATCTCCTTGTTCTTCTGGATCACCCGCACATAGTAGTAGTGCTCGCCAGGTTCCACGTCGCTGTCGACGAATGTCAGGTCGACCTCCTGGTCCAGGTTCTGGCGGTTGTACAGGAAGGTCTGGTCGCGGATGATGTCGACCTGCTCGATGCGGGCCGTGCCGATCACCTTGACCACCAGTTCGAAGCGGCCCGAGACCTCGGCGATGTCGCCCTGGAGGTACTCCCGGCCGTTCGCCCGCATCCGGTAGTCGAGGATGATGTTGTCCGTCGCGGCGTAGGAGTGGCGCTGCTTCATCGCGTCGAGTAGGCCCTGGGTGGTGAAGTCCTCGGCGATCGTGGCGGCGTAGGAGATGTGAGTCGAGATGTGATCCGACGCCGCCTGTACGCCGAGCTTGTAGCCCTTCGCCCAGGCGTTCCAGACGAACCCAGCGGGCTGAAAGCCGCCCTGCTGGCCGATCGGCTTCTCACGGGTGGCTGCCCGGGGAGCCCCTTCGTACTCCGCCGACGTGCGGTCGCCCTGGTAGATCTCGACCAGAGGTTCCACCTCCGGGTCGTTGTCGCGCCAGTCGGTGCCCATGCCGGTGGCCGAGGTGTGGGGGATCGAGATCGCGTCGTGCTCCCGGAGGTACGCGAACAGTCGCGCCGCGCCTTCCTCGCTCTGTGACTCCGCCTCGGTGATCGGCAGGGTCGGCATGCCGCGCTTCGCGGAGAGGATGTTCCGGTGGCCGCCTGGATAGCTGATGCTGCGCTCGTAGGTGTAGACGGGAACGAAGCTTCCCGGCAGCCGGAAGATGTCGGCGATCTGGGGGTGCAGCCAGTTGACGTACTCGATGTCCTGGCCGCCCCGGTTGTTGTGCTCGCTGACGCCGAGGAAGTCGAGTTCGGCGGCGTCCAGGGCGTAGCGGTAGGCCTCCATCAGCGAGCCGTCGTTCAGGCCGTCGTGCGAGAACTCCGTGTGGCGGTGGGTGTCGCCCCGGTAGATGCGGTAGGTACGCCCCTCCGACTCGATCGTGTAGGCGCGGATGCGCGCCACGTCCTCGGCTTCATTGGGATGGACCGGGTAGGTCGTGAAGGCGCGTGTCTCCGGCGTGACGAGTCGCGGCGGCGTGACTTCGCCGGTCAGTGCGGGCAGTCTCGCCGCGTTGATCGAAGAGTGCTCGAAGAGGTACTCCTCGGAGTCCCGGCTGTCGGTCGGCCAGGCCGCGAACAGGTTGCCTTGCCCGTCCGAGGCCAGTTCCCAGCGCACGTCCTGGCGGCCGCGGCTGAAGGGCAAGTGGAGTGGCCGCGTCCACTCGCCGCCGACGTACGCCGTGCCGAAGATCTGCCAGGCGGCGCGGTGTGCCGGCGTGAAGTCCGGCGTGTCGCGGGCTCGGATCGTGCGGTGGCGGAAGAACAGCCACATCCTGCCGTCGGCATCGGTCCGCAGCACCGGCAGGTCGTTGAAGCCCGGGATGTACTCGGGTAGTTCGCGCTCGAGCAGCTCGTTCACGTCGGCTTCGGGCACCTGCCAGCGGAGGCCGTTCCACACCGCCACCGCAAGAGTGCGCCACTCGTAGAGGCGCGTCGCCTCCTTGTAGATCTCGAAGCCCGAGTCCTTGCCCCACTGGAAGCCGCTCTCGTTCCAGGCAGCCCAGAGGCGGTTCCGGGCGTCGCAGGCGATCGACACGTGGGCCTCGAACTTCGGCGTGTCGGCTACCGGGACCACATCGCTCCAGCCGGTGCCGGCGAAGCTGCGCAACTGGATGTCGTAGTTGCCCTGGTCGTAGGTGTCCCAGGCGACGAAGACCCGACCGTCGCCGCAGGCTGCGACGGCGGGGGTCCAGTCGTTGGCCGCGGAGGTCGAGACGGGTCCTTCGGCCGACCAGCGGGAACCGTCGTGGCGGCGGGCGAAGATGTCGGAGCGGCCGTCGCGGAAGCCCTGCCAGACCAGCCACAGGTTGCCCTCCGCGTCGCTGGCCAGCTCGTGTTCGATGTCGGCCTGAGGCGCGTAGGTCAGGCGTTCGGTGGCCGACCAGGAGCCGTCGGCGACGCTCTGCAGGTAGCGGCCGTAGAGGTCGAAGTTGCCGTCCACCTGCTCGGACCAGACGACCCAGGGGCGTCCCCTGCGGTCGCGCGCGAGCTTCGGCATCAGGCGGTCGCCCGGTTCGTCGGTGACCTGGATCGCCGGCTGCCAGGCCGAGCCGTCGAAGCGCCTCGCGATGATCGAGACACCGCCGTCCCGGTAGGCGGTCCAGGCCGCCCATACCTCGCCGTCCTCGCCGCTCGTCATCGTCGCGAAGTCGCTCTCGACTTCCGGCGACGACAGCGGTTCCGCCGGAGCGACCCGGTCGGCCAGCACGGCGCCGTCGAGGAATGCGAGTTCTTCGCCGACCCGGAGGTCGGACGGCCGGAGGTCGAAGTCGCCGTGGGGAGTCGAGAACGCGAGCCGCGTCCCCGACTGCGCCGCCACATCGACGACGACTCCAGGGTGGTGTAGGTAGGTCACCGTCCCCTTCGGGTCCTCCCACTGGTAGACCCGGCGCGGGTAGTTCATCCCGGGCCTGGTTGCCATCGTCCAACTCGCGCCGTTGACCGACTCCGACGGATGGGCGCTCCAGTTCCGCAGCGCCAGCAGATCGCCGTTCGAGACCTCGACCGAGCCGTCCCAGGACTGCGGTTCGGTGTCCGTGATCCCGAAACGCACCCGGACGGAGACGACGTCGTCGCCGGTGAGCGATGGAATGGGCTGGGCGGCGAGCGAGCCGGTCAGGAGGAGAGTGCAGACCAGGCCGCCGACGGCGGCATGGAGCAGGGCGGATCGTCGGGCCATGACTCCTCCAGACGAGGCGAACAGAAGTGGATCAACGGTTCATCCTAGCGCCGCCGCATCCGGCGCGGGGCCGACGACGTTTCGAGCCATCGCTACACTGCATCCATCCGAGATCCCACCAGCCGAGGGGAGGTTCGCCGTGCAGCGATACGCCGTCTTGATCCTGACTCTGAGCCTGATGCTGCTCGGTTGCGCAGCGGGGGGACCATCCGACTCAGCCACCTCAGCCGACACCTCCGGCCAGGGTACCGGAAACCCCGCCGATCGCCAGGCCTTCTTCGGCGACCTGCACGTCCACACGAAGTACTCCTACGACGCCTTCGTGTTCGCGACCCGCGCCGGTCCGGACGAGGCGTACGAGTTCGCCAAGGGGAACCCGATCGAGCATCCGGCCGGGTTCGAACTGAAGCTCGACCGGCCGCTCGACTTCCAGGGCGTCTCCGACCACGCGAACTACCTCGGCATGCTGCCGGCGATGCTCGACCCCGACCAGCCGGCCTACAACCACCCGGCGGCCGAAACGGTGAGGAACGCCGAGACGGTCTCGGAGCGACGGGGCATCTTCGCCGCCCTGCAGCCCTACGTGCGGTTCATGAAGGACGCCGATCCGAGTATCCGCGAGCATCTCGACCTGGACGTCGTCCGCTCCGCCTGGAGCGAGATCGCCGCGTCGGCCAACCGCCACTACGAGCCTGGCGTCTTCACCACCTTCATCGCCTACGAGTACACCTCGGCGGGCGCCGGCGGCATCTACGAGAACCTGCACCGCAACGTCGTCTTCCGCGGCGCCGAGGCGCCGGACATCCCGTTCTCCCGGCTCGACTCCTACAACCCCGAGGACCTCTGGGCGCAGATGGACGAATGGCGTGACGACGGCTTCGAGGCGATCGCGATTCCCCACAACACGAACGGTTCCGGCGGGCGGATGTTCGAGTACGAGTACTTCGAGGGCGGCGTGATCGACCAGGCCTACTCGGATCTCCGCAGCCGCAACGAGCCGATCGTCGAGATCACCCAGACCAAGGGCACGTCGGAGACCCATCCGGCGCTGTCGCCGAACGACGAGTGGGCGGGCTTCGAGATCATGCCGTACCGGGTCTCCACCAGCATCCTGAGCGAGCCGCCGGGCAGCTACGTGCGGGACGCCTACCGCCGCGGTCTCGAGATCGAAGCCGGCGGCGTGTCGAACCCCTACAAGCTCGGCGTCATCGGCTCGTCCGACACCCACGTCGCCGCCGGCTCATTCGACGAGACGAACTACTGGGGCGCCTCCGGCCTCATGCAGCAGACCGCAGAGCAGCGCGGCTCGGTCCCCAGCGAGCCCGCGGCGGGGGCCGACCTGCAGAATCCAACGGCGGCCGCGCAGCCGATCAACGACGGCACCGGCCGCATCTACCCGTTCACGACGGCGATCACAAACGGCGCCTCGGGGCTCGCCGCGGTCTGGGCCGATGCCAACACGCGCGAGGCGATCTTCGACGCTATGCGCCGCAAGGAGAGCTTCGCCACCAGCGGTACGCGGATCAAGGTCCGGTTCTTCGGCGGCCCGGCGCTCGCCGGCCTCGACATCGACCACCCCGACCTCGCCGCGACCGCCTATGAGACCGGCGTGCCGATGGGCGGCGACCTCACCGGCGACGACGGCGGCGAAGCGCCGAGCTTCCTCGTCTGGGCGATGCAGGACACGATGGCCGCTCCGCTTCAGCGCGTCCAGATCGTCAAGGGCTGGGAGTCAGGCGGCGAAACCGCTGAGATGGTCTACGACGTCGCCTGCTCCGACGGTCTCGAGGTCGACCCGGCCACCCACCGCTGCCCGGACAACGGAGCCACCGTCGATCTCAGCGACTGCTCGACCAGCGACGACGTCGGCGCCGCCGAGCTCAAGACGATCTGGACCGACCCTGACTTCGATTCGGACCAGCGTGCCTTCTACTACGCGCGGGTGCTGGAGAACCCGGTCTGCCGGTGGTCGTCGTGGGACGCGCTGCGAGCCGGCACGACGCCGCGCCAGGACTTCCCGGCGACGATCCAGGAACGCGCCTGGTCGTCGCCGATCTGGTACACCCCCTAGGGCTGCGGCGCTTTCCGGGCCCGCCGGCGGGCCTGAAGGAGAAAGACGCCGAGCCCCAGTGCTCCGCCGAGCAGCGCGAGCGCCGGCGTATCCGCTCCCTGGTCGCCGAGCATGGCGTTGAAGCCGGCGCCGGCGAGGAGGCCGCTCAGCACGGCGAGCAGGGCCATTCCCATGCGTTTCACGGCAGGAGTATGCCAGATGCGAACTCCGCTCCGGAGCCGCGATGCCTTGACGCGACCCCAGTCAACCCGTACAGTGATCCTGTACGGATGCAGGGAGTGCGCGGATGATTCATGAAACGACCTACACCAAGGCTCGCGAACGGCTGGCGGCCCTGATGGACCAGGTGACGGACACGCGCGAGCCAGTCCTGATCCGGCGACGTGGACATGAGCCGGTCGCCCTCGTTCCCGCGCACGAACTCGCCGGCTGGCTCGAGACCGCATACCTCCTGCGCTCGCCCAAGAACGCCCGGCGCCTCCTGGCAGCGAGTCAGCGCGTCGCGGACGGCGAAGGCGAGGTCTTCGTCGTCGACGAACTCCGCCAGCGGCTCGGTCTCGAAGCGGAGTGACAGCAGCCGGACGGCGACAAGCCGTCATGGACCCTCACTTCCTCGAGGACCTCGAGTATTGGACCCGCACGGATCGCCGGCGACCCCTGCGCGCGCTGAAGCTCGTCGAGGCCACGATCCGCGACCCCTTCGAAGGCCCGGGCAAGCCCGAGCCCCTTCGCGGGCAGCTCGCCGGCAAATGGTCCCGGAGGATCGACCAGGAACACCGCCTGGTCTACGCGGTCGAAGGCAAGCGGGTCTTCTTTCTGGCTGCTCGTCACCACTATTGATTCCGAATCGGAGACGCCCCATGAAGATCGACGATCTCAGCATCACCCTCTTTGCCTGGAAGGACATCCCTCCCCACTCCTACCTGGGCCGGGGACCGTTCGACCCAGCGGGCAAACCGAAGCGGGACGGCGAGCTCGCCCTGGTGACGATCCGCACGGACGAGGGAATCGAGGGCCATTCCTTCCTCGGCATGGGGGCGAGCATTGCGGCTCAGCCTCTGCTGCGGATGCTGAAGCCGATCGTCATGGGGCGCGATCCGCTGGCCAGGGAACAGCTCTACCAGGAGATGCTGGAGCGCCGGCTGGTGGTGCAGCCCTGGGTGGTCGGCGCCGTCGACGTCGCGCTCTGGGACCTCGCCGGCAAGGCGGCGGGGGAGCCGATTCACCGGCTGCTCGGCACCTACCGGGAGAAGCTTCCCGCCTACGCCAGCTCCGAGCAGCAGCCGAGCGTCGAGGCCTACGTCGAGCAGGCGCTGTCGTACCAGGGCGACGGCTGGCAGGGCTACAAGATCCACCCGTTCCGCGTCTGGCGCGACGACATGCGCATCTGCAAGGCCGTCCGCGACGCGGTCGGCGAGGGCTTCCCGCTGATGCTCGACTCGACCTGGGGCTACGACTATCCGTCGGCGCTGCGGGTCGGCAAGCTGATCGAGCAAGCTGATCGAGGAACTCGACTTCGAGTGGTACGAGGACCCGCTCGGCGACCAGGACATCTACAACTACACGAAGCTACGCCAGCAGCTCCGCATCCCGATCCTGGCGACCGAGTTTCCCGGCGCCTGGTACGACTCGTTCGCGCCCTGGATCTACAACCAGGCCACGGACCACCTGCGCGGTGATGTCGCGCTCAAGGGCGGGATCACCGGTTGCCTGAAGGCGGCCCACCTGGCCGAGGGCTTCGGGATGAACTTCGAGATCCACCACGGCGGCAACTCGCTGAACAACGTCGCCCACCTTCACATCAGTGCGGCGATCCGCAACTGCGAGTGGTTCGAGGTCCTGCTGCCGGCCGGCGCTCAGAAGTACGGTCTGGTCGAGGACATCGAGGTCGACGCCGAGGGCTACGTCCACGCCCCGATGGGGCCGGGCCTCGGCGTCGAAATCGACTTCGACCTGATCGAGCGCAACAAGATCACGGAACTGGGGTAGGGCCGCACACTGGGTGCGCCGGCGTGCCCGCCGGCTGCCGCCGAAGGCGGCAAGGAAAACGCGCCGGCCGCAGGCCGGCACCTTGCTTCGTTGGCCCTTACTTGCCCGTCAGCTCCGTCTTCAGCCAGGAAACCAGCGCCGGCTCGAGGTCCTCGTTCTTCGGGAACATCGGCAGACCGTGCTCGGGGCCGTCGTAGATCTTGGCGGTCGAGTTCGGGTGCTTCGAGCCATCGACCGCTCCCTTTAGGCGGTCGGCGACGCCCGGTGTGATCGTGTCGCCGGTCGCTGCGGCGGCGAACACAGCCAGATCCGACCTGGCCGCCATGTTGGCGACCGCGCCGTCGCTCGGCGGTCCGGAGAGCAGCATCAACGCCTTGACCCCCTTGTTGCGCTCGGCCAGATCGGCCGTCAGCATCGCGCCGCAACTGGCGCCCCCAGCGCCCATCCGGGAAGTGTCGACGCCTTCCTGCTTGCTCAGGTACTTGAACGCCATGTCGACGTCCCCCGCCGCCGTCTGCAGGAACGGCGGGAATCCGCCGGCCTCGCGGATACCGGCGCCGCCACTCTCGCCGAAGCCGCGCAGGTCCATCGTGAGCACGTGCACGCCCGCGTCGACGAGCTGCGAGGCGATGCCCTTCCAGGACGTCCGGTCCATGTTGCACTGGTGGATCAGCAGCATCGCCGGGCCAGGCTTGCCGGGCGACATGTAGGTCGCCTTGAGCATCGTGCCGTCGGACGCCTTGAGATCGACGTCCATCGATCCGGCCGCCGCGGGCATGGCCGCCAGCGCCAGGAGCGCTGCCGTGGCAAGAAAGGTAGTGATGTAGCGCATGACGGTCTCCTTCGTTGGTCGGATGCGCCTGCGCGCATCGCGGGCCTGGGTGTGCCGGTTCCCACAGGTTCGTTGAGGGTGCAAGAGCGGACTCTACTACGGTGACTTCGTCGAGGACACGCTCGTCATGCACCTTGCTTTTTTAACGGTAAACGTTAAATATACGAGGATGATTCAGCGTCGTGCCGAGCAGAGAATCGTCCGTGGTCTCAACGAAGCGCCGGCAGTGGCGCTCCTCGGGCCACGTCAGGTCGGCAAGACGACCCTGGCTCGCGCCATCGCCGAGCAGGTGCCGGACAGTATCTATCTCGACCTGGAGAACCAGGCCCATGCCGCCCGGCTCGCCCAGCCGGCCGCGTACCTGGAGCGCCACGCCGACCGTCTCGTCATCCTGGACGAGGTCCAACGCATACCGGGGCTGTTCGAGGTGCTGCGGGGTCAGATCGACCAGCGTCGCCGACTCGGCCATCGCACCGGGCAGTTCCTGCTTCTCGGTTCGGCCTCCCAGACCCTGCTCCGGCAGTCGGCGGAGTCGCTGGCGGGGCGCCTCGTCTACGACGAACTTCCTGGACTCGATGTCCTGGAGACCGCCCCCGAACGCGATCGGCTCTGGGTGCGAGGCGGCTTTCCGGACCCGTTCCTGACCAAGAGCGATGCGGCGGCGGCGCGTTGGAGGCTGAGCTTCATCCGGACCTACCTCGAACGCGACATTCCGCAGTTCGGCGTCCGCATTCCGGCCGAGACCCTGAACCGGTTCTGGACCATGCTGGCGCACCGCCAGGGCGGCGTGCTGAACGCGTCGCAACTGGCCCGCAGCATGGACGTGTCGGTGCCCGCGGTTGGCCGATACGTCGATCTCCTGGTCGACCTCATGCTCGTGCGCAGGCTTCAGCCGTACTTCGCGAATGTCGGCAAGCGGCTCGTCAAGAGTCCGAAGGTGTACCTCCGCGACAGCGGCCTGCTGCACACCCTTCTCGGACTCACCACCTTCGACGATGTGCTGTCACACCCCATCGTGGGGCCGAGCTGGGAGGGCTTCGCGATCGAGAATCTGATCGCTGCCGCGCCGTTCGGCACGATCCCCTGGTTCTACCGCACCCAGGCCGGCGCCGAGATCGATCTTCTGTTGCAGCTACCGGATCAACGACTGTGGGCGATCGAGGTCAAGAGGTCCTCCGCGCCGCGCACGAGAAGAGGCTTCGAACTCGCCGCCAGCGACTTGAACGCGGCAAGACGCATGGTCGTGTACTCGGGAGACGAGGAGTTCCCTCTATCGGAGACGACGACCGCCGTGCCGCTGGAGGCGGCGATGGCCCGCCTAGCCAAGCTGTAACGCCACGAGTCAGGTACGGCCGAGGGTTTACCGCGGAACCAGCGCCACGATCCGCACCGGCGCGCCGGTGCCGCCTTCGATCTTCATCGGCAGGGCCGCGAGCAGGAAGCCCGTCTCGGGTACTTCCGACAGGTCCCCGACGTTCTCCAGGTTGGGGATGCCGGCGGCGCCACCGATCTGGTGGACGATGAAGTCGGTCGACTGGCCGTAGTCGATGCTGGCCGTGTCGATGCCGAGAAGACCGATGGCGCGCTCCTCGATGAGCAGGCGTGCCGCGTCCTCGCCGACGCCGGGGAAGTGGAGGTTGCTGGCGTCGCCGGGGGTGTCATCGCCGAGGTAGGCGAGGGCGTCGGGCCAGCGGGCCGCCCAGCCCGTGCGGATGAGGACGGCCACGCCGGCCGGCACCGGGCCGTGCCGGTCTTCCCAGGCGAGGACGTCTTCGGCGGTCACGAGGTAGTCCGGGTCGGCCGCGGCCGATTCCGTGACGTCGACGACGATGCCGGGCAGGATCAGGCTGTCGAGCGGAATCGACGCGACGTCGTCGCCGCCTTCGGCGAAGTGGACGGGCGCGTCGAGGTGGGTACCGCCGTGCTCGGCGGTCGCGAACTCCTTGGCGGCGTAGAAGTAGCCGGCCTCCGTCATGCCCTCGGCGAGCGTCTCGAGAGCGAAGCCCTTCGTGTCGGTGGGCCAGTAGAGCGTGTTGCCGCCGTAGGCGTGGCTCAGGTCGATCATGCGCCAGTTGGTGACGTCTTCCACGCCGACTGGACTTGCCACGTCCTCGGGCGGCGGGGCTGCGCAGGCGGCGAGCAACACTCCGCCTGCGAGAAAGGAGAGCAGGGAAGCGATCTCAGTTCTTCTTCGGGTCATGGCCTTCTCCTCGGCGCTAGCCTTCGAGCAGCTCGATCATCTCGTCGATCTTCGTGAGCGTCTCGGCCAGTTGGGTTCGGTGCTCCTCGGACTCGACCTCCTCAAGGGCTTCCATTCTTCGCTGGCGGCGGTCAAGGACGATGTCGAGCGCGGTCTGGCCCTGCAGGGTCTCCGCGCCGGGGTCCATCCCGCGCTCCAGCAGCAGGCGGGCGCCGTCGACCATGCCGTAGAGGCTTGCCCAGTGGAGCATGTTGTAGCCCTCGTCGTCCGTGGACTCGGGATCCAGGCCTCGCTCGAGGAACTCCCGCAACAGCTCGATGTCCTCCCGCAGGATGACCGGACGGGCGAGCTGGAAGCGACGGTCCTGTGCCCCGGAAGGGTCGGCGCCAGCATCCAGGAGGGTGCGGAGGCAGCTTCTGTCTGCGAGCCGGTGCGAGCGCATCAGAGCCACCCAGAGCGGTGAAGCGCCGTCCGGGTCCGGCCGGCTGGACGCCTCGGGGTCGTCGGCAAGGGCGGCCTCCAGTTCATCGCAGCGGCCGAGGCCGGCAAGGTCGGCCGTGGAGATCACGGGATCGTGTGCCAGCGCGAGGTCGATCTGGGCGTTCTGCCGGACGCTGGGCGAGATCAGGATCAGCGACAGGGGCGTCTGGCCGTTCTCGAATGGTTCGACAAGCAGGTCCGGCCGTTCGGGGAGCGCCCTCTCCAGGTGCTCCACCGGCCGCGAGACGACGAAGTGGCGACGGAACGCGTCGTTGTCGAGGAATGAGAGCGAAGCGTCGAACGCCGATTCGCCTGCGATCATTGCCTCCAGGTAGTCGACGTAGGTCTCCCGGCTCTGGACGCCCGCGATCCGGTCCTGCTCTTCGCCGTTCCGGAAGAAGAGGACGTGCGGCACACCGTTGACCCGCAGCCCCCGGTAGATGTCGGGCGACTCGTCGATGTCCAGCTTGCCGATCTTCGCCCGTCCCGCCATCTCGGGCGCCAGACTCTCGACGATCGGGTCGACCACCTTGCACGGGACGCACCAGGTGGCGGTGAAGTCCACCAGAACGGGCACGTCGGCCAGGTAGACCTCCTGCTCGAAGTTGTCGCTGTTCAGCAGGACGACCTGAGCACCGGGGTCGGCGGCTCCGGTCGCGTCGCCGCCGGCGGTGCACGCCGCCAGGGCACCTGCGAGCAGGACACCAAGGTAGAAGCGGCGTTTCATTGCGGTACCTCCTGGCTACAACGCTAGCGCGGTCGAGAAGTCCGGCACTCCCTCCCAGCGCCCCGGGTCGCTGGCCCGCATCACCGCGATCGTCTTGATCGCCTCCGGATTCGCGATGCCGTGGGGCATCTGTCCGGTAAGCACCCGGATCACGTTCTCGGCCTGGCGGATCGGGCATTCGCCCAGGAACACCGGCGAGAAGCCGGCGATGTGCGGGGTCACGATGCAGTTGTGCAGCTTCAGCAGCGGGTCGTCAGGGTCGATCGGTTCCTTCTCGGTGACGTCGAGCGCGGCGGCCTCGATCCGCCCTTCGGCGAGGGCTTCGGCCAGGGCCGCACCGTCGATGATCTTGCCGCGCGCCGCGTTGACCAGGAGCGCGGTCGGCTTCATCAGCGCCAGCGTGTCGCTGTTGATCAGGTGGTGCGTCTCCTCCGTCATCGAGCAGTGGATCGTCACGTAGTCGGCCTCGGCGAGCAGCTCCTCGAGCGGCACGATCTGGACACCGTAGAGGTCGGCCGCGACCTGATCGACGTAGGGGTCGGCGGCGATGATCCGACCTGGGCCGAAGCCGCGAATCCGGGTGGCGAAGGCGCGGCCGATGTTGCCGAAGCCGATGATGCCGACGGTGTGGCCGGCGATCCGTCGGGTTTTGGTGAGGAGCCCGATCATCGATTCCCGATGGCCCCAGCGGCCGTCGCGGGTCGTGCCGGCGGCGTCGACCACGCACCGCGTCAGCGCGAGCATCAGCGCCATCGCGTGGTCGGCCACCTCGGTCGTGTTCGACCCGGGTACGTTGGTCGCCAGGATGCCGAGTTCGGTGGCGGCGTCGAGGTCGATCGAGTCGACGCCGACTCCCAGCCGGCTGACCACCTTGAGCTTCGGACAGCGCTCGAGCACGGAGCGCGAGGTCAGCGGCATGACGCCGATCAGGGCGCCGTCGGCGTCCGACAGCAGGTCGGCGAGGTCGTCCTCGCTCCGGCAGACACCCTCCACGACCTCGAAGCCCTGCTCCTCGATCAGATCCCGGCGGTTGAAGGGGTTCCGCTGCATCGCTACTTTCACGTTCCGCTCCTTGTCGGCAGTTCGCGACCGGTCAAACGACGGGACAGAGCCCGCCGTCCAGGTTGATGGCCGTTCCAGTGATGTAGGCGCCGCGCTCCGAGACCAGGAACGCGATCAGGTCCGCGTACTCCTCCGCCTCGCCGACGCGCCCCAGCGGAACCCGCTTGCCCATCGCCTCGTAGATCGACTCGACGTCGGCGCCCTGGCCCTCCGCCCGGCGCACCCACTGCTCGCTCTTGATCAGGCCGATGCAGATCGTGTTGACGCGGATGTTGTCGGCGGCCAGCTCGTTGGCGAGGGACTTGGTCAGGTTGATGCCGGCGGCGCGGGTGACGCTGGTCGGCAGCGCCCGCGCCGGCGCCGCCTTGCCGCCGCCGATCGTCGCGTTGACGATCGCGCCGCCGCCGCGCTCGCGCATCGACGGCACGACGCCCCGGCAGAACCGCACCGCGCCCATCACCTTGAGCTGGATGTCCGCCATCCAGGCGTCGTCGCCCAGCGCTTCGAGTCCCTGGGCGGCCGACGCGCCGGCGTTGTTGATCAGAATGTCGACGCCGCCGAACTCGGCCGTCACCGCGTCGATGAAACGGTCGACGTCGCTGCCGGACGTGACGTCGGCGGCCTGGGCGAGCACGTCGCCGCCGCCGGCCGCGCGCAACTGGTCGGCGGCCCGCTCCAGGTTCTCCGCACGGCGCGCGCAGATCGCGACGCGGGCCCCCTCGTTCACGAGTCGGCGCGCCGTCGCGAGACCCATTCCATCGCTGCCGCCGGTGACGATCGCCACCTTGCCTTCAAGACCAAGTTCCAGCATCCGTTCCGTCCTTGAGCTGTTCGAGTGAAACCGTGAGTGTGCCTGTGTCGGGCGGAGGCGTGCAAGCGAAGCGCGTACAGTAGAGAAACCCGCCGCAATGACGCCGGTTCTCTGGGTGCGCGGACCCTCTGGTCCGCTGCCGCCGCAGGCGGCCTGAATGCGCCGCCGCGAAGCGGCGACCTCAGCCGGCCGCCCGCGCCACCACCCCCCGCAACGGCGCCACCACCCCCTCGAACCGCGGATCCGCCCGCAGCGCCGCCAGGTCGGCATCGTTCTCGATCCAACTCAGGTGCGGATAGCCGTGCGTGATCGCCGATTCCAGGTACCGCAGGCCGCTTTCCGCATCGCCGCACACGCAGGCCACGCAGGCCAGGTTGTAGAGCGCCACGGCATCCTGCGGATCCAGCGCTTCCGCCCGCGCGGCCCACTCGAGGGCCTCGTCCGTCCGACCGTCACGGGCAAGAGCGACCGCGCCCAGGTAGATCGCGCGCTGGTCGTCGGGATAGCGCAGCAGGCGCCTTTGCACCCTGGCCATGGCGAGTTCCTGGAGTCGTGACGCTTCGGTCTTCCGGCCGAGCGTCGAGAGTGCCGAGGCGCAGATCGAGCAGGGGGCGTAAGCCGTCGGATCGGCCTCGATCGCCCGGAAGAAGAACGTGACCGCCTCCGCCATCTGACCCTGGGAAAAGCGGTGACGGGCGAAGTTGTGATTCGCCTCGAAGCTCAGCGGATCGAGTTCCAGGGCGCGCCGGAAGTGGACTTCGGCCTCCTCCATCCTGCCCTTCGTGCTGAGGGTCATCGCCCTCGCCGAGTGCGCCTCCGCGACTTCCGGCGCCAGCTCCAGGGCGCGCGAACTCGACGCGTCGGCCAGCCTGAGGTTCTCCGCGCTCGGTTCGTGGAACAGGTAGAGGGATGCCGAGCATTGCGCGGACGCCGCGTGGGCGAGGGCGTACTCGGGATCGAGTTCGATCGCTGCCGCGAACAGTGGCCGGGCCTCGTAGTAGGTCTTCTTGCGCGCCTGGTGGTAGAGACTGCGCCCCCGCAGGTAGAGGTCGTAGGCCTGGCTCGATGCGGTGCGCCGCGCCTCGTGCCGCGGCGCGTCCGGCGCCAGCCGCAGTTCCAGGGTCTCCGCGATGAGGGTCGCGGTCTGGTCCTGCAACGCGAAGACCTGCTGCGAGTTCCGCTGCCACTGCTCCGACCAGACCTGGAGCCCGGTCCGTGCGTCGGTCACTTCGACGCCGATGCGGAGCTCATCGCCCTCCTTGCGGACCGTGCCCTCCAGCACCAGGTCGGCGCCGATCTGCCGCCCGACCTCGCGGGGGTCGGCCAAGGCGTCGTACTGGAAGGACACGCCGCGGGCCGCGACCCGGAGGCCGACGACGTGCGCGAGACGGTGGAGGATCTCCTCGGCCATCCCCTCGCAGAGATGAGCCTGGTCGCGCTGCGGGCTGCGGTCGGCGAACGGCAGGACGGCGATCGAGATCCTCCGCTCTTCCTCCGGCGGCGAATCCGGGACCGCCGAGGCGCCGTCCGGTGCGGCCAGGTCCTCGATCACCGGGCCGACGAAGCGGAAACCGCGGCCGTAGACGGTGGTGATCCAGTCGGCGCTGCCGCCGCCGGCGCGGAGTACCTTGCGCACCTCGCTGACCGCGCGGCTGATCGCCGCTTCCGACACGTAGGCGCCGTGCCAGATGTTTCGCAACAGCTCTTCCTTGGACACCACCCGGTCCCTGTTGGCGACCAGGAAGGCCAGCAATTCGAACACCTTCGGCTGAAGCTGGCGCGGCTGTCCGGCCACCTCGAGGCCGTACTGCTCGGGCTTCAGCACAAAGGGGCCGAAGTAGAAGATCACCGACGGATCCTAGCGGACGGGCTCACGTTCCGGTTGCTTACCGCTTCAAGTCCGATCAACTTCCGCTGAGGTTTGGATCAAGCTAGTGGGCATGGCCAGCCCATAGCCTGTTCATGCCGTTTGAAGTGTGCCCGGTAGCCGATGGTCGGACGACCTCCGGCACGGGCAGCTTCAGGATCGCGAAGGCGGGAACCGGAAGGGAGCGAAGGACATGTTCAACCACACGAGAACTCGACAAGCGGAGACGGTGGGCTGGGCCGTGATGCTGGCCGTCTTGCTAGTGGCCGTGCCGGCCGCGGGCCAGGGGCCCACCGGCCAGGTGCTCGGCCACGTGACGGACAGTGAGGGTGCCGCCGTCTCCGGAGCGACGGTCATCCTGCAGTCGCAGGAGATCGAGGATCCGCTCGTCCTCACGACCGACGCCGACGGGTTCTACAACGCGACGAACGTGCGCCCCGCGACCTACCAGGTTTCGGTGGAGGCCACCGGCTACGCCGGCGCCCCCGTATCCCTCGCGGTGCGGGTCGGCAGCATTCAGCGCGTGAACTTCGAGATGGCAGCTCAAGCCGACGTGACGGAAGAGATCACCGTCGTCTCCGAGCGACCGCAGATCGAGTCGGTCGATTCCCGCGTGAACAAGTACATCACCTTCGAGGAGGTCCAGAGCCTGCCGCTCCCGAACCGGAGCTTCCTGGACGTGCTGAGGGTCCTTCCAGGGGTCCACGGGGGCCTCGCGACCGGCGGCCTTGACAACAGTGCCCCCAACAACAGCTTCAGCATTCACGGGGCGCGCATGAACCAGAACCAGTTCCTGATCGACGGCGTGGCCAACAACGACCTGAGCGACCTGAACTACGACGACCTGGCCACGTCCGAGACCCGGGCCGGGCCCCGGGCTTCCGCAGGCGCCGGCCAGAGGGGGTCGACCTTCTCGACGGGAACGGCGCTGCAGACCTACAACCTGGACGCCATCCAGGAGGTCCAGGTGTCGACCGCGACGTTCTCGGCCGAGTACGGCAACGCGTCCGGGGGCGTGATCAACATCATCACCCGTTCCGGCGCCGACCAGTACAACGCCTCGGCGACGGTTCAACAACAGCACGACGGGGTGGTGGAAGCGGGGTTCACGGGGCGGACCGCGGACGACGCGGAACAGTTGGAGGGCCAAGACTTCACAATAAGACAGGCATCGCTGACCCTGGGCGGCCCCATCAACCGGGGCACGACCCACTTCTTCACCAGCTACGAGTACGACGACTATGAGATGGGCTACGACTACAACCAGAGCCACGTCTACATACGGGCCGTGCCGGTCGAATTGGGGTTGACCGCCAACGTGACCAACCGCGACCGCCTGACCGGCAAGCTGACCCACCAGTTCTCGGACTCGAACGACCTGAGCGTGTCGGGGAACTGGGTCAGCGAGCAGGCCGCCGTTGGGCACTCGCTCTTCCGCTCCAGCCAGGAACACATAGAGCACCAGGATCATGCCAACGACTCCCTGGGCCTGTCCGTGCGCCATGTTGCCGCCGTGGGTTCGGACATGACGCTCGAATCGGTGCTGGGCCACGTGGGGGCCGACCGGAGCATGGAGTCCGACGCGGATCCGTTGCGGAAGTTGCGTCTCTACTTCCATGAGGAAGGCGGCGTCGTGTTCCATCTTGAGGGCGGCATCGGCCCTGAAGTCGACAACACGCTGGAGAGCTTCCAGTGGAAGGAACGCCTGTCCTGGCTCCGGGGCGATCATTCCCTGCGTACCGGGGTCGGCGTGGAGCGCTTCGGTCAGCGAACCATGCAGCCGGCGTGGCAAAGCTGGGGCTATGGGTTTGTCGACGACTTCTCAACCCCTCCGGCCAGTGGCGTATACCAGTTTCCGACCGACATCGACGTCTCGGTCACGAACTCCCACCTCTTCATCCAGGACGACTGGTTCGTGAGCGACCGTTGGACGTTCAATCTGGGCGGGCGCTACGACCGGAACAACCTGGTCGACGACCAGACCGTCGAGGCGCGGCTGGGTGCTGCCGTCGATGTCGGCGGGAACGGCCGTTCCGTTCTCCGCTTCGGCGCCGGGCTGTATCACGATCGGTCGAACCTGATCGGCCATACGGGGGCTGACCGGCCACCGCTCCTCTTCAGTGTGCCGATCGATCCCGTGACTCTCGAAATGGACCCGACGAGTGCGGGCTCGCAACCTCGCGAGCTAGTCGTTGATCCGAACCTCCACCTGCCCGAGATCGTCAAGTGGAACGTGGGCTACGAGCGCCAGCTCGGTGAGCGCAACACGATCAGCATCCACGTCTTCGGCTCCGACAGCGATGGTCTCTTCTTTACGGACTTCCAGAACAGGCGGTCATTCGCACTCGACGGAGCGCGGCCCGATCCCACCAAGGGAGATGTCCTCCTATACACCAACACGGGCTACAGCGAGGTCCTCGATGTCGAGGTCGAGTTCAAGCGCCGCTTTGCCAACGGCTCCCTGGTGCACGTGAGCTACACCAATCAGGACGCCGTCGGCAGTTCGTTCTTCGAGTTGATCTCGGGTAACTCCGTTCTCAATGGGGCGTCGCTCGGGTCCGATCTGGGGGACCCGCCCGCGCAATTCAATGGGCCGCTCAACACCGAGGTGGAGCACAGCTACAAGCTCTCAGCAGTAGGGAACCTGCCCTGGGGCCTCCAACTGGCGGGATTCCTGGACTACCGGTCCGGCAATCCCTTCACCGCCTGGGACCAGTCGTACATGCGATCACCGGGGGGCTGGGTCACCTATCCGTCGACTTTCTTCGAGGGCTTCAACACCAGGACCGGGCCGGACGTCTTCTCGGCCGATGTGCGTTTGGCCAAGACGTTCACCGTCAGGGAACGGCACGACCTTCACGTCTTCATCGATGTCTTCAACGCCACCGACCGGACGAACGTGACCGAGATGAGGGGTCTGCGCACCTGGAACATCGGTCACCCCAACGGCCCCACTTCGAACGCCGTCTTTCCAGAGATCCGGAGGCGCGGACCGCAGCGTTCGGCCCAGTTCGGGATCAGGTGGTCGATGTAGGGGGGGTGGTGACGTGAGTTCAGGGTCGTCCACGGGCCGCCTCGGTCCGCTGCTGGACTACCTGGGGTCGCTCGACGGCCGCGCCGACCTGGAGGTCCTGAGCGGTCTGCTGGGCGACCTCGCGGTGACCCGGGCCGACCTCGGCGCCGCCTGCCGCTTCGGCGCGAACGGCTACCGACGGAACCGGATCGCCGAGTCGGACTGGTACGAACTGGTCTGCATGTGCTGGTCCAGCGGACAGCGGACCCCGATTCACGACCACCGGGGCTCGAGCTGCGCTTTCCGCGTCGTCGAAGGCGTGGCGACCGAGACCGCGTTCGAGCCGACGGCGTCCGGGCTCATTTGCCCCTGCGCGCGCCGCGAGCACGGGGCCGGCCGCGTCTGCGCCTCGGAGGAGGACGACTGCCACCAGGTCGCGAACACGCAGCCGGCAGGCGAGGACCTGATCACGCTCCACATCTACTCGCCGCCGCTGCGGCAGTTCAACGTGTACTCGCTGGACACGCCGACCGCTTCCGATCAGAGACGGCCCGGCTGCTGCCGGTAAGGTTGGAGGCTCCAGCCTGCCGTCGCAAACCCCAAGGGGGAGTATCGACATGAGACTCACTCAATGGTCCGGACTGGCCGCGCTCGCGGCGGGCGCGCTGGCGCTTGGCTGCGCCGAGCCGGCCCCGCAACTCCGCGTCGTGTACGCCGGCGACGCCGGCACCCCCCACGCGGACGGCTACCACGCGATGCTCGCGGAGCACTTCGACGTGCGCAGCATCGCCCGCAACGACCTGGCGAACGCCGACCTCAGCGACGCCGACGTCCTGATCGTCGACGGCCAGACGATGGACCGGTCGGAAGAGCGGATCAAGACGATCCCGGGAGCGGAGGGAGTCACGCTGGAAACCCTGTCCATTCCCACCGTCCTGATCGGCGGCCAGGGCGCGCGCATCTCGGACGACCTGAACCTGTTGCTCGGCTGGCGATACGGGTGACTGTGCCTGTACTCCAGGGCTGTCGTGCCACAGTCCCCGACCCATCCGATCTTCCAGGGACCTCTGCCGATCGAGCTGGAGCTCGAGGAGGTGCCGACCCCGCCGAAGTACAAGTACTACGAGTTGATGGAGGACGTCCCGGACGCGATGACCACGGTCAAGGTTCTCAAGAAGGAATGGGACACCCTGAACCTGCCGGTCGGCTCCCGTCCGGACAACGGCGAGCCGGGCGTGGTGACGACCGGTGACGGCTTCCTCGATTCGCCGGACACGGAGTGGATCGCCGGTGGCATGCACCTGAAGGGCCCGGACTACTTCGCGATCGGCCGCCAGGGACGGCTGCTGCAGTGGGGCTTCTACGGCACCGTGGACGAGATGACCGAAACCGGCCAGCGGCTGCTGATCAACGCCGTCCACTACATCCACGGCTTCAGGGACCATCCGATCCTGACGACTCGTGAGGCCCGTCCCCGCGAGGGGCTGGCAACAACCCTTGCGCTCCGCGACGTGTACGAGGCCGACGACATGAAGGAGTTCTACGACACGCCGGAGAAGGTGAAGGAGGCCCAGGACCGGAGCCTCGCGTTCAGCTTCGGCGACGCGGTTCCCGAAGCGGCGCGCGGCGACCGCGAAGAGCGTCAGGCCTGGTACGCGGAGAACGAGCCGTACCTCTACTGGGACGGCGCCCGCATCGGCAGCGAGTACGGCGGCAAGGCCTACTTCCGGCTCGACGGCCGCTACCGGATCGACGAGGAGGCCAGGGCGCTGGGGATCGCGAACAACGACCCGGCATTGCTGGAACGCGCCGTGGCCGACCTGCGCGAAGGGGTCGAGCCCGAGCGCGCGCAGCGCTTGCTCACCCGCTACACCGGCCTGAGGCATGACTCCGCCGACGACTGGCAGGGCTGGCTCGACGAGACCGGCGACTCGCTGTTCGCCTCCGACTGGGGCGGCTACCGCTTTCGGCCGGCTGGCGGGCCCGGAGCACCGGACGTGCGAGGCTCCTCCCGGTTCGCAGTCGACGGAGACGAACTGGAGAATCTCTCCGTCACCGTGAGTCCGGCGGTCGAAGTGACCATGTCGACGACCACCGACGGCGAGACCACGGTGGCCGTCCTCGACTTCAAGCTCGAACCGGGGTTCTGGATCTACGCCCCCGGTTCCGACGCGGAGTTCAAGTTCGGCGTCCGTGCCCCGGCCGGCTTCGGCCTCCAGGTCGCCGGCGACCCCGTGCTGCCCAAGGTGGACGGCCAGGGCCGGATGCACGGCGACTTCCGCGTCGAGGTGCCGCTAGAGGGCCATGGCAACGTGGCGACGCTCCTGGTCGACTACCAGGCCTGCGACGAAACGCTCTGCCACTTCCCGGTGACCGACGCGCGGCTGATGAGCAAGGTCGAGACCTAGAGCCGACCACAGCTTGGTCCGCCACTGGGTGCGTCGGCGACCCCGCCGGCATCCGGCGCTGTGCGTAGAGTCGGACTGCCTGCAATGATCACCAGACGCGGCTTCCTTTCCAGCGCCGGAATCGCGGCGGCCAGCATGAGCGCCGGCCTGACCGCGGCGCGGCAGGCGACCGCG
Source organism: Acidobacteriota bacterium (assembly GCA_026707545.1). Taxonomy (NCBI): domain Bacteria; kingdom Pseudomonadati; phylum Acidobacteriota; species Acidobacteriota bacterium. Next base: position 2,870,717 of record JAPOWR010000001.1, on the reverse strand, counting down.
GCGTTGGTTCAACACTCCGAGGCGTCGAACATGAAGATCACCGAACTCGAGACGATCCTGATCGACAACATCGACCCGCCGATCGGGCACCGGAAGTGGCTGTTCATTCAGCTCAAGACGGACGAAGGCCTGATCGGTCTGGGTGAGCGGGTCTCCGGCGGCGCGACGAACCTGAAGCCGCAGATCGAGCTGCTGAACGACCTCTTCGACCGCTTCGTGGTCGGCCAGAGCCCGTTCGACGTCGAGAAGATCTTGCAACGGATGAAGACCACGCTCCACGACTACAGCCACCCCGGGCTGTATGGCGTGCCCGCGTTCTCCGCGATCGAGATGGCGTGCTGGGACCTGATCGGCAAGGCGACGAACCAGCCGGTCTACAACCTCCTCGGCGGCAGGTACCACGACAAGCTCCGCGCCTACGCGTACCTGAACAGCTCCGGCATCTGGGAGAGCCCGGCCCTGGCCGGCGAACGGGCGCGGGAACTGGTGGACCGCGGCATCACCTGCTGCAAGCTCGACCCGTTCTCGCCGATCACCGGTCCGCCGCGGGACTACTCCCTGAAGACGATCCGCCACGTGGCGACGATCTTCCGCGCCATGCGGGACGCCGTCGGCGACGAACTGGAGATCGGCATCGGCACGCACGGCCAGTTCTCGACCGCGGTGGCGCTGCGGGTCGCGGACATCCTCGAGGAGTTCGATCCGTTCTTCTTCGAGGAGCCGGTGCCGCCCGAGAACGTCGACGAGATGGCCCGCGTGGCCGCCCACACCAGCATCCCGATCGCGACCGGCGAGCGACTGGTCAACATGTTCGAGTTCGCGGAGGTACTGGAGAAGCAGGCGGCCCAGATCATCCAGCTCGACGTCGGCCAGTGCGGCGGACTCCTGGTGGCGAAGAAGATCGCCGGCATGGCCGAGACTCGCTACGCGATGATCGCGCCCCACATGTACTGCGGCCCGGTCGCGGCGTCGGCGGCGATCCAGCTCGACACCTGTTCGCCGAACTTCCTGATCCAGGAGTTCAACACGAACGCCCTGCACAGCGACATCTTCGTCGAGCCGATCAAGTTCGAGAACGGCTTCATCGAACCGCCGACGGGGCCGGGTTTGGGCGTCGAGCTCGACATGGCGGTCGTCGAGAGGCATCGAGCCGCTTGAGTCAGGGACTGACGCTGGCGATTCTCGCTGCCGGCCGTTCGGCGAGGTTCGGCCGACCGAAGACGCTCGAGCCGGTCGGGCTAAGCGGCGAGGTGCTGTTCGAGTACGCGATCTGCGACGCGGTCCGCGCCGGCTGCCGGAAAATCGTGTTCGTCACGTCGGCGGACTGGAACGACCAGCTCATGAGCCGGGCGGCCGAACGGGCCGGCGGGGCGGTTCCCGTCGACTCTGTGATCCAAGACCTCGACGATCTGCCGGGCGGTGCGGCGCCGCCGGGCGGCAGAGCCAAGCCATGGGGCACCGGCCACGCCGTCCTCGCGTTGCGGAAGAAGGTGGAGGAGCCGTTCCTGGTCGTCAACGCGGACGACTTCTACGGCCCCCGGGCGATCGAGTCGTTTGGCCGGCGTGTCGCTGGCCTGCTGGACAGCGGCGACGACTCACACTTCCTCGCGGCGTACGAACTCCACCGGACCGGCGTCTCCCGCACCAGCGGCGTCAACCGGGGCATTCTGGCCGCCTGTGCCGACTCGACGCTGGAAGGGATCGACGAGGTTTACGACGTGCGGGAGACGGATGCGGGGCTCATCGGCCGCGACGGCGGGGGTGAGGCTCGCAAGTTGCCCCCGGACACGCTCTGCTCGATGAACCTCTGGGCCTTCCAGCCCTCGATCTTCGGACTCCTCGAAGCGGCATTCACCGATTTCCATGCCGGCCTCGACGATCCGCTGCAAGACGAGTTCCTGCTCAGCGAGACGGTCGGACACCTGATCGGTCAAGGCTCCGCACGCGTCAGGCTCCTGCGGATGACGCAGAACACTGCTGGACTGACCTACCCCGGCGACCTGCCTCCGGTCGCTTCGACGCTCAGTGAAGCCGTGGCGGCCGGGGACTACCCGGATGACCTGAGCGAGTGGTTCGGCGAACGATCGTCTCGGAGACCCGCTTGACGGCTCCCGGGTCCGCTGGGTTGCAGCACGGCAACTCGATCGAAGTGACGACTTGTCTCTGGGTGCGCGGACCTTCTGGTCCGCTCTCGGGCGAAGCCGCGGAGCGGCGTAGCCCGAAGAACGCGGTCGCCGGCTTCGCCGGCGGCGATTCTGGAGCCGCCTTCGGCGGCAAGCGGACCAGAAGGTCCGCGCACCCAGAGATACGGCGTTGCCTTTGCTCGGTTCTCTACTGCAACCGGTACTGCACCAGTGCGGCGGCCGCACCCTCATCGCCTGTGTGCTCGAAGCCGTCCCAGCCATGCGCCTGAACGGCCTCGACTGGACCGTCCTCGCCGCCTACGGCGCGCTCGCCCTCGCCGTTGGACTCGTCTTCGCCCGACGCGCCGGCGCTGGGACCGGCCAGTTCTTCCTCGCCGGGCGGAACCTACCTTGGTGGCTGCTCGGCACGTCGATGGTCGCCACGACGTTCTCGACCGACACGCCGAACCTGGTGACCGACCTGGTGCGGAACGGCGGCGTTTCGGGCAACTGGATGTGGTGGGCGTTCCTGATCACCGGCATGTGCACGACGTTCTTCTACGCGAAGCTGTGGCGGCGCTCGGGCGTGTTCACCGACATCGGGTTCTACGAACTCCGTTACGCGGGGCGGGCGGCGGTGTTCCTGCGGGGCTTCCGGGCCGTGTACCTCGGCGTCTTCTTCAACGTGATGATCATGGCGGCGGTGCTGCTCGCCGGCATCAAGATCGGCGGCGTGCTGCTCGGCGCCGACAAGTACACGACGGTGCTCGTCGCAGCGGCGGTGACGGCGGCCTACTCCGCGACCTCCGGCCTATGGGGCGTCGTCGTCACCGATCTCATGTTGTTCGTCATCGCGATGACGGGCTCGGTGGCCGCGGCCTGGTACGCGCTCGCGCACCCGGCCGTCGGCGGTCTATCCGGACTCGTCTCGAACCCCGACATCGCCGTGCGTCTGGCCCTGCTGCCCGACTTCGCGGACTGGGAGACCGCCGCCACCGTCTTCCTGATCCCCATCGCCGTCCAGTGGTGGTCCACCTGGTACCCGGGCGCCGAACCGGGCGGCGGCGGCTACGCGGCCCAGCGCATGCTCGCGGCGCGCAGCGAGCGGGACTCGATGGGCGCGACCCTGTGGTTCAACATTGCCCACTACGCGCTGCGGCCCTGGCCGTGGATCCTGGTCGCGCTGGCCTCGCTGGTCGTCTACCCGACCCTGGACTCGATCGCCCAGGCCTTCCCCCATCTCGACCCGTCGATCATCCGGCACGACCTCGCCTACCCGGCGATGCTGGTCTTCCTGCCGCACGGCCTGCTCGGCCTCGTCGTCGCGTCGCTGGCCGCGGCGCTGATGTCGACGATCTCGACGCATCTCAACTGGGGCGCCTCCTACATCGTCGACGACGTGTACCGGCGCTTCGTCCGGCCGGGCCGGGGCGAGTCGCACTACGTCCTAGTCGCGCGGCTTTCCACGATCGCTCTCGTGGCGCTGGCGGCGGTGGTCGCGCTCTGGCTTGAGAACGCGATGCAAGCGTTCCAGATCCTGCTCCAGATCGGTGCCGGCACCGGGCTGATCTTCCTGCTGCGCTGGTTCTGGTGGCGGATCAATGCCTGGTCGGAGATCTCGGCGATGGTCGTCTCCTTCGCGGTCGCCGTGTGGTTCCAGTTCGTCCACGAGGGGTTGGGGCTCGTGCTGCCCTCGACGGCCGCGCAGCTCCTCCTCGGCGTCGGGCTCACCACCGCGGTCTGGTTCGGCGTGACGATGGCTACCCGGCCGACGGAGACAGCGATCCTGCAGTCGTTCTACGACCGCGTCCGCCCGTTCGCTCGGGGCTGGCGGAGGGTCGTCGCGACCCAGGCGGACGAACCCGGCAGCGCCACCGCGGCGCTGCTCGCCTGGATGCTCGGCTGCGCCGCCGTGTATGCGGCCCTGTTCGGGACCGGCATGGCGCTCTACGGGCGTTTCGGTGCCGCGGCCGCCCTCGGCAGCGCCGCGCTAGCGGCGGGGTACGGCCTGTTCCGCATCCTGCCGCGCACGACCGGATAGGCCTGGCCGAAAGGTGCCGGCCTGCGGCCGGCGCGTGTTCCTGGCCACCTTCGGCGGCAGCGGACCAGAAGGTCCGCGCACCCAGAGAGCCGCCCCGCTTTGGCGGACTTCTCTACATTCGGATGACATGACGCCGCTGCGGGCGCATCCCAACTGCAGCAGAGCGCTTCGCAGAACACGGCGCCCGTTCTCTGGGTGCGCGGACCTTCTGGTCCGCATCAAGCGCGATGCCGCGTAGCGGCGAGCACGAGCTGCTTCCAGTCCGGTGCTAGCTACACCTCCTCGAAGCGCGCCGAGAAGTGCGGCAGCGCTTCCGGAGCGCCCACGATCCGGAGACCGCGAATGCGCTCGCGCTGCGCGTACAACTCGACCAGAGCCTCCACGACGTAGTCCATGTGGGATTGCGTGTAGACCCGCCGCGGCACGGCCAGCCGGACCAGGTCGAGCGGCGGCTGTTGCCGCGCGCCGAACATGACGGTGCCCACCTCGCAGGTGCGAATGCCGGCATGCCGGTAGAGAGCGACCACGAGCGCCTGGCCGGGAAGCTGCTCCCGGGACAGGTGCGGGCAGAACCGGCAGGCGTCGATGTAGATCGCGTGTCCCCCCGGCGGCTCGACGATCTGGATGCCGGCCTCCAGCAGCTTCTCGCCGACGTACGTCGTGCTGCGGATCCGGTAGCGGAGATAGTCCTCGTCGAGCACCTCCCGGAACCCCTGCGCCATCGCCTCGAGATCGCGGCCGGCGAGGCCCCCGTACGTCACGTACCCCTCTGTCAGGATCGTCAGGTCGCTGGCGCGGCGGAACAGCTCCTGGTCACGCAGGAGCAGTAGCCCCCCGATGTTGACGATCCCGTCCTTCTTGGCGCTGATCGTGGCGCCGTCGGCGAGGTCGAACATCTCGCGCGCGATGTCGCGTGCGGAACGCTCCTGCTGTCCGGCCTCCCGCTCCTTGATGAACCAGGCGTTCTCGGCGAACCGGCAGGCATCCAGGAACAGCGGCACACCGTGCCGGTCGCACAGGTCCCGCGTCGCGCGGAGATTCTCCAGGCTCACCGGCTGGCCGCCGCTCGTGTTGCTCGTCACCGTGCACATGACGACGGGTACGCTCGAACCCTCGGCCGCAAGCAGCGACTCCAGCCGGTCCAGATCGAGGTTTCCCTTGAACGGGTGACGGTTCGTTGGATCGGTTGCCTCGGGAATGCCGAGGTCGACCGCCCGGGCGCCGCTGTGTTCGATGTTCGCTCGGGTGGTGTCGAAGTGGGCGTTGTTCGGAACGATCTTCCCGCTGCCGCCGATCAGGTCGAAGAGAATCCGCTCGCTGGCTCGCCCCTGGTGGGTCGGCAGCATCCGCTCGAAGCCCATGATGTCCCCGACCGTCTCGCGCAGGCGGAGGAAGCTGGTCGAGCCGGCGTAACTCTCGTCCGCACGCATGACCGCGGCCCACTGCTGCGCGCTCATGGCGCCGGTGCCGCTGTCCGTCAGAAGATCGATCAGCACGTGCCCCGCCGCGATCTTGAACAGATTGAAGCCGGCGCTTCGGAGCACCTCTTCCCGCTGCTCCGGCGTGGCGAGCCGGATCGGCTCGACCGCCTTGATCCGGAAGGGTTCGATGATCGTCTTCATGGCGCCTTCCTATACTGACGGAATGCCTCTTCCGGCCGATCTGCTGCGGCGGGACGCGGAGGAGGCGGTGCGTCTGATCGTGCTCCATCTTCTCTCGCAGGCGCGCGAGGCCGGGCCGCGCTGCCTCGACCCGGAAGACGCCGAGGGCCTCCACGACTTCAGGGTCGCGATCCGGCGGCTGCGGAGCACCTTGAGCGCCTGGAAGGGACTGCTGCGTGGTGTGGTGAAGAAGCGGGACCGGCGGACGCTCGCCGGGTTCCAGAAACGGACCGGCAGCGGTCGCGATACCGAAGTGGCCATCGAGTGGTTGGAGAACCAGGTCGAGGCGCTGGAGCCGGAGCACCGGCCCGGCAGCGAGTGGGTCGAGGCGCGACTTCGGTCGGCAAGCCAGGCGGGTTCAGGCGACTCGAACGAGATCGTCTGTGCCGAGTTCACCGAGTGGGCTGACGGCTTCGAGTCGCGCGTGGGCTACGGTGCGTCGGCGGCGGGCGTGGGCGCGCCGTACGGGGAGGCGCTGGCCGAGAGGGTGGATCGGGTCGCTCACAGGCTGAAGACTTGCGTCGACGGCTTGGGCGACGATCGGAAGCGTGGGCCTCACAGGGTGCGCATCGCCGGCAAGCGTCTCCGCTACCTCGTCGAACCCGTGAGAGCGGAGATCGAACTCGCGGGCACCCTGGTCGATCGTTGCAAGCAGCTCCAGGACGTGCTCGGTACTCTGAACGACGCGAACGTCCTCGCCGATCTACTAAGCGCCTGGCGGGAAGAAATTCCTGTTGACGGCGAATCGTCGGCGAAGGACTGCGGAGTAGTCGAGTTGGCCCGGCGGAATGCTGTTCGGGCGGAGGCGAGCTACCGGTCGTTTCGCCTCGACTGGCTCGACAACGGCGGTATGCAGACGCTACTGGACGAAGCCGCCGCCCTGGCGCGGCAACTCCGCGGCTAGCACGCCGGAACTCTGCCTGTGCGTGTCGACGCCGTTAGTCGGTCTCGCCGGCGTCGCCGGGCACGTACCAGATGGGTGACGACCAGGCCCGTTCCTGGATCGTGGCCGGCAGACCGGGCTTCGGCTGAACCCCCGCCCGGATCGCGTCCCAGGTCGACCAGCGACAACTGGGGTTCTGCAGGACGCGCACGTAGTAGAAGGCGCGCCGGTTCGGATCGAAGTCCGGATCCTGCCAGAGGGCCTCGAGCTCGGATGCTCCGTCACCCTCATCCGTCGAACACGTCGTCACATCCACGGTAGCGCCGTTGTCGGAGCAGCGGTGCGAAGCTCCATCGACGGTCGACCCGGAGGAGCAGGCGATGTCGTAGACCATCTCCTGGGTCGCGCCGTTCTCGGTCCATCCCTTGATGACCTGCAGGCGATCCAGCGGATCGGTCGTCGCGTCCCTGATCGCCCAGACCAGGAATCTCGGTGAACGCCCGGAGCCATCCGCCATCAGGTCGCCGCCCATGGCGACGCCTTCCGCGTAGGCCCTCGCGATGCCGTCGTCGCCGGCCAGGGTCGTGTCGTCCAGGTCGTAGCCGGCGAAGAAGCGGACACGCATCCGCGGGCCGGTGGTGGCGAACGTCTCCTTTCGCTGGAACGCGCGGAAGATGTCCTCCCTGGTGTTGGACTCGGCCCACACCGCGGCCAGGCCCGACGCTCCCCAGTACTGCCTGGTCGGGTCGTCGTACTCGCCCGTATCCTTGCGCGGGACCGATCCGCGTTGCTCCGGCGTGATGTCCAGCAGCCCGGTCTTGCTCCAGTAGTCGTCTTCCCGAAAGGACCCGGCGGCGTTGTGGGTGTCCGAGGAGCCGATCAGGCCGAAGCGAAACGGGTTGAAGCCCTGTTTTTCTTCCAGGGCGAGACCGTTCACGTAGGCCTCGCGCACGTAGCTGCCCTGTGGTTGACTGGGGAAGTCGCTGCCGATCGTCCGCTCCATGATCCCGAAGTCCGCCCACTCGTCGTTTGGTGACAGGAGCGGATGGGTGTCGGACGTGCCCTTGACCTGGGTGACCTCGACCAGGGGCTCGTTCCGCATGCGCTGTTCGGCGTAGGCGCTATCGATGGGGTCGCCCGCCCGGTCGGTGAGCTGGAACATCCACCCGTCCGAGCCGTTGGAGTTGTGCGGTATCGCCAGAGAATCGATGCCCTGCGCGCGCTGCTCGTCCATCCAGTCCCAAAGCAGCTCGGGGTTGTTGTTTGCCTCGATCCGGCTGAACGGAATGCCGGGCACGTTCGAATTCCGGAAGATGACGTTGCGATGCAGGTTCTCGCCCCGGCGGCCTCCGGCGGTGAACTCATAGCCGATGAAGGTCGTGAAGTTGCCGGGATCGTTGTGCCTTTCGGCAGCCTCCACGATCTTCTGCCAGGCGCTCGCGACGACGTCGAGATCGAGCAGGTCGTCCGGTTGGACGAAGCCCCGTTCCCGCGGCAGCACTTCCTGGAACACGGCGCTGCGATCCGCCGGCGTTGCGGCACTCCGCAGGGCGACCGAAAGGGGATGCCCGCCGACCGAGGAGTCCGGGTTGTCCATCTGCTCGAACATGCCCAGATAGGTGGCATGGTCGGCAACCGCGAGGAAGTCGAGCGGCGCCTTCAGGCTCATCTCGATGCCGGCCGCATGCGTCAGCGGTTCTCCCTTGGCGAACCGGTAGGCATCGTCGGGATCGGCGCGGGTGCCGAAGATGTAGGCGTCGAACGAGTACTTCGTATGGACGTGAACGTCGCCGAAGTAGGCGTTGCGGATCGACCGGCCCTCCTCGCTCGCTGCCGGGTCCGGGCCGCTGGCTGCGCCAGGTCCGTCTGGGGCCTCGCTCGTGCAGGCGACGGCCAGGGTCAGGAGGACCGCCAACGGTGCGAACGGCATCCGGGCACGCGTCACGATGATCTCCCCATCAGCGGATCGGGCAGTCCGACCACGTGGACCGCCAGGAGCCCCAGGATCCCCAGCACCAGCAGGTAGTAGATCGTCGGCAGGATCGTCTTGCGCAACGTGGCGCCCTCGCGATCGAGCAGCCCGACGGTCGCCGAGGCGGCGACCACGTTGTGGATCGCGACCATGTTGCCGGCCGCTGCGCCGACCGCCTGCAGGGCGACGATCATCGCGGTCGACATCATCAGCCGCTCTGCGACGCCGTACTGGAAGGCGGTGAACATCAGGTTGCTGACCGTGTTCGAGCCGGCGATGAAGGCGCCGAGGGCGCCGGTCATGGCGGCGAAGAAGGGCCACACGTCGCCGACGTTCACGGCCACGAAGTCCGCCATGACCAGGGGCATCGAGAGCAGGCCGGCCTCGTTCACGTCCGAGTTGATGTAGACCCGCACCATCGGCACGGTGAAGATGAGCACGAAGCCGGCGCCGAGAAGCACCTTGCCGGAGGAGGCGGCCGCGGCTCGTACGTCGGCGAAGTCCATGCGGTGCAGGAAGGCGGTGATGCACACGACGACCAGAAGGAAGAAGCCCGGCAGGTAGAGCGGCGTCGTCGAGCCCGAGACGCCGCTGCCCAGGATGTCGTCCCAGGCGATGGCCGGCGTGCGCAGCCAGCCGCCGATCGGCAGAGCGGGCAGGCGGCTCAGCACGAGCAGGCCGCCGAGCAGGGCGTAGGGGGCCCAGGCGTTGACCAGGCCGATGCCGCGATCGTTCGCTTCCGTCGCCTCGTCCTCGAAGCCGCTCACCCAGTCCGGTTTCCACTGGTCGCGAGCTGGGAAGTCCCAGGTGTCTGACGGCACGAGCCAGCCGCGGCGCGCGACCGTGACCATGATCGCGAGCCCCACCGGGGCGCCCAGCAGCGTGGGGAACTCCGGCCCCAGCCAGAACCCGAAGAGCACGTAGGGCACGGTGAATGCCAGGCCCCCGGCGAGCGTGAAGGGGAGGATCGAGAGCCCCTCCGTCCAGGAACGTTTGCCGCCGAAGAAGCGGGTCAGCATGACGACCATCAGGGTCGGCATGAGCACTCCGGCCGTGGCGTGGAGTACGACCCCGCGTTCCGTCACGACCGCCAGGTAGTCGAGCATGCCGATGCCGGCCTTGGCCAGGTCGGCCGAAAACGCTTCCCCGCCGAGTCCGCCCTGGACCCCGACGAGAACCGGCGTGCCGGCGGCACCGAACGTGACCGAGGTCGACTGGACCATCATGCCGAGCATCACCGCGGCGGCTGCGGGGAAGCCGAGCGCCACCAGGAGCGGTGCCGCGACCGCGGCCGGCGTGCCGAACCCGGCGGCCCCCTCGATGAAGGAGCCGAACAGCCAGCACACGATGACGACCTGGACCCGCCGGTCGTCGCTCAGGCCGTGGAACGAGCGGCGAATCGCGTCGACGCCGCCCGAACGCTCCAGCGTGTGCAGGAGCAGGATCGCGCCGAAGATGATGAACAGCAGGTCGAAGGTCAGGAACAGGCCCTGGATCGACGCCCCGGCGATGCGGGCGATCGGCATCTCCCAGATCAGCAAGGCGACGAGGACCGCGGCGGCGTACGCGGCCGGCATGGCGCGCCGCGCCGGCACGCGGAAGCCGATCAGGAGGATCGCGCCCAGGGCGATCGGGAACAGGGCGAGCAGGGCCGTGGTCACGGTGTGGACCTCATCCGCATCGGCTCTCCTTTTCTGAGTCGGGAACTCCGATCATGTTAGCGGGCATCGACGGGGCCGGTTGCTACAGTGGCGCGACCGTGCCGGCGAAGTGTGATTCCCTCCGGAGCCGGGGTTTCGGCCACTCGGCCGTCTTGGCGGTCGCTGTCCTCGCCGCGGCACCCCTCGCCGCTCAGGAACTGACCTGGCAGGAGCTCCCGGACATGCCGGCAGGCAAGTGGGAAGCCGCGACGACGGTCATCGACGGCAAGTTCTACCTGTTTGCCGGCTACGAGGGCCCGGTCCGGTCGAGCAAGCGGGTCGACATCTTCGACCCGGCGGACGGGAGCTGGACGCGGATCCAGGACATGCCGAGCGCGGTCTCGCACCTGAACGCGGTCCTGGACGGCCGCACCGTCTGGTTCGCCGGCGGCTTCAAGGACGGCTACAAGGGCCATGCGATCGCGGAGGTGTGGAGCTACGACCTGGATCTGGACCGCTACACGGCGGCGCCGCTGCTGCCCGAGCCGCGAGCGGGCGGCGGACTGGCTCTGGTCGGCCGCAAGCTGCACTACTTTGGTGGCCTGAAGGCCGACCGGGACACGGACGCCGGCGACCACTGGGTCCTCGACCTGGATGACTGGGCCGCCGGATCGGCGAACTGGCGAGACGCGGCGCCAATGCCCGACCCGCGCAACCAGTTCTCGGCCATAGCACTCGGCAACCGCATCTACGCGATCGGCGGCCAGTACAACCACGATAGCCAGCAACTCGACCAGGCCCGGGTGGACATCTACGACGCCGCAGCCGATACCTGGAGCCGCGGCCCCGACCTGCCGAAGGGACACTCCCACGGCGAGGCCGGCACGTTCGTCCACGAGGGCCGCATCGTCATGGTCGGCGGCCACACGACCCCGGCCGGGGGCACGAAGTCGATCGACCGGGACATCCTGGCGCTGGAGCCCGGCGACGAGTGGGAGCTCCTGGGCAAGCTGCCGATGCCGCTGTCGTCGCCCGCCGCCGCGATCATCGGCGGCAAGCTCTACGCCGCCGGTGGCTCGGCGACGGGCCGCGGCGCGCAGGCGAAGATGTGGGTGGCCGATCTGCCGTAAGGGGATCGGACTACTCCGCCTCCAGCGCCTGACGAGGATCAGCGCGGGCGGCGCGGCGAGCCGGCAGGAATGAGGCCATCACGGCGATCGCCAGGAGCACTAGTGCCGCAACCGCGAACGCCAGCGGATCGCGTGGGCTGCGGCCATCGAAGAGCAGCGGTTCGACGAAGCGGCCCGCCCAGAGCGCGGCGATCGTACCGGCCGCGACACCGGCCGCCGCTAGGGCGAAGCCGCGCGCCAGCACCATGTGCAGGAGGTTCGACGCCCTGGCGCCCAGGGCGCGCCGGATGCCGAACTCGTGCTCACGCTGCCGTACGCCGAACGCGATGACGGCATAGAGCCCGATGGCGGCGAGCAACACCGCGAGCATCGCGGAGGCGGCGAACAGGCGGGTTCCGGTTCTCCAGGTGCGAATGCGCGATGCGAACTGAGTGGAGAGGTTCCGGACGTGGTGTCCCGGCAGTTCTGGAAACAGCTCGGCCAGGGCGGCAAGCACCGGCGACTCGACGCGCCCGGGGCTTGAGGCGGTTCGGACGATCAGCGCACGCTGGATGCTCGTCCATCCCGACAGGGTCGGATCGGATGACGCCTGGGAGATGGGCAGGTAGTAGACCGGGTCCGCTTCAGGCAGAGTCCAGTTCACTGCTGGTTCCACCACGCCGACCACCGTCGTGCAGTCGGCGGCACCGCTGACGAACAGACAACGGCCGACGGCGCTCTGACCGGGCCAGGCCTGCTGGGCGAACGACGTGCTGACCACCGCGACCTTCTGCGTGGCTTCGCGGTCCCATTCCGTGAAGCCGCGGCCTTCCCGCATGTCCAGCCCTGCGACATCGAAGAAGTTGGGCGTAGTGAAGTTCACATGGGGCCCGGAGCGGAACGGCAGGCGGTCGAGCCCGTCGATGCGCAGGTCCGCGTACGCCGCGCCGCTTCCCGACATCGGTGAACTCGTACCCTGGGCGACGTCCAGCACCCCGGGCAGATCCCGGAGGCGGGACTCCATGGCGCGGATTGAGCTCTCGTCGAGCGGGATGCCGTCCAGGCCATCCAGGCGGGTGTCGCCGTGAAAGCTCCCCAAAGTCACCGTGAGCAGGTGCTCCTTGGCGTAGCCGACATCCACCTGGCGCGCCGCTTCGAAGGAACGGTAGAACACGGCCGTCCCGCTGAGCAGGACGACCGACAGCGCGGCCTGGACCACGATCAGGCCGGTGCGGACGGGGGTTCCGAGTGCGCTGGCGCCCCGGGAGCTGTCGAGCCTTTCGATTCCCCGGCTGCGCGCCGCGTACACGGCAGGGGCCAGGGCGGCCGCCAAGCCGATCCCGAGGACGGCGATTCCGGTGAAGCCGACGGCCGTGGCGCCCAGCGGATGGTCGGCCCACTGGTGACTCGGCAGGAGCGTGCGGCGAAGCGCGTCGCCGGTGGCTGCGGCAACGGCCAGGGCGACAACGCCCGAGACGGCGGCGAGCACCAGGCTCTCCGTCACCAGGAGACGTCCGATTCCCCATCGTCCCAGGCCGAGTGCGTAGCGCACCGCCAATTCGCGTCGTCTGGCAGCGACCCGCAGCATCAGCAGGTTCGACATGTTGACGGCCGCGATGAGGAGCACCACGAAGGTGATCCCGCCTGCGATCAGCGGCAGGCGCATGTGGCGCCGCAGCGTGACGGGGCCGCGGGTTCGAAGGATCGGGCCGAGAGCCACGGTCGCCTCGCGGTCCAGGGAGTCCGGGAACCGCGAGGCGGCGCGCGCCGCCCGGACAGCGGCAGTCACCGCGGCCCCGGCGGCCTCCTCCGTCGCGCCGGGCGCCAGCCGGACGAACGGTGTGAGGTAGAAGGTGGTTCCGTACCGTCTCCAGCTGTTCCCCCGGCTGGCGGTTGCGGCGTGTTCAAGAGGGAGCCAGACGTCGACTGCGTTCGAGCGGGGTCCGGAGAAGCCGCGCGGCAGCACGCCGACGACGAGGTAGGTGACGTCCTCGAAGCTGACCGTCGTGCCGAGCGCTTCCTCCGCGCTGCCGAACCGCTGCCGCCGGTAGCCGTCGCTGACCACGGCAACGGGTTGCGCCGCCAGGTGGTCGTCCGTGGCGGCGATCAACCTTCCGGCCGTAGGAGCCACGCCAAGGAAGTCGAAGAACTCTCCCGTGACCCAGGAGACGGTGAGATTCTCGGCGCGCTGACCGCGGCCGTTCGTCCTGAACGAGACTCGGTGGCCCGCGACGCCGTCGATGAGTGCGCTGTCTGCGGCCAGGGCCTCGAAGTCGAGCCACTGCATCGCATCGACTACCCAGGTTCGTCCCGTGGAGGCGCCGCGATCGCCTGGATCGATGCGCTCGCTGACCCAGAGGCGATGAACGCGGTCCGGGTCCTCGATGTGGGGTGGCGGCTGGAGAAAGAGGCGGGACAGCATCTCGTACATCGGGGCGTTCAGGCCAATGCCGAGGGCCAGGGTGAGGACCACGGCGCAGGTGTAGCCGGTGTTGCGCCGCATCATCCGGAAGGCGGCGCGGATGTCCTTGAGGAGCAGCTCCACGGGCGCCCAGCCCCAGGTCTCGCGGGTCCGCTCGCGAATCAGCGTGACGTTGCCGAAGTCGCGCCGTGCTTCGGCATGGGCTCGTTCGGGAGACAGGCCCGCCTCGACTCGCTCTTCCGCTTCTTCGGCGAGATGGAAGCGGATCTCGTCGTCGAGCTCGGCGTCCCTCCGCCGCCGGTCCCAGCTCGAACGCAGGCGAAACAGGAACTGCTTCAGCATCCGGTTAGGTGGTGCTACTCAGCCTCCAACGCCTGACGAGGGTCGGCGCGAGAGGCCCGGCGGGCCGGCAGCAAGGAGGCCATCACGGCTATGGTCAGGAGTACGAGCGCAGCGGCGGCGAACGCCAGCGGGTCGCGGGGAGTCCGGCCGTCGAAGAGCAGGGGTTCCACGAACCTGCCCGCCCACAGCGCGGCGAGCGTGCCGGCTGCGACGCCGGCCGCGGCCAGGGAGAAGCCACGCGCCAGCACCATGCGCAGGAGGCGCGACGCCCTGGCGCCCAAGGCGCGACGGATGCCGAACTCCAGTTCGCGTTGGCGCACACCGAACGCGATGACCGCATAGAGCCCGATGGCGGCGAGTAGCACCGCCAGGGCGGCGGAGGCGCCGAACAGCCCCGTACCGATCGTCCACGTACGGATCCGCGGCGCGAAGACAGTCTGGAGGCTCCGGACGTTGTCGCGCGGGAGGTCGGGGAACAGGTCCGCCAGGGCGAGGAGCGTTGGCTGCACCGCGCTCCCGGGGTTCCCGCGAGTCCGCACGACCAGCGTGCGCATGTTGTTCACGAAGCCGGCCTGAATGGGGTTCGACGAAGCCTGGGAGATGGGCAGGTAGTAAACGGCGGCGCGGTCGGCGTCCAGCAGGCCCCTGTCGAGGGCGGATTCCACGACGCCGACGACCATGGTGCACTCCGTGGACGCTTGGCCGAAGAAGAGGCACTGGCCCACGGCGCTCTTGCCGGGCCAGACGCCGTGGGCGAACATCGTGTCCACGACCGCGACCTTCTGGGTCTCGGCGCGATCCCACTCGGTAAAGCCGCGACCTTCCACAATCGCCAAGCCCGCGACGCGGAAGAAGTTGGACGTCGTTAGGCCTACGTAGGGACCTTCGTTGAACGGCAGGCGGTCCAGCCCTTCGACCCGTGGTGGCGGCATCGCGGCCTGCCCCCACATCGGTGAGTTCGTTCCCTGGGCGACATCGAGGACGACCGGTAGTGACCGGAGGCGGGACTCCAGAGCGTCGATCGCGGCCTCATCGAGCGGCCCGGTGCGGCGAAAGCCCGCCAGGTCCACCGAGATCAGGTTCTCCTTCGCGTAGCCGACGTCGACCTGACGCGCCGCCTCGAACGAGCGGTAAAAGACGGCGGTTCCGCTGAGGAGCACCAGAGATAGCGCGGCCTGAACGACGATCAAACCGGTGCGGACCGGCGTACCGAGTGCGCTGGCGCCTCGCGAGCTGTCGAGCCTCTCGATCTGCCGGCTCCGTGCCGCGTACACGGCGGGCGCAATGGCCGCGCCGAGGCCGACCGCAAGCACGGCGAACCCCGTGAAGCCGACAGCCGTGAAGTTCAGCGCGTCCACGGTCCCCTGATGTCCCGGCAGCAGGGTGAGGCGCAGGGTGCGGCCCGCAACCGCGGCTACGGCCAGCGCCACGGCGCCAGAGACCGTGGCGAGCACGAGACTCTCTATCGCCAGCAGGCGTCCGACTCCCCATCTGCCGGCACCGAGCGCGTAGCGCACCGCCAGTTCGCGGCGGCGCGCCGCCACTCGCACCAACAGAAGGTTGGACATGTTGACGGTCGCAATGAGGAGGACCAGCAGCGTGACGCCGCCGACGACCAGTGCAAGGCGAATCTCGCCGGACGGCGAGGAGGGACCTCGGGTCCTGAGGATGGAACCCAGCACGACGGTCGCTTCGGGGTCGAGCGAGTCCCCGAAGGGCGAGTCGGCGCGTGCCGCGCGGACCGCGGCGGTCGCCGCTGCGCCGGCGGTCTCGGGGGTCAGACCGCGCGGAAGCCGGGCCAATGGCGTCAGATAGAAGCCACTTCCGAAGCTTTGCCAGCGGTCCCCGCGCAAGGCCGTTACCGCCGGTTCCAAAGGTAGCCAGACATCGACCCCGTCCGGATCCGGTCCGGAGAAACCGGGTGGCAGCACGCCGACGACGACGTACGTGACGTCGTCGAATTCTAGTGTTGCGCCGAGTGCTTCCTGCGGGCTGGCGAACCTCTCCCGCCGGTAGCCGTCGCTGACGACGGCGACGGGTGCCGCCGCCGGGTCGTCGTCCTCCGGGCCGATCAGCCGGCCGATCGTGGGCTCTACTCCCAGGAGATCCAGGAACTCTCCCGTGACCCAGGAGACGCTGAGGTTCTCGGCAGTCTGACCGCGTCCGTTCGGCATGAACCGGGGTGCCGTGTAGCCCGCGACCGCGCCGGTGGGCCCGTTGTCGGCGCTCAGTGCGCTGAATTCGAGCCACTGCATCCGATCCCACGCAGAGGCCGGGCCAGTGAAGACTCCGCGATCGTCCGAGTCGTCGCGCTCGCTCAGCCAGACGCGATGAACGGCGTCCGGGTCCTCGATATGGGGTGGCGGCTGAAGGAAGAGCCTCGACAGCATCTCGTACATCGGGGCGTTCAGTCCGATGCCGAGTGCCAGGGTGAGGACGACGGCGCAGGTATAGCCGGCGTTGCGTCGCATCATCCGGAACGCGGCACCGACGTCCCTGAGAAAGCGCTCCGCCGGTGCCCAGCCCCAGGCTTCGCGGGTCAGT
This sequence comes from Acidobacteriota bacterium, assembly GCA_026707545.1. Lineage (NCBI taxonomy): Bacteria > Pseudomonadati > Acidobacteriota > Acidobacteriota bacterium. The sequence goes on along the minus strand of JAPOWR010000001.1, from coordinate 2,853,980 downwards.
TCGCGAGTCAGCAGGACGTTGCCGAAGCCGCGCCGTGCCTCGGCGTGCGCCTGTTCGGGAGCCAGGCCGGCGTCTACCCGTTCTTCCACTTCCTCAGCCAGGTGGAAGCGGATCTCCTCGTCGAGTTCGGCGTCCTTGCGTCGCCGATGCCAGACGGAGCGCAGACGATTGTAGAGCACGTGCAGCATTGCCCTGGTCTCTCCCGCTACTCCGCCGGACGCAGCACCCTGGTCACGGCAACCGAGAGTTGCTGCCACCGTGACTGCTCGACGACGAACTGCCGCCGCCCGGTTCTGGTGAGCCGGTAGTACCTGGCGCGCTTGCCCTTGTCGGAGGTCTTCCACTTCGCCGCGATCCAGCCGCGTGCCTCCAGCCGGTGAAGGGCCGGGTACAGGGAGCCGGTCTCGATGCGGAGCGCGTCTTCCGATACGCGCTGGATGTGCCCGGCGATCGCGTGACCGTGCGCCGGGCCGTAGACCAGCGTGCGCAGGATGAGCAGGTCGAGGGTTCCGTAGAGAAGCTGGTTGCGGGGGCTTGCTGGCGTCATGGTGTAGACAAGCTACTCCATATGACGTAGATTGTCTACACCATGAATACGCTGATTCATCTGGAGAACGTCTCGAAGGTCTTCTACACGGACGAGATCGAGACCCACGCGCTCGATGGGGTCACTCTCGACATCGACTCGGGCGAGTACGTGGCGGTGTCCGGGCCATCCGGCTGCGGCAAGTCGACCCTGCTGTCGATCCTCGGTCTGCTCGATACACCGACCGCTGGCGACTACACGCTGAACGGCTACCCGGTGGCGCAGCTCCGGCAGTCCGAGCGAGCGCGGATCCGTAACCGGGAGATCGGCTTCATCTTCCAGAACTTCAACCTGATCGGCGACCTGACCGTCTACGAGAACGTCGAGCTTCCGCTCACGTATCGGGGAATCCGGCCGAGGGAGCGGCGCGAGCTGGTCGGTCAGGCACTGGAGAAGGTGGAGATGGCGCCGCGCGCGAAGCACCTGCCGAGCCAGCTCTCCGGAGGGCAGCAGCAGCGGGTCGCCGTCGCGCGTGCCGTTGCCGGCCAGCCCTCGATCCTGCTCGCCGACGAGCCGACGGGCAACCTCGACTCGAAGAACGGCGGCGCGGTGATGGACCTGCTGCGGACGCTGCACGAGGAAGGGTCGACGATCTGCATGGTCACCCACGATCCCCGCTACGCCGACTATGCGGAGAGGGAGATACATCTCTTCGACGGGCGGGCCACGACCTGATGGACGTCGCGAGACCGGACCTGGCGCGGAAGAAGAAGCTTCGCCGGGTGACGTACTACTCGCTCGGAGGCTTCCTGCTGGTGCTGGTCACGCTCGGTCTGCAGCAGGTGCAGCCGTCGGCGCCGCGCGTCGACCGGGACGCTCTCTATATCGACACGGTGCGACGGGGCCCGATGGTGCGGGAAGTCCGGGGGCGAGGAACCCTGGTGCCGGAGAACATCCGCTGGATCCCCGCCACGACGGAAGGCACTGTCGAGAGGATCGTGATCGATCCGGGCGCCGAAGTGACGCCGGACTCGGTGATCGTCGAACTGAGCAACCCGGAACTCGAGCACCAGGCCAGGGAAGCGGAGCTCAACCTCCGCGCCGCCGAGGCCCGCTACGAGAATCGAAAGGTGGAGCTCGAGAGTGAGCTATTGATGCAGAAGGCGGGACTTGCGAGCGTGGAGGCTGCGCTAGTTGTGGCGCGGCTCGAGGCGGACGCAGACGCCGAACTCGCCAAGGACGGTCTGGCTTCGGCGATCGAACTCCAGCGGGCGCAGGCGTCGAAGCGGGAACATGAAACGCGCTTCGCCCTGGAGGAGGAGCGCCTCGGCATCGCGGAAACGACGAAGGCGGCCAAGCTCGCGGTCGAGCAGGCCGAAGTGGATCGTTTACGCGCGATCTGGCAACTGCGGCTCGATCAGGTCGCGGCTCTGCGGGTCCGCGCCGGCATGCATGGCGTTCTCCAGCAGGTGCCGGTCGAGGAGGGGCAGCGCGTCACCGCGGGCACCAGTCTGGCCCGGGTCGGCGACCCGACGGCGCTGAAGGCTGAACTGCGGATTGCCGAGACCCAGGCGAAGGACGTTCAGATCGGGCAGGTCGCCTCGGTCGACACGCGAAACGGCATCGTCCCCGGCAGGGTGGTCAGGATCGATCCGGCGGTCGAAGAGGGGACCGTCACGGTCGATGTCGCGCTGGACGGCGATCTTCCGCGCGGGGCCAGGCCGGACCTGACGGTCGCCGGAACCATCGAGCTCGAACGGCTCGAGGACGTGGTCTTCGTCGGTCGGCCCGTCGTCGGCCAGGAAGAGAGCGAGGTCGGTCTCTTCCGACTGGACGGCGAGGGGAACGGCGCTACGCGCACACGTGTGCTCCTGGGCAGAAGCTCCGCCAACACGATCGAGGTGCTGGACGGATTGGTTCCGGGCGATCAGGTCGTCCTGTCGGACATGTCCGCCTGGGATGAGTTCGACCGCCTCCGTATCGACTGAGGCGGGCGGTTCTACCCCATGAAGAAGCCCTTGCGGTGCGAGACGCCGAGCACCTTCTTGCACAGGGCGCAGAAGTAGAGGTAGCGCTTGCCCAGGATTCCCGAGATCTCCCGGAAGTAGACACTCACGGGATGCTCGCAGTGCGGGCACAGCGGCGTGATGTCGTTGCGTTCTTCAGCTCGAATCATGAGTTCGTCTCCTCTCCTCGTGGTCGTTACTTCGGCGGCCGGTAACCCCAGGCGTCCACCGCGAATCCCCAGTTCCGGTCGACAATGTCGATCGTCTCCGGATCGATCCTGTAGGCGTTCTTGCGATAGCCCGACAGGGTCCCGAGATAGTCGCCGATCGGCTTGCGGGCCCGCTCCCAGCCCGGCAGCGCCAGCTCGTTGTAGAGACGCTCCAGTTCGGCCATGGGCGCTCGTTCGAGATCCTCGAAACGCACTTCGGCCAGGTGTCCCGGAGGGATCGACTCCCGGTCCTTCATGTACTGCCTCATCATCGCGGCGTAGGAGTCGAGCAGGCCGGCGATCACGTCTTCCGGTTCCGCGTCGTCCAGTTGGCAGATCGGCAGCACGTGCCGGTACAGGTTCGTCATCGACCGGTAGACGACGTAGGGATTTCGGACGATGTGGATGAACTTCGCGTCGGGAAACAGGCGCAGCAGTTCGGCGGTGCGGCCGAGGTTGGTTGGGCTCTTGAGCACGAGCCGGCGCCCGCCGGAAGCCAGCGTGGCCTTGCGGAGCACATCGAGATAGGCGCGCCGCCACCGCGCCATCTCGGAACTCGTGAGCCGCATCGTGGCGTACTTCTCCTGGTACTCCCTCGCCCAGGCCGCGATCAGCCGGCGCTACGCCGGTGGTTCCTAGGCGAGGACTTCCCTGACCACCCGCGCCTTCTCGACGCCGGTCAACCGGGCGTCGAGCCCCTGGTGCCGGTACGTGAACCGCTCGTGGTCGATGCCGAACAGGTGCAGCACCGTGGCCTGGAAGTCGTGGATGTGCACCGGGTCCTTGACGATGTTGTACGAGAAGTCGTCCGTCTCGCCGTGGACGACGCCGCCCCTGACCCCGCCGCCGGCCATCCAGATGCTGAAGCAGCGCGGATGATGGTCGCGGCCGTAGTTCTCAGCGGTGAGGGCCCCCTGGGAGTAGATCGTCCGTCCGAACTCGCCGCCCCAGATGACCAGGGTCTCGTCGAAGAGACCGCGCTCCTTCAGGTCCTGGATCAGCGCCCAGGCGGCCCGATCGACGTCGCGGGCCTGGGCAGGCAGCACCGTCGGCAGGAGGGAGTGGACGTCCCAGCCGCGGTGGTAGATCTGCACGAAGCGCACGCCGCGCTCGACCAGACGCCGGGCCATCAAGGCCGCGTTCTGGAACTTGCCGGGCTCCCGGGCTTCCTCGCCCCAGCGTTCCCAGGTGCTCTCCGGCTCACTCGAGAGGTCCGCCATCTCCGGCACCGAGGACTGCATGCGGAACGCCATCTCGTACTGCTCGATGCGGGCCAGGGTCTCCGGGTCGCCGACCTGGGCGTGGCGCAGCCGGTTCAGCTCGCTCATGCCGTCGAGCACCCGTCGCCGGACATCCGGCGAGACGCCGTGTGGATCCTTGAGGTAGAGCACCGGCTCGTCGCCGGTCTGGAGCCCCACGCCTGCGTACTCGGGTGACAGGAAACCGGCGCTCCAGAGTTTCGCCGAGATCGCCTGGAGGCCCGCCGCCGGGTGGCTGCGCTCCGCGTTCATTACGACGAAGGTCGGCAGGTCCTCGTTCAGGCTGCCGAGGCCGTAGGCGAACCAGGAGCCGATGCACGGCCGCCCGGGAATCTGCTGGCCGGTCTGGATGAAGGTGATGCCCGGCTCGTGGTTGATCGCGTCGGTGTGCATCGAGCGGATGATCGCGATGTCGTCCGCCATGCTCGCCGTGTGGGGCAGGAGTTCGGAGAACCAGGCGCCGTTCCCGCCGTGTTGTGAGAACTCGAAGACGGACGGCGCGATCGGGAAGCGGGACTGGCCGGAGGTCATCGTCGTCAGCCGCTGCCCCTGCCGGATCGAGTCGGGCAGGTCCTGGTCGAAGTACTCCTTCATTTTCGGTTTGTAGTCGAGCAGGTCCATCTGCGGCGGCGCGCCCATCATGTGGAGATAGATGCACTGCTTCGCCTTCGGCGCGAAGTGCGGCAGGTCGGGCAGGCCGCCGAACCGGTCCCTGGCTGCGGGGAGAGCGAAAGCGTCCTCGGCGAACAGGCTGGCCAGCGCCAGTCCGCCGATGCCTCGCGCGGCCGTACCGAAGAACTGGCGCCTGGTCTCGGCTCGAACGGTTTCCTTGAATGGGTCCATTCCCTAAGGCCTCCGGCTACTTGTTCAGGGTCTCGTCCAGGTTCATCAACTGGCTCGCCAACATCGTCCAGGCCGCCGACTCGTCGAATGGCAGGCCGGCGTCATGGGCCGACTCACCAACATCGACGAGCTGCTTGGCCGCCGCTTTATCGGCGCTGTAGAGGTCGATCAGGCCCTCGTACGTCCGTCGTGCCACCGTCCGCTCCGAGTCGTCGAAGTCCCGGGCCAGCAGCCGGGTCGTGAGGTAGTCGAGCCGGCGGTCGAAGTCGTCACCGGCCTCGCGCATCGCCCGCTGGGCGAGGAAGCGCGACGCCTCGACGAACTGCGTGTCGTTCATCGTGACCAGTGCCTGAAGCGGCGTGTTCGTCCGTTCGCGGCGCACCATCGAGTGCTCGCGGTTGCCGGCGTCGAAGATGGTCATCGACGGCGGCGGCGCGGCGCGCTTCCAGAAGGTGTAGAGGCTCCGCCGGTAGAGTTTGTCCCCCGAGTCCTGCTGGTAACGGGACGTGTTGCTGGCGTTCATCGCCACCCGCTCCCAGTGCCCCTCCGGTTGATACGGCTTGACGCTCGGGCCGCCGATCGTGCGCACCAGGAGGCCGCTGGCCGCGAGCGCCGTGTCGCGGACCATCTCCGCGTCCATGCGGAAACGCGGGCCGCGCGAGAGCAGCCGGTTGTCCGGGTCCTGCTCCAGCTTCTCTGGCGTGAGCGTGGCCGCCTGCCGGTAGGTCGACGAGGTCACCAGCCGCCGGAAGAAGCCCTTGACGTCCCAGCCCGATTCCCGGAACTCGGTCGAAAGAAAGTCGAGGAGCGCTGGGTGCGACGGCACGTCGCCCTGGGCGCCGAAGTCCTCGGCGGTGACGACGAGCCCGGTGCCGAAGACCTGCTGCCAGAAGCGGTTGACGGTGACCCGCGCCGTCAGCGGGTTCGTCTCGTCCACCAGCCACTGGGCGAGGCCCAGCCGGTTGCGGGGCAGGTCCTCCGGCATCGGGGGCAGCGCGGCCGGCGTTCTCGCAGTCACCCGCTCGCGCGGCTGGTCGGAGTTGCCGCGGTAGAGGACGTGGGCCGCCGGCTCGCTGTCCGGGAGTTCCTGCATGACGTGAGTGATCGTGCCGCGGCGGCGGAGTTCGCGCCACTCCGCTTCGATCTCGAGCCGGCGGGAGGCGAGCCGGCGCCACTCGTCGTCGTGTGTCTTGAGGTAGGAGCGTCGCAGCGCCTCGCGCTCGGGGGCGTCGAGTGCCACCGGCGCCTTGGCGGCAGCCGTCCGGAGCGCACTCCACTCCGAGACGACCTTCGCTTCCTCTACTGACAGCACGCGGTCGAAGACGCGCACGTCGGCGACGGCGCCGCCGGCCAGCGTCCGCGGCTTGCCGTCGTCCCTCACGTCGCCCCGCCCGAGGTAGAACGGCCGGTCGGTGCGGATGCGGCCCTCGACCTTCCTGAAGTACTCGCTGCCCTGCTCGGGAACGCGACCACCGTCGCGGTAGATGTGCATGCCGCCGCGTTCGCCGGAGCCGTCGTAGGTGGCGACGATGTGGGTCCACTCGCCGGGAGTGAGCCGCTGCGTGTTGTTCGGGTTGATCAGGATGCTGGTGACGCCCCGGCCGGGTCCCGCTCGATCGCCGTAGAGGCCGAAGTAAAGCTCCCGTGCAGCCAGGGTCATCGCCCAGCCGCGGTTGCCGTCGGTCGGGTCGTACTGGCTCGCGATCGTGTAGGTGCCCTCGGCTTCCGGCATGCGGACCCAGAGGGCCAGCGAGAACGGCGAGTCCGTGTCGAGTTCGAGGTTCGGCAGCTCGACCCAGGATTCTCCGTCGAAGAGCACCGCGGGCAGATCTTTCGGGCCGGGCTCGATGCGGATCCCCTGTGACGAGGCGAGGGGCTGCCGTTCGCCCTTCAGGATCGCGGCCGGCTCCTCGCCGTCGAGGTCGAGCCGGAGGAGTTCGGAGGCCGTCCCCAGCGGAGCTTCGATGGACCGGTGGGCGCCGGTGCCGAGCCACTCCTCGAACGCCGCCTCCATCGCGTCCGGGCGTTCCGCCATCGCGTCGTCGATCTCGCCGACCTCCTCGCGCAGGCGGTACCAGCTATCGCGGTCATCTTCGTGGGGCACCACCAGGGTCGGCGGCGGGTCGGAGATGTTGCCGTCCATCACGTACTGCGTCGTGTTCCGGAAGAACGCGGTCAGCGCGTAGAACTCCCGCTGGCTGATCGGGTCGAACTTGTGGTCGTGGCAGGTCGCGCAGCCGACGGTCAGGCCCATGAACACGCTGCCGATCGTCTCGGCCCGGTCCTTGGCGTAGATCGCCTCATACTCCTCGATCACGACGCCGCCCTCGTTCGTCGTGATGTTGTTGCGCTGGAACCCGGTGGCGATCAACTGGTCCAGGGTGGGTTCCGGCAGCAGGTCGCCGGCGATCTGGTCGAGCGTGAACTGGTCGAACGGCTGGTTCCGGTTGAACGCCTGGATCGCCCAGTCCCGGTAGGCGTACATCTCCCGGTAGTTGTCGATGTGGATGCCGTGGGTGTCGCCGTAGCGCGCCGCGTCCAGCCAGTAACGGGCGCGGTGCTCGCCCCAGTGCGGCGAAGCGAGCAGGCGGTCGACGAGCCGCTCGTAGGCGCCTTCCTCCGTGTCGCCGAGGAAGGTCGCGAGCGTGCCCGGGTCGGGCGGCAGGCCGGTCAGGTCGAGGGCGGCCCGCCGGGCCAGGGTGCGGCGGTCGGCCTCCCCGGCGGGAGTCAGTTCCTCCGCTTCGAGACGCGCCAGGATGAAGCGGTCGAGCGGATCGCGGGCCCAGGCTTCGTCGTCGACCGTCGGCGGCGCCGGCCGCTCGATGGCGGCGAACGACCAGTGCTCGTCCCAGGGCGCGCCCTGCTCGATCCAGCGGGTAAGGGTCCCGATCTGCTCGTCGGAGAGTGACTTCTGCGACACCTCGGGCGGCATCCGCCGCAGCGGGTCCGCGTGGTTGATGCGCTCCACCAGCAGACTGGCGTCGATGTCGCCGGCGACGACCGCAGGACCGCGCGGTCGGTTGCTCCGGCCCGCCGGAGGCCGCGCACTGAACGCGCCGTCCCGCGTATCGAGCCTCAGATCCGCTTGGCGGGTCGCCTCGTCGGGACCGTGGCAGGCGAAGCAGTTGTTGGAGAGGATCGGCCGGACGTCGCGCTGGAAGTCGACGGCGGGCGCCGGCTCGACGGCGGCCCACAGCGAGGCCGTAGAGCCGCAGGCCGCGATTGCCAGCGCCGTCAGGAACAGGCGGGACGATCTCTGAAGCATGGAGGTAGTAGAGGATAGAACACGTGAACATGATCGAAGAAGTCCTGTCCTTCTGGTTTGAAGAGAGTGGTCCCGAGCAGTGGTGGAGCAGCGATCCGCAGTTCGACGCGGCAATCCGCTCTCGGTTCGGAGCACTGCACGACCAGGCGGTTCGGGGAGAGCTGCACGGCTGGCGGGATACGCCGGAAGGGCGCCTCGCCGAGATCATCGTGCTCGACCAGTTCTCGCGCAACCTCTACCGCGAGGACCCGCGCGCCTTCGCGGCCGACGCGATGGCGTTGGCGCTGGCACAGGAGGCGGCGCGGATTGGTGCCGATCAGGCTGTTCCGCCGGTCCAGCGGCAGTTCTTCTACATGCCCTACGAGCACAGCGAGTCGCCGCGGATCCACGAGATCGCGGTCCAGTTGTTCGAGAGCCTCGACGACCCGGAGAGCCTGGACTTCGAGCGGCGGCACAAGGCGATCATCGATCGCTTTGGGCGCTACCCACATCGCAACCGCGTCCTCGGCCGCTCTTCGACGCCAGAGGAGATCGCGTTCCTTCGGGAGCCCGGGTCGTCGTTCTGAGGAGCGGGCCCGGAGGTCTCTGTACCTGCGAGGCGACCGCGTAGTACGTTGGCGACGATGGCAACCCGAAGGGCCTTCCTCACTGCGGTCGGGGTCACAGTACCGGTCTTGGCGTCCACCTTGGCCTGCTCGACGGCGATCGTGACGACGCCGCCGTCCGCTCCGGCCCAGGCACCGCCAGCGGCAGCGGAGTCTGAACCGGCCGCACCGCCGGCCTCCGTTCTCGACGGCATCTTCACCGAAGCACAGGCGAAGCGAGGTCGGGCCGCCTACGACGCGCACTGCGCCGAATGCCACGGCGAGGGCCTGGGCGGCGGCGAAATGGCGCCGGGTCTGACCGGCGTGGCGTTCAGGTTCCGCTGGCGTGGGCTCAAGGTGGCGGACATCTACACCAGCGTCCAGTCGACCATGCCGCCGGAAGAACCCGGGACACTTGGCGACCAGGCGTACATCGACATCGTCGCGTTCCTACTGAGCGCCAACGGGTACCCGGCCGGTGACTGGGAGTTGCTAGCGAACTCCAGCCTGTTGGAGGGAATCGCGGTCGAGCGAATGCCGCCGTAAACGGTGGGCCGCGTCGTCGAGGCGCCACGCTGAGCGACGCTGTTGACTTCATGCGAAGTCAAAGACATCATGTGGGGTCAGAGAGGACGACAATGGTGCAAGTGACGGCAAGACTTCCCGAGGACCTGGTCGAGAAGGCCGACCGCGCCGCGAGCCAGTTGAATCGCTCGAGAGCGCAGTTGGTCAGGCAGGCGCTCGAGTACTACCTCGACGACTTCGAGGATCTGCGTCTGGCGCTGGATCGACTCAACGATCCCGCCGACCCGGTCCTTGATTGGGATGACGTCAAGCGTGAGCTACTCGATCAAGATCAAGGGTAGCGCCGCCAGAACTCTGAGGAGAATCGACGCGCAGGAGCGAACGCGGCTCGTCGCGGCGATCGACCGTCTCGCTCAGGAACCCTCCGCAGGTGCCGCGCTCAAGGGCGAGTTCGGGGGCCTGCGTCGACTTCGCGTGGGGCGGTACCGGATCATCTACGAGGCATTCCACGAAGAGCTGACAATTCTGGTCGTCCGCATCGGTCATCGCCGGGAGGTGTACCGGTGAGACGGCGGCTCAGGGACTGGCGTACTCCAGCGCGAAGACGAACAGGTTGTTCGCGAAGCCGGGCTTGAGTTCCGGCGTCAGCCGCAGGAAGCTCGACGTGGTCGCCGAGATGCCGGTGCTGACCGCCACGTACTGTGTGCCGTCGACGGCGTAGGTGATCGGGTAACCGGTCACCGGCGCGCCGAGGTTCACCTCCCACAGCACCTCGCCGGTCTCCTGGCTGTAGGCCTTGAAGCGGCCGTTCACATCGCCGCCGAAGAGCAATCCCCCGCCGGTGGCGACCAGGGAGGTCGTCGAGGCGCGCTGTTCGTGCAGCCAGACTGTCTTGCCGGTCTCTGCGGAGATCGCGTAGACGGTGCCGAGGTTCTCGGTGCCGGGCGCCAGTTCGTGGCGGACGCTCAGGGCGTAGTAGGGGTGGGACGCGCTCGGGTCCGTCGTCGTCAGCGTCGGCATGCACATGTTGCGCAGCGGGTAGTACAGCGTGTTCGTCTCGGGGCTGTAGGCGCCGGCCTCCCAGTCCTTGCCGCCGTGCATGTTCGGGCAGATGAGCCGCTCCTCCTCCAGCGCGTGGAAGATGACCTCCGGGTTCTCGGTCGCCTTGCCGGTCTCGCCGTCGATGCTCTGGATCACGTTCTGGTAGACGGTTGGCCGAGCCCAGAGGAACTCGCCCGTCTCCCGGTCGATTGAGTAGACGAGGGCCGTCTTGCCGGGGATGCCGGTGATCACCTTGCGCACTTCGCCGGTCTCGATGTTCGGGTTGATCCAGGCCACCTCGTCCGGGTCCGGCGCCACCGCGGTGTCGACGATCAGGCGTTCGAACGGATGGTCGAGATCCCAGTGGTCGTTCATGTGCTGGTAGTGCCAGACGATCTCGCCGGTATCGCCGTCGAGCGCGAGCGTCGAGTTGTGGTACAGGTGCGTCTTGTCCGTTCCGCCCAGCATGAACTTCGGCGCCGGCGCCGTGACCGAGGTGCCGGCGAAGACCAGGTTGAGTTCCGGGTCGTAGCTCGGCGGCATCCAGGAGCCGACGTGAGCCCGCTTCTCGAAGGGCACGTCGCCCCAGGTCTCGTTGCCCGGTTCGCCGGGGGCGGGAATCGTGAGGCGCCGCCACAGCTCCTCGCCGGTCAACGCGTCGTGGGCGGTGATCACGCAGGCCTCGGGCCCGGCGCGCGGCGAGCAACTGCGGCCCGAGAACGCCTTGCCGTTGCCGATGATCGGGCCGGCGCCCTGGAGCGCGGGATGGACCCTGTAGTCGAGGACCATCGTCTCCCAGACCATCTTGCCGGTCTCGGCGTCGAGCGCGAAGAGGTGGTCGTCGACGCTCGTGTCGATGATCAGGTTCGCGAAGATCGCGATGTTCCGGTTGTTCTGGGACAGGAAGCCCCCGACGTAGTCCTTCGCGTCCTCGGGGATCTTGCGGCGGTGCTCCCAGATCAGATCGCCGGTCGCGGCGTTGAGCGCCTGGATCACGTCGTTCGGATTCGGCATGTACATGACGCCCCGGTAGGCCAGTGGCGTGCCGGTCTGGCTACCGTCGTTCAGCGACCGGGTCCACACCATCCGCAGATCGCCGACGTTCTCTGGCGTGATCTGGGCGAGCGGGCTGTAGCCCCAGCCGTTCGCGGTGCGCCGCCACATGAGCCAGTCCTCCGGCGCCGGGTTCTCGAGCATCTCGTCGGTGACCGGGACGAAGGCGTCGCCGGACTGCGCGTGAACGGCCGGGCCGACGAGGGCCACGGCTGCGACCGCGGCGGCGAACAGGTAGTGGAACCGCTTCGGCATCGAGAACACCTCTTCCTGTCTGGGTGGAGCCGTAGAGTATTGCCCACCACGTATGGCGCGGGGCCGGGATGCTGTTCTGCAGTAGCCCGCAGTGACGCCACATCATCTGCATGTAGAGAACTCCGCCGCACCAGGGTCGTTCTCTGGGTGCGCGGACCTTCTGGTCCGCATCAAGTGCGATGCCGCGAAGCGGCGAGCCCGGTTTGCGCGGTCAGATGGCCGACAAGGAGTCGATCGGGCGCCAAATCTAACATTTGATAGGTCGCGTGTTCGACATCACAGGCACACTGCTGTAGAATGCTCCGCCGTGGCGGAGTTCACTTCTCATCAAGGTTCCCCAGTCGAGATCGACGGCGACGTCCGCCGCCTTCGCGGCCACCTCGGGCTGACGCAGGAACAGTTCGCCGAACGACTCGGCGTTTCGACGATCACCGTCCACCGTTGGGAGTCCGGACAGTCCTATCCCCGACGGCTCGCGCTCGAGAAGCTGGCGCAACTCCGCCAGGAGGCCGCGGCCGCGGCAGCGGCATCCGAAGTGCAGCCCATGCGAACGCTGCGCCCGGCAGCGCGTCCGGCTGTTGGCCTGGACTTCGCGGGCGACCCCGAGGCCGTGCTCGCGGTGGCGGACGCGCTCCGGTTGTCGTTCGGGCGGCAGTTCAACCCGGCCTTCGCGATCGAGACGTCGCGCATCCATCCGCTGCTGCACCAGCGCTTCGCCGTCTACGAGCGGATGCTGAAGCAGGATCCGCTGCGCTTCCTGCTCGCGGACGATGCCGGCGCCGGGAAGACGATCATGACCGGTCTGTACGTCCGCGAGATGATGTCGAGGGAGCGCCTGGAGCGCGTGTTGATCGTTCCTCCCGCGGGTTTGGTCGGCAACTGGCGGCGGGAGCTGTGGAACCTGTTTCGACTGGACTTCCGCATCGTCGACGGTGCCGAGGCGAGAGCGGACAATCCGTTCCGCGGCTCTGGCGGCGACCGCGTGATCGTATCGCTGGACACGCTGGCTGGCGACAAGATGTTCGACATCCTCCGACGGGCCGGCCGCGGCTACGACCTGGTCGTCTTCGACGAGGCGCACAAACTCAGCGTCCACGAGAGGGGCAACCGCATCGACAGGACCCGCCGCTACCAGCTCGCCGAAGCACTGGCGGTCGGCGCCGGCCTGGAAGGTCGGTTCGGCGGTCTTGACTGGACAGCGCAACATCTCCTGCTTCTCACCGCCACGCCGCACATGGGAAAGAGCCTTCCCTACGCATGGCTGTGGCGACTGCTCGACGCCGACGCTTTCGGCGCGGTGGAGGCCGTTCGCCGGGCTTCCCGATCTACACGCGATCGACACTTCCTCCGTCGCACGAAGGAGGAGATGACCGGCCTCGACGGTGGACCGCTCTACCCTCCGCGAACGTGCGACACGTTCAGTTACCGCCTGAGCGGAGGTGAGGACGGCGAGCAGAACCTCTACGAACGGACCACCCGGTATCTCGATGACTGCTACGGCCGTGCCCTGGACAACCAGCCCGCCGTCGAGTTGGCCAAGACCGTGTTCCAACGTCGGCTCGCCAGTTCGACCTGGGCTCTGCTCCGTTCTTTCGAACGGCGTATCGAGAAGCTCACGCGGACGGCGGAGGCGATCGAGAACGGCGAACTCACAGCCGACCTGCTGCTGCAGAGGCAGCGCCGCCTAAGCGAGCGGCACCGCCGCGACTACTTCGACGACGCGGCGGCGGACGACGACATGGCTGCCGACGGCTGGGCCGAGGGCAACGAGGCGTACGAGGATGCGGTTCTCGGGGCAGTCACCGTGGTCGGCGCGGAGGAGCTGCGGCGTGAGGCGGAGCAGGTCGAAGACCTGGCAGAACAGGCGCGCCAACTGATCGCCTCCGGCACGGAAACCAAGTTCGAGCAGCTCCGTCAGGTGCTCGAGGATCCCGACTGCAAGGATGAGAAGTGGCTCATCTTCAGCGAACATAGGGACACCGTGGACCACCTGGTCCGGCGCCTGGAGGGGCTTGGCTACAGGGGCCACACGGCGCAGATCCACGGCGGCATGGACTGGCGGGAGCGGGAACGCCAGGTGGCGGCTTTCAGGCGGCCGAACGGCGCGCGCTACATGGTCGCGACCGATGCGGCCGGCGAAGGCATCAACCTGCAGTTCTGCCGGCTAATGGTGAACTACGACATCCCGTGGAACCCGGCGCGACTGGAGCAGCGGATGGGCCGGATCCACCGCTACGGCCAGCAGTCCGAGGTCCGGATCTTCAATCTCGTCGCTGGCAGCACCCGCGAGGGAAGGGTCTTGCGGGTGCTGCTGGAGAAGCTCGACGCCATTCGGGAGGAACTCTCATCCGACAAGGTCTTCGACGTGGTCGGCCGCCTGTTCGAGGGCGAGTCGCTGACCCGTTTCATGGCCCGTGCGACGAGCGACGAGGGCGAGGGGCGGGCAGTCGAGCGGGTCGAGCAGGCGGTTGACGCTGCCCGGGTGAAGCGGATCGATGAGCGGGACGCGGACGTCTATGGCGTACCGGAAGCCTCCGTGACCGGAGAGGATCTGCGTCCTGAGGTGGAAAGGGAGCGCTACCTGCACCTCCTTCCCGCGCATGTGCGGCGTTTGGTCGAGCGGGGTGCGCGACTCCTCGATCTCGAAATCAAGGGCGACCTGGACGACCGCTTCGCTCTGGCGCCGGCAAAGCGCGGCGCTCTCGACCGGTTGTTGCCGGCGTTCGACACCTATCCCCGCGACGCGCGCGAGTGGTTGACGACTCGCCGGCCACAGGATGACGACACCGGCATCTGGCTTCACCCCGGGGAACCGCTGTTCGATGCCCTGTGCGACGAGATTCGCACGCGATTCAGGAACGACGCACTACGGGGATCGATCTTCGTCGACTCGATGGCCGAAGAGCCCTACCTGCTTCATCTCGCCGAGATTTGGATTGAGCAGGAGCAGGCTGCCACTGGCCGAAGCCCAAGTCGCCGGGGGATGGCGCGCCGGGTGGTGGAGCGGCGTCTCGTCGCCTTGCGGCAACGGGCCGACGAGCCGCCCGAGCAGTGTCCGGTAGAGAGAGTCCTGTTGCTCGCGCCGACCGGTCTCGCGCCCGGCATGGCGCCGCTTGCGCCCCGGGCGCTCGACCTCCGTGCCCAGGCCGGCGCCCACCTCGGCGTCCTACTAGAAGACCTGACGAAGGACCTGCGGGGAGAGCGGGAAGCGGACCTGCCCGAGCGCCGCCGGCGCGCCGCCGTAGGCTTCGATCTCCGGGCTTCAGAACTCGCGTCGCTGCGGTCGAAGCTCGTGCAGAGCGGTCGAGACCCCGCCGACCGCAAAGGCGAGGAACTGGAGGCGGTCAAGGCCGAACAAAAGCGGCTGTCGACCGAACGCCAGTTCGCCTTGGATCGCATCGAGGCGGAGCCGCGTCGGATCCTCCCGGGTGGCCACCGTTTCCTGCTCCACGCACTCGTCGTTCGCCCGGAGGATGCAGGGTCTGCCGCGAGCGCCGAGCGGCTCGACGTAGCGGTGGAAGAACTCGCCGTCCGCATCGCGGCCGACCGGGAGCACGCCCGAAAGGCCAAGGTACAGGACGTCTCGAAGCCCGGCCTCGCGAGGGCCGCCGGCCTGCCGGATTGGCCAGGGTTCGACCTGCTCTCGACCCTCCCGAATGGCGATCAGCGGTGCATTGAAGTCAAGGGCCGGGCCGGCCGGTCCGGGGTCCCGATTCAGTCGAACGAGTGGGCGCAGGCGTGCAAGCTGGGCAGCCGCTACTGGCTCTACGTCGTGCTCGACTGCGCTGGCCCGGAGCCCGAGCTGCTGCGAATCTGCGACCCGTTCCACAAGCTGCTCGCCAGCGAGCGAACGAGAGCGCAGTTTGACGTGCCGCTGGGATCCTTGATCGAGGCGGCCGAGACACGAGAATTGAAACACGAAGGTCGGAGGGGACCGAACTGATGAGAAAGGAGCAAGTGAAGATGGGACTCACCCACGTTCAAGTCACCGTTCGCAACCCCGCCGACCTCGGCCGGAGCTGGGAGGGCACCTTCCTGGTCGACACCGGCGCGATCGACTCCCTCGTGCCGAGAGACCGCCTGGAGCAGATCGGCCTGCGACCTCGAGACCAACGCACCTATGAACTCGCAGATGGTAGGGAAGCGGTGATGGACATCGCGGTCGCCGAGTTGGAGTTCATGGGGGACGTCATCGGCACCACGATCGTCGTCGGCGACGAAGGCACTGAACCTCTGCTGGGTGTGACCGCGTTGGAGTCGCTGGGCATCGAGGTCGATCCGACGAACCAGCGACTGAGGAGGCTGCCGTCGATTCGCTTGAAGGCAGCTGGCGAGGCTCTCGTGGGGACCTGAGGTTCAGCGATGAGTGACAGCGGACCTCCGGTCGACCCGACACGGCGCGACCGCGCTCTCTCGGCCTTGCAGGGCCTGACGGGCATCGTGCCTGCGATCGGGCCGATCCTGGCCAACCTCATCAGCCAGATCATCCCTGAGCAGAGGTGGGAGCGGATTGGTGAGTATCTAAGGAAGCTGGAGAGGCGTGTTGCTGAAGTCGAGGCTCGGACTCTGGCGTCGGCGCTTCGGGAACCTCGAAAGGTGGACCTGTTCGAGGATGGCGCCGTTCAGGCAGTCCGTGCGTTGTCGTCGGAACGTCTGGAGTACATCGCCACCCTGGTTGCCCGTGGTCTGACATCCGACGAGCGGGAGGCCATTGAAGCCACGCGTCTGCTAAAGCTGTTGGACCAGATCGACGACGACCAGATCGTCATTCTGCAGTCGAAGCTCCATCGGCACATCGGATCGGACGAGTTCTACGAACGGCACCAGGAAGTGCTCGAGCCGGTCCGTGCACACATGCAGTCGCCCCGAGAGGACCTCGACCGAGCAGCGATGTACAGGTTGACAAGGCGGCAGCTTGTGGACGTGGGCCTGCTCCACCAGACCTTCAGAAAACCGAGGAAAGGCGACTTACCAGAGTTCGACGAGAAGACAGGCATGATCAAGTCCCAGGGGACCAAGCTGAGCCCTCTCGGGAGACTACTCCTGCGGCGTATCGGGCTTGCAGAGGAGGACGAGTTCTGAAGCCAAGTGGGGCTTCGAGTCTGCTAGGTGCAGGGCCGCCGTGCGGCGTACGACGAGATGAGCCCGAAGCGACGTTCACAGGCAGATGGCGAACTGGTTGCGTAGACGGCAGGTGCGTTGATCAACCATCAACGCCCGAGAAGACCATCAGTGCCTAAGAAGAAGTTGCCGCCCCAGGAATGGGCAAGTCGCCGTGAGGTGCCCAATCCTCAGGTGAGAGACGCTGCGGACCAATACGAGATGGCGCGACGCATCTTGGACTTCCAGTCGTCATTGGGAGTAGAGAAACTTCTCCTGCCGAGAATCAACGTAGCAGCGATGGCCGTAGAGCTGTACCTGAAGTCCCTTTCGGCTGAGACGGTGCACGTTGCACAGGAGAGTCTGCCGCCCATTAGCAAGGAAGCACTTCTACGAGCGGGCATAGAGAAGGCGGCGATCGAAGCACTAGAACTGGACAAGAAGCCACTACGACCGTACAGAGTGCACGCTGCCGCCGACGGTGGCCATAGGTTGCATGAAATCCTGGAGAACATTGAGGACGACGTGCGCACAGGTTTGGAGGATCACTACAAGGAACTGACGGGCGCCGAGCTTCACTCCGACTTGGAAGAACTGAGTATCGCACTGGAGTACTCTCGCTACCCATACGAGGAGAGCATAGATCTGGAGCGGATCAACGTCTCGCTGCTGATGTGGCTTTCGGAGTATCTTCACGGGCTGGTGGGCACACTCGAACCGATCGAGACGGTTCGCTGGAGGGACTATAGGGAATAGCGACCAAGAGCTGCGGCAGGTCGCCTCCTCGCAAGACGCAGTTCCGATGGACGGCGCGCCAGAGAACGTCACTGGGCCACCGATCCTCGGACGGCCGAAGGAGCAGGGGGAGAACGCCTGCTCGGCGTTGAGGGCGTTCCACCCTTCGGACGCAGAGTGGATCCCTAGTGAGATCTGGCACTTAGCGATGTGTGCAGTCGGGGATACCCGTACCTTCGGCCAGTGACGCATGCGGCTTCGGGCTGGCGGGAATAGTGCTGGGACATGAGGTGGACGGCTTTGGCTGGCCAGGGTTCGGCCAGGCTTGAACTAGCTCGCTTCGGGTGCAGCCATGGAACGGAGGATCCGGGCAAGGGAGGGGCAGTTCTGGGCTCTCTCCCTGCCTAGTAAGCGGATCACCCATTCTCCGTGGTGTGGTGGAACGTGCATTCGAGCGTCGCGGACGGCGGCGAAGACCGCGTCGGCGAGTTCCTTATCCGACAGTGCCTCAACGACTTCCGGATGGCGCAGCAGATCCACGGTGCCACTCGTTAGAAGCCCCGCAAACCGCTCGGTGCAGATCCGTAGAGCTTTGCGGTCGTCGATCAGGGCGAGGCCGCCCGCTTCCAGCGACATGGCGATCGTTGCGGCTTCGCCGTCCCCCAACGTCTCGTTGGACGGGCCTGAGACAAGGTCAAGGAAGTCGTCTAGGCCGGACTCTCCAAGCCGGACCGCGTCGATGAAGCGACTCGCTACGAGTTCGTCCAACAGGTCCGAGTCTCGGTGTTCCTTGCCTTGGCCGGATCGAAGTTCGCTAAGGACCTCCTCAGTGACGAGGATTCGGTTCGGTATGGTCTCGAGAATCGCCTCCGCACGCCGCGTCGCGTTCAGGTTGATGACAACGCTGGAGTCGGCAACGAGCGGGCCGGTGAACCTATACAGATGGCTTGGAGGTGCCGGCATCGACTCCGAAGGCCTCGTGGGCAAGCAGTTGACGGAGTTCCCGGCGCCCTAGACGCAAGAGGCTGGCCAACTGGCCTTCGCTGAGCAACTCCTTGCGGTAGACATCGCTCGCAAGGGCGGTCAGGCGAAGAGTCGTCGATCCGTGCGTTTCGAGCGCCTGGGCCTCAGGCTGGTCGAGGTCCCCTAGCACCTCGCGGACGTGTTCCCGGGTGATGCGGCCGTTGGCTTGGAACCAGTCCCAGGAGCCCCGATGGACGAGTCGCAGATCCTCCAGGCGGCGAACCATCGCTTCGAGCGATACCCCGAACGCATGGCTCAAGAGGATGATCGCTCGTCGCGTCACGGTTCCTGAGCCGGCCGTGAGCGCCTGCAGGCGTTCGGTGACGGCCCGCCTCGGCGTCAGGAAGGCGCGAGCGAAGGCGTTGGCGTAACGCTCCTCGCGAGACGTTCCTCGGCCATGGCGGTAGTGGATCGCGGGAGCATGCCGGGCCGAAAGAAGGTGGGCCAACTCGTGAATGGCAGTCTGGGCTCGCCTTGCGGGCGGGTGCTTCGCGTTCAACAGGACACAGGCACCGACGGTTTCGTCGTAGGCGAAGAGGCCGGAGATCCGGGAATCGATGGGGCGGACGTAGACGCGTACTCCGAGGTCGAGTTCCAGGAGGCTGAGCACGTCACGAACGGGAGCCTGTCGCAGACCGAGCCACTGCCGGAACTCCGAAGCGTCGGTCTCGGCCTGGCGCTCGACATCGCCTGGCAGGATGGCCCTCTCAGGAGGGTAGTTCAGGGTTCTCCGAATGCCGAGGAGGTTCTCGAGCTCGGTCTCTGCTCGCACCAAGTCGGCCAGCAAACGGGCGGCGGACTCGGCCTGGTCAGAGCCCGAACCGTGCAGCTTCCGAAATCGAGGCACGAGATTGACGTGGACCGCCTCGGCGCGCAGCAGTTCGTTCGCTGTCGTGCCGTAGGTTGCAGCCAGCCGTTGTATCTCGGAAGGCCGCCAGGTTCTCCGGCCCTGCTCGATTGCCACTAGGGTGGTGCGAGCGACGCCGATGGCGGAGGCTGCGGCAGCTTGCGTGATGCCCTTGGCTTCACGGGCGCAGCGGAGGCGTCGGCCGATCTCCGCGCACTCGGCTTTGCTATGCGTAAGCGTCCCGGATTTCGGCAACCCACTTCGTGATGAACGAGTCGGTGCCGAGATGGTCGAGGAAGTTCTCCCATTCTTGTGCATGTTTGGTCAGCATCCTGTGGAGTTTCTCACTGGTCTCTTGCCGTGAGAGGCCGAGCGACCGGCTCAGCCGTCGAACGTGGGTACTCAGTTTCGGGGATTCTCTATGTCGCAGTCCAAGTAGTGCGAGATGTTCGAGGTGAAGGGTTCCGGCTATGGCGTGCTCATGGAGAGCTCCGTTCGGCGAGCGGTTCTTGAACGCGGGCGCCGCGCCGGCTTCGTAGCAGTCAGCGCCGAGGTTTTCCCAGACATAGCCGTCCTCCTCTTCAGTCGCTCCAGCAGCATGCACGCTCATGCGGCGGAGCATGCAGGCGGCGCAAACACCGCATTGGCGCCTTTTCTCGTTCACCGAGACGTGCCTTGAGCCCTGCCAGCACGATCGCGTGGCCCGCCAGCTAGCGTCGTTCGGCTGCGTTGTCAGGAGTTCCTGGAGCGTCTCTCCTTTCGTGTTCCAGAGTCGCGGCACGTCGTAGCAGAAGTCGTAGTCGAGTAGTGCGCCCAGGAACTCCCGCATCAAGAGAAGAAAGGCCGGATGGCTTCGGTGGTCTGGCGGTAGCTGTCCGACCGGGACAAGCGAAGGCCCCAGCGCACCCTGCCCGCTCTCGGGCACTACCACGGTGTGCGTTCCCGCTAGGTAGGCGGCTACGCCACCAAGGAGGGCGAACCTGAACCCTCGCGAGCGAGCGCTGCTCTCGGCTGCGCGGCGGGGAGCGTGCCGCACCCTGTAGGGCACTGACCTGAACGGTGTGTCGGCGCCGTTTCCTGCCGGGGCGCTTGCGCCCAGACGCACCCTGAGTGGCTTGCTGCCGGAGGGGCTAGCGAGGAGTTCCGCGACCATGTGGGAGTCCAAGCCGTTGCTGAACGGGAGCACGCCTTCGTCGGCGTGCGGGAGATCCAGGACGCCTTGCCTAGCAGTTTCCTTGGTTCGCCGTGATGTGAAGTGGAAACGCCACCGGTCTCCGGTCTGGAGGCTCAGAGCCCTGATCAGAGGCGATGACACCCCCGTCGACGCCCAGAGTGGCGGATCGTGCACGGGAACTCGCAGATCAAGACGGCGCGACCAGCTCACGGGCGGCCTAGATCTGAGACCGTCGCAGAACTGTACTGCCGCTGCCACCACGAAAGCGTCGAAGATCCTCGGATTCCAATCCCCGAGGCAGTAGCTCCGCAACCCTGCCGTCTCGAACCGGAGATTCCGACCGATTCTGCAAGGCACCCGGCCCGCGCTCGCATGGCTTCCGGCCTCCAGGACATCGACTCGCAACTCGGTGCCGGTCAAGGCCCCACCCCTAGCAGTGGGACTCCGTCGTCGAGAGCATCCTTTGGTACTGGTCTTCCCGTCCTGGTGGCGTCTTTCGGGCCGGCGAGCGTTTTCGTGACAAGTGCTAGATCGATGCCGTCGAACCCTGCTGCTACGCGCTTCAGTGCCGACCGAGTGCCGCGCCAAGAGCGACGTAGATAGTGCTCGTCGATCTGGCGGCGGCGACGCCCCAATTCGTCCACTGCAAGCCGTTGCAAGGCCTTCCTTAGAGCGCGTTCGCCGTGCAAACCGGCTTCCACCGCGAGAATCGCATACTCGATCAGTGGCTCCCTCAGCCGCCCCTCCTGAACTCTGCTCTGCAGCTCCTCGAGGAGAGCGGGAGCGTCGCTTGTGCCGGGAATGAAGACCTGCCGGCCGCTCAGACAGCGCTCGACCTCTCGAAGAAACGACCTGGGCAGCTCCTTCCTGAGCGTCGTTAGGAGTGCCCTCTGAGCGCACTCTGCAATCTCATCGATCCTGTACGCCTGAATCTCAGCGCGCTTCGCGGCCGCCTTCCAGAGGCGTTCCATGGGTAGACTTCTGTGTGGCCCGTCACTCACTCGTGGCTCCGATGTCAGAGATCCTTCCTTGGCTTCCTGACAAAGTCAAGTCTTGTTCAGCGGAGCCGGTCCTGACCTGTCGAACGAGCCGCTTGGCGGGAGCCGCCCGGCCTAGCGGCAGAACGCGCCTTGGCGTAGCGGGCGAGTCACTCGGGTCGCGAGGGGCAAAGGCTACGATGGGCCGTCATGCAGGTGAACGTAGCGGCCTCCGCGGAGACCAGCGACACCGTACCGTGGTCGGCGAAGCGATGCCGAAATGACTGACGGCCACGCTCCGACGGGCGGAAAGGGCCATGTGCCCGCTCCCAGTGCTCGCCTGATCGAAGCCGCGTTCCCTCTCCGGCAGGCGTCTCTGGACTCGGTTCACGAGAAGAACGTCCGGCACGGGCACATCTCGACTCTGCACATCTGGCCGGCGCGGCGGCCGCTGGCGGCTTGCCGAGCGGTGTTGCTGGCGACGCTGTTGCCTGATCCGGGTGACCCCGAAGGGCGGCGGCTGCTGATGGCGCGAATCGCGGGCGAGGTGCGGCAGAGACAGACCCGGGCCGGGAAGCTCCGGGAGGGAACCGCGGGGGGCGTTCTCCATTGGGGCCGCGAGAGCGACCCGGAGATTGAGAAGCTGCGGGAGGAAATCCGCGAGGCCTTCGGCGGCCGGGCGCCGCGGGTGCTCGACCCGTTCGCGGGCGGCGGGGCGATCCCTCTGGAGGCGATGCGGTTGGGCTGCGAGGTCACCGCTTCGGACTTGAACCCGGTCGCCTGGTTTGTCCTCCGTTGCACGTTGCACTACCCGCGTTTGGTGGCGGGGCAGGAGCTGCCACTGCCGTACTTCGCCTTGCGTGATCGCGACTTCGTTGAGGCGTGCCTCAAGGCGCAGGGTGTAAAGAAGAAGGCCGCGCTGCGTGAAGTACTGCGGCGGTTGGGTCACGGCGACGGCGACCCCGTGCAGCTTCGCTCGGCGTTGTTCGACGGTTCCGCCGAACAGCGCGCCTCGGCACGGGGCGTATCCGCAGGTCCCACGCTCGAAGCCGGGTTTCCGTGGCATCTCCGGGCATGGGGTCGCCGGATCCTGGCCGAGGCTCGACAGGACCTGGCGAAGCGCTACCCGACCTACGCGGACTTCGAGCCAGTGCGGCGCAAGGGGCGGGGCAAGCGGAACGCAGCCATCCAGTTTCCCGAGAAGCGGTTCCGGCCGCGCCCGGCGCGGCTGCTCGAACCGGATGCCGAGGGCAACGTCTCGGTCGCCGACTTGAACGGGGAGTTCGACTCCGCCTACCTGGAGAACGAGGCGAATCCGCGCTGGGTCGCGAAGCCGACGGTCGCCTACCTGTGGGCGCGGACGATCCGTTGCGCGAACTGCCGGGCGGAAATGCCGCTGCTCAAGACGCGCTGGCTGTGCAAGAAGCCGGGCAAGCGAGTGCTTCTGTCGGTGACGCCGCGGGGAAACGGCTCCGGCGTCGAGTTCGGCCTGCAGCATGACGTGCCGGAAGGCGGTGGCAACGGGGCGCGGCGGCGCGAGCACGACCGGCGTCTGGGCGGCGGGACGATGAGCCGAAGCGGCGCCGCCTGCCCTTGCTGCGGCGCGATCTCGACGATGGCCGACCTGCGCAACGAGGGCCGGACGGGGAGACTCGGTGAGCGGATGACGGCTGTGGTCGTGGACGGGCAGCAAGGCAAGGAGTACCGGTTGCCGACCGAAGTCGAGTTAGCGGCTGCTTCGGTCGATGAAGAGAAGTTGCGAGCGCTCTTCGCGGAGATTCCGTTTGGTCTGCCGGAGGAACCGACGCCCGACGAGAAAGCCCTCGGAATGCGAGTTCCGCGCTATGGCTTCGATACGTGGCGGAAGCTCTTCACCAACCGGCAATCACTCGCATTGGGCGCGTTCGTCAGAGCGCTACGTACTCTCACGAGGGATACGGCCGACTATCCGGAGGGCTGGGGCGAGGCGCTCGCCGTTTGTCTTGCGCCATCCATCAGTCGACTGACAGATCGCGGCAGTTCGTTGGCAACGTGGACGAACGACCACGACAAGATCCGGAGTACCTTCGCGCGCTTTGCGCTGCCCATGGTCTGGGACTTCGCCGAATCGTGCCCGCTGACTGACACGACCGGTGGCTTCGTACAAGCTGTCGAGTGGGTGGCGAGAGTGTGCGACCACCTTCAGCCAGCTACGGGGAAAGCCCCGTTGGCCGAAGTGTCCCAGAGATCGGCTACGCGACCTTGGGAGTGTCGGCGCTTCGATTTGATCTGCACGGACCCGCCGTACTACGACGCCATCCCCTACTCGGATCTGATGGACTTCTTCTACGTCTGGCTGCGGCGCGTCCTCCACGGCGTGTCGCCCGAGATGGATGCCGCCTTCGGGGCGCCGCTCGGTCCCAAGTGGAGCCGAGAGGCCTCAGACGGCGAGGGCGACGGAGAGCTGATCGACGACGCCAGCCGCTTCGGTGGTGACCGGGATGCGTCGAAGCAGAACTACGAGGACGGCATGGCGCGCGCCTTCGGCCGCTTTTACGACGCACTACGGCCCGACGGCCGGCTCGTCATCGTCTTCGCCAACAAGCAGCCGGACGCCTGGGAGACACTGGTCTCGGCCCTGATCCGTGCCGGCTTTGTCGCCTGCGGCTCCTGGCCCATTCAGAGTGAGCGGCTGAACCGACAACGCTCCCTGGCCTCGGCGGCACTCTCTTCCTCGATCTGGCTAGTCTGTCGGCGGCGGCCCGCCGACGCCCGGCCGGGCTGGGACGCCGCGGTGCTGGCCGAAGTGCGGTCCAACATCACGGAGAGTTTGCGGCGGTTCTGGGATGCGGGCATCCGCGGACCGGACTTCGTGTGGGCGGCCACTGGTCCTGCCCTTGAGGCCTTCAGCCGCCATCCCGTGGTCAAGAAGGCGGACTCGCCGCGAGAGACGCTGTCCGTGGCGGAGTTCTTGCGGCAGGTGCGGCGCATCGTCGTGACCTTCGTCGTGAACCGGTTGCTCGAGGCCGAGCCGGGCGCGCCGGCGGAACTCGACGATCTGACGACCTACTACCTGTTGCACCGCAACGACTTCGGCTTGGACGCCGCCCCAGCGGGGGTCTGCATCCTGTACGCGGTCTCGTGCAACCTCTCGGACGCTGACCTCGTCGGCGGTCTCGATCTGCTGGCACGCGGCGCCTCCGCGGTCGCAACCGGAGCTTCGGACGAAGATGGCGACGACGAGGCACCGGCCTCGAAGACATCCGGCTCGGAAGCCCGGCTAAAGCCGTGGAACCGACGTCGCCACCGCGGTCTGGGCGAGCCCTCGGCGGACGGCGAGCCGCCGGCCTTCATCGATTGCGTCCACCGGCTGATGCAGCTCTGGAAGACGGGCGAGCAAAGCCGGGTGGACCGTTACCTGGCCGACCGCGGCCTCTGGCGGCACGAGTTGTTCGCGCGGGTCGTCCAGGCGGTCATCGAACTCGCCGCTGAAGGCTCCGAAGAGCGATCGATCCTGGAGTCGATCCAGAATCACCTGCAGGGCAGTGGCGCCTCGGCGCGAGCGCCTCGCCAGCAGACCATGTTGTAGGTTCCTGCCGTGATCACGTCCCTCCGACTGAAGGACTTCAAGAACTTCGCCGACGAGACGCTTCGGATGGGGCCGTTTACGGTGCTAGTCGGCGCCAACGCGAGCGGCAAGAGTAATGTCCGCGATGCCTTCCGGTTCCTTCACGGTATCGGCCGCGGCTACCGCTTGCCCGACATAATTGGAGGCCGGTA
This sequence comes from Acidobacteriota bacterium, assembly GCA_026707545.1. Taxonomy (NCBI): domain Bacteria; kingdom Pseudomonadati; phylum Acidobacteriota; species Acidobacteriota bacterium. Next base: position 2,828,799 of record JAPOWR010000001.1, on the reverse strand, counting down.
CGGTGCCGGAGGACAGGTCGAGTGGGAGCCGATTCGCGGCGCAGTAGACGAGATCGTTCGCTTCGGCCACGAGAGTTTCCTCCTGGAGGTCGGCGTGAGGCTGCCTTCCAGGGCGATGCTACCGGCCGAAGGTACAACCCCGCCTTGGGCGGATCTTTCGCTCCGAGGACGGGCGCGTTGGGAGCGCCGGGGCCGGTACAGGATCGCTGTTGCCCGCGAAAGCAGTGCCTCCACCCCATTTCAAGTGGCAGACGAGCTTCTGGCTGCCGGCTGGGCGTGGGAGAAGACCGTGTTCACGAGTACGCCCGAGAGAGGGGATCCGATTTGGCGTGAGAGGCACGACCCGCTGATGGCTCTCAGGATGGCCAAGACGGGAACCCAACGCAAGTTTGGCAACCGCGTCAACGTCTCGCGGGATCGCCCTGCCCTCGTGCAGATTCAGGAGCAGAAGAGGGTTGTGCGAGACCACAAGTTCCGGGCGCGGCTCGTTCAAACCAGGCTCGGGAGTATGCGTTTTCTCGACCTATCGCCGGAGAAGATGCGGCAACCGGCGTTTCCTGGCCAGACCATCCTCGGCGACGGTGGCGACAACCTCCCGACGGTGCTGAGAGACATTTGCTCTGACAGTAAGAGGAGGGAGACGTTCGTCGAGTGGACCCGCGAGTTGACTCCCATGGACGTGGAGGACTTCGAGTTTCCCGTGGATCCCACCACGGGACGGGTTCAGCTCGCCCTGCGGGAGTCGGGGGGAAGACAAGTCTCGGCGTACGCGGCTTCCGACGGCACGCTGCGTTTCCTCGCCATGCTGGCGGCGCTCTTGGGTACAAACCCGGCTGGCCTGTACGTCTTCGAGGAGATTGACAACGGAATTCACCCGTCGCGGTTGCGCCTCCTGATCGACCTGATCGAGACGCAAACTGGGAAGGGTGGGGTTCAGGTGCTCACCACCACGCACTCGCCGGAGCTGCTGTCGATGGTCAACGACGAGACCTTCAAGCACACGTCGGTCCTCTGCCGTCGCCCTGATACGCACGACACCGTGATTCGGCCAGTCGCCAAGCTGCCGGATGCCGAGCGCCTTCGCGAGTCCCAGGGCCTCGGGCGCCTTCACGCGTCGGGTTGGATGGAGCACGCGGTCTCTTTTGCCGGCGATGGTGGGACTGGCAAGTCGTGAATGTTCTTGTCGTCCCAGAGGACTTCCGCCAAGACCAGTACCTTCTCAAGCCGCTCTTCCGCCGGCTCTTTCGAGAGCTCGGGAAGCAGTCCGCTCACGTTGAGGTCTGCCAGGATCCGCTGCTCGGCGGCATTGGCGAAGCGTTGAAGTCGGAGCGCTTAGCCGAGGTCGTCGATCAGTATCGAGCCATGGTGGACATCTTCGTCCTCTGCGTGGACCGGGACGGTGAGAAGGGGCGGCGGACTCGCTTGGACGCCATCGAAGAGGAGTTCAGCACCGTGCGGCCGTTTCTGGCGGAGAACGCGTGGGAGGAACTCGAGACCTGGACACTCGCTGGCCTGGAACTGCCGTCCAAGTGGCGCTGGTCTGATGTGCGTACCGAAGTCCACGTCAAGGAACGCTACTTCGACAAACTGGCCAGGGAGCGGGGAGTCGCCGACGGCCCCGGAGGCGGCCGCAGGTGGCTGGGCGAAGAGGCATCGCGCCGTATCGACGCGATCCGCCAAAAGTGCCCCGAGGACTTCGATGCCCTCGCCCGTCGGCTGGAAGCGCTCGTAGCGGCTGGCTGACAGAGAGGCAGCTGCTTGCGAGCTGGTGGCGCTCGGGTCTACTCGATGGCGTTGTCCCGGCGGGCCCGCTGATCATTCACGATCTGGCGTGCCAAGAGGTTCGGTTGACGGGGGAACAGCCGGGCCGCAACGCGTAGTTCCACAAGTCGTTCGATCATCTTCCAGTCTGGACGAGTCCAGTGCGGCTCCAGGAACTCTCTGGCTGCGTCGAAGTCCGTGGTCTCGGACGTACCGTCCGCATCGATGATGCCGTCGATGAACTGGGCGGCCGTGACAAGACGCAAGGTCCGATAGTAGAACCCGTCAGCGGCGTTGGAACCGCCCACCCGACGCAGTAGTTCGGCTTGCTCGTAGCTTGTGATGGTGCAGAGAATCCGGTGGATGGCGGCCAGTGCCGCGTCGACGCGTTGGAGGCTCGCTTTCCCCAAGGGCTTGGCCTGCCCATCGAGCGAGTGTTCCAGGTCTCGATGCCCGATTCGGCGGTTTCTCCAGTCGCGAGCGAACTCGGCGGCGTGAACCGCAGCCCGGACATGATCGCCCAGCTCACGGTGCTTTTCCGGCTGATCGGTGAAGAAGGCCGGGATCTGCTGGAAGGTCAGGTTGTGGTGGCCGGCAGTTTGAACCGGATCGGTCAGCCGCGCTACTCGCAGCAACAGGTTCTCCCAGAGAACATCCTGAACCAACACCATCAGGGGGCCGGCGACCCCATTGAGCACCGCGAGGCGCTCGCCATCGGAGAACAGGCCGCGAAACTCCTGGAGCGTCCATTCGGCATGGGCCCACTCGTTCTTCAGGAGAGCGAGCACGGACTCGAACTCTGGGGTTGATGCTCGGTTCGGATAGTGGCTTTCCGAGTACTCGGTCTGGGCTGCAGGCATGGCTTTATCGTCCTCCGTTTCCTTGATCCCGCCGGCACGTCGGGCCAGTGGTCTGCACGCTAGCGGTTCGCGACCTCGTACCCGAAGGACGTCTTCCGTCGCTCCGGCGGCCGCTTGGCGTGTGTAGCATCCCGGCTTCCCTTGCGACGATGAGCAGGCACCGACCCAGACCCTGGCACGAAGTCGTCCGGCTGAAGGACGAGCTACGCACCGGCGAGCTTTCGCTGGCGGAGTTCGCGGCGGATCTGCACGAGGTGACCCTGCAGCGGGGCCAGCGGCCGGTGTACGAGGAACCGGAGAAGTTCTTCGCGCTGACCTACCCGACCTACGCCCTGCGAGAGCTGGTTAAGGACGTGGCTGCGCGGCTTGCAGGGAAGAGCGACAAGGCCGTACGCCAGTTGGAACTGACGTATGGCGGCGGCAAGACGCACACGTTGATCACGCTGTACCACCTGTTCCGGGAGCCGGAGGCGTTGCCCGACGCGGCGGCGGTTCACGAGTTCCGGGAGCATGCCGATGGCCGACTCCCGGGCGCCCACGCGGCGGCGCTCTGCTTCGACAAGATCGATGTGGAACGGGGCATCGAGGGGGTGCGATCCCCTGATGGGAGCACACGTCCGCTTCGCCACCCGTGGAGCGTGCTCGCCTACCAGCTCGACGGCGACGAGGGGCTGCGCTCGATTCACGGAGAGGGCTGCGCGGAGGAGCGGGAGACGCCGCCGGCGGAGCCGTTGCTGGCCAAGCTGTTGGAACGCCCTCAGGAGCGCGGCCTGGGCACGCTGATCCTGGTGGATGAGGTCCTGATGTACGCCAGGGAAAAGGCAGGGCAGGACCGTGTGTGGCGAGACCGCGTCATCGACTTCTTCCAGTACCTGAGCCAGGCCGTGACCAAGGTGGACCGGGCGGCGATGGTGGCGTCGCTGCTGGCCACCGACCCTGCGAAGCAGCAGGGCGACGAGGGCCGGAGACTGGTCGCCGATCTCTTGGACATCTTTCGCCGACAGCGGGAGGAGGGCGTTCAGCCGGTCCAGCGCGAGGATGTGGCGGAGGTGCTGCGGCGCCGGTTCTTCGAGCCGGAGGCTCTGCGGGACAAGGAGTCCTGGCGGTCCCAGGCGATCGGTGCGGTGCGTGAGCTGGCGAGGCTAGACGAGACGACGGCCAAGGCGAAGAGCCGGGAGGAAGGCCGGTTCGAGGAGAGCTTCCCGTTCCACCCGGACCTGACCGATGTCTTCTACAGCCGCTGGACCCAGATCGCCGGCTTCCAGCGCACGCGGGGCATTCTCCGCACGTTGGCCACCGCCCTGCGCGAGGCCGAAACGTGGGACTCGAGCCCCTTGATCGGCGCGTCAACGCTGCTTCGGCCGGCGGGCGACCCGGGTATCTCCGAGGCTGTGCGCGAGCTGGCGAGCGTGGCCGGTTCGGAGTCGGGCGAGGGTTCACCGACCGACTGGGCGCCTCTACTCGAAGCGGAGTTGGCGAAAGCCGCCGGCATCCACGAGGAGCTGCCCGCGTTGGCACGCCGGCGCGAGGTGGAGCAGGCGGTGATTTCGGTGTTTCTCTACTCGCAGCCGGTCGGCCGCAAGGCGTCGACGCCGGAGCTGCTGCGAATGGTCGGCGCGGGAGGCCCGGATGAGATCGCCCTTCGCAAGGGACTTGCCCGCTGGCGCGAGCTCTCTTGGTTCCTGGACGACGAGGATGAGGGCGACGCCGTGGAAGCGGACGCCGGTCTGCCCAAGTCGTGGCGGCTGGGCAACCGACCGAACCTGCGGCAAATGCACGACGAGGCCTGCAACGAGCGTGTGACCGAGCGCGCGGTCGAGGTCCGCCTCGAAGAGACGACGCGCAAGCTCCGGCTCCTTACCGACGGCGCCAGGGCTGCCGGCGCGGTGGTTCATGTGTTGCCCGCGTCGCCACGGGACGTGGGCGACGACGGCAGCTTCCGCTACGCCGTGCTCGGGCCCGCCGCCGTGTCCGAGTCGGGCAAGCCGAGCGCCCTGGCGCGCCGCTATCTCACCGAGACGACCAGCGCGGACCGGCCGCGGGTCCATCGCAACGCTCTGGTCCTCGCCGTGCCGTCGCGCGACGGCCTTGAGGCTGCCCGCAGCGCCGTGCGCGACCTGTTGGGCTGGGAGGACGTGCAAAGTCAGTTGGAAGGGCGTTCCGTAGACGCCGTCCGCCGCGAACGCCTCAACCAGAGGCTCCGGGGTGCGAGGCTGAGGGTCCCCGACGCAGTCAGGCAGGCCTACTCTGTCGTCGTCACCGTGAACGCTGACGGCGCTGAGCAGGCGTTCAAGCTGCCGGGGGCAGCAGGACCGCTGTTCCTGGAGATCAAGGGCGACGAGAGGACTCGCATTCGGGAGACCCCGGTCGATGCGGAAGCTCTCCTTCCCGGAGGGCCCTACGACCTTTGGCGCGAGGACGAGGCCTCGCGGCTCGTCAAGGACCTCGCGGGAGCGTTCGCCCGTTATCCCCACTTGCCGAAGATGCTGAGGCCGGCGGTCGTCCGGGAGACTGTGCTCCAGGGCGTGGAACGCGGCCTCCTCGCAGCGCGCCTGGAACGGCCTGACGGTAGCCACCGAACCTGGTGGCGCGAGTCGGTGGATGCCGAGTCCAGCGACGATCCTGCGCTAGAAGTCCTGCTGCCGGGCGACGCCGAGCTGGCGCAGCTCGCACCCACACTGCTCGCGCCCGGAGAGTTGCCCGGTTTGTGGGCGGAGGAGGCCGGTGGAGTCGGGTTCGCGAACCTCCGGGATTACTTCGCCGGCGGCTTCACGGTGAAGGTTCCGCGGGAGGGCTACGAAGACCTGTTCAGCGTGCCGCGGTGCTCCGAGGAGGTGCTTCATCAGGCCGTCGAGGCGGCGGTGAAGGAGGGGTTCGTCTGGCTGCGCAACGGCCCGACTTCCGTCTGGAAGGAGGACGTGCCCTACGGCGCGCTGGACGAGGGCGTCATGCTGCATCCGCCGCCGGAAGGCCTGACTCCTCAGGAGTTGGTCGAGGAAGCAGTGCCGGGCGGTTGGACGGACGGTCAAACCAGCGGCTGGGCGCTGGGGCAGGCGCTCTCGCAGAAGCTAGGGGAACCCGTGCCCTGGGGACTGCTCCGGGAGGGGATCGACAATGCGGTCGTGAGCCGTTGGCTGGAGGTGGCCGAGGGCAGCACGACCATCGGCGCAGAACACGCCGGTTCCCTCAAGCTGCGGAGGCCGAAGGACACCCCGGCTCTCGATCCGGCGCCGGAGCCTCGCGTCGTTCAGGCTTTGCTGGAACCGGACGAGCTCCAGGACCTCACCGAGCGCCTACCGGAGTTGTTGAGCGTCGGCGCGGGTTTGGGGCTCAAGTTCCGGGTGGGTGTGATGCTGGCCGAGGACGCGCCTGAGGAAGCGCGCGAGGCGCTGAACGAGGTGCTGAAGCAGGTGTCTGAGGACTTGAGGGCAGAGTAACCGATGAGCTCAAGGGATCTGGCACTACGCGAGGACGGAGGCACACGGTAGGCGAGGCTTCCCGCGCGGCGATGATTGTGCCCATGGAAGGCGTCCCCTAGCTGCGGGCCTGCGCGTTTCCGGCCATGGGCGCTTCGCGATTCAGGTCCCGGGCCTGCAGGTCCCGCGGCGCTATCGGGTCTCACCTCCGGAACAGATCCCGAAGCCACTTGGCGAAGTCACTCGCGAGCGGCACGCCATCCGTGGTTAGGGCTCCCGAGCTGACCGCGGGGCCCATCCGTCCTGGGCGCTTCTGTGCCGCGAGCCATGCGTGAACTTCCGCCTTCAGCGTTTTATGGCGTTGGAACTTGTGGTCACTCTCCGGTATCGCGCCGATGTACCGTGTGGCGAGGGGCCACACTGGATCTCCCTGCGGTATGAGCTTCCTGACGAAGTCCTCCAGTTCACCGCGCGTTCTGTTGTCCGGCATCAACCAGATTCCAACTCGGGGTTTGCCTTCGATGACCGTGCCGGTTGGCCGGCGTGGCTTCTGAGCTTTGATGCCGGTCCCGACTAACTCGCCAACGATCTCCTTCCACCGCCCGTTCACATTGGCATCTGCGTCTGCCAGGATGCCCACGACACGTCGACCGGGTGCTTTGACTTCCACGGGAATAGCTGAGCGAAGGTTAGGAAAGCCGCTCTTGTTGACGATGGAGAAGCTCTCGTCGATTCCGCAGCGCTTGCAGAAGTGCTGAACGAAGTGTTCGTCGTCCGACCCCTCTACAAGGAGAATGCGTTTCGCGGGCCTTGCTCTGGCCATCCTCTACCTGACCTCGATACCTTGCTCGGCGGCTGTGTCCAGTTCCGTCTCCGAGTACTCAACCGCGTGAGTACCCTCCTCATCGCGCTCGAGTCGAACGAGAACGCCGTCGATGTCCTCCGACTCGACTGCCGCTCGAGCGAAGCCTTGGACACAGTCCCAACTGTGGGTGGTTGCTAGCACCTGCACGTTTCCCTCATGGGCTGCGCGCAGTACCATGCGCCAATACGCCGTCTCGACCGAGTAGTGGAGGCCGTTCTCAGCTTCGTCGATGACCAGGATTCCATCGCGACTGTTGGTCAGAGCCAAAGCAACGCTGAACATCCGTGTTGCCCCGTCGCCCAGGCTCTTAAGGGGAACGGGTCGGTCGTGCCCGCGCAGCTTCACTACGACCCGTCTGCTGTAGCGGAACCGGGGCCCATCGCTCCCGACCACAGCAACGCGCTCGATCTCTTGGCCGAGAACTGGTCGCAGCGCCTGTACCGAAAAGTCCTCGTCTTTGGTCAGCGCGACGTTGTCCCAGAATCGAGCCAAGTCGTGGTTGGGCACAAGATCAGGGCCTAAGGACTCGCACTCGATGGCTGCCGGCCACTCGCGTTCCGCGCGCCGGCGGTGGAAGTAGGAAGGCCCACGGGGAATCCCGCGTCGTTCGTCGGCTCCCATCCAGGGCAGGAACATCTCATTGCCTTGGAACTGAATCCTCAGGGCCTGAGTATCCGAGTCGGCCGAAAGGTCGGAGAGCAGCTTCATCTGTTCTTCCGACCAGTCGTCGGGCGTCGATTGCTCTACGGTGAGTTTGTCCCTGCCCGAGGCTGGGCCGATTGCGATGGCTGTCGCCCGTGCCTCTCCTCGGCCGTGAAACAGAGCGGCAGCGTCAGCGAAGGCCGACCGATGGCGGTCTTCGTCGGAGGCGGTTTCGACGAACTCCTCGCGTCCCTCCAACAGTTCCTGCAGGAGTCTGGGGCGCCCTCGCGCTGCGTAGGTTCGCACGGCATCAAGCACTGTCGTCTTACCGACGCTGTTCCGTCCAGCGAGAAGTGTGACGCGGCCGAGACGACGAATCGATAGGCGGTCGAGCCCCAGAAACCCTGAGACTGACAGGCTTGGTAGGTGTAGCCGGTCGCTGTCCTTTTGAGCCATCGTCATGTCTGCCAAGCGGGCGCGCGGCGCCGATGCTAGCGGACGACCGGCGTGGGTCAACTTCCTCGCACTCGCCGCCGCCATGACGGACGTGGCTGGCCAACAGGTGGCGAGTCCTGCTGGCGGCTCCGGTGTCGCTTCCGAGAAGTAGGAGCTCGAGTCGCGCGGGCTAAGCTAGCCGGCGATGTCACACAACAAGGTCGCCTTCGCTTCGGCTGCCGTGGCGGCAGCCGCCCTGTTCGTTCTGTGTCCGCCCGCCGCGGCGCAGGAAGCCGGCGCCCTCGCCGCCGACGATGTCGTCTCCCTGCTCGTCCGCCTCGGCGTGAATGACGCCGCGGCCCGCGACTGGGACGGCTCCGTCGAGATCTCGGGCGGAGAACTCCTCGGAATGCGGAACTGGCGTCCCCGGCCGGGTGAGGAAGTGTCCGGCAACACCTGGAAGTTCGCCAGCTACCAGGGGCAGAACTTCACCCCCCGCGCCATGCACGAGACCCAGACTGTTGGTCGGATCGAGTACTACCGGTCGCCCGGACTGGTCGTCGACGTGCGGGGCAACGGCGGCTCGCGCCTGATGTTCGCCACCGCCAACGGCGAGTTCGAGGTCCGGCTCGCCGATGTCGCGGTCGGGCGGCGGCTGCGGTTCCTGGGCGGCGACGTGACGGTCGAGCGCGTGCCCGGGGTCGAGCGGCTGACCTCCGACGACTACCAGAACGACTTCTCCACGGTCCTCGGCAGTGACGGCGACGAGGTCTGGGCCGCCTGGCTCGGCTACCGGGACAACGCGAACGAGGTGCTGGCGCGGCGGTTCGACGGGCAGGGCTGGGGAGAGGTCCAGACTCTGACGGAGCAGCCCGGCGATCACTATCTGGTGAAGATGGGCCGCGACGGGGACGGCCGCCCCTGGGTCGTCTACTCGGCTCAGGTCGCCGGCAACTGGGATCTCTACGCGCGCGTCCTCGACGGTGAGGCATGGTCGTCCGCGGAGCGCCTCACCGAGGCGCCGCAGCCGGATGTATTCCACAACCTGGCGACGGACGCCGAAGGCAATCTCTGGCTGGTCTGGCAGGGCTTCCGCGACGGTGCCGCCGACGTCTTCGCCCGCCGCTACGACGGCGAACGCTGGTCCGAGGCGGAGCAGGTCTCGTCGTCGCCGGCGAACGACTGGGAGCCCGTGATCGTCGCGGACTCGAAGGGCGGCGTGTACGTCGGCTGGGACAGCTACGGCGCCGGCAACTACGACGTGCTGGTGCGCCGCTGGGCCGGCGGCGAGTGGGGCGAGGAGATGGCGGTCGCCTCGACGGACAAGTACGAGGCGCACCTGAGCCTTGCCGTCGACGGGCAGGACAGGGTGTGGGCGGCGTGGAACGAGAGCGGTGTGAACTGGGGCAAGGACACCGGCTGGGTGCTCAACCGGGAGGGTACGCGGCTCTACGAGTGGCGGACGATGAACGTCGCGGTCCACGACGGCTGGGAGTGGCGGTCGCCGGCCGCGGACATCAACGAGGCGCTACCCGAGGAACTCCAGGGTTACAACGACTTCCCGGTCCTCTTCCCGGACGCCGACGGACGCATCTGGCTCCACTTCCGGCACCGGACCACCCGCCAGGCCGACATCCTCAGCGAGTCACCGGCCCACCGGGCGTCCTGGGAGGTCTGGAGCACGACGCTCCAGGGCGACCGCTGGCTCCGGCCCCAGCACATCCCGATGACGCGCTTTCGTCAGGACGCCCGCTGGGGGCTGGCCGCGGACGGCAACGGCGACGTCTGGGCGAGCTGGCCGACGGACAACCGGGACTACTCGGGCTTCCTGTTCGAGCATGCCGACGTCTACGCCGCGAAACTGCCGCGCCTGATGACGAAGGTCGTGCCGCCGAAACTGGTGGCCCTGATCGTCGACGAGGTGCCGGCCTACGTGATCCACGAGAACGAGGCGGAGGACCTGGAGCGAATCCGCAACTACGAGATCGAGTCCGAAGGGAAGACGTACCGCATCTACCGCGGCGACACCCACCGCCACACCGAGATCTCGATGGACGGCAACAACGACGGCTCGCTGATCCAGACCTACCGCTACGCGATGGATGTCGCCTCGCTCGACTTCCTTCTGGCCAGCGAGCACAACTTCCTCGGCGGCCCGGACATCGAGTACATCAACTGGCTCCTGCACCAGACGGTCGACGTCTTCTCGGTCTCCGGCCGCTTTCAGCCCTTCTACGGCTACGAGCGGAGCATCTCCTTTCCCGACGGGCACCGGAACATCCTGTTCGCGGAGCGCGGCAAGCCGACCCTGCCGGTCACCGAGGCGGAGCGGACTCACGAGGAGGGCGCGGCGAGACTCTACGAGTACCTGAAGGAGCACGACGGGATCGCCATCTCCCACACGTCGGCCTCGAGCATGGGGACCGACTGGCGCGACAACGACCCGGAGGTCGAACCCCTGGTCGAGATCTACCAGGGCGACCGGGTGTCGAACGAGTACGAAGGCGCACCGCGCGCGGCCCGCACGGGCAACCTGCGCTCAGCGCCGGGCGGCTTCCGGCCGGAGGGCTACGTCTGGAACGCTTGGGCCAAGGGCTACAAACTGGGCGTCCAGGCCGCGTCGGACCACCTCTCGACCCACATCTCCTACGCCGCCACGATCGCCGAGGAGTTCAGCCGCGAAGGGATGCTCGACGCGATGAAGAAGCGCCACAGCTACGGCGCGACGGACAACATCATCCTCGACTACCGGCTGCGGACAGGCGGGAGGGAGTACCTCCAGGGCGACATCCTGACCGCCGACGGCGACTTCCGGCTCAGCGTGCGGGTCATCGGCACGACGCCGATCCGCCAGATCGACATCATCCGCGACCAGACCTTCCTCTACAACCGCCAGAACCTTGAGGCCGACGTCAGCCTCGAGTTCGCCGACGCCGACGTCGAACCTGGCGAGCACCTCTACTACGTGCGGGTGATCCAGGTCGACGGCAACATGGCCTGGTCGTCCCCGATCTGGGTGACGGTGGAGTAACCTTCGCCCGACGTCATGAGCAACTCTCTCGCGACCGTCCCGTCGTTCTCGTACCTGGCTCGCGGCTCGCGGCTCGCGGCGTGCGCCGCGGCCTTGTGCGGCTTGCACTGCGCACTCACGCCGGTCCTGGTGGTAGCGGCGCCCGCGCTCGCGCTCTCTGAAGGCGTCGAACGGGGCGCCTGGGCCGGGACCGTTCTTCTCGGCGCGGCGATGCTCCTCCTGGGCCCGGCCCGCCGGAGCGCGCCCGTGATCCTCACCTTTGCCGGGGGATCGGCGCTTTGGGCGGCTTCCCTGGCTGGCTGGCTCGAGCCGCTACCCGAAACGGTGACGTCGTCCGCCGGCAGCCTGACGATCGCGGGCGCCATGGTGTTGAGCGCCCGTCTTTGCCACGCTGCCTCCTGTGCCGTATGTGCCGACGAGGAGCAGGCGGATCAAGACGGCTGACTCAGTCCGGCGACGCGACGACCAGCCCCGCCTCTTTAGCGGCGGCGCCGAGGCGCCGGTCGTAGGTCACCAGAGCGTCGAGTTCTTCCAGCGAAAGTGCCGTGGCGAGGTGGATGGCGTCCAGGCTTCGCAGTAGCGGTGGGTCCAGGGATGCCGCGCTGGCAATGACCGGTCCGTCCACGGCGACCAGCACGATCCTCTCGAGTACCTGGTCGGCATAGCGCAGCACGGCTGGTCTGTCGTTCGTCCGGCGCAGCGCTCGAACGACCTCGACCCGCGCGAGGCCGCTCGACACATGGCCCTCGTGCTCGGCCAGGTAGGCGCGGAGTGCGTTCGACTCCGGCTCCGCGACGACGAGCTTGATGATGGCCGAGGAGTCGAGGTAGATCACCGCGGGTTACAGGCGATCGTCGCGGTCCGTGATGAGGGCGTCGCTCGCCGCCGTCGACGACTCGCCGGACGGTGGCGGTAGATCGAGCACGTTCCCTGCCGGCATCGCCGCTCGCCCTTGAGCTACGAGTCGCTCCACAGGAGAAAGGTCTCCCCCGAGCGGTATGAGCAGGGCGACGGGCCTGCCACGATCGGTCACCTCGAACCGTTCGCCGCGATGGATGCGCCGAAGGTAGACGCTGAGGTTCTGACGTAGGGCCCGGATACCTACTTGCGACGTCCCGACATCCGTTCCAGCCATGATGACGCACACGGTAGCACATTGCCGCCGCGAAGCGGCGACCTTAGTGGTCCCGCTCGTAGTGCTGCCGTAGCAGGTCCTTGCCATAGTCGTTGCCGTTCGGCGTCCGCACGACTGCGTGGATGTGCTGGCGGATAGGCGAGCGGCCTTCGACGAGATGGCGGATGCCGACGGGCCGCTGGTGGTCGAACTCGATCAGGATGACCGGGCTGTGGATGCGGTAGTAGAAGACGGCATCCTCGTCCGTGGCGCCGATCCAGGCGAAGTGGGTTTCGTCCAGGTGGGCTTCCACCTCCGCCATCCGCACCCTGGCGTGGCCTTCGCGCAGATTGTGGATGTAGAGGCCAATCAGATCGAGCAGTCGCTCCCTGGCCTTGGCTGACAGCTCGGCGGCGGGGATGCCGGCGTAGTCGAGCACGATGTTGTCGCTGAAGGCCTCGCCGAGGTTGTCGTTGCCGTCCTTCGAGGTCTCGATGATCGCCCTGGCCTGTTGCTCCGGGGAGAGGGAGCGAATCAGCGCGAGACCATTGTCCTGTTCCCGCTGCATGATCGCCGTGCCCTTGAACTTGCCGGACTCGGCGATGACAGGCTCCGAGCCGACGAACAGGGGCGTCATCACGACCTGGTCGCCGAGCACGAAGTAGTTGATGATCAGGTGGTGGCCGTCGACCTGCCAGCCCCAGGGCTGGTCGGCCGAGGGCTCGCCCATTACGGTGATCCAGTACAGCCACTCGTTGTACTCGTCGAAGCTGTTGTCATTCAGTTCGCCGAGGGTGCGGTTGAGGTTCATGATGTCGCGGCTCAGCTTGAGTCCGTCCGCGCTGAGCGACGCGCGCATCAAGCCGAAGGCGGCTTCGCGTTGGGTTTCGTTCATCTCGTCGAAGCCAACACCCTGGCGCACGTAGAAGTGCTGGTTCATCCACTTGCGCCACTCGTCGTCGTCGACCGCGAATGTCGTCTTCGCGCGCTGTTCGGCCGAGAGGGCTGCCAGGAACTTCCCGGCGGCCAGGCGGACCGGTTCCGTCGACACGCCGGTCGACTCGATCCTGAACAGGCCGCGCTGGATGCCGGAACTGCCGTGGATACCGACGTAGGGGTCGTCGGCGAGCCGGGCGTCGATCTGGCGGCTGCGTTCCCGCATCCGGTCGGTGCGATCGCCGGGGCGCTGGGCGAGGGCGGCTCCGGCCGTCAGCAGGGCGAGGGTGATTGTGAGGAGATAGCGAGTCATGGTGCTTCGCATCGTAGCGCCTGGCGGAGCCGGCGCTTCGCGCCGGATGCCGGCCAGAAGGCCGGCCGACGCTGCCGGCCAGAAGGCCGGCGCACCCAGTGTTTTCAGCCGAACAGGTAGCCGAACAGCCAGTCGAACTGGTCGGCAAGCACGACGTAGCGGATGACCAGGAGCGCCATCGCGGCCTCGAACACGAACACGACCCAGATGCCGACGTAGGTCAGCCGGCGCGGCCGGATCCGTGGGTCCATCCGCGTCCGTTGGAGCCACAGGGTGGCGCCTGCCTGAATCGGCAGGAAGATCGCCGAGGTCAGGCCGCCGACCATGATCAGGATGACGAAGTCGGTGACGAAGTAGTAGATCCCGAAGGCGGCCAGGGGCAGGCAGACCAGGTAGCCGCGGATGATCTTCTTGCGCAGCGCCAGGTTGGAGCGCTCGATCAGCCCCATTTCCATCAGGTAGTCCGGGATCGAGCGGCCGCCGCCCCCGGCTCCCGAAAGCACGGTCGAGAAGAGGATGCAGAAGGCGCCGATCGCGAAGATCCACACCGCCCAGAGGCCGAGGGTCTGGGTGAAGATGTTGGAGAGGGCTCCGATCGTCTCGTCGTTCCCCTCCGGCGTCAGCCCCATCTTGTTGAGCACCCCGGCGCCGAGGATGTAGTAGGGGATCGTGGCGCAGGTGACGATGAGCAGGGCGAGCCAGACGTCCGTGTGCAGCACCCGCATCCAGCCGCGCGCATGTGACTCCCAGGCCGGATCGCTACGGTCCGCGCCGAGCAGGCTGGGATAGCCCTTCTCGATGCACCAGTAGGTGTAGGACGAGATGTCGCCCGAGGTCGTGCCGGTGTAGCCGTAGGCGGAGAGAGCCAGTGCCGCGACCGCGACGAACAGAGTCATGTCCGGCTTCATGCCGCCGAGGATCTCGCCCGGCGAGGTGCGGAACTCCGTGAACTGCATCGCGATCAGGCAGACCAGCGTGCAGAAGGTGAAGGCGAGGACCAGGGGCAGCATGACCCGCTCCAGCCACTTGTAGGAGCCGGTGCCGAGGATGATCGAGCAGACGACGGCGATGAGGCCGGTGCAGAGAACGCCGTCGAGTTCGATGTTTCCCAGCGAGGCGAGGAAGGACATCGACTGGCCGGCGCCGCCGATGATGCCGCCCAGTCCCATCGTGCCGGGAACGTAGGCGATCAGCCCGAGCCAGATCGGCCAGGAGATCCTCCAGATCCGCCCGGGCAGCCGGTTCATCGCGCGCAGGTAGGTGTCGCCCGACTCGATCGTGTAGCGAGCCATCTCCGCCTGGACCAGCGACTTGCACCAGCAGGAGAGGAGCATCCACCAGAGCAGGGTGAAGCCGGCGACGGCGCCCAGGCTCGTCGTGAGCACCAACTCGCCGGAGCCGATCACGGCGCCGGTGACGATCAGGCTCGGTCCGAGGTACTTCAGCCGCTCCCGGAAGGTCGCCGGCGGGGCGACGGCCTCGCCGTGGCGTACGGTGTACGGATCGAGTACTTGGTTAGCCAGAAGGGACTTCCGGAGCGTCGAGGGGCGCTTCGGAAGCGCCGGTCTGTGGGCTGGGCCGGAGGGAGGGTATCAGCGCGGCGCCGGCGGCTCAGCGCTGCGTCTCGCGCGCCTCCTTCTCCAGTAGCCGCGCGCCGCGCAGCATGTTGCCCATGGAGTAGTTCCCTTCGTGGCAGGCGTACTCGTAGAGACGTTTACCGGTTCGGGGCCAGGGCAGGGAGCCGGTGTACGGCGCGGTGTAGTCGGAGTCCTCGACGGTGAACTCGTAGAACAGGGTGTCCGGGTCAAGCCGCTTGAAACGCTCGACGACGCGCAACCCGTCGTGCGGAACGTGCGGCGCGCGCAAGAAGTTCGTCGTCTCGACGACCAGGGTGTCGTCTTCCCACCAGCCGATCGAATCGCCGCCGAACGAGCGGTAGTCGGGAGGCGCGTGCTTCGCGTCGAGGCGGACGATCCGCGTCCAGTGCATCCACTCGACGTGAATCGCCACGTGGGTGTCGGTCTGCGTGATCGTCTTCAGGTTGTTGTAGGCGGACGGCCGGACCGGCACCGTGGGGCCGCCGGCGTAGAGGCACCGCGTGCCCAGGGTCTGGACTTCCGGTTCGTCGTAGAGGTTCTCGCCGGTTTCGAGCCACCAGGCCCCGCCCGGGTTCCGGTTGTAGGCGCCGAGGCCGCGTGGCGTAAGCGCCTGTCCACGCTCCGTCTTGGGCGGCAACCGGCCGTCAGGAGGGTCCGTGATGATCGAGTTGCGGTGCTTGCCGTTGATCTGGAACGGGATCGTCCCGAAGTCGAACCAGAACGGGTTGTGACCGCCGATGTTGCTGCGGTGGCCGTCGCCGCCGACCGGCGGAGCCTTGCGGTCTGGGTCGCTGGGAACGTCGGCCGCGACCTTGGCCGCCTCGGTCGCGGCCGCGATCCCGTGCGCATCTTCGGCGCTCATGTACGGGTCGTCGCCGTACTTCGGATCGCGCACCATCGGCGTGCGGGTGGCGATGTCGTAGGTGCCCGAGAGGTCCGGCCGGCCGGTCGCGGTGCGGGGAAGGTCGTCCTGGGCGGCGGCCGCGCCGCACAGACCGAAGATGGCGGCGGCGACGGGGAGATAGGTTCGCATCGGCTGTTTCTCCTTACTGCTCCGCGGTCTCCGGAAGGGCGAAAGCGATCAGTTCCGCGGGTTGGGTCATGCCGCCGCCGGTGACGGAGATGTACTGCCGCCCGTCCTGCATGTAGCTGACCGGAGCGCCGTGCAGGGCGCGCTCGGTGAGCACCTCGGCCAGCAGCTCGCCGGTGAACTTGTCGTAGGCCTGGAGCGAGCTGCCGAGCACCGTCGAGCGGTCGTTGTAGACCTCGAAACGTGCGGCATGCGTGACGACGAGCGTCTTCGTGACCAGGATGCCGCCCTCCGTCACCGCGCTCGACGAGTGTCCGCCCAACGGCCCCAGGTTCAGGTGGCGAATCGCGGGATGGTTGCGCGGTCCGTCGCCGAGCGGCACCTGCCAGGCGATGTCGCCCCGGTTCAGGTCGATCGCGGTGATCCGCCTGTACGGCGGTTTGAGGAGCGGCAGGCCCCGCGGCCCGGCGGTTGACACGCGGTCTAGGACGTAGGGCCAGAAGCTCCGCGCTCCGTCCGGCTTGACCAGTGCCATCCCCGAGGGTCGGGTCAACGACTGCACATAGAGCATCCCGGTCTCAGGGTCGGCCGCGGCCCCCGGATGGTTCGCGCCGCCGCCCGCTCCGGGCACGGCCAGGATCGCTTCCTTGCCGCCCTCGCCGCGGCGGATCAGCGGCATGAACATCGGCCCGAGGATGAACTTCTCGGCGAGTCTGAGCGCCTCGGCCCGCAGTTCCGGCGTGAAGTCGATCAGGTCGTCCTCGCTGACTCCCTGGCGGTCGAACGCCGGCGGCTTCGTCGGGAACGGCTGGGTCCTGGACAGTTTCTCGCCCGGGACCGTGCTCTCCCAGGGAACGGGCCGCTCCTCGATCGGCCACACCTGCTCGCCGGTCGCGCGATCGAACACGTAGGTGAACGCGGTCTTCGAGACCTGGGCGACGGCCTTGATCAGCTTGCCTTCGACGACGATGTCGATCAGGTTCGGCGCCGAGGCGATGTCGTAGTCCCAGACGCCGTGGTGGACGGTCTGGAAGTGCCAGACCCGCTCGCCGGTCGCCGCGTCGACGCAGATCAGGCTCTCGGAGTAGACGTTGTCGCCGTGCCGCAGCCCGCCGTAGTAATCGCTGGTCGGCGTGCTCGTTGCCAGGTAGACGTAGCCCAGCTCCTGGTCCGCGGTCATCGGTGCCCATACGTTCGCGTTGCCGGTGATCTTCCAGGAGTCGTTCTCCCAGGTCTCCACGAACTCCTCGCCCTCCTGGGGGATCGTGTGGAAGCGCCACTTGAACTCGCCGGTGCGGACGTCGTAGCCACGCACGTGGCCGGGCGGGTTGTTGTTCTGGAGCGGGAAGTCGAAGATGCGGGAGCCGACCACGATCGTGTCCCCGACGACGATCACCGGCTGGCCGTGGCTGATGTTCCGGAGCACGATGTTGTCTCGGCCGAGGTTGCGGGACAGCTCGACGACGCCGTCCTCGCCGAAGCCGCGGTCGGGCAGGCCGGTGGCCGGATCGACCGAGATGAGCTGCTTGCCGATTGTGGCGATGAACAGGCGTTCCTGTTCGCCGTCGGTCCAGTACTCGAGACCGCGGGTGTAGTAATTGCTCTGTGCCGGCTTGCCGCGCTCGTAGCTCTTCGGGTCGTAGACCCAGAGTTCCTCGCCCGTCGCGGCGTCAAGCGCCGCGACCTGGCTGAGCTCGGTCGGGATGTAGAGGCGTCCGTCAATGACGAGCGGCGAGGACCGGAACACCTGCCGCCGGTACGGCGAGTTCGCCTCGATCCGCGAGTCGGCGGACGCCCACTTCCACGCCGGCTCGAGCCGGGCGAAGTTCGAGCCGTCGATCTGCTCGAGCGCCGTGTAGCGCGTGAACCCGTCGTCGCCGCCGTGATCGCGCCATTCACCGTTCGCGGCGCCGTACTGTGCGTGGGCGGCGGTGCAGAGGAGGAGGCCCTGGAGTGCTCCGAGGCCCCAACGGAGTTGGCGGAACACGACGGCTAGCATAGAGGCTGATGAAACCCACAGACAGCCGGATCAGCCAATGAGAACCGGAATCCCCTTCGTGGCCCTCTCCATCACTGCTTCACTGGCCGCCTTGGCGTGCGCGACGCCGGACGCCGAACCGGCCCCTGACGCCGACCCGCTGGCCGACGATGGGCCCTCCATCCGCGTCGAACGCCTCCTCGACGCCCCAATCATCGGCCCCGAACTCGACCCGAGCATCGGCGAGAACATCCAGGGGCCGTCGTTGATCCGCGTGCCCGACTGGGTATCCGACCCGCTCGGCCGCTACTACCTGTACTTCGCCGATCACAAGGGCCACTACATTCGCCTCGCCTACGCAGACGACCTGCTCGGGCCGTGGTCGATCCACGTGCCCGGCAGCTTGCAGATCGAACACTCCCACTTCCTGGTCGAGCCGCCGGAGGTGACACCCGAGATGGTCGCCGAGTGGGAGGAGCGCCGCGGCCTGAAGCTCTCCCACGACGTCCAGAAGGAGATCACGGCGACCCACATCGCGTCGCCCGACGTGCACGTCGACGAGGAAAGCCAGCGGATCGTCATGTACTTCCACGGCCTGGAGGACGTGGGCAGGCAGATCTCGCGCGTCGCCACTTCGACCGACGGCATCGACTTCGAGGCCCAGCCCCAGTCACTTGGGCGCACTTACATGCGGATCTTCCACTACGGCGGGTTGACCTACTCCCTCGCCATGCCCGGCCAGTTCTACCGCTCGGCGGACGGCTTCACGAACTTCGAAGAGGGCCCGCTGCTGTTCAACCCGGACATGCGCCATTCGGCCGTGCTGCTGCGCGACGACACGTTGTGGGTGTTCTGGACCCAGGTCGGCGAGGCGCCGGAGCGGATCCTGCTGAGCAGCATCGATCTGTCCGGCGACTGGATGGACTGGACCGAGTCCGAACCGGTCGAAGTGCTCCGGCCCGAGCGCGACTGGGAGGGCGCCGACGCCCCGCTCGAACCGTCCGTGCGCAGCACCGCCTACGGCAACGTGAACCAGTTGCGCGATCCCGCGATCTACGAGGAGGACGGCCGCGTCTTCCTGCTCTACGCGGTGGCCGGCGAGAGCGGCATCGCGATCGCGGAAGTCTTCTTCGAGTGATTGGACCGGACACGGGGTTCAACCACTGGGTGCGCCGGCTGTCTGGCCGGCATCCGGTTCCGTTCCGGCTCCTCGCGACCTGCTTCGCACTCGCGGTCGCCCTCGCGGCCTGCACCGCCGACGAGCCCGCCACCGACGGCGCCGGCACGATCACGATCGCCGGCGCCACCCTGATCGACGGCACCGGCGCGCCGCCGGTCGAGGACGCCGTCGTCATCGTCCGCGGCGACTGGATCGAACATGCCGGCTCGCGCGCCGACGTGCCGTTGCCCGGGGGCGGAGAAGTCATCGACGCCACTGGCAAGTTCCTGATCCCCGGTCTGGTCGACCTCCACAACCACTACCGCGACGGCCTGGAGGAGTGGTCCTGGGCGTTGCAACTCCACGCCGGCGTGCTGACGGTCCGCAGCCTCGGTTCCGATCACGGCCAGACGCCGGCGATGGTCGACGAGGCGCGTGCCGGCAACGTGCCGGCCCCCCGCATCTTCACCGCCGGGGTCGGCTTCACGCACCCCGAGGGCTTTCCACCGGGCAAGCTGGGTCCGGCCACCGAAGAGGAAGCCCGCGCGATGGTGCGCGAACTCGCCGCTCAGGAAGTCGACCTGATCAAGATGTGGGTCGACACCTTCCTCGACACACGGCCGAAGATCGGGCCCGAGATCCGCGCCGCCATCGCCGACGAGGCCTCGCGGCACGGCATCCCGGTTTCGGCCCACGTCTTCTTCGAGGACGACGTCTGGCAACTCGTCGAGGCCGGTGTGCGCTCCTTCGTCCACGGCGTCCGCGACCAGGAGGTCGACGACGAGTTCGTCGCCATGGCGCAGGAGAAAGGGCTCTCCTTCGCGCCCGCTCTCGGTCAGGCCAAGACCTTCTGGTGGGTTGCCGAGCACCCGGAACTGCTCGACGACGAAGAGTTCCGGGCCGGCCTTCAACCAGCCCTGCTCGAGCGGCTGCTCGATCCCGAGAACCGGGCCGCCATGCTGGAGAGCGAGTCGACCGCCAGGCGCCGCGTCGCCTACGACTACGTGACGAAATTCGTCCGCCGGATGAACGAAGCCGGAGTCCCGATCACAGTCGGCTCGGACAGCGGAGCCGGCAACATCGCCTACGGCTGGGGCACCCACCACGAACTGGAAACGCTGGTCGAGGACGCTGGCTTGACGCCGCTCGAGGCCCTGGCCGCCGCCGGCGCGGCCGCGGCCGCTGAACTCGCCGACGACCCCGACTTCGGCACGATCGCCGAGGGCAACGCCGCGGACCTGCTTCTGCTCACCGCCGATCCCCTGGCGGACATCCGCAACACGCGACAGGTCGATCGCGTGATGCAGGCGGGCGAGTGGCTCGAACGCGGGTTACCGGAGTTCCCGCAGCCGGCGGCGAGCGACGACCAGTAAGCCCGCGGCTCAGTCGGCGGGCGGGTCGCCCGCTTCAGATCGCGCCAACCGCCAGCCCAGGAGCCCCATGTAGACAATGCCGCTGGCGGACATCAACCCGAACACCGGAGCGAGTCTCAGTTCCAGCGTGTTCGAATGCCATGCGGCGATGAACAGCGCCAGCGACCCCAGCGCCAGCAGCGCGACGATGCCGTTCAGCACCGGCGGCAGGCGCAGCGGCTCCGGTCGGGAGACGAGGCCGAAGGCCAGAACCGCCATCCCGGCATAGCCGGCGACGCTGCCCGTGAAGTGCAGACCCCATACCGTGCGCTGCATGCCCAGCGCCGAGTCCAGCCATTGCGCCGACTGCTCCGGGTCGGGCCCCAGTGCCGCCTCGCCCATGCCGATGAGCATGTAGTCGAAACCTCGCATCACCATCTGCAGGAACGCACCGACCGCCATCCCGAGCAGGCCGAGCCGCGGCAAGGGAGCGGCGTACCTCCGCAACGTCAAGATGCCGTTCAGCATGAGCAGGGCGCCCAGGACGAGGACGACCGCTACGGTGTAGGACAGGCTGGCGTTGCGCGCCATTGCCAGAGTCAGGTCCCCGAGGCTGGTGCTGGGGACGGTATCCACCATGCCGCGGCCGGGTGAGAGGGCGTAGCCGACAGCGACCGCCACGGTCCCAAACAGCAGCGAATAGCCGCCAAGTTTCGCTTCAGTCCAGCGCGTCATGTGCCTCCGTGATCCCCGCAACAGCGATCCGCCAAGGACACCTGGGCCAGAGTATCAACCGCTGATGCCGATGGCGACGGACTCAGGCAGAGTAACCGGACGATGAAGAAGGCAATTGCTGCCGCGGCGCTCGTGGCCGTGTTGCTGGTGCTGACGACCACGCGATTCGGCATCTTCATCGTCTTCGACGTTCTGGGGGACGTTGGCTCCGACAACCTGCCGACCGACCCCACCAAGGGGCCCCTCGTTCTGTCCGGCCTCCTGAGCGCGCAACAACGCATCCCCCTCCCCGATTCGCTGGAGCAAGGCTCCGGCCTGCACGTCGACGGTCGGCACATCTACATCAGCACGGATCAAGCGGAGTTGTTCACGCTGTCGCACGCCGGTGTCGAAGCTGGACCGGTCAGCCGCTTGCTGGGCGGCCTGCTGATCTTGCGGCAGGGCCGCCTGGAGGGCATTGCCGTGCGCGGGGAGCGGCTGCTCGGTATCGGCGAACTGGGAGAGATCGCCGCATGGCGGAACGAGCACGGGAAGTGGAGGTCCACTGAGGCCGTGGCGCTGCCGGGCGGGCTCGACGACCTGGAGTTCACGGGTCTCACCTGGTTTGGCGACGACCTCCTCGGCACGGTCGACGATGGCCTCGGCATCTGGAATCTCCGAACCGGCGATCGGCACGACCCGGAGATCGGCGCCCATCTCCGGCCCGGACGCACGGCGGACGGCCTGGTGGTTTCCGGAATCGCCGCGGATGCCTCGTCTCTCTACCTGATCACCGAGAACTACTCGTCCATTCTGCGGGTCGATCCGGTCGCCTGGCGCGTCACGGACGTTTGGGGCATCGATGCCGGAGAACCGTCAGACATCGCCGTGTTGGACGGCCTCGCCTACGTGACCGGCGATCACAACTACTTCGATCCGCGGCCGCCGCTGCTGGTCTACGCGCTGCCTCCGGCTACCGGCACTCCGCCGACATCACCTCCGACTCGATGATCACGCCGCAGATGTGGCTCGTGTACTCGAACGGATCGCCGTCGAAGAGTGCGAGGTCGGCGTCCTTGCCGACCTCGATCGAGCCGACGCGGTCGTCGATGCCGAGGATGCGGGCGGGGCTCAGGGTGACCGCCTCGAGCGCGCGTTCCATGCCGAGGCCGTTGGCGGCGGCGATGGCCGCTTCCCAGATCAGGACGCGGGTCTTGGGCACGTAGCCTTCGAAACCGGTCTGGATGGCGAACGGGATGCCCGCGTCGGCGAGCTGGGCGGCGGTCTCGTACGAGCCGTTGCGGACCCGGCTCATCGTCGGGTGGAGCAGGACCGGCACGCCGGCCTCGCGGATCTCGTCGAGCAGCAGGTAGGACTCGGCGGCGCTGTCGAGCACGAGGTCGAAGCCGAACTCCTGCTGCAGACGGAGCGCCGAGGCCATCTCGGCCACGGTGTTCGCGGTGACCAGCAGGGAGAGTTCGCCGTCCAGCACCTGGCCGAGCGCTTCCTTGGACAGGTCGCGAGGCGGCGCCTGGGGTGCGGGCTTCGCGTCGCCGTCCTCTACGCCGTCGCCGTCGGTTTCCCCGCTCTCGTCGCCGCCGCCCTCCTCCGTCTTGCGCACCTGGTCGAGGTAGGCCTGGGCGCCGTGAAGGGCGGACCTGAGCATCGCGATCCCCTTGGCCGACGTCCCCGGCGACTGGAAGTTCGAGGACACCGCGTTGCCGAGTGTCGCCGCCAGCATCCGCACGGGCATCAGGGTGGCCTGCTCGACGTTGCGGCCCCTGGTCTTGGCGATCATCGTCTGGCCGCTGACGAGGGCCCCTGGCCCGTGGCCCGTGTGGAGCGTGGTTACACCGTACGAGCGCACCCACTCGACCAGGGTCTCGTTCGCGTCGTAGGCGTCGATCGCCCGCAGGTCGGGCTGGAGCGGCGAGGACCGTTCGAGCTGGTCCTGGTCGCGTACCGGGCCGACGTTGCTGTTCAGGGCGCCGGAGAGGCCGACGACGGAGCGGGCGTCGACGAGTCCGGGCGTGACGACGGCGGCTTCGAGGACGTCCACGCCGTCCGGGATGTTCGCTTCGGCTGCGGGCCCGACCCACTCGATCCGGCCGTCGGCGGCGGCGATGACGACCGCGTTTTCGATCGGCGCGCCCGAAACGGTGTGGAGGGTGCCGGCCCGGACCGCGACCTGGGCCGCGGCCGGGATGGCGGCAAGGGCGGCCAGAGCCACGACGAAGGAGGTGGTGCCCGAGCGCTTCATCGTGTCTCTCCCTCGAGTAGCTGCCGGATCATGTGGTCTTCGTGGGCGGTCGTGCGGTAGACCTTGTAGCCGCCGACGGCGTACTTGCGGTGGTCCGGATTGGCCCGGTCGTAGATCATCGTTCCCTCGACCCAGGTCTGCTCGACCTTCGTGTAGGTGCTCAGCGGATCGCCGGAGAGGATGACGAAGTCGGCGTCCTTGCCGGCCTCGAGCGAGCCGATCCGGTCCTCGAGCCCTAGCGCCCGCGCTGGCGCCAGGGTCAGCCCCTCGATCGCCTTCTCACGCGACATGCCGTAGCGGACAGCGATCGCCGCGGCCCGGAACAGGAGACGCGAATCGGTCACCGAGTCGTCCGTGTTGAAGCTGACGTCGACGCCGGCGCGTTCCAGGATCGCGCCCATCTCCATGTTCCAGTCGATCGTCTCCTCCTTGCCGCCCGGCGCGTCGATCCAGGTGATCGAAACCGGCACGCCGGCGGCGGCGAGTTCCTCGGCGACCTTCCAGGACTCGGTCCCGTGCTGGACAACGACCCGGAACCCGAACTCCTCCTGGAGCCGCAGCACGGTGGCGATGTCGTTGTGACGGTGGGTGTGATGCTGGACGATCCGCCTGCCGTCGAGCACCTCGACCAGGGCCTCCATCCGCAGGTCGCGCCGCGCGGGCTCGCCGCCGTTCTCGTCGTCCTCGTCCGCCTCGGCGACGGCCATCTTGTCGCGGTACTCCACGGCCTCGTGGTAGAGGTTGCGGACCAGGGCCGCCGACTTGGCGCGGGTGCCCGGGAACGGCGGCGCGCCGATCGAGTTCGTGCCGTTCGCCATCTTCAGGCCGCCGCAGATGCCGGTCAGGGGATCGTCGCAGTAGAGCCAGTCCTCTATCGTGCGGGCGCCGTCGCGCAGCTTGACGTAGGCGGTCTGCCCGGACATCAGGTGGCCGGAGCCCGACATGATGTTGACCGTCGTGATGCCGCCGGCGCGGGCGCGCCAGATGCTGTCGGAGGCGACGTCGATCGAGTCGAGGTTCCGCACCTCCGGGTGCAGCGGCGACGAGCGGTCGCCGCCGGAGACCGAACCGACGTGGGAGTGGGTGTCGACGAGTCCGGGCATCAGCACCTTGCCGCTGACGTCGTGCTCGACGGCGCCGCGGGGGGTGCGCGTGTCGGGTCCGCCGACGCTCGTGATCCTGCCGCCCTGGACGACGAGGACGCCGTCGTCGATCGGCTCTCCTGCGATCGGCAGCAGCCGTGCCCCGCGGAAGACGTGGGGGTCGTCCTGCGCCGCGGCGGGCAGGGCCGGCGGGACCAGGGCCAGCGACAGGACGACCGTGAACGGGCCGGGACGTGTTCTCATGCAGGTTCCTCGGTTGGGTGGGTACCGGTTGCGCCGGCGTCAGCGCCGGAAGGATGGATCAAGATCGAGACGGTACACGGCCTCGCGCGGTCGATCGCTGTCGCGGGAGCCCCACAGCACATGGACCGCGATCTGGTCGCCGCTTGGACTCCAGGCCAGATCGCCGACGTAGGTGTGGCCCAGGCTGTGGTCCGAGGTCGGGTCGTTGAAGAAGGTGAGCCGGCGCTTGTTCGAGCCGTCCGCGTCCATCAGCCAGAGTTCGCGGCGGACGGTGGGCGGCACCGTCTGGTTGGACTCCGTGCCGCGGATCTCGGCGTTGGAAGTGAAGGCGACGTGCCGGCCCGTGGGCGACAGGCGTGCGAACTCCTCGGCGCCACCGCGCGAGTGGGAGAGGCGTTCCGGCTCGCTGCCGTCGAAACGCAGCCGGTAGAGGTCGAGCGTGTCGGGCGACTGCCCGGGTTCCAGGTTCGCCGCGATCAGGGCGCCGCGATCGTCGGGCGTGTAGCCTTGGGGCACGATCAGCGCGTCGGTGGGAGCGGGATGGGACCTGATCTTCTTCAACTGCGCGGCGCCGACCCGGTTGACCTGGAACCGGGCACTGCGTAGCTGCCAGGCGCCGTAGCGTCCCTTGCGTGCCTTGACCCGTTCGCTCCACACCAGCCGCTCGCCGTCGAAGGAGAAGTGGGGGTCGAGCGCGGCCGTCCCGCTGGCGGCGAAACGGGTCAGCATCGTGAAGCTCTTCCCCTGGCGGTCGATGTCGTAGAACTCGCTGTGCAGGGCGCGGTCGGGGGTCAGGAGCTGCAGCGGATCGGCCACGAACTTGAGCCGCTTCGGATGGCTCTGGACCTGGACGATCAGCCGCTCCCCGGCGGCGTGCCAGACCGGGTTGAGCACGTTGTCCTTGCGCAGCGCGTACATATCGCACGTGAGGCAGCGTTCGGCGAGTCGATCGGTGGAGGTCACGTAGACGTCGTAGCGGCCGTCCGCTCCGGCCTTGTCGTAGGCCAGCCACTCGCCCTGGCGGGACCAGTCGACCCGAGCGCCGCCCTCGATCCAGCGCTCGATGCGGATCACCGGGCTGGGCTCCGGATCGGCGGCCGGCGTCGGGACGGTCAGGCCGGCCAGCAGGATGCAGATCAGGCGGAAACCGACCATCGTCGGAAGGCTAGCAGCGGGTGGCGCGTCAGGTCAGTTCGAAGCGGTACCGACGAGCGAGCGTTCGGCCCGCTTGCGGGGGACCTTCGGCTGTACCTCACGCGGCGCCGCGGGTTTCTGCCACTCCGGGAAGAATTGCCGGTACCAGCGCCGCAGCCGGACGACAGGCCCGTCGTCGCGGCAGAGCGTGGGGTGGGTCGTGTAGGTCTTGTTCTCCCAGATCTGGATGTCGTGCTGCCACTGGGAGATCCAGTTGCCGACGACATACCACACGAGCAGGCGCGGCATCCGGCGGTCGGCGAACCAGTGGAAGTCGACCTGCTGCTCGAGCGGCCCGACCGGAAGGTGGGTCTGCACGATCTCGACCTCGCCGGCGTCGGGGACCGTGATCCTGAAGTTCACGATGCTGGCCGGGCCGGTGCAGGCGACCCGGGCGCTTGCCCGGGTCCGTTCGAGACGGCGGCCCCGAAGTTTGAGCACGGTCTCGTCGAGGAAGTACAGCCTCCAGGGCCGGTCGTCGTCCAGTTCCCAGCCCGGCCTGTGTTCGAGCTGGACGCCGGGGACGGGGATCTGCGTCCACGGGACCGTCATCTGGCTGTGGATGTACTTGAAGTGGGCGAAGTCGGCCGTGTTTTCGAGGAACTCGACGATGTGCATGCGAACGCGGCCAGCGTCGTGGTGCCCGCGGTAGACGAAGCTCCCGTCGTCGACCTCACGAATGCGGGGAACCGGGTAAGGGACGTCGTCTCCGGCCCGCTGTCTCGATCCAGCGGTCCGGTGATAGAGGAAGATCTGCCCGTTCACGTCCTGGACGGGGAAGCTCTCGGCCGCGACGCGGGACGGCACGCTGTCGCTGTAGGGCACGCAGGCCGCCCGGCCGTCGCCGGTGAACTGCCAGTTGTGGAACGGGCACTCGATGCGGTCCTCGCGGACGCGGCCATGCCGGAGGTTGGCGCCCAGGTGTGGGCAGAACGCCTGCATCGCGTGCACGTCGTCACCGTCTTCGCTCCGCCACACGACCACCGCGCGGCCGAGGCACTCCAGGTAGCGAATCTGCCCGCGCCGGAGCGACTTCGAGGTCATCAGCCGGTACCAGCCGTCCGGGTATGGGTGGGGATAGCTGGCGAGGCGCAGGTCGTCGGACGTCGGCGGTTCCCGGCGCCTTGAACGGCGAGTCCTGGAGCCCATGATGGACCTCCAGCCGCTACGACGGGACCGAGCCGCCCGGTTTGCGCGCGTGGATCAGGAAGGACGGCGTGAAGATCCCCGCCACGCCGGCCTCGACGAGGGAGTCGGCCGCGACGTTGAGGATGCGGGCGGCCTCGCCCGTACCGGCGGGCGCGATGCGCAGCAGCTCCAGCAGACTGGTCGCCCTGGCCGTGAACCATCGGCCGGCGGGAATCCGCCCGAGTGACGCGAGCGAAAGGTCTCGCCCCTGGAGCGACCGGTACCAGGGCGTGTCCGGGTCAACCTCGGAGGCCTGGTCCTTGGCCGAGAGAACCTCGAAACCAGCCTCCTTCATGGCGTGGACCTGCTGAGAAGTCGTGAGCAGGTTGGGCACCGCGTTCGTCAGCTCGACGCGGTCGCGGATGTCCCGATGAGTGGGGTCGTTCGCGTCGAAGCGTTCGGTGAGACACCACTCGGTCAGAGCGATCTGCCCGCCGGGCCTCAACAGCCGATGGAACTCCCTGAAGCAGCGATTCTTGTGGGGTGCATGGCAGATCGCTTCGTACGAGTAGGCCGCGTCAAAGTGGCCGTCGCCGAGAGGCACGTCCATGAAGTTCGCGAGCAGGAAGCCACGTGTGTCCTGAAGACCCGCTCTGCGCACTGCGCGTTCGGCTCTCGCGATCTGTTGCGCGTTCAGATTCAGGCCGGTGATGCTGGCGCCGCTGGTCTTCGCGATGTTGATCAGCGGTCCTCCGACGCCGCACCCGAGATCGGCGACCTCGGTACCCCGCCCTAACCCCAGCATCTTGGCCACCTCAGCCTCCTGGCGGCGCTGCGCGGCGTGGAGTCCTTCGCCGGACCGACGAGGCGCGAAGTGGAAGGACTGACCCCAACCGTATTCATAGAACCTGGTGACGACATCGTAGAAACGACTCACCATCGCCGGTTGATCGCGGAGGGCGCGATCTCCGTCTTCCTGTGTCGCGACGAACTCCCTGATCTCGAGAAAGTCGTCGAGCGCCTCCCTCAGGCTGCCGCCGCTGTTGGCCGAGACGGGTCGGCGATTCGGGGTTGCTTCCGTGCCGCGAGTGTCGATGCGCGCTGGCTCTGCCATGGGGCTCCCTTCAGCCTCGGCGCCGGTCCGTGATTCGGTTGGAACAGGGTTCCGATAGCTAGCCGGACAACGTGCCGATCAGTCTATCCGGTCGGCTGCTAGCGTCTTCCGGCTCATGCGTCGGTTTACGGCACCCGCCCTCATCGCGCTCTGGATCGTGGGCTCGGCGCCCTTCCTGGGCCGGCTGACCCGGTGGATTCAGGAGGAGGTCGACCGTTCGCTCCTCGTGATCGTTCCGACGATCCTGTTCTGGGTCGCCGCGGCGGCGTTCGTGGTCTGGGTGGTGCGTTCGGCACGACGCCTGCGATGGAAGAACTGGATCGCGATGGCGCTCGGTCTGCTGTGGGCGGCGGTCCAGGCCACGGCCCTGGCCCGCGGCCGTCCTGAAGAGTCCGCACTCGAGCGGATGCACCTGGTGCTCTACGGCGTCGTCGCTCTGCTGCTCTACCGAGCCTTCCTCCGTGGCGGCCGGTCGGCGATAGCCGCAGCCTTCTCGGCGGCGGTTCTGACCTCCCTGGTTGGTCTCACGGACGAGTTCATCCAGTGGCTCGTATGGACCCGCGTCGGCGACTTCTACGACTGCCTGCTCAACGCTTCGGCCGCCGGCTGCGGGGTCGTCTCCGGTGCGGGCCTCTTCGGGTTCGACTTCCGGGTGCCCGCCACCGGCGAACGCAAGATGATCGCCGTCCTGTGGCTCTGGTTTGTCGCCGCTTCGTTCCTGCTCGTCGACCGCACGAATCTCGGCCGCCTCATCGTGGACCCGGAACTCGGCAGCTTCCGCAGCTACTACACCGCCGGCCGGCTCGAGCACCTGAACGAGGACCGCCGCGACCGCTGGCCTGAGGAGCCGCCACCGGTACCGCCCTTCCAGCCCTGGCAGATCCAGGACCACTTCCTGAACGAAGCCACCTGGCACGTCCAGGCCCGTAACGAAGCCTTCGACGCCGAAGACTGGCCCACCGCCGCCGCCGAGCAGGCGATCCTCAGCCGCTACTACCCGGCCGTATTGGAGGAAGTTCGGAATCCCGACGGCAGCTTGCGGCACGCTTTCCCGATGGACCGAGTCCAGCGCCTCCAACAGGAGGGTGCTGCTCCCGTCCCCACCTACGAAAGCCCCGCCGGCGCCAGCCGCATCTGGGTCCTTCCTCCCTTTGTTGCACCCGGCCTCGTAGTCGCCCTGCTCGTCGTGCCTGTCGTTCTCATCGCCGGCCGCCCCAGGGCAGCACCAGCGTCGCCCAACGACTGACCTGGTTCTCCACGCGCCGCAGTCCGACGCCGTCCAGTCTGCGCGGGGGTCCGGAGGGGAGGGTCCCAGCGAGGCTGTCGGCAAGCGACGCCCAGCGACATCTCAACGTCCGACGCCCAACCGGAGCGAAGCCGACCGCAGCGAGCGCCAACCTCCCCACTACTCAGGGAGCGCGAGCGGCCGCTGGGACCCTCCCCTCCGGACCTCGGCGCAGACGGGTGACTCGCTTCGCTAGTCGCAGCCCTCGCGGGTCTCCTCGATCAGGCCGTCGACGACGGCGTTCAGGTCGCCCGCCGCGGCCCGCTTGAGCTGGCGGTCGGCGCTGGTGCCATCGGCGAGGATCGTGTGCACGTACTCGGCTTCCTTGCGGACGCCGAGTTCGTCGAGCACGTCGTCGACGAACTCGAGGAGTTCCAGGGTGAGGAACCGGAGCGGCACCTCCTCGCCCTTGCCGAAGTCGATCAGCTTGCCGTCGATGCCGTAGCGCATGGCGCGCCACTTGTTCTCGTAGATCAGGTGGCGCGGATAGCGGCGCCACGCCTGGTTGTTCCTGCGCAGGCGGATCAGTTTGGCCACGATCGCCATCAGAAGCGCGGTGAGGCACAGCGCCTCGTCGAT
The DNA here is from genome assembly GCA_026707545.1 of Acidobacteriota bacterium. NCBI lineage: Bacteria > Pseudomonadati > Acidobacteriota > Acidobacteriota bacterium. The sequence goes on along the minus strand of JAPOWR010000001.1, from coordinate 2,798,689 downwards.
CTTCGTGCAGACGTCGCAGACTCGAAACTCGATCGTCGGGAACTTGGGATGCGGCCGGACATCCCACCAGATCTGGGTCGGCTCCTCGATGCACTTCGTCTGCACCAGGACGTTCACGAGCCGCTCGTACTCGGGGTAGGACCGGAGAGACGGTGGCAAGCCGGAGCGGGGAAGGCTCTCGAAGATCACGGACCTATAGGACTTGAGTCCGGTGTCCCGCCCCTGCCAGAGCGGCGAACTCGTCGACAGCGCCAGCAGATGAGGCAGGAAGTAGAGCGACTGATCCATCACGTCGATGCGCAGTTCCTTGTCCGGCACGCCGACGTGGACATGCATGCCGAAGATCAGCATCCGCCGGGCGACGTCACCGAAGTTCTCCTGCAGCTTGATGTAGCGCTGGGCCTCCGTGACGTCCTGCTCCTGCCAGGCCGAGAACGGGTGGGTGCTTGCGGCTGCGATGCGGAGGCCGTTTCTCGACGCCAGCTGGGCGATCGAGCGCCTCAGCCGGATGAGTTCCTGGCGGGCCTCGTCGATCGAACGGCAGACCTCGCTGCCGACCTCGACCTGGCACTGCAACTGCTCCGCCTTGATCTGCTCCTGGAGCACGATCTGTCCCTGTTCCAGGAACTTCTGGATGAAGGGCTTCAACTCCCGGGTTTCGGGGTCGATGATCTGGTACTCCTCCTCGATGCCGATCGTCAGCTCGGGGAGCTTGGTCTGCATAGCTCTCTCCTGCTCAGGGTGAAGCCGTGTCGTCTGGAACGAACCAAGCGTATCCGCCGGGCTCCGGGCACCTGCCTCTGATACCGTGCCCAACGCCATGAGCCGGCTCGCGACCAGGGCCTCGCGTCCGCTCTCTCGCAGCTTGATTGCCGGCTGCCTTGCCCCCGCGCTCCTGCTCGGACTCGCCTGCCGGGGGGGAGAAACGGCAGTCGGGACGACCGCGCCGGTCCCGGACTGGAGTCTCGACGGCCAGGCGAGAGCGGCGGAAGGGCGGCATGGGATGGTGGTGAGCGGCCACGGTCTGGCTTCTGTAGCCGGCGCCCGGATCCTGGAGCGGGGCGGCAACGCGGTCGACGCCGCCGTCGCCGTCGGGTTTGCCCTGGCGGCCGTCCTGCCGGCTGCCGGCAACATCGGCGGCGGAGGCTTCCTGGTCCACCGGTCGAGCGAGGGCGAAGTGCGGGCGCTCGATTACCGCGAGAAGGCGCCTGGCGCCGCTACTCGCGACATGTTTCTGGACGACGACGGCGATGTCACGGAGAGCGCGGTGATCGGACACCTGGCAGCCGGCGTTCCGGGCTCCGTCGCCGGCCTGTGGGAGATGCACCGGGAGTACGGTTCGTTGCCGTGGTCCGACCTGGTGGCGCCGGCGATCGAGTTGGCGCGCGGTCACGAGGTCGATGAGGTGCGATCGCGGAGTCTCGAATCCGCGGCGCCGCGGCTCAGCCGGTTCCCGGCGAGCGCTCTGCAGTTCCTGGTCGACGGCGAGGCGCCGCCGCCAGGCGCGATGCTGGAGCAGCCGGACCTCGCCGCCACGCTCTCGGCGATCGCGGAACACGGCCCGGACGGCTTCTACCGGGGTCGGGTCGCCGACCTGATCGTCGCCGAGATGGCGAACGGCGGCGGACTCATCTCGCACCAGGATCTTCTGGACTACGAACCGGTGTGGCGCGAGCCGGTCGAGGTCGAGTACCGCGGCCACACGATCTACTCGATGCCGCCGGTTTCTTCTGGCGGCCTGACCCTGGGTCTGATCCTCAACGCGTTGGAAGGCTGGGATCCGCTGCCTCCGTTCGGGAGCGCCGAGTTGATCCATCTGGAGGCCGAGACGATGCGGCTCGCGTTCAGGGACCGCAACACCCTCCTGGGCGATCCGGACTTCGTCGACATTCCGCGCGCGCAGTTCGAGTCCCAGGACTATGCGGACGGGTTGCGGTCCCGGATCGATCCGGAGCGGGCGCTGCCGTTGCCGCCGATTGAGGTCGCGCCTCCTGCCGAGAGCACCGAGACGACCCACTACTCCGTGGTCGACCGCTGGGGCAACGCGGCGTCGGTCACGACGACGATCAATAGCGGTTTCGGCAACGCGGTCACCGTCACCGGCGCCGGGTTCCTGCTGAACAACGAGATGGACGATTTCGCCGCAGCGCCGGGCCAGCCGAACCAGTTCGGGCTCGTCGAGGGCGAGAACAACTCGATCGTCCCGGGCAAGCGGATGATGTCGTCCATGACGCCGAGCATCGTGCTGGATCCTTCGGGTGAGTTGATGATGGTCGTCGGTACGCCTGGTGGCCCGACGATCATCACGACCGTCTACCACGTGATCTCGAACACGATCGATCACGGCATGACCCTGCAGGAGGCGGTGGAGAGTCCGCGGGTGCATCATCAGGCCTGGCCGGACCAGGTGTTCTACGAGGAAGGCGGTCTTTCCGCCGAGGCGCTCGAGGGACTGGCCGCGCGAGGCCATGAGCTCTTCGAGCGGGGCCTGAGCGGCGACGTGTCAGCCATCCGGGTGGAGGGATCGAGCCTGCTCGGCGTGGCGGATCCGCGCCGGGGCGGCGATGTCAGCGCACCAAGAGGAGACGCGCCCGCGGGCGGGTAGCGGGCCGCAAGTGAACGGCCGGCGTATCTTCGCCGCGGTGACGGTAGGTCACCTGGGCATCGACATCTTCAACAGCATGGGGCCGGTGCTGCTGGCCTTCCTCAGCGTGCCGCTGAACCTGAGCGCGGCCCAGATCGGGCTTGCGGTGGGACTGTTCCAGGTCCTGGCCGGCACGACGCAACCGGCGTTCGGCTGGTTGGTCGATCGGGTCGGCAGCCGCTTCCTTGGACCGTTCAGTGTCGCCTTCAACCTGTCCTGCATGGCGATGGCGGTCTATGCGGCCGCCGCGACGGGGAAGTTCGTGCTGTTCCTCATTCCGTTCGCCCTCGCGGCGGTTGCCTCGGGCGCCTTCCATCCGCTGGGAGTGATGCACTCCAGCACGGTGAACCTGGCCCGTTCGGCCACGTTCACGGCCATCTTCTTCTTCTGCGGTCAGCTTGGGCTGACAACCGGTCCGCCCCTGGCGGGGCTCGCTCTCGATCGGGCGGGGCTCACCGGAATCTACTGGCTGGTGCTTCTGGCGGTACCGGTGCCGGTCTTCATGGCCTTCGCGATGGGTCCGCGGCGACTACATTCGGCGCCCGGCCAGGTCCCGTCCGGCGCGAGTCCGGTCGCTGCCGCCGCGCCGCGCCCGAGTCGCCAACGACCGGTGCGCGCCGGCGTCATCGCGCTTCTGGCTCTGGTGTTCGCCAGCCGCTCCTGGGCCGTGTTCGGAACGATGGGGTTTCTGCCCCTTCTGCTGAGCCAGCGGGGATACAGCTCCTTCACCCAGGGGGTTGCGAGCGCCATGTTCCTGCTCGGGGGCGCCGTGACGGCGGTCCTGGCCGGAGCCTGGGCCGATCGCTGGGGTCGACGTCCGGTCGTCTTCCTGACCACGCTGCTGGGTTCCCTGTTCCTGGCGTTTCTGCCAGGTTCCGGGGGCCTCATCTTCGCCGTTGTTCTGCCCTGCGGAGCCCTGTTGGGGGCGTCGCATTCCATCCTGATCGTCCTGGCCCAGGAGCTGCTGCCCTGGCGCAGGGGTCTGGCGTCGGGCACTGCCCTCGGCTTCCTCTTCGCGACCGGCGGCATCGCCATGTGGGGGATCGGAGCGCTCGCCGACCGTTTCGAACTGGCCGCTGTGCTGCAGGCCGGTGCTGTCGTCGGGCTGGTATCCGCCTGTGCCTCGCTGTTCCTGCCCAGGCGTGAACCGGGCCGGCTGGCGACTGCGCCTGCGATCTCGGCGGTGGTCGTCCTGGCGGTCGCGGTCTCGATGCTGGCCCCGCCGCGACCGGCGCATGCCCAGTTGAACGGCGAGATCAACGGCCAGGTGCGGCACGAAGAGACCGGTGCACCCCTGCCCGGCGCGGAACTGCGAATCACCGGCGCGCAGTTGTACAGCCCAAGGATCGTGCATGTAGGTGTGGGCGGCAGCTACCGGGCTCCCGGACTACCGCCCGGCAGGTACAGCGTGGAGGCGAGCGCCGAGGGCTTTGTCACCTCCGCGGTAGAGAACCTGATCCTGGTCACGGCGGGGGTCCTGCGGGTCGACTTCGATCTTCGCGCGGGCGGCGCCTCGAGTCTCGACCTCGTCTCGTCGCCGTTGCTCGACGTGGTGACCGGCAGCGACGGCAACGTGCTGGCCGGAGGCGACCTGCGCGAACTGCCGGGCTCGACGGCGGCGGTGAACCTGGATCTCGCCGGCGGTCTGGACGCCGTTGCCGGTGGTCTGGCGGTCAACGGCTGGCCGCCCGGGCTCGCCAACTATCGGATCGACGGGCAGGAGACGGCGATCGATACGCGCAACGTGACCGCGGTCGACGCGCACTGGGTCGATCAGGTGCGTGTGCGGACAATGGACTTCGCTGCGGCCCTGGCCGGCCCCCACATCGACCTGATCACCCGTACCGGTGACACTGCCTGGCGAGTCAACGGCGGTCTGTCGGCGGTCGAACCGCTCGACAGTGCCCGGAGACCCGCCCTGCGCCAGATCACGGGCGAGCAGGCTTCCTTCGGTGGCACCGATACCAGGAGCATCTCCGGCGAAGAGGCGTACGCCTTCGTTGGCGGACCCCTTCGCGACGAGCGGGCGCGTGCGTTTGGCGGCCATTCCGTGGGGCGCGCGCGGGGCGTCTTCGATCTGTTCCTGGCCGGGGCGCCGTTGACCTGGCAGGAGACGACGGATCTGTCGGTGGGCAAGCTGGACTGGTGGGCCGGATCGGCCAGCAACCTGAGTCTGAAGCACCACTCGGGAGCCACGGAGCTCGACGGCCGCCGGCCGGCGCTGATGGTCCTCCCCGACGCGGATGGCGGAGAGAGCAGCCTTTCGAGCCACCAGACGACGAGCTTGAACGTGGAGTGGGGAATCACGGATCGACTCTGGCTCCGCGTGTTCGGCGGCCGTTCCGACCTGCGTGACCGCGCCGATCCCTGGCAGGACGCGGGCGCCTACTTCCTGGCGCCTGAAGGTGATCTCGCCGCGGGCTCGCTGTCCTCTCGGGCCGCGGGACCGGTGAGGCGGTCGGCGGCGCGCCGGAACTGGGCCGTCGAACCATCGTTCTTCCTGTTCGACCACACGCTGGAGGTCGGTGTTCAGACCGCCCGCGGCTCCCTGCAACTGCTGCGTTTCGATCATCCAGGGCGGTTGCTGCGCGTTCCGGGAGGCCGCATGCCGGACTGGAGCGCCGCGCCTGTCGGAGCGGCCGCGTTGCGGCAGGAGAAACGGGCCCTCTACGTGCAGGACGCCTGGCGCCTACCCGGTGCGTTCGACCGGCGCTTGACCCTGCATCTCGGATTGCGCGCCGAGGAAGAGTCGACCGGGCCCATCGAGCTGGGCTTTGATCATCGTACGGAACCGCGGCTTGGCTTCGTTTGGGATGTCACCGGGCGCGGTAAGTGGAAGTTCTACGGCGGTGCTGCCTGGTCGCACATCGACGTGTTCCGTCCCATGGCCGGATTGGCAGGCATCGACGGAGTGGCGGTTCTGCAGGCGGCCGACTATTCGGGTTCAGCCCTGGTCTTCGAGCATGCTGCCGTAGACCCCGACCTGCGCCCCGGGAGAGTGCGGGAGGTTCAGTTGGGAACGAGATACCAGTTCCTGCCGGACGTCACGATCTCCGCACGACTCGCCCGTCGCCAGCTGCGCGACGGAGTACGGCTGGTGCCCGTGATGGAAGGTGGCACGGTCGTCCCGACGCTGCTGACGCCGGGGCGGGGCGCCGGGGTCGATCCCTGGGGAGACGCGAGTGCAGGTCTGCCCCGGTTGCGACAGGACTGGTGGGGCGCCGAACTCAACGCGAACGTCGGTAGGCCGTCCTGGCGAATCCACTTTAGCTACCTCCTGAGCCGGCTGACCGGCAATCACGAGGCCGGCGGCCTCGGACTGGAGGCAGCGGGTCCAGGGGCCGCCCACCCGGCGGTCGCGGCGCTCGACCTCTGCTCCTCGCCCGTGCCGTGTGACGTGTTCGACGTCACCGAGGAAGCTCGACGCCTGAGCCCCGACCGGGAGCACCAGTTCTCGGGCTGGCTGGTGCTGACGCCGGGCGCTCGCTGGATGATGGCCCTCGTCTACCGCTTCCGCACCGGTGCCGCTTACGTTCCCCGGACTCTGGCCGTGCGGGTCGACGAGACGAAACGCATTGTCAGCGCAGGACTCGCGCCGTTGCCACCGGCCCCGGAGATGCCGGTGAAGAGTGCGGATCTGAAGCGTGCGGACCTCGCTCTGACCTACCGCATCCCACTGCGCTCCGAGCATCGGAGACTCGCCTTCTTCGCCGAGGCGCTGAATGTCTTCGACCAGGACGCCGCGAACCAGCTCTGGCCGCTCGCGTTCCTCGATCCGATCCTGATCGGTCCCGGCAAGTCCGACCTGCTCGCGGCGGCCGCCGTTCAGGGAGCGAGGCCCGACCTTCGCCAGACGCTGCCGGCGGTCTTCCAGGACAGCCGGCGCGTCCGGGCCGGGGTGCGGCTGCAGTTTTGATGTCCGAAAGCGCTCTGCGACCGCGTACGGGCTCCTACACCAGTTCGCTCAGTCGACTCAGCGCCGCCAGCAGGTCGGGCTGCTCCTTCAGGACGCCGCGCAGCGGGTCGGTCTTCAGCTTCTTGAGGCGTTCCGGCACGGTCCGGATGTTGTGATCGCGCAGGTCGAGCCCCGGTTTGACCTCGGACCAGCGGAGCGGTGTCGACACGGGAGCGGCGGGAAGGGGGCGGACGCTGAACGGGGCGACGAGTAGCCGGCCGTGGCCGTTCTGGACGAAGTCGAGGTAGACCTTGCCTCCGCGGCGTTCGGGGTTGCGGGTGACGGTCGCGATCTCCGGCAGTTGCCGGCAGATGATCTGGGCAATCAACTGGCCGAGGCTCCGGGACTGCTCGTAGGTGCAAGCTCCGCCGAGGGGCAGGAGGACGTGGAGGCCGCTCGAGCCGCTGGTCTTGACGAAGCTGGGAAGCTTGATCTGCCTGCACAGGCGGCGGATGGCGAGGGCGATCTCGATCACGTCCTCGAACGGCGCGTCCTTCGGGTCGAGGTCGAGGATGCACCAGTCCGGTTGACCCAGCTCGTGCAGTCGGCTGGACCAGACATGGAGGACGATCGCCGCCAGGTTGGCCACGTAGATCAGGCTCTCCCTGTTCTGGCAGACGAAGTACTCGACCTCCCTCTCCGTCCGCGGGCTGGTCAACCGGACCGTGTGCAGCCAGTCCGGGGCGAAGTCGGGCGCGTTCTTCTGGAAGAAGGACTTCCCCTCGATCCCGTCTGGGTAGCGGGTCATCACCAGCGGGCGGTCGCTGAGGTAGGGCTGCATCGAGTCGGCGATCGCGGCGTAGAAGTCGATCAGGTCGCCCTTCGTGTAGCCCTCGTCCGGCCAGAAGACCTTGGATTCGTTCGTGATCTCGACCCGCCGCTTCGGCGGCGCCGGCGGCGTGTCGCCGGCGCCGCGCGGTCCGGCACGTCGCACGCAGTCCTCGATCGGCTTGTCGTCGCGCAGGCGCAGGAAGACGGGATGCCGGAGCAAGCCGTGGGGCGTCCATTCCTTGTACCGGACCTCGCAGATCAGTTCGTCGTTCGGCTCGACCCAGGTCTGGTCCTCGATGCGCCCGTCCATGAGGTGGTCGTCGGTCAGCTCGCCCCCTGCCGCTTCGTCCTCGCCGGCCGGCGCTCGACACGGAGGAGCCTCGCGCCGGATCGCCGACAGACGCTCCGCGAGTTCCGTCAGGATCGCGTCGCTGAACCCCGTGCCCACGCGCCCGGAGTAGACCAGCTCGCCGGCCTCCGCATCCCAGACCGCCAGGTGGAGCGAGCCGAGGCCGACCCGGCTGCCCTTGGGTGGCGACATGCCGACGATCACGAAGTCGGCGGTTCGCTCGGTTCTCAGCTTGACCCAGGACGACGAGCGGCGGCCGACGTAGCGGGAGGCGGCGTCCTTGGCCATGGCGCCCTCGAGACCCATGGCGACCACCTGCTCGAAGAACGCTTCGCCCTGGTCCTCGATGTGGTCGGAGTAGCGGAGCGGTCCGGCCGGCGGCAGGACCTTCGCGAGGAGGGTCTTGCGCTCCAGGAGCGGCAGCGACCTCAGGTCGTGCCCTTCGAAGGCGACGAGATCGAAGGCGAACAGGGTCGCGGGCCGGCGAACCGCGGCCTCTTCGATGTCGACCGGCCGGCTGAGCAATGCCCGCGTCTGCAGTCTGGCGAAGCTTGGCCTCCCGCCGGCGTCGAGGACGGTGACCTCGCCGTCCAGGATCAGGGACTGCACCGGCAGCGCGTGCAGGGCGCGGGTCAGCTCGGGGTAGAGCGCGGTCACGTCGCCGCCTTTCCGGTAGCGCAGGAAGACGCTGCCGCCCTCCTTGGCCGCCACCAGCCGGTAGCCGTCGTACTTCAGTTCGTAGATCCAGCCGTGGCGTGAGAAGGGCCGATCACCGGTGACCGCCAGCATCAGCGCCAGGGTGCGGGGATCGACCCGGCAACGGCGCGCGGCCGATTCGGCGATCTCGGCGCGTACGTCCTCGATCCGGTCGCAACCGTCTCGCAGCTCCTCGACGGTCAGGCCCGAGAGCACGGACTCCGGCGGCAGGTCATCACCGCCGTCGCCGCTGTCCGCGCGGGCGGCGGCGTCCGGCTTCTTCATCAGCAGCCACTGATTGCCGTCGTTCTGATTGCCCTTGCCGCCGGTACGAAACAGGGTCCAGACGCCCCGCAGCTTGTAACCGTGGAGTTCGAACAGCAGCTTGCCGCTCTCCATACCGGCGACCGGGTCCTCGAGCGGTTTCCAGCGGCCGGTGTCCCAGACGATCATCGCGCCGGCGCCGTAGTTGCCGGCGGGGATCGATCCTTCGAAGTCGGCGTACTCCAGTGGGTGGTCCTCGGTGGCGACCGCCAGACGCTTGATCTCCGGGTCCAGGCTTGGGCCGCGGGGCACGGCCCAGCTCTTGAGCGTCCCCTCGAGTTCCAGGCGCAGGTCGAAGTGGACCCTCCGTGCGGCGTGCTTCTGGACCACGAAGCGGCCCGCGCCGGTTCCCCTCGCGGGACCGAAGGGTTCGGGCGTCGCTTCGCTGGTTCGCTTGCGGCGGTAGGCCTCGAGATTGCCGCGCGGCATCAGGTGCGCATTCTCCCAGAAGCAGCCCGGCACGCGGATGGAAACTCCCGGCCCTCGGCGTCAACAGAGCTTGCGGAGAAACCGCCGAACCGGTTTCGGTGCTATGATTTGCGGCCTATGCCTGCTCGTTCCGTCGGCACCGGCACCGTCTCGTTTGGCCTGGTTTCCATTCCCGTCAGGCTGTACTCGACGTCCGAGACCTCAGGCGGCGTCCGCTTCAACATGCTGGACCCGACGGACAACACGCGGGTCAAGCAGCAGTTGGTCAACCCTCGTACCGGTGCCCTCGTGGAGCGGAAGGAGACGATCAAGGGTTACGAGTTCGGCAAGGGGCAGTACGTCACCTTCAGCAACGAGGAGATCAAGGAACTCCAGGAGAAGGCCTCGCCGGCGATCGAGATCACGGAGTTCGTGCCGCTGGCTGAAGTCGAGCCGATCTACTTCGAGAAGTCGTACTACCTGGGTCCCGAGAAGGGCGGCGAGCGCGCCTATCGCCTGCTCAGCGAGGCGATGCGGACGACGGGGCGCTCGGCGCTGGCCAAGCACGCCGCGCGCGGCAAGCAGTACCTCGTGATGCTCCGCCCGTTTGCTTCGGGACTGCTGATGCAACAGCTGAAGTACGAGGACGAACTGAAGTCCTTCGACGAGGTCCCGCTGGGCGACGAGACGGAACTCAAGCCGGGAGAGCTCGAACTCGCGGTGCAGTTGATCGAGCAGATCGCCAACGACGAGTTCCAGCCCTACCAGTACACCGACGAAGTGCGCAAGCGGCTGTGGGAGGCCATCCAGAACAAGATCGACGGGCGCGAAGTCGCAGAGGATGAGACGGAGGCGCCCCAGGCGCAGATCATCGACCTGATGGAGGCGCTCAAGGCGAGCCTCTCGAAGAACGGCGATGTCGAGGAAGGCGACGGCGCGGCCGACCGCAAGTCCAGGAAGGACGCACGTCGAGCCAAGGCCGAACCGGCGCGCAGGGCCGCCGTTGGTTGACACAAGGCGCGGTCAGTGAGGCCCTCCCGACGAGGGCGTTGGCGCTGGCACCAGCGCGTCTGTTCAATCCACTGGATCCACGCCCACAGGCGGGCTGAGAGCGGCTAAGGTAGCGCTTCGTCTCACTCGTCGCGGGCGAATCTCGACCGCCCGAAGCGGAACCGACCAGTCAACGCACAGGAGTCCCCAAGATCGCACCCCCATCTAGAGAGCCGCGCATCAACCACCGGATCCGGAGGAGCCCGGTGCGGCTCATCGACCAGGACGGCACCCAGATCGGTGTCGTCGCCTTGGAACAGGCCAAGACGCGCGCTCAGGACGCGCGGCTCGATCTTGTGGAGGTGGGACCCAACGCGGACCCGCCCGTCGTGCGCATCCTCGATTGGGGCAAGGTCAAGTTCGAGCGCGAGAAGAAGAAGCGGGAGTCGCGGAAGAAGGCGGCGACGATCGACCTGAAGGAGGTCAAGTACCGGCCCACGATCGACCCGCACGACTACCAGATCAAGACGGACCGGGCGCTGCGCTTCCTGCGCGAGGGCAAGAAGGTCAAGGTGACGATCTTCTTCCGCTACCGGCAACTCCGCCGGCCTGAACTCGGCGCGGCCATTCTGGACAAGGTCAGTAGCGCGATCGAGGGTGTGGGCGAGGTCGAGACGCGATCCGGCCTGGAGGGCCGTCAGATGACGATGGTCCTGAATCCGGTCGCGCAGGAGGACTGAGACCGAACCCGACTCGGGTTGGCCGCGGGACGGCGACCCGACCCTAGTAGTGCACCACCGAGCGGATGCTCTTGCCCTCGTGCATGAGGTCGAAGGCCTCGTTGATCTCGTCGAGGCCCATCGTGTGGGTGATCATGCTGTCGATCTCGATCTCTCCGGCCATGTACTGGTCGACCATCCCCGGGAGGTCGGTGCGGCCGCGGACGCCGCCGAAGGCGGTGCCGCGCCAGACGCGACCCGTCACGAGCTGGAAGGGGCGCGTCGCGATCTCCTGGCCTGAGCCGGCGACGCCGATGATCACCGATTCGCCCCAGCCCTTGTGGCAGCACTCCAGGGCGGAGCGCATGACCTCGACGTTGCCGATGCACTCGAAGGAGTAGTCGACGCCGCCGTCGGTCAGATCGACGATGACTTGCTGGATCGGGTCGTCGTAGTCGGTCGGGTTCACGAAGTCGGTCGCGCCGAGGGATCGGGCGAAGTCGAACTTGGCCGGATTGATGTCGACCGCGATGATCCGGCCCGCCTTCGCCATCACCGCGCCCTGGATCACCGACAGGCCGATGCCGCCGAGACCGAAGACCGCGACGGTCGACCCGGGCTCCACCCTGGCCGTGTTGAGCACGGCGCCGATGCCGGTCGTGATGCCGCAGCCGAGCAGGCAGACCTTGTCGAGCGGCGCCGCCTTGTTCACCTTTGCCGTCGAGATCTCGGCGATCACCGAGTACTCGGAGAAGGTCGACGTGCCCATGTAGTGGTAGAGCGAGTTGCCGCCGCTCTGGAACCGGGACGTGCCGTCCGGCATCATGCCCTGACCCTGGGTGGCGCGGATGGCCTGGCACAGGTTCGTCTTTCCCGACGCGCAGAACTTGCACTCGCGGCATTCCGCCGTGTAGAGCGGGATCACGTGGTCGCCGGGCTGAACCGAGGTGACGCCCGGGCCGACTTCCTCGACGATCGCACCGCCCTCGTGGCCGAGGATCGCGGGAAACAGTCCCTCCGGATCGGCCCCGGAAAGCGTGTAGGCGTCGGTGTGGCAGACGCCGGTGGCGACGACCCGGACGAGGACCTCTCCCGCCTTCGGCCCCTCGACATCGACCTCTTCGATCTCCAGTGGTTTGCCCGCTTCACGGGCGACTGCGGCTCTCGACTTCATCGTTGGTCGGCTCCTCAGAAAAAGCAAGAAAACTCAATGTTCTGACCGGATGTTCGGACGCTACCATCTACGTTGAAGCGCGGCCGGGTTGGTCGCCGGCAAGGCGTAAACGAGGAGGAAGAGATCTGAAGTAGAACCTAGGGAGGGAGACACATGCGCAAGCTGCTCATGGAGTGCATCGGCACGATGTTCCTGATGATGGCTGTGGCCCTAACCGGCAACGCCGCCATCGCCGTCGGGTTGATGCTGGCGGTGATGACCTACAGCGGCGGACACCTGTCCGGTGCTCATTTCAACCCGGCCGTGAGCTTGGCTGCGTGGATGCGCGGCAAGCTTGGTGTGGCCGACATGGTTCAGTACATGGTGGCCCAGCTTGTCGGCGCCTGTCTTGGTTGGCTCGTCCATAGCTACCTGGTCGGCGGAAGCACGGCGCCGATGCCGACGGAGCATCCGCTCATGCACGGCATGGTTGCCGAGGCGCTGCTCACCTTCGCTCTCGTCACGGTTGTGCTGAACATGATGTCCTCGCGATCGGAGGGCAACCCGGCCAACGGGCTGGTCATCGGCTTTACGCTTTCGGCGGCCGTGTACGCTGCCGGCGGTGTATCCGGTGGTGCCATCAACCCCGCAGTCGGTATCGGTCCCCAGGTCATGGAGGCGATCACGGGTGGCGGCTTCGACGCCAACACGCTGGCGTTGTACGGAGTCGGACCGCTCGTTGGCGGCGCCGAGGCGGCGGTCGTCTACAAGTTCCTCAACGACTGAGACTCCTGACGCCGGCGCACGCCGGCGTCTGAAACCGCACGTGACCTCGGCCGGCCGGCCGGGGCACGTTGCGGTGCGTCTGGCGCTGCCGCTCCTTCTGGCCGCGGCTCTCGCCGCGCCCACGCTGGCGCAACGGCCTGGAGCGGCGATCGACGTCCTGGACTACCGCTTCGAACTCGAGCTTTCCGATCAGACCGACGAGATCGAAGCCAAGGCGACGATCGCCTTTCGCATCCTGCGAGGGGTCACCGAGGTCGCATTCGATCTCGATGATCTGGTGGAAGGCAGCAGCCTGGAAGCGGACGGGAAGGCGGGTGAGGGGCGGTCGGCCGGTGTCATGGTCGTTTCCTCGGCGAGGGTCGCCGACCCGGCTGCGGAAACGCCTCAGCCTGGCCGGGCTCTTCGTTTCCGGCAGCAGGACGACCGGCTCCTCGTCAGCCTGGACCGCGAAGCTGCGGTCGGTGAACGACACCGCATCGAGGTTCGGTACCGCGGCGTCCCGGCCGACGGTTTCACGATCGGCCGGAACCGGCACGGCGAGCGCACCTTCTTTGCCGACAACTGGCCGAACCGGGCCCATCACTGGCTGCCGGTGGTCGATCACCCGTCCGACAAGGCGACCGTGGCGTTCGTGGTGACAGCGCCTTCGCACTACCAGGTCATCGCCACCGGTGGTTTCATCGAGGCCGTCGATCTCGGCGGCGGTCTGCGCCGGACCGAGTGGCGGAGCCGGGCGCCGGTGGCGACCAAGGTGATGGCGGTTGGCGTCGCACGCTTCGCTCGCCACCGGCAAGCCGAGGTCAACGGTGTGCCCGTCGAGATCTGGGTCTATCCCCAGGACCGTGAAGCCGGGCTGAGGGCCTTCGCGCCGGCGGCGCGAGTGCTGGGGACGTTCGAGCGTCGGCTGGGCGACTACCCGTACGTCAAGCTTGGCAACGTGCAGACGACGACCCGCTGGGGCGGTCTGGAGAACGCCGGCAACGTCTTCTACGACGAGGATGCGGTCGACCGCGAAGGCGGCATCGAGACCCTGATCGCGCACGAGATCGCCCACCAGTGGTTCGGCGATTCCGTCACCGAGAGCGACTGGCCCCACGTCTGGCTCAGCGAGGGCTTCGCGACCTACCTGACCGCCTGCTACCTGGAGTGGACGTACGGCCGCGAGCGCTTCCTGGAGCAGATGGACCGCAACCGGACGAGGGTCCTGAGTTACGTCGAGGAGGCGCCGGACTCGGTGATCGTGCCGGAGTCGGTGCCCGATCCGCGGCGCCTGCTCAGCCCGAACGTGTACCAGAAGGCGGCCTGGGTGTTGCACATGCTCCGCGGTGAAGTCGGCGACGGTGCGTTCTGGAAGGGAATGCGGACCTACTACGAACGCTTCCGGGACCGCAATGCCTCGACCGCCGACTTCGCGGCGGTGATGGAGGAGGTTTCGGGGCGGAAGCTCGACTGGTTCTTCGACCAGTGGCTCCGCCGGCCCGGCGTGCCGGAGCTCCAGATCGAATGGGAGTTCGACGCCGCGGAATCGACGATAGAGGTCGGGGTGCGTCAGACGGGACCGACGATCTACCGGTTGCCGCTGGAAGTGGAGGCGGTGCTGGAGGACGGCCGCGCCGTTCACGGCCGCGTCGACGTCGAAGGCGAACGCACCGCCGCATCGCTGCCCGTGCCGGCCCGGCTCGAGCGCCTCCGGATCGACCCGGACGGCTGGCTCCTCCTGCGGTACGCGTTGGAGGAGCGATAGTCGGCGCTACCATCGGTCGGGCCATGCCCGCGACCGAACACTCCGCGGCCTCCGACTTCGAAGAGGCTCATGCCTGCAGCGTCTTCGGCACTGTTCTGGCCGATCCGCCTTGGCAGTTCGTGAATCGAACGGGCAAGGTGGCGCCGGAGCATCGCCGTCTGAGCCGGTATCCAACCCTGAAGCGGGCGGAGATCGAAGCGATTCCGGTCGCGGACGCCTGCGCCGAGCACGCCCATCTCTACCTTTGGGTGCCGAATGCCCTCCTCCGGGAAGGTCTCGACGTGATGCGGCGCTGGGGCTTCACCTACAAGACGAACCTGGTCTGGCACAAGGTCCGCAAGGACGGTGGTCCGGATGGCCGGGGAGTCGGCTTCTACTTCCGCAACACGACCGAACTCGTCCTGTTCGGAGTGCGAGGCAGGCTGCGGACCCTTCCGCCGGGCAGGCGTCAGGTCAACATCATCCGTTCGCGCAAGCGTGAGCACTCCCGCAAGCCGGACGAGCTCTACGACATCATCGAAGCGTGTAGCCCGGGGCCGTACCTGGAGCTGTTCGCCCGGGGGCGGCACTCGGAACTCTGGACCGCCTGGGGCGATCAGAGCACGGACTACGCGCCGGACTGGCCCACCTACCGGAATGCCGGCGTTCGCGCCCGCTGAGGGAGACGACCATGTGCAGGAACATCCGCGTTCTCTACAACTTCGAGCCGCCCGCGAGCGAAGACGAAGTACGCGCCGCGGCCCTCCAGTACGTGCGCAAGGTCAGTGGTTCGACCAGGCCGTCGCGCGCGAACGAAGCCGCCTTCGAGCAGGCAGTGGACGCCGTCGCCGAGGCGACCGCCGTGCTCCTCGGGGAACTCACGACGACCGCGCCGGCGCGCAACCGGGAGGCGGAAGCGGAGAAGGCGCGGGAGCGCTGGCGCCGGCGACAGGCGAAGATGGCGGCCTCGGCTTCCGGCTAAAAGTCAGTTCTTCGCCGCCTCCGCCGCCATCACCTCGTTGTAGTGATCGATCACGCGGCGGACGTAGGCGCGCTTTTCGAGGTAGCTGCCGGGGTAGAAGCTGCGCTTGAAGCCGTAGATGATCACGTTGCGCAGGTCTTCGTGGGTCAGGTTGAAGGCCTCGCAGGCGGAGGCGATCTCCTTGGTCACGGAGGTTCGCGACATGAGCCGGTTGTCGGTGCAGAGAGTGACCGAGAGCCGGTCTTCCATCATCCGTCCGAACGGGTGGTCGGAGAACTTCTGAAGTCGCTGAATGCTCTGCAGGTTCGAGGTGATGCAGACCTCGAGCGTGATGCGGCGATCGCTGATGTACTGGGCCAGGCTGCTGATGTAGCGCTCGGGATCCTTCGCCGCCGCCGAGTTCGGGTTGTCGCGGCGGAGCCGGTCCGCGGCGTAGAGGTGGGTCCCGTGCCCGATCCGGTCCGCCTGCAGCAGGGTGATCGCCTGGAAGATGCTCTCGGGACCGTAGGCCTCGCCGGCGTGGATCGTCTTCATCAGGAAGTTCTGCTGGGCGAAGAGGAATGCGTCCCGATGCACGGCTGCCGGGTTGCCGGCTTCGGCGCCTGCGAGATCGAAGGCCACCACCGGTAGCCCGAGCCGGTCGCGGGCCTCGACCACGGAGCGGGCCAGCGAGAGCGAAGCGGCGGCGTGAATCTCCGGCCTGGTCCAGCCGTTCAGGGCCGAGTACAGGCCACGGTAGTAGGGACTGTGTGCGGGTCCGAACATGCGCAGCGCGCAGGCGATGATGCCGTAGCGGAAGGGCGGCTCGGCGCCGCTTCTGACGCTCTCCGTTGCCTCGTGTTCACGCTGGACCCGGGCGAGGCCGCGGTCGACGGCCTCCAGGACCCCGGCGATGTCCAAGTCCGGCCCGGTATGAAGTTGGGGCGCCAGGCGGACCTCGACGTAGCAGACGCCCTCGGCCAAATTGTCGGCCCCGAGTTCGTAGGCCGCCCGCTCCAGCGCCTCCTCGCTGCAGAGCGCCGGCGACGTGTAGGAGAAGGCCCGCAGGTAGTCCTCCAGGTCGTCGTAGCGCTCCTTGAAGACGAGTTCCAGGAGGCCCTCTGGCGTCTGCGAGGGAAGCTCGAGCCGTGCGTCCCGCGCCAGTTCGATCAGTGTGTCGAGCCGGAGCGAACCGTCCAGGTGAACGTGAAGGTCGGTCTTCGGAAGCCTGCCGATCAGATCGGCGGACGGGACTGGGGCGTTCAGGTCGTTATGATGCGCGCTCTGCATAGCGCAGTGTACAGGCACCCGGAGGATTGGCGACTTCGGTCAGGAGCGAGACGATGAGTACGACCAGACGTTCCTTTCTCTATGGCATGGGCGGTCTTGGAGCGGCGGCAGCCGGCCTCGGCAACATGGGCGCGGCGTTCGCGGCCCCGGTTCGAGGCAGGGCGGTGGCCGCCAGCGACCGCATCCGGGTCGGCGTGATCGGCTGCCGGGGCATGGGATCTAGCAACATGCGTTCCATGCTCGACATCGACGGCGTCGAGTGCGCCGCGCTCTGCGATGTCGACGGCAACGTTCTAGCCGAGCGCATCGAGTCCTTCGAGGGTTTGACCGGTAGCAAGCCGGACAGCTACGGCGACTACCGCAAGTTGCTCGAGGACGACGAGATCGACGCCGTCATCATCGGCACCCCCGACCACTGGCACTGCCGGATCATGGTGGACGCCTGCGAAGCGGGGAAGGACGTCTACGTCGAGAAGCCGATGGCGAACTCGATCGAGGAGGTCCGGGTCATGCAGCAGGCCGCCAAGGCGCATGGTCGGGTGGTCCAGGTCGGCCAGTGGCAGCGCTCGGGCAAGCACTGGCAGGACGCGATGGAGTACCTCTGGTCCGGTGAGCTCGGCCAGATCCGTAGCGCCAAGACATGGGCCTACATGGGTTGGGCGGCGCCGATGCCGGTACCCGACTCGGATCCGCCCGCGGGCGTCGACTACGACATGTGGCTGGGACCGGCAAGGAAACGGCCCTTCAACAAGCACCGCTTCCACTGGGACTTCCGCTGGTACTGGGACTATGCGGGCGGCCTGATGACCGATTGGGGCGTCCACCTGATCGACATCGTGCTGATGGGCATGAAGGCGACGGCGCCGAAGTCGGTCATGTCCCTGGGCGGACCGTTCGGCTATCCGGGCAGCGCGATGGAGACCCCGGACACCCAGCAGGCGATCTACGAGTACGACGACTTCACGATGACCTGGGAGCACAGCCTGGGCATCAGCCTGGGGCCGCACCAGCGCGGACACGGCGTCTCCTTCACCGGCAACAACGGCACCCTGGTCGTCGATCGCGGCGGTTGGGAGGTGTTGGCCGAGACCGGCCGCAAGGACGGCGAGCGCTACGAGAAGACGCCGGCGATCGAGAGACGGGCCGCGGCTCCTGACCAGCGGGGGCTGGACCAGCACACGCAGGACTTCATCGACTGCATGAAGACCCGCAGGCAACCGCGGTGTAACGCGGACGTGGGCGCCCTGGTCGCGGTCAACGCGCACCTGGGGAACATCGCGTTCCGGACCGGACGGCGGGTGTACTGGGATCACGCGGCGGGTCGCGTCAAGGGCGATGAGGAGGCGAACGCGCTGCTGCGTGCCGAGTACCACAACGGCTGGCAGTTTCCGCAGGTGACGGCTGCCGAAGCGTCGGCGGGCTGATTCGTCGCCGAGCCAAGCCAGGTGACCAGGCTCGAAGATCGCCGGCTCGGCGCCACGACCATCCTGTTCGGCGAAGGCGGCGGCAAGTACCCCGACAACAACGCCCTGGTCGTGGAGGGGGCCGAGTCGACGGCGCTGATCGATCCATCGCTCGGCGTTCGGGCGCGGGGCCGGGGTGGTCTGCCCCGTGTCGACCTCGTGCTGCTCAGCCACTGCCACGAGGACCACACCGCGGCTCTGCCGCTCTTCAGGGACGCCCCGGTCCACGTCCACGAGGAGGATCTGTCCGGTCTGCTCGACTTCGACGGCTTCCTCGACATCTTCGGGGTCGAACCGGAACGCCGCGAGGAGTACGGCCGGTACCTGCGGACGACGTTCTGCTACGAGCCCCGGCCGGACGCCGTGCCGTTCCGGAACGGCGATCTGTTCGATCTCGGCGGCGGCGTCTCGGTTCGGGTGATTCACACGCCCGGCCATACCCGGGGTCACTGTGCCCTCATGATCGAGCCCGACGGCGTACTGTTCCTGGGTGACATCGACCTGACCGGCTTCGGGCCGTACTACGGGGACGCCTGGTCTGATCTCGGAGAATTCGAACACTCGCTGGAACGGGTGCGCGATATCGAGGCGGCGCACTACGTCACCGGCCACCACATCGGCCTGCTCGACGATCGCGAGGCGTTTCTCGCTCGCCTGGACCGGTACGTTGATCGGATCGCCGACCGCGAGGGACGGCTGCTGCGGTACTTGGGGGAGCCACGGAAGATGGATGACATCGTCGCTCACCGCTTCGTGTACCGGCCGCATGATGAGGGGGCCGGGATTCCCAAGGCCGAACGGCGCAGCATGGAACTCCACCTCGACCGTCTCGAGCGTGCCGGCCGGGTTGAGCGCTGCGGCGAGATGTACGCTGCGGTTTGATGGGGGCTACGCCGGCGACAGGTCTATACTGCGGATCGGGCGTCGGCCGACTCGTTCGGAGTCGATTGCCGCTGGAACAGGAGGTTTCGATTGTCCCTGAAGACACTGGCCGAGACTCTCGTCCCGGCTCTGGTTCTGTCTGCCGCTTCGTTTGCCGCCGCGTCGCCGTTGGTCGCCGAGGAGGCGGCTTCGGTCGAGCATCTGCTCGAGCCGGACACGATTCACCCGGCGACGGCCGAGCAGTTCCGCGCGGTCCTGGAACACCACCGCGGCAAGGTGGTCGTCGTCAACTACTGGGCAACCTGGTGCATCCCCTGCCTCCAGGAGTTACCTGAGCTAGACCTTCTGCAGGAACGCTATGACGACCGCGGTCTCTTGGTGCTCGCCGTCTCGATGGACGATCCGGAAAAGCTCGAGGATCGCGTGCGACCGTTCTTCGCCAAGCGGGCGCCGGGTCTCGTCTCCTATCTGGCCACGGCCGGCGACAACTCGGTCGACTTCGTTACCTCGTTCGATCCAGAGTGGCCCGGTGCGCTGCCGACGACGATGTTCTTCGACCGCAGTGGCGAGCTGAACAACATCCACTTGGGGCGGATGCTCTACTCGGAGTTCGAAGAGGCGGTTCTCGAGTTGCTGGAGGCCGGCGGGGGATCCTGACCGGCGGATACCGCCCTCACTCCGGTCTCGACCGGGGCTTCATGTGCCGGCGGCCTGGGAAGCAGCCGACGGTCTCTCTTGTTCTCCGCTTGGCGGTTGTCGCCGAGTGGTTGCCTGATAAGGAGTTGTGATGTCTGGATCTGCCTTCGAACACTTCGACTTCACCGACGACTACGGTCCCGAGAAGGTCGTCACCGTCTACGAGCCCCGCTGCGGCCTGGAGGGGATCGTTGTGATCGACAACAGCGCCGCCGGACCCACGATGGGCGGCATCCGGATGGCGCCGGACGTGACCGTCGAGGAGGTGTGCCGGCTGGCGCGGGCCATGACCTGGAAGAACGCCATGGCGCGCCTGCGTCACGGCGGCGGCAAGGCGGGTATCCGGGCGAATCCGCGGACGGCGAACCGTGAGGCCCTGATCCGGCAGTTCGGCCGGGCGATCCGGCAGTTGACGGACTACATCCCCGCCCCCGACATGGGCACGAACGAGACCGCGATGGCCTGGATCCGGGACGAGGGGGGGCAGTCCGTTGGCCTGTCCAGATCTCTGGGCGGGATCCCGCTCGACGAGTCGGGGTCGACCGGTTTCGGCCTCGCCATCGCCGCCGAGGTGGCCGAGGAGGCGGGCATCGTCGCGCTCGAAGGCGCCACCGTCTCCATTCAGGGCTTCGGCAACGTCGGGCGGCCGGCGGCCCGGTTCCTGGCCGAAAGGGGCGCGCGCGTCGTGTCGGTCACCGATCTCGACGGCACGATCCACGACCCCGCCGGCATCGACATCGACGAACTCGTGGCGACGATGGACGCGACCGGCGGCGTCACCGCGTACCCGCGCGGCAGCCGTATCGAGGGCGACGCCTTCCTGGACCTGGAAGTCGACTTCTTCGTGCCGGCCGCGCGCCCCGACGTGATCGACAGCCGCAACGCCGGCCGGGTCGGCTGCAAGGTAGTGCTCCAGGGCGCGAACATCCCGGTGACGCCGGCGGGCGAGCGGATTCTTCACGACCGCGGCGTCCTCTCGATTCCCGACTTCGTGGCCAACGCCGGCGGCATCATCTGCGGCGCGGTCGAGTACGCGGGCGGCTCTGAGCGGCAGGCATTCGAGAGAATCGAGGACACGGTACGCCAGAACACAGGGGAAGTGCTGGAACTGGCCCGGGCCGAGGACTGCCTCTTGCGCGAGGCGGCGATGAGCATCGCCCAGCGCCGTGTCTCGGAGGCGATGGCCTATCGCCGCGCCGACTGACCACGCGGTAGCCTGCGGCGAATGAGGTCTCACAACGCGCTTGCCGAACCGGCGGTCAACCGGCGTTCGGAGCGGCGCGGCGACGCCGACTGGCTGGCCCGGAGACTGGCGGATCCGAGCAGCCAGTTGACCGCGGTCTGGCGCGAGCGCAGCCTGGTCTTCGACGCTCACACCGGAGACCGCGGGCCGGTGCCCGGCACGGTGGCGACCGTCGAGGCGTCCGGACTGGTCGACGGGGCGGAGGACGTCGTGTTTCTCGGCGAAGCGGAGGGCGTCGCCTACTTCTCGGTCGACCTCTCCGACCGGGAGGATCCGCTCGCCGGCCCGCTCAGGGGCGCCGGCCGCTTCGTCGAGCTGCGGCAGGTCGGCGCGGCGATGAGCGGCCGTGGCGCCAACCTGCTCGCCTATGCGCGGGCCATGGCCACCTGGCATCGCCGGCACCGCTTCTGCGGCCAGTGCGGCGCCGCGACCGAGAGCCGCAACGCCGGCCACCTGCGCGTCTGCACGGCGTGCGGCATCGAGCACTTCCCGCGCACGGATCCCGCGGTCATCATGCTGGTCCACACGGAGGCCGGCGACGGCGGATCCTGCCTGCTGGGCCGGCAGGCCTCCTGGCCGCCGGGCATGTTCTCGGCGCTTGCGGGCTTCGTCGAGCCCGGCGAGAGCCTGGAGAGCGCCGTCGCGCGCGAGGTCCGGGAGGAGACCGGCATCGCGGTCGACACGGTCCGCTACCACTCCTCCCAGCCTTGGCCGTTCCCGACCTCGATCATGCTCGGCTTCTACGCGACCTCGCCAGGCGGTGACGTACAGGTCGACACCGAGGAACTGGAACAGGCTGTGTGGGCGACCCGCTCCGAACTGGAGTACGCGCTCCGCGCCCGCGAAGTCCGCCTGCCGCCGCCGTTCTCGATCGCCCGCCGCCTGATCGACGACTGGCTCCGCGCCGAAGACTGACGGCCCCCACTGGGTGCGCCGGCGTCCCCGCCGGCCTTCCGGAAGAGCTCCGCCGTGAAGCGGCGACCGTCAACGGACGAAGAAGCCTTCCCTGCGGGCCGCAAGGGAGAGCCGTTCGTCACTGCATACGAGCTCGAGTGCGGACGGATCTTCCGAGGCCGCCGTGAGCGCGGCCGCCAACTGCAGCGCATCGGCTGCCCGTAGACGGTGGAGCCGTAGGAGCCGTACCGCTCGGCGACGGACCCGCTCAAGCGGTTCGACCTCCAGCCAACTGGAGCGCAGGCGATCAAGTTGCTTGTGAGCGAGTTCGAGTCCGGCGCTCTCGATGTGCTGCTCCCGGCGAAGCCGGTTCAAGGCGGATTCGCACTCGATCCAACTACCCCACCACGTGACGATGACGGGGTCCTCCTGGATCAGCCGGCGTCGCTCATTGGTGGTCGGCTCCTCGACCAGAAGAGCCACCACGGCGGAGGAATCCCAGTACTTCAGCGCTCGTTCGCTCTCTCCGCGACGACCAGACGGCTAGCGCTGATGCCAGCCGGAAGGCGCGGGAGCCTCGCCTTCAGTACGCGGTCGACATCCAGCGGAGCGCGGGGCGCGGTCGCGAGGCCCTGGCGGACCAACTCTGCCGCGGCATCGTCAGGCGCTACGTGTTCGGTGCGGCAGGACTCGATTCTCGCCACGGGTTCTCCGTGGTGTGTGATCAGGACCGTTTCCCCTTGGCGTACCTCGTGGAGCAGTCCGCTGAGGTTGTCCTTCGCTTCGCTGACGCTGGCCCGTTTCATTTGGCCAGTCTGGCCTGATCAAAGAGGCCTGTCAAGCGCTAGAGTGGACGGATCGTCTCAGACAACCGCCGAACTCGCGTAGCATTATCCGTCCATGACCCCCGACTCCACGAACGACGGTACGTCGTCGGCCGCGGTCATCGACCGCCGCGGCCGGCCGGTGCGCGACCTGCGCATCTCGGTCATCGATCGTTGCAATTTCCGCTGCACCTTCTGCATGCCGGCCGACCGCGAGTACCGGTTCCTGCCCCGGCAGCAACTGATGACGTTCGAGGAGATCGAGCGCCTGGTGCGGCTGTTCGTGCAGCTCGGTGTCCGCAAGCTGAGGCTGACTGGCGGCGAGCCGCTGCTGCGTCGGGACATCGAGGAACTGGTCCGCATTCTGGCCGCGGTGCCGGGAGTCGAGGACCTCGCCCTCACCACGAACGGCGCCTTGCTGGCGAAGAAGGCGCAGGCCCTCGTGGACGCTGGCCTCGACCGGGTCACCGTCAGCGTCGAGTCCCTGCACGACGACGTCTTCGGCCGGGTCACGGGACTGGGCCACGGCGTCGACCAGGTGCTCGAGGGCATCGACGCCGCGGCGGAGGCTGGCCTCGGCCCGGTCAAGATCAACACGGTCGTCATGAAGGGCACGAACGAGGACGAAGTCGCCGACATCGCCGGCTATTTCAAGGAGCGGGGCCACATCGTCCGTTTCATCGAGTTCATGGATGTCGGCACGGTGAATGACTGGAGCCTCGACCAGGTCGTCACCGCCTCGGAGATCGCCGACCGCATCGCCGAGCGCTGGCCATTCGAACCGGTCGACCGGGCCCAACCCAGCGACGTCGCCGAACGCTTCCGCTACCTCGACGACGGCGTCGAGTTCGGCGTCATCCCCTCGATCAGCCGCCCCTTCTGCGGAGACTGCGCCCGCGCGCGCCTTTCATCCGACGGCCGGCTCTACACTTGCCTCTTCGCCGACACCGGTCCCTCCCTCCGCGACCGCGTCCGCGCCGGCGCAAGCGACGACGACCTGCTCACCTTCCTGGCTGGCCACTGGCGCCAACGGGAGGATCGCTACTCCGAGATCCGCGCCGAACGCCTCCGCGCCGGCCTGCAGCCGGCGGCAGAGCGCGTCGAGATGTTCCGCATCGGCGGCTGAGACATCGCCTGCGCGGCTGCGGCGCGGCGGCGGAGGGTCGTCGGACGCACCCGCCTGCCTGGGGGGTCGGAGGGGAGGGTCCCAGCGGTCGCTCGCGCTTTCTGAGTTGATTAACGAACGGCGCTCGCTGCGGTCGGCTGCGCTCCGGTTGGGCGTCGGTTCATGTGAGTGCGCCGGCCGTCGCTTGCCGACAGCCTCGCTGGGACCCTCCCCTCCGCCCCTTGGGGCAGGCTGGACGGCGTCGGTGAATGCGCAGGTCCGCCGTGCATGCGGTAGGTTGAGTGCCAGCAACTCGGCGCGATTCCGGGCCGGTGTTGCGGTGCCAGATGTGGCCGTTCGCTGATTCCGGCGGAAGAGGGTCGTTCCGGCGTTGACGGTCCGCAGACGCAGTCGGTAGCCTGCCGGCGATGACGACAGTCGAGGAGACTGCGGAACGCGCCGACCGGCTTTCGGGGCGCGACGAGCCCGCTACTCGTGGCGACCTAGGCATTCTGGCCGCCGAGATACGCACCGGGATCGCGGCTCTGGAATCCCGTTTCGCCGATCTCCTCACCTGAATCGATCCCCGTTGACGGCCGCAGAGCGTCGGCGACTCCCGCCAGCCGTCAGTCGCGAAGCAACTCGATCAGACGAACTCGGCTGATGCCGGCCGTCTTGCAGTTCGCCAGCATGATGCCGACCTCGACTTCCTTCTTGTTGGTCGGGATGATCACGGGGCGACACCCCCGCTTGGACAGCTTCAGGTGCGAGCCGACCTGACCGCTCTCGCGGAAGCCGAGCTTCTCGAACGCCCTGGCCAGCTTCCGCGGGCTAACCGGCGACAGCCTGGGCATGGGGAACCATGTTGACCGGCACGGAAACCGTGTCTTGTCGCGCAGCGCGGTTCTCGGCGTTCGCCGTGACCTGCACTTCCAGACCGCTCTCCTCTAGAACGCGGTCCATGATCCCCTCCTCGCAGCAGCCCTCGATGAAGAGGGCCAGCGCCTCCTGCAGCATGGCCATGGCTTCCTCGGCCGTGGAGCCCTGGCTAGCTACGTGAAGCTGCGGACACGAAGCCACCCATGTGTCCCGCTCGCGGTGTACCTCCGCAGGGAACTTGATGCTGACGCCAACTCGTTTCATGGGGTCGGTCCGGTAGTGACCCTAGCACCGCTGACCAACGTCCCAATGCCCGACGACGTCCAGCTGGGATCCTCCTCCCGGAAGCGCTCCAGGCGGCTGTAACCGAAGCCGCATCCGACCGTGAACGCTCCACTTACGCGAATTCCGGTACAGTGGCGCGCATGTGTACGGGCGCGGAACCGGGGTGGCGAAAGTGAGCAGCCGGCCGCTGCTGGCGGCGGCCGAGGGGGAGCGGGACCGCAAGGCGGAGCACATCCGGCTGGCGCTGGATCGGCGGATGCAGGTCGAGCGCAGCTACTTCGACGACTACCGGTTCGAGCACCGGGCACTGCCCGAGATCGACTTCGAGGACGTGCGGATCGGTAGCGAGTTCCTGGGTAGGGAGTTGCGGTCGCCATTGCTCATCTCCTGCATGACGGGCGGCACCGGGGTGGCCGAGCGGATCAACCAGCGCCTGGCCGAGGCGGCGGAGGCGGAGCGGGTCGCTCTTGGCGTCGGCTCGCAGCGCAAGGCGATCGACGATCCGGAAACGGCGGCGACGTTCCGGGTGCGGGAGTTCGCACCCAGCGTGCCGATCCTGGCCAACCTGGGTGCGGTGCAACTGAACTACGGCTACGGCGTCGACGAGTGCCGTGTGGCGGTCGACATGGTCGAGGCGGACGCCCTGGTGCTGCACTTGAACGCGCTGCAGGAAGCGCTGCAGCCGGAGGGGCAACTGAACTTCCGGGGCCTGTTGCCGAAGATCGCGCGTGTGGTCGAGGCGCTGGACGTGCCCGTCGTGGTCAAGGAGATCGGTTGCGGCATCTCGGCCGCTGTTGGCCGCGAGCTCGCCAATGTCGGTGTCCGCATCCTGGACACGGCCGGTGTCGGCGGCACGAGCTGGGCCCGGATCGAGGCGGCCCGGGCCGACGAGGTGGCTCTCGGCGAACGCTTCGCCGACTGGGGGCTGCCGACGCCGGAGTCGATCCGCCAGTTGGCGGCGGTCCCGGGCGTCCAGGTCATCGGTAGCGGCGGCATCCGCTCCGGGGTCGACGCGGCGAAGGCGCTGGCCCTCGGCGCCGACATTGCCGGCATGGCGTTCCCGTTCCTGGAGGCGGCCAACGCCTCGACCGACGCGGTGGTCGACCGGATCGCCCGCACCGCCTTCGAGTTGCGGGTCTGCATGTTCTGCACCGGCGCCGCCGACCTTGCGGCGCTGCGCCGCGTGCCGCTGCCGCGGGAGACGGGCGATGCCTGACCGGCTGGACGCCGAACTCGAGGCGGCGGCGATCGAGATCGCCGGCGGGGAACGCGGCTTCCATCGGCCGCCGCCGGGACTCGACGCGGCCGGGAAGGCCGCGGTCCGGCGCCGCGCTCTCGAACTGGCGAGCGGCAGCGAGGCGCTTGGAGCCATTGGCGGCTACACCCTGGATGATGAACGCGCGTCCAGCCAGAACTGCGAGAACTTCATCGGCGCCGCTCAGGTGCCGATGGGCGTTGCCGGGCCGGTTCTCGTCCGCGGGAGTGAGATCGACGGCACGGTCTGCGTGCCGATGGCGACGACCGAGGGAGCCCTCCTCGCCAGCGTGAACCGCGGTTGCCGGGCAATCACGGCGGCGGGCGGTGCCACCGTCTTCGTCGAGGACGTGGGCATGACCCGGGCGCCGGTCTTCCGCACCACGGGAATCGAAGACACCAGGCGGCTTCTCGAATGGCTGGAAGCGAACGAGGAGAGGATCCGCGCCAAGGCGCACGAGACGAGCCGCTTCCTGGAGCTTCGGGAGATTCGGCCGTCGGTCGTCGGCAGCACGGTGTTCCTGCGCTTCCGCTTCGCCACCGGGGACGCGATGGGCATGAACATGGTCACGATCGCCTGCGACCGCCTGGTGTCGGAGTTGATCGAACCGGAGACCGGCGTCCAGTGCGTCGCGCTGTCCGGCAACTACTGTGTCGACAAGAAGCCCTCGGCGGTCAACTACCAGCTCGGCCGCGGCAAGCGGATCCACGCGGAAGTCGTGCTCGACGAACTCACCGTGCGCAAGGTGCTCAAGTCGGAAGCGAAGGCGCTGCAGGACGTCGCCTACCGCAAGAACCTGCTCGGCTCCGTCGCGGCCGGTGCGCTCGCCTTCAACGCCCAGTTCGCCAACGTGCTGGCGGCGGTGTTCGTCGCCTGCGGCCAGGATCTCGCGCACGTCGTCGAGGGTGCGATGGGCGTGGCTTCGTTCGAAGCCCGCGAGGACGGCTCGGTCTACGCGTCCGTCTACATGCCGGACGTGCCGCTGGCGGCGATCGGCGGCGGCACCGGTCTCGACACCCAGCGAGAGGCGCTCGAGGTGATGGGCGTGCAGCCCGATCCGGACCGGCCGGGAGCTGCCGTGCGGCGACTGGCCGAGATCGTCGGCGCTGTCGTCCTGGCCGGCGAACTGTCCCTGACCGCGGCGTTCACGTCGCGCGACCTGGCGCGCGCCCACGAGCGGCTCGGTCGCTCGAGCGCGGCGAGCGCCGGCTGAGCGCCGCCCATGGCCGACACCGGATCGGTGCGGCTGAGCGTGCCCGGCAAGGTGATCCTGATGGGCGAGCACGCCGCCGTGTACGGCCGGCCGGCGGTGGTGGCTGCGGTCGATCTGCGGCTCGAAGTAGAAGCGTCTCTGGGAGAGAGGATTCGACCCTTGGGCCGCGGCCGGGTGACTCTCGACCTTCCCGACATCGACGTGCTGGAGGAGAGTACGTGGCAAGAGGTGGAGGCGTTTACCGACGACGCGCGTCGGCGGTGGCGGGCGTACGAGGCGGGCTGCGAGCCCTTTCGGTCGGATCGCGAGCACGCTTCGTTGGTCCGGATCGCGGTCGGAGAGGCATTGGCGTCGCTGACACCAGCGGCGTCTGCCCGGTTGCGGGAGCGGTCGCTCGACCTGCGGCTGCGATCGGCGATTCCGGTTGGGGCGGGTCTCGGCAGTTCGGCGGCGGCCGCCGTGGGCGTCGTCGCCGCCGTGCGTGCGGTGTCGGGCGGCTTCGATCCCGCGGAACAGGAACGGGTTGTGATCGAGAATGTCGCGCTGGAGGTGGAGCGGCGGCAGCATGGCTTCCCGTCGGGCATCGACACCGGAACGGTCCTGCGTGGTGGTGTCGTCCTGGTGCGCCGCACCGGCGGCGCCCAACGGTTCGACGACTTGCCAAGACCGGAGTGGCTTCGGCTTGAGATCGGGATCGTGGACAGTGGCGCTCCCGATCAGACGACGGGCGCCGTCGTGACGACCGTACGCCGGCGGTACGAGGAGGAGCCCGAGCAGGTTGGCGCGGTGCTCGACCGGATCGGCGAGGCCGTCGAGTCCTTCCGGGTTGCGGTCGTTACGGACCGGCTGTCGGATGCGTCGGCGGCGGTGGCCGCGGCTCACCGCGCCCTGGTCGATCTCGGTGTAGTACCGCCTGCCGTCGCGGAGCGGATCGCGCGCGTCGAAGCGGCCGGCGGCGTTGCCAAGATCTCCGGTGCCGGTGCCCTCGACGGCGAGTCGGCGGGCGCGCTCGTGTGCATGCTCGGGGGACGCGATGCCGGGACGGTCGAAGGCCTGTCGGACCTGGTAGCGGTCGATGCGCCCATCGGTGGCGACGGGTTGCGGTTCGAGGACTGATTCGTCCGCGCCCCAGGACGGCTGGACGGCGGCTGTAGGCTCGGCAGCGAATCATGGAAACCCCCTTTGAACCGGCTCGCGAACCCGGTCCAGTGACCGCCGAAGCGCCGTCGAACATTGCCTTCATCAAGTATTGGGGCGCCCGCGATCTCGAGGAACCGGTGCCCTTCAACCGGTCGTTGTCGATGACCCTCGATGCGTGCCGGTCGGTCTGTTCCGCATCGCCGCTGGCCGAAGGCGAGGAGGACGAAATCTGGTGGCTGGACAAGCCGGCCGGTGGCCGTCCGGGCCGGCCGGCCGCACCGCCGCCGGCCTTCGTCGAGCGCACGAAGCGTCATCTGGACCGGCTGCGGGAGTGGTCTCGCCAGACAGCCGCACCCTACGCGGGCGGGTTCCGCATCGCGACGTACAACACGTTCCCGACGGCTGCGGGGATCGCTTCGTCGGCCTCCGGTTTCACCGCGCTGACACTCGCCGCCACGGCCTGCATGGGATTCGACCTGGCGCCGCGCACACTCTCCGAGCTGTCGCGGAGCAGCGGTTCGGGATCGGCCGCCCGCTCCGCCTGGGGTGGCTATGTCGAGTGGCCGGATGGGGACGGCAACGCGGCAGTTCAGATCCTGGACGAGCGGGCGTGGGAACTCTGCGATCTGATCGCAGTCGTCGAGACGGGCGCAAAGAAGGTGTCGTCGCGGGACGGACACCGGCGAGCCGAGAGCAGTCCGTACTTCGCGCCTCGCCTCGCCGCGCTGGATGGGAGGCTCGAGCGTGTCCGCGCCGCGCTCCATGCCCGTGACTTCAGGGCGCTCGGCGAGGTGGTCGAGGAGGAGGGGATCGACCTGCACCTCATCGCGATGTCCTCCCGGCCGCCGGTCTACTACTGGTCGCCGGGGACGATCGAGGTGCTTGCGGCGGTGCGCGGCTTGCGGGCCGACGGCGTGGCCGCCTACGCGACGATGGACGCGGGCGCCAACGTTCACGTGATCTGCCAGCCGGCGGACGCAGAGCAGGTGGCGGAGCGGCTGGAGGCGCAGGGCAGCGTCCAGTACGTCGTGCGCGACCGGACCGGGGGCCCGCCCGTGTGGCGGGGCGGCGCCGACCTCTGATCATGGTCCGACGATCGCAGCCGGAGACGGGCAGCAGGCGCGGTCGGTTGAGCGTGACCCTGGTCAAGCTCGGCGGCAGCCTGATCACGGACAAAGCCAGACCGCGGTCGGTCGAGAGGCAGCGTCTGGGGCGACTGGCTGCCGAGATCGCGGCCGGCCGGCCCCGTGGCGGGCTGATCGTCGGTCACGGCAGCGGCTCCTTCGGTCACCCGGAGGCGCGCGCCGCGGGCCTGGTTGGAGGCGTCGGCGGCCGGCGACTCGAGACCCCGGCCGATCGGATGGGCATCGCCCGTACGCAGGCCGCGGCGCAGGCCCTGCACCGAGTCGTCGTCTCCAGTCTGATCGATGCCGGCGTGCCCGCGTACTCCCAGCCGCCGTCCGGCTTCCTGGTCGCCCAGGATGGAGAGCCGTGCGGCGATCCCCCCGCGCCCCTCGCCGAAGCTCTGAGGCTCGGCCTGGTGCCGGTGACGATGGGCGACGTGGCCATCGACCGCCGGCGCGGAGCGGCGATCGTCTCGACGGAGACGGTGTTCGAGTTCCTGGCCGGCAGCCTGCCAGCGCTCGGGATCGACGTTCGGCGCGCAGTGTGGCTTGGTGCTACCGCCGGCGTCCTTGACGGCGGCGGACGGCTGATTCCACGCATCGACGCGACGAACATCAAGGCGGCGTCGGCGTCGGCCGGCGGTTCGGCGGCGGTCGACGTGACGGGTGGCATGGAGCATCGCCTGGTGACGGCCTGGCGTTTGGCCCGGGGCGGCGTCGAGTCGATGATCATCGACGGCCGCGAGCCGGGACTGCTTCAGTCGGTGCTCCGGCATCCGGGCGAAGTCGCCGAAGGCGCCGGTACACTCGTCTGTTCCAGACCGCGATGACCATGCGCGCCAGCAGCACCGTCGAGGACTACCTGAAGTGCATCTTCCGGGCCGAGCAGGAGGCGCGGCAGGCCGGTAGGGACCTCGTGCCCATGGGTCGCATCGCGGCCCTGCTCGAGGTGGCGCCGGCCTCGGTTACTGCGATGATGAAGACACTGGCCGAGTCGGGTCTGATCGCCTACGAGCCCTACAGCGGTGTGCGGCTGGAGCCCGCGGGCCGCAAACTTGCGGCGCATGTACTGAGGCGGCATCGGCTGGTCGAGCTGTTCCTGGTCAGCGTGATGGGATTCGACTGGAGCGAGGTCCACTCCGAGGCCGAATTGCTGGAACACGCGGTTTCGGAGCGGATGATCGAACGGATGGACGAGATGCTGGGCCGCCCGGCGGTCGACCCGCACGGCGACCCGATCCCCAGCGCGGACGGCCACATCGAGGTTGTGGATCATCCCAGCCTTCTGAAGTGCCCGCTGAACTGCACCGTCGAGGTAGTGCGGGTCACCGATCAGGACGCCGAGTTCCTGCGCTTCGCCGAGCGTGAGGGTCTGGCGCCGGGCAAGTCGGTCGAGGTCGCTGCGCGGGACGAGACCGCGGGCAGCGTCGCCGTGGTTGCGGGGTCCCGACAACTCAGCCTGGGCTTTCCGGCGGCGTCCAAGGTCCTGGTGCGGGAGGCGCCGTGAAGCGACGCTAGGAGGCTGCGCCGCAGAACGCCGCGAAGCGAGTTCTGCGACGCTGCGTCCTGGCAAGGTGGGGGCTGGGGCCAAACACGGAGTCTGCGACGGGTTTGGCGGCTCTAGTCTGCGGTGGCCCCGTCGGTCGGGCTGACCACGAACAGCGGATCGCCCCCGTCGACGGTTTGACCGACTTCGACCAGGAGCTTTTCGAGGCGGCCGTCGATCTCCGACTGGATTTCGTTCTCCATCTTCATCGCTTCGAGCACGAGGACGCCCTGACCCGCGGCGACGTCCTCGCCTTCGGCGGCGAGCACCGCCGTCACGCGACCGGGCATGTACGCAGTGGCCTCGAACGCGCCGTCCTCGGCCTGCTGTGCAGCGGTCGCCAGGCCCCGTGACCGGGGGTCGATCACGCGCAGTTCAGCCCCGTTGACGACGTAGACACCCTCGCCGAGCGCGCGGACGCTCGCCGTGGTCTGCCGCCCGTCGACGATGACACTCAGCACGTCCGGCCGGCCGACGGTTGCCGCGTCGACCCGGTACTCGCGACCGTCGATGGCGATGGTCCAGTCGCCGTTCTCCCGAGCCTGGGCTTCGACGGCGACTTCCCGCTCCGCGCTGGAGACGATCAGTTCCACGTCGTTCCCCTCCGGCTTTCGCGGCGTGCCGCGAGTTGCCAGTTCGAGCGGGCCGTGGCACCGATCGATGTCGCCGCGGCGCCGTTCGGGGACGTGCGCCCGAGGTGGGCGAGGACCGCCGCAACGACAGGCAGATCCGCCTCCAGCGTGTCTTCGCGCGGAGTAGGCGCCCGGAGGTCCCCGTTCTCCAGCTTGCGGTCGAGCATCGAGATGTCCATGTTGCCGGCCAGGAAGTCGTCGTCTTCTAGCAGGAGTTCGAACAGGGCCAGGTTGGTGCGGATGCCCTCGACCCGGGTCTCGGCGAGGGCCCGGCGCAACCGGGCCAGGGCCTGGGGGCGATCGCGGCCCCAGACGATCAGCTTGGCGAGCATGGGGTCGTAGTGGATCGTGACCTCGGCTCCCTCGTAGACGCCGCAGTCGTTTCTGACACCTGGACCCTCGGGCAGGCGGAGCAACTCGATCTTCCCGGGCGACGGTGCGAAGCCGCGAAACGGATCCTCCGCGTACAGGCGAACCTCGACCGCGTGGCCACGTGGTTCGATGCCGCCGAGCAGGGCCTCCGGTAGCGGCTCGCCGGCGGCGATGTCGAGTTGAGCGGCAACGATGTCGACGCCGGTGACCAGCTCGGTCACCGGGTGCTCGACCTGAATCCGTGTGTTCATCTCCAGGAAGTAGAACTCGCCGTCGGAGTCGAGAAGGAACTCCACGGTGCCGGCGCCCACGTAGTTCACGGCCTCGGCCGCACGCACCGCGGCCTCGCCCATGCGCCGGCGCAGATCCGTATCGACGACCGGCGACGGCGCTTCCTCGACGACTTTCTGATGGCGGCGCTGAAGGGAGCACTCCCGCTCGCCGAGCGACACGATGCGGCCGCTGTGGTCGCCCAGTACCTGGATCTCGACGTGGCGCGGACGTTCGACGAAGCGCTCGACGTAGACCGAGGGATCGTTGAAGCTGGCGCCGGCTTCGGACGATGCGCCGCGGAACGCGGCCCCGAGTTCCTCTTCCTCGTGGACCAGGCGCATGCCCTTGCCGCCGCCGCCGGCCGAAGCCTTGAGCATCACCGGATAGCCGATCTTTCGCGCCGCGGCGCGCGCCGCCTCTGCATCGGCCAGCGGTTCGGTGCCGCCGGGCACGATCGGAACGCCGGCGGCTCTCATCAGGCGCCGGCTCTCGATCTTCGACCCCATCGCCGCGATCGCCTCTGACGACGGCCCGATGAAGGTGACGCCACGTTCCTCGCACCGGCGGGCGAAGTCGGCGTTCTCGGACAGGAAGCCGTAGCCGGGGTGAATCGCGTCGGCGCCGACCCGTGATGCGAGGTCGACGATCTTCGGCGCCCGGAGGTAGCTTTCGATCGACGGCGCCGGTCCGATGCAGTGCGCTTCGTCCGCCATCTGCGTCGCCAGGCCGTCGCGGTCCGCCTCGGAGTAGACGGCGACGGAGACGATGCCCCGTTCGCGTAGCGCCCGGATCACGCGCACGGCGATCTCGCCGCGGTTCGCGACCAGCACCTTCTGTAACCGGTTCGTCATGCCAAGGGTCAAATCCTAGGGGCTTGCGCCGTAGAACGCTACGTGTGAGTCGAGGCGCAAGCCCGTGGGAGAGGACGGGATGGGCCGAAACACCGAGTTGCGAGGGGTTTCGGGGCGCTAGCCCCGAAAGCCGCCGGAGGACCGAAAGCCCTACGACACATGGGAGTTATAGTCTTCTCTCCATTCGGGAGGAGAGACGATGAACATCGACAGGAGTCTCGGACACGACGGCGGCAGGGGCGAGAACTGGGGGCCGCTGGTAACCAGGAAGTCACTCATGCGGGGTGGTTTGGCGGCGTTGCTAGTGGCTCCCTTTTCGGCGTCGTCCCTTGGCGCCGGGCGCGGACAGGAATCGGACGACGAAGGCACCGAGGCTTCGGACCGGACGGAGGGTGGGGGTGCGACCGACAGTGAGATCGTCCTCGGCGTGTCCGCCGCGTTTTCGGGCCCGTCGAGGGGCCTTGGCGCGGAGCTGTACCGCGGCGCCACCGCCTACTTCAACCACGTGAACGACAACGGCGGCATCGAGGGCCGCCGGATCAGCATGAAGCTGTACGACGACGGGTATCAGCCCGACCCGTGCGTCCAGAACACGATGAGGCTCATGCTGGAGGACAAGGTGTTCCTGCTGTTCGGTTATGTGGGAACGCCGACCGTGACTCGCGTGTTGCCGATTCTCAAGAAGTTCCAGAACGAGAGCATCTTCCTGTTCTTCCCGTTCACCGGCGCTCAGCCGCAACGTGAGCCGCCCTACGGCGACTTCGCCTTCAACCTGCGGGCTTCCTACAACCAGGAAACGGCCGGCCTCGTCGACAACCTGGTGCGCATCGGCAAGCGGCGGATCGCGGTCTTCTACCAGATCGACGCCTATGGTCGCAGCGGCTGGGCAGGAGTCCGTGCGGCCCTGGACAAGCACGGCGAGAAGCTCGCCGGTGAAGCGACGTACAGCCGCGGGGAGAAGTTCACCGGCAGCATGCGCAAGCAGGTGGAGATCCTGCAGGGCGTCTCGCCGGATGCGGTGATCTGTATCGGAGCCTACGCGGCGTGCGCCGCGTTCGCCCGCGACGCGGTCGATCTCGGGCTGAACGTTCCGATCGCCAACCTGTCCTTCGTGGGCAGCGAGAATCTCCTCAAGCTCCTGACGGAGGGCCGCGACGACGCCGACAGGTACACGCGGCTACTGATCAACTCCCAGGTTGTCCCCAGCTACGAGGACACGTCGATTCCGGCGGTCAGGGAGTACCGCGAGCTGATGGCCCAGTACGACCCCCAGGTCCCGCAGGAGCTGATCCAGGAGGAATACGCGCCCTTCGCGCACAGCTTCGGCAGTCTCGAGGGATTCCTCAACGCCAAGCTGCTCGCGGAGATCCTCCGGCGGCTCGGGCCGAACCCTGACCGGGCAGGACTGGAGGAAGCCGTGTTCTCGGTTCGCGACTTCGACCTCGGGATCAGCGAGAAGGTCTCGTTCGGTGCCGACCGGCGCCAGGGGCTCCAGATGGTGTACCACACTGTCGTGGAAGACGGCCGATTCGTGCCGCTGGACGACTGGGGAGCCAGGTTCGCGTGAGATGAAGATCCGCAGGCTGTTCCAGAAGACGAGGTTCGGCATCTTCGCCGTCTTCGGCCTGATCGTCCTGTCCACGTCCATTCTTTGTATCTACACCGTCGACACCCAGTTGTCGGCGGAGTACGAGATCAACACCCAGAACATCGCCAAGACGATCGCGGACTCGAGCGCCGGCATCCTCCTGAACCAGAATCTCGCCACTCTGCAGTCGCTGGTCGATCAGTTTCTCGAGATCCAGGGCATCAGGTACATCTACATCACCAGCGAGACGGGCGAGTTCCTGGCCCATACCTTCGTGCCTGGCATCCCGGAAGAGATTCTCCAGAGTGACCACGCCAGCACGGAGCTGGTCGAACGGAGTCTTCCCGGGATGGGAGACTTCATCGAGGTCGGCAGCCCGATCCTGGCGGGCGTCGCTGGCACGGTCCACGTGGGCATGGACCTGGATGTCGTGGCGCTCAAGATCCAGAGGGCGATCGGACAGCAGGTCTACCTGATCTGCGTCATCCTCGTGCTCGGCGTGCTGGCCTCGATCTGGTTCGTCAATCTGGCCGCGAAACCCCTGGCCGATCTGCTGGCCTATGCGGTGGACCTGGCCAGGGACGGCGAAACGGAAGATCTTGCCGAGCGCGACATTCTCGTGCGGGAGGATGAGGTGGGAGACATGGCGCGCCTGTTTCTTCACGTTGCGCGGCGCGGTACACGGAGCGGCACGCCGCCCGCGGCTGAAGGCGTCTCCGCACCGGAGTAGGACGACGGGCATGCGAGTCCCGAGAACCGTCATCGCGCTGCTGTGCACGACGCTGCAGTTGTGCTTCGGCACGGTCTACGCGTGGAGCTTCTTCCAGACGATGCTCGTCCGGCAGGTGGGATGGACCTTCTCGCAAACGGCCTGGGCCTTCAGCATCACGATCTTCTCGCTCGGCGTCTCAGCGGCGTGGGCCGGGCAGGTTCTGCCGCGGATGGGTCCGCGCAAGCTGGCCCTGATCGGCAGCGTGATGTTCTCGGCCGGTTACGTGATCGCCGCCGGTGCCCTGACTCTGGACCTCCTGCCGCTCTTCTACGTGGGCTACGGGGTGATCGGCGGCGCCGGCATCGGTCTGGGTTACGTCACCCCGGTGGCGACGGTGGCGAAGTGGTTTCCGGACCACAAGGGGCTGGTCACCGGAATCGTCGTGATGGGCTTCGGCGTCGGGGCGTTCCTGCTCAGCAAGGGCCTGGCGCCCCTGCTGGTCGTACGCACCGGAGATGACCTGGCACAGGTCTTCCTGTGGCTGGGCATCATCTTCGCCTGCCTGCTGATCCCCTGCAGTCTGTTGCTGAGCGATCCGCCGCCGCCGGCGGCGCCGTCCGCTGCCGCGGCGCCGTCCGGTGGGGATGCGGCCCCGGACGATTCACCGGCCATCAAGTCCTACCTCAGCTCCCAGCAGTTCGTGGTCATGTGGGTCGTCTTCTTCTTCAACATCGCGGCCGGGATCACGGTCATCAGCTTCCAATCGGAGCTGTTGCAGGAGGTGTGGGGGCTTTCCGATCCGTCTCTGGAGCCGGCGACGCTCGCCGAGTACGGCGCCACTCTCATCGCGATCAGCTCGCTGTGCAACGGTGTCGGGCGGCTGTTCTGGGGCCTGCTCTCTGACCGCATCGGTCGGGTGAAGGTGTTCCGCATTCTGCACGCGAGTCAGATGGTCGTCTTCGGCGTGCTGATGACGGAAACCAACCCTTGGGTCTTCTCAGCGCTGGTCTGCTACGTCCTGCTCTGTTTCGGAGGTGGTTTCGCTACTATGCCACCCTTCGTGCTCGACGTGTTCGGACCGAAGAAGATGTCGGCGATCTACGGTGCCGTGCTCACTGCTTGGGCGGCGGCCGGAATCGTCGGTCCGGTGTATCTGGGCTACCTGAAGGACGTCTATCCGGACCGGGCCGTCATGTACTGCTTCCTGGTGGGCATCCTGATGCTGGGGGGCGGCTTCCTGTTCTGCTACCTGCTGACGGACAATCGGATCAGGCTGGGCCGTCCGACCCTGGAGGGGACGCTCCGGGAGTACGGAATCCCGGTGCCCACCAGGACGTAGCGCCTGGGAGCCCCAAGGCTCCAACCACTTCGACCCGTGTTCACGCCGCTCTTCAGATCGCTTCGCCCCGCCCAGTGGAGCAAGAACGTGTTCGTTCTCGCTCCGGCGACGTTCGCGGGAGGCCTCACGGAACCGGAAACGGTCGCCGCCTCAGTGGTCGCGGCGCTGGCTTTCTGCGCCGCCGCAAGCGCCGTGTATCTGTTCAATGACCTGGTGGACCGCGAACGCGACCGGCGGCATCCCACGAAGAGGCTTCGGCCGGTGGCTTCCGGGGCGGTGGGCGCGGTGCCCGCGTCGGTGGCCTGCTCGATTCTGGCGCTGCTCGCCGGGGGCACGGCGTGGACCCTGAACGGCCAGACGACGTTGCTCGTTGCCACCTACCTGGCGGTCAATCTCCTGTACACCTTGTGGCTGAAAGAGATCGTGATCGTCGACGTGATGGTCCTGTCGAGCGGCTACGTGATCCGGGTACTGGCCGGGGCCTCGGCGGTCGGGGCCACGGTGTCGGCCTGGTTGCTGCTCTGTACCGTTTTCCTGGCGCTGTTCCTGGGCTTCTCGAAGCGACGGCACGAGCTCGTACTGCTCCCCGGCGAGGCCGGAGAGCAGCGGGCGGTCCTGACGCACTACAGCCCGACGTTCCTCGATCAGATGATGAGCGTCGTGACCGCGTCGACGCTGCTGTCCTACGCCCTCTACACGACGGCGGACGACACGGTTGCCCGCTTCGGTGCCTACAGCCTGGTCTGGACGGTTCCCTTCGTGCTGTTCGGCATCTTTCGGTACCTATACCTCATCCACCAGGCGGAGAACCCGAAGCAGCGCAATCCGACCGAGCTACTGCTGTTCGACGTCCCGTTCCTGGTCAATATCGGGCTCTACAGCCTCACTGTGCTCGTGATCGTTTACGTCAGTGGCCCGGCGGAGTAGCACCAGTACCCAGGGAAGCGACAGCAGGCCCACGATGACGGCGAACCAGAGAGTCGCCGCGCGGACGATGACGGTCGACGCCATGGCGGCGTCGAGAGCGACTCCCTGACGCTCCAGTAACAGGACCAGGGACCCCTCGGTGGCGAGCAGACCTCCGGGGAGCATGGAGGCGGCGCCGGCGATGCTGGAAGCGGCGTAGTCGAACACCGAAGCGAGCATCGGGACCGCAGGTTCGTAGTGCCGGACGACCAGCGCGCAACCGATTCCCTCGGCCGCCCAGGCGGTCGTGGAGAGCGCCAGGCCGACGAGGAGCATCCGTGGTTCGACGAGGCGGTTGAACGCCTGGTGGATGTCGACCAGCATCGCCGCGCGTCCCGCGCCCAGGCGTGTCTTCGCCAGCATCGGCATGAGGCGGTCCGTGAGGGGTCGGTAGACCAGGGCGATCACTGCGGCGGCCGCCACGAGAACGATCGTCGCGGTGAACGATCGTTGTCCGGTGAAGACCACGACCGAGGACGCCAGCAGCAGCAGGACCGCGATGACGTCGAGGAGCCGTTCGGTGACGACGACGGCGACGACGGGGCGGGCCCGATACGCGCCGAACTCGCGCGCCATCCATGCCTTCGCCAGTTCGCCCGCCTTGCCCGGCGTCACCGCCAAAAGGAAGCCGGTGAGGAAGATCGCCAGGCTCCGACCGATGGGGAGTCGGACATCGAGGCGATGGAGGTAGACCTGCCAGCGGATGAAGCGGAGACCGTAGTTGACCGCGGACAGAAGCAGCACAAGGGTCAGCACGCCGCCGTCGAAGCCCCCGATGAGATCGCGGATTTGGTCGAAATCGCCGACGAATCCAAGCGCTGCGAAGGTCACGACGCCGAGCAGGAGGAGGATGAGAAGACCTCTCCCGATGCCGCGGAACGGCTTTGTCGGGTCGGCGGCGCTCGGACGGTGGCGGGAGACCGGCACGGGAGGCGGCATGGACGGTAGCAGCTTCTCGGCCGTACAGGACAAGGGGCCGCCGTGAGTGCGGTTCACTGTGGAACCGTTAAGCTGATCCCATTGATGTCGAGTAGCGCGAAACTGCACGCGCGCCACCCCGTGGCGTCCCGCATCGCGCTCTACGGAACCTTGCTCGTTGTGGTGGTTGTTGGCGTCCTGTTGCGGCAGTGCGCCCCGGCGCCGGTCACAGGTACGGCCTGGTCGGAAGTCGACTACGAGGCGAACGAGGATGTCCGGCGGCTTCAGGCCCTGGTCCGGATCGACACGACGCCGGATAAGGGCCGGGAGATCGACGCCGCCCGGTACCTGGCCAGGATCCTGGAAGATGCCGGCCTCACGGTCGAGATCGAGGAGCACCCGGGCGCCAAGGCGAACCTGTGGGCAATCCTCGAGGGCGAGAGCGAGGAGGCGCTGGTCCTTCACAACCACCTCGATGTCGATCCGATACGCCGTCCGGAGGACTGGGTCGTGCCTCCCTTCGAGGCGCGGCTCGATCCGCCGTGGATCATCGGCCGGGGCGTTTTCGACATGAAGAGCGTCACCGTTGCCCAGCTCGCCGCGGTGCTGGCGGCGAAGGAGCGGATGGACGAGACGGGCCGACGTCCGCGGCGCTCGCTGATCTTCCTCGCGACCAGCAGCGAGGAGACCGGGAGCGAACCGGGTACGCGCCACATCCTGGCCAACCGGCCGGAACTGACCCGCCGGTTCTGGGCCGTGCTCACCGAGGGTGGGGTGCTGGAGGCGCCCTCCGTCGGTGAGGTCAAGTACTGGGGCACGTCGTTCGCGCAGAAGCAGTTCCTCGAAGTGACGGCGACCAGTGGGTCGGCGGAGCGGCTGGAAGAGCTCCGAGCGGCGCTGTTCGAGGCGCTCCGCTCAGCGCCGCCGACCGCCCTGGTGCCGGAGGTGAAGGCGTTCGCCGCCGCCTACGCACCGTCGCGTCTTCATCCGGACTACCGGGCCGCGCTGGCCGAGCCCGAGCGCGTCCTGAGCGAGCCGGGGCTGTTCGAGCGTCTGCCGGCTCTGCTCAAGGCCCTGTTCCGCAACGAGGCGCACCCGTTCGCCGTCGAGCCGTCGGCGGCCGGCGGCTTCCGGCTGCGGATCGTGCTCCACGTACTGCCCGGGCTCGATGCCGACGCGGCGGCCGCCGAACTCCTCCCGGACCGTCTCCTCGACGGAATCGACATCAGGCTCCACGAGCGCCAGGGTGCGGTGCGGGGAAGTCCCCTCGACCACCCGGCTTACGTTCAGTTGATCGACTCGCTGCGCTGGCGGACCGGCGTCGAGCCGGACCGCGTCGGTCCCTACCTGCTTGCCCGCTATGCCAACGACTCCCGGTTCTTCCGCAACGAGGGCATCGCCTCCTACGGCTTCACTCCGTTCCGGCTCGTCTCCGCCGACACGATGACCGTGGCGGGTCCGAACGAGAAGATCGCACTGCCCGCCTTCGTCGAAGGTGTGGAGTTGTACGCCCAGGTCGTAGGCGATCTGCTCGATGCGGCCCCGCCGCCGGCCGACCCCGCCGCCCTGGTCGCGAACCTGCCGGCACCGGACGACCCAGTGGGTTGGCTGGGGCGCTACATTTCCTTCGATACGAGCAACCCGCCCGGCGGCGAGCGGCTGGCCGCCGAGTATCTCGCTGCGCTGATCGAGCGGGGCGATCCGGGAGGAGAGATCGAAGTCCGGATGCTGGTGAGCCCGGATGGACGAGCGAACCTCCATGCACGGTTGCCGGCCAACGCGATCGACGCGGCCGGTCGAAGTCTCGTTCTACTGCACCACCTCGATGTCGTGCCCGCGGGGGAGGGCTGGAGCCGGCCGCCGTTCGGCGGTGAAGTGCACCAGGGGCGGATCTGGGGTCGCGGTGCGCTGGACGCGAAGAGCCTCGGCGTCGCGCACCTGGTTGCCATGCTCCATCTGCTCGAGAGCGATCGTCCCCGGCGCCGGGATCTGGTGCTCGTGGCCAGCGCCGACGAGGAAGCGGGTGGCGAAGAAGGTGTCGCCTGGCTGCTGGACGAGCACCCGGAACTGTTCAGCGATGCCGAGGCGGTGCTGAACGAGGCGGGGGTCAACCGGATGGCCGGAGAGCGGCTGTTGTGGTGGGGAATCGAGACGGCCCAGAAACAGGTGCTCTGGCTGCGGGTCACCGCGGCCGGTCGGGGCGGCCACGGCTCGGGATTCAACCCGGCCAGCCCTACGCATCGGTTGCTGAGGGCGCTGAACCGGGTGCTGGACCTCGAGCATCCCTGGCGGGTCACGGCCGCGGCCCACCAGGCCTACCGCGCCCTGGCCGGCTTACGTCAGGGCGAGTTCGCTCAGGTCTTCGATCAGCCCCTGGATGTCGTACAGGCTGAACTCGACCGTCGGATCCGGGACGGGGCCTTGGACCGGATTCTCCTGCCAGGTATGGCGGCGAGCTTTCGGGACACGGTCCAGATCACCCGGATCGACAACGGTGCCGGCCCGGTGAACGTGGCGCCGGGCGAGGCGAGTGCGCTGATCGACGCGCGACTCCTGCCGGACACAGACGTCGACCGGTTCCGGCGGCGGGTAGAGACGGTGCTCGGCAACGGCATCCATGTCGAGGAGTTGCTGCGTTCCGGCGGCAGTCCGATGTCCAGCACGAACAGCGATGTCTACCGGACGCTGGAAGGCGTTCTCGGCGTGCACGCCCCGGTGGCGCCGGCGATGATTGCCGGTACGACGGACTCGCGCTTCTTCCGCCGCCGCGGCGTGGACGCCTACGGCTTCTCGCCCTTCATCCTCTCCGCCGAGGATGCGGGCGGCATCCACGGGGCCGACGAACGGATACCCGTCGAGGACTTCCTTCGCGGTTGCGAGACGATGAAGCGGGTGGTCGCCGCTCTCGTCCTCGCGGAGGACGACTCCTTGCCGTCCGCCGTCCGCGAAAGGCGTCGCGGCGAACCCTGATGTTCGAAGAGGCTCCGGCGATGGCGATCTTCGGTGCCGTGTACTCCGCGGTCATCGGCCTGTGCGTGGGCAGTTTCCTGAACGTCGTTGCCTACCGGCTGCCGCGCGGCGAGTCGGTGGTCCGGCCGCGTTCCCGCTGCCCGGGCTGCGGCGGGAGGATCGCGGGCCGGGACAACCTGCCGCTCCTGAGCTTCGTTCTGCTCGGCGGCCGCTGCCGCATGTGCGGCGCCCGGATCTCGTGGCGGTATCCGGCGGTCGAAGCTACCGCCGGGCTCCTGTGGCTCGTTTCCTGGCTCGCGTTCGGACCGACCGTCGACGGGTTGGCGGCCGCGCTGATCTCGAGCCTCCTGCTGGTGCTCGCGACGATCGACGCGGCCCACTACCTGCTTCCGGATCAGCTGACATACCTGACTCTGGGCCTTGGCCTGGTTGCGTCCTTCGGGGTTAGCTGGACGACGCCGCTGGGGTCGGCTCTCGGCGCCGCCGCCGGCGCCGTGGCTCTGCTCCTCCTGATCGGGGTCTGGTATCTGCTGCGGCGAGTTCGGGGCATGGGCCTGGGCGACGTGAAGATGCTGGCCGGTGTGGGCGCGTTTCTGGGCCCCTCCGGGATGCTGCTTACGCTTTTTCTGGCGTGCCTGTTCGGCGCGGTGTTCGGGATTCTGCTGATGGTCCGCGGGCGGCTGGGCTGGGGTTCGCGCCTGCCGTTCGGGGTCTTTCTGTCGATCGGTGCGGTCGTGGCGCTCTTCTTCGGGCCGCATCTGATCGCCGCCTACTCGTCCCTGCTGTAGCGCTGCCAAGACCGGAGTCCCGGATCCGTCCTGGTCGGTATGCGCGACTTGCGCGGTCCCGGCACCGGTGGAACAGACTGCGGCGGCTTCACCCTCGTCGAGGTGCTGGTTTCCTGCGCCTTGCTCGGGCTTGCCGCCGCGACGGTGATGTCGCTCCTCGTTCGGTCCGGCCTGAACAACCTCGAGGCGTCCCGGGCGGACACCCTGGCGGCCATGGCGCGTTCCTCCCTGGACGACATCGCTCACGCGGCGAACGTCGAACAGGTCTGGTGTCCTTCGATCTCAGCCTGGCGGGAGAACTGCGGTACGGAGACACCGCAATTCCGGCGTTCGGTGCGGGCAGCGCCGGTGGCGGTGCCGGCTCGTGGTGGAGCGTCCGTGGAGGTGGAGGAGGTGACGGTCGAAGTCACCGCGCTGCAGGCGGGCCGTGCGGCAGGCGAGCGGACGATCCGGTTCGTCACGTTCCGCACGAAGGAAGTGCGATGAACGGCGCCACCGGGAGGGGTGTGGCGGCGCGGCCGGACTGCGGGGCCAGCCTGATCGAGACGCTGGTCGCATTCTCCTTGACCGTGGCGGTTTCGGTGGCCGCTCTCTTCCTGTTCGTTCTTCATCAGCGACTGGCGCGGGCGCAACTCGAGACGGCGTCGCTGTTGCAGGCGCAGCAGGCGGCGCACGTCGAACTGCGGCGATCGTTGCGGGCAGCCGGTCGCGGTGGTCTGGTTCACCAGTTGCCTGGCCAGGCACCACGCCCCGAACTCGCGGTCGACGTCGAAAAGCAAGTGCGGGCGGGCCATGCCGTCGGTTCCACGACGGCAGCCGAAGGAACCGACGTGCTGGTGATCCGCGGAGTGATCAACGGCCCGCTCTACTGGGTCGACGAGTACGGATTCGACCCGGTGGCGAGGAGCGGCTGGGTCGTCGTCGGTGCGCAGACTCCATACGGGACCGCTCAATCCCTCGAGATGCTCCGAGCCGCCGGCGATGCCGGTGACGACGCGTTGCTCCTGGTCTCCGGTGATGCCACGGGAGTCCACGCGGTGGTTCCCATCGTCGACGTGGCGGGCAGCGGCCGAGGCCGTGGCCGCAGGTTGAGGGTCGAGTTTCAGGCCGATGCTTCCCGGGGCTCGCTCGCGGCGGGCTTTCTTTCGATGTCGAGCGGCGGGAGCTGGCCGGCGGGTTACATGAGCAGCGTGGACCGGGTGGGCGTGCTGGAGGAGTGGCGGTTCTATGTTCGACCGCAGGATCCGCAGTCCCGGCGCGGACCGCAGTTGGCGATGGCCCGCCTCTACCCCGGCTCGGCGGTCGCCTGGCGACATCGGAGCGCGAACCTGACTCAGGTGGTCGCGGACGGCATTACCGACCTCGAGGTGACGGTCCGGGAGAAGGGCGAAGACGGTGGACCGAGCGTGACCGTCACGACTACCGCCCGGATCGGTGAACCGGCCGCGGCGGCACTGCGTGCGGAGCGGTCGGCGGCGAGCGTGGTTCGGCTGAGAGACCTTTGGTGAGATCCGGGCCTGAAGAGCTGCCGGTTGCAATGCGAGGCAGCTCGACCCTACTGGTGACGCTGATCCTCCTGCTGTTGAGCGGCTCCTGCCTCGCGCTTCTGGTGGCGACGCAGACGCAGATGCTGATCGCCTCCGGACAGAAGCTCCAGGCACGTCTGCTCGCAGCCGCCGAGGGCGGCCTTCAGCTCGCGATCGCGCGCGGAATCGCCGGCTCCGCCGAGCCCTACAGCCGTACCCTGGTCACGGGTAAGCCGGGGGCGGAGATCGCGGTCGAGGTTACGGGCTTCTTTCCGGTGGCCAACGGCGTCTGCCACCTCTGTATGGCGAATCTGGACGGAGCGTTGAGTTCGCTTGGCGGTTTGCGACGGGTCAGTCACGTCGCCGGAGCGGCTGCTGTGGCTCCGCCGCGCCTGGATGGCCTGCCGCCTCCAACAAGAGAGCTGACCGCGGTGGTCGACCTGATGCCGTGGCCGGCC
This sequence comes from Acidobacteriota bacterium, assembly GCA_026707545.1. Lineage (NCBI taxonomy): Bacteria > Pseudomonadati > Acidobacteriota > Acidobacteriota bacterium. The sequence goes on along the minus strand of JAPOWR010000001.1, from coordinate 2,753,978 downwards.
GGCGAGACCGACGCTTGGGACCTCTCGGGCACTGCGCACGCGGCGCGAGGCAGGGTCCGGGATGCCGCCTTGACCGAGATCGGCGCCTACGATGACGATGCCCCGCTGACGGTGAAGAGGCTCGCCGGCCGAGACAGCGATCGACCGCGGACGGTGACGGTCGGAGGACTCGGTCGGGCCGGTCGCCTTCTCTACGCCTTCGAGCTGTCGCCGGAGCCCCGCTTGCTGTGGCGTTTCGCCGACAGCCGGGACGAAGACGGCAACGGCGAGGCCGATCTCGGCTACACGGTGTCGAAGCCGTCGGTCGTGTCGTTGCGGTTCGGCCAGGAGGTTCATCCGGTTGCGATCTTCGGAGGCGGCTTCGACCCGGCGCGGTCGGGAGGTGTGGGGAACTGGCTGTACTTCGTGGCGATCAATGGCGGGGAGGTGCTGTACAAGCGGGCGCTCGATGGGCCTGTTGTCGCCGCGCCGGCCGTGGTCGACGCCGCGGGCGACGGACTGGCGGACCGCGTCTACATCGGGACGACCGAGGGCAGTCTCTACCGGGTTGACCTGTCACCCGCGGTAGAGCTCGAAGGCGGCCGCGTTCCGGCGGGTGCATGGAAACCCAGGCAGGTGTTCGACACCGGCGGCTTGCCGATCCATCATCCGCCTGCGGTGATCCCGTTGCGGGCGCTCGGTGCTCGTGCTCTCGCCTTGGGCGCCGGCGGCGGCGCCGATCCGGGCGCCGGGACCGAAGAACCGGCGGCAGGCCGGTTCCAGGTGTTCGTGGAGGGTGTCTCCGGCGGCTCCGGTACGGCGGACGAGTTGCCTCAGCTCGATGGTGAGAATCCACTCGGCGGTGTCGATCGGCTCTCGCCGGTGCTGTCTCCCCGGGAGCAGGGGTGGTCCCTGGCTCTGGGCGCCGGGGAGCGTCCCGCGTCGCCGCCCCTGGTCGCCGGTGGGCTTCTGACCTTCTTCACCCTACGTCCGACCGGGCCGGACGGCGGAGAGATCCGCAAGTACGCGCTTCAGCTCGTATCCGGCGACGCCGCGGGTGCCTCCGCCCGTGCACGGCTGGTCGGCCGCAGCGCCTCGTCGCCGGCGTCCGTCCTTGGATCACCGACCCGGATCGAGATCGACCACGCGGGAAGTTCGGCCGCGGAGGTGCTTGAGTCCGACGAGCTGGCGACGCTCGAGAAGCTTCGCGCTCGGATGCCGGAACGCTGCCGGTTCGATGGCAGCCGCATTCGGCTCATCGGCTCCGGCCCGGACGGCTTGCCGATGCGGCTGGCGGTTCTCCCGGTTTGCCGGATCCAGGCGGACTGGGCCGAAGGCGGGCCCTAGGATCGCCGCTCCAGAACCCGTTCGACCGCCATGGCCAGCGCCTCGTCGTCGGCTGGATCCACGGTCCGCAGATCGAGGATGAGGTGCCCGTCGCGCTGGTAGCCAACCACTGGCGGCTCGCCGGTCCGAAGCCGGCGGGCGGTCTCCGCGGGAGCGTCCAGCGCGAGGACCCAACCCTCGATCGCTTCGTCCGGCGCGGAGCCGCCTCCCAGGTAGGCGTCGCCCCGGACGACCCGCCCCCCAAGTCTGTCGGCCATCCGTTCGAGCCGGGGGCGCGATTCTCCTGTGTCGCTCCAGAGAGCCTCGATCGGCATGTTCTGCTCCGCCAGGTGCCGCCGCAGCACAGCGTCCAGTGCGGTCAGGACCAGCCGTCCCGGACGAAGCGCGCGGTAGAGCGGCGATCGTCGGAGTCGGTCCACGATCGATCTCCGACCCGCGATCAGTCCGGCCTGGGGTCCGCCGAGGACCTTGTCGCCGCTGCCGCAAACCAGATCACAGCCGGCTTCGATCAGGTCCCGGAAACTCTCGTGCTGGCGGAGCGGCGGCGCCTTGCGCGATTCGATGACGCCGCTGCCCTCGTCGACCAGGAGGGGCAGCTCGTGCCGGTGCGCGAAGGCGGTGAGTTGGGCTACCGGAACCTCCTCCGCGAACCCGCGGATGCGGAAGTTGCTCGAGAAGACCTTCAGTACCAGGGATGCGGTCGGTCGAACGGCACGCTCGAAGTCGGCGAGCCGCGTCCGGTTCGTCGTGCCGACCTCGACCAGCCGGGCGCCGCTTGCGGTGAGGATGTCGGGAATCCGGAACGAGCCGCCGATCTCGACCAGTTCACTTCGGGAAAGAAGGACTTCCCGTCCGGAAGCCAGGGTCGAGAGCGCCAGCACCAGTGCGGCCGCGTTGTTGTTGACGACCAGGGCCGCCTCGGCGCCGGTCAGGGTCCGGATGAGACTCTCGACGCGAAGGCTGCGGTCGGTGCGATGTCCGGTCGCAAGATCCATCTCCAGGTCGCAGTAGGCGTCGAGCCGCGTCCTGAGGTCATGGGCGACAGATCGAGGAAGCGGTGCCCGGCCCAAGTTCGTGTGGAGGAAGATCCCCGTCGCATTGAGCACCCGCCTAAGCGGCGGCGCTTCGGCTTCGAGGGCGGCGCGGACGAGTTCGGGGATCCGGCGGATGAGGTCGCCCAGGTCGTCGTCTTCGATACCCGTCCGGATCTCGCCGCGAAGCTGATCGATCACCAGGGCCGCTTGGACCCTCGTCGCTTGCCTTCCGTATAATCCTGTGAGTTCGGCAAGCGGGCTCTCCTGCAGCAGACGTCCCACTGCAGGTAGTCGTCGCAGTTGACTCACGTCCCGCTGATCCTATTCCTCGCAGCCACGGCGCGGAGAGCCATGAACGCCAAGAACACACTTTCGAGAGCGAAGTCGCTCGTTCCCTGCCTGCTTCTGCTTGGCAGCGTGGCGCTCTGCGCGGCGCTCTTGAGCGGTGAGTCCTCGGTCGAGGCCCAGATCGGCGGCGCCGTGGCGAAGGCGGATCCGGACCTGGAAAGGGCGATCGAGGAGCAGCGCAGGCTGGTGCAGAGTCAGAGCCGCCCGGCCGCCCGCGCGACGGCCCTGAACGATCTCGCCAACCTGCTGGAACTGCGGGGAGATGTCACTGCGGCGCTCGAGTCCTACCGCGCGGCGATCGCCGCGGACGGCACCTGGGCGCCGGCGCACTACAACCTGGGCCTGCTCGCCTATACGACCGGCGACATGGAGTTGGCGTCGAGCCACCTCGCGACGGCGATCGAACTGGCACCGGAGAACGCCTGGGCGCACTACCAGCTCGGCCGGATCGCGGACGATGCGGGCGCAAGCGAGAAGGCGGTCAGGCACTACGTGCGGGCCGTGAGCCTGGACTCGCGCCTGGCGTTCGACGACGTGAATCCTCATTTCGCGGTGAACCGCCACGCCACCGAGATCCTGCTCCGGGCGGACCGCACGAACGTCAGTGCACTGCCGCCGAGGACGTACTCGGATCCCGGCAGGATCAGCGGCCTGCTCATACCGGCGCATGCGCCCCCGGCCCCGGAAGCGGCGGCCGAAGAGGCAACGGAGGCGGCCGAGGTAACGGGGGCCGCCGAGGTAACGGAGACGACCGAGTCGGATGGCAGCGGACGCGACCGGGTGCACGGGTACCGCGCTCCGGCGGCAACTGGGACGGAAGGGTCCGAGCCTTCGGCGACGGCCACAGCCCCGCTCCCGGTGTCCTCGCCGGAGGATGAGAGGGCGAGTATCCCCGCGGACCTGCCCCGCGCGGCCGAAACCGCCGCCGAGCGGGAACCGCGGGTCTTCACCCGGGAGGACCTTCGGAGCCGCACGCTCGCCTCCGGAGGCGTTACCAGGGTGCCCGTGGGCACTCCGGCCCCGTCGACGAGCCCTGCCGCGGGGAGGCGCGGTGCGATCCAGGTTGGGACGCCGGTCGGACCGGGCGGCAGGCAGCCGGAGCCCCTTCCTTCGCCCGGGACGCTTGGCGGCTCGAGTGGGGGGCGCTTCCAGCCGACCTTCCGCAGCAGCGCTCAACTCGACACGACGATTCGGCGCCTCCCCGTCCCTGCGCCGTAGCGCCCCGTAGGCGCCAGGCCTGGGGCCCGCGGGTCTACACGGGCTCGAGCTGCAGTCCGGTCAGCAGCAGTGTCGGAGCGCCCACCGGTCCGGGCACCGGGAGGAACCTCAGGTCATCTCCGATGGCGCGGATTCCCCGCAGTAACTGCCGGACCGAACCTCCGAGCCGCGCTCTCGGGATCGCTCCCAGAATGCGGTCATGTTCGATGACGAAGCCGGTTACATCGATCTCGAAGGACGCTTCGGCTTCGCTGTCAGAGTCTTCGAAGGTGACGCCCAGACGGCCGCCGGGAGCCCGGTCCAGCAGATAGCAGCCGCGCCGGATTCCAGTCCGGATTCGATCCGCGGGCTCCGGGCCGCGGGCGATGTAGAGATGGGAGTGACTGAGTTCGGGCGGAGCCCGCCAGCCGGACCGGCGCCGGCAGCCGGTAGCGGAGAAGCCCGACCACCCGTCATCCTCCCAGGTCAGCAGGGGCTCGCCGGGTTCCCCGTCCCTGATCAGCGTCACCGCCCGCGTCGGCACCCCTTCGTCGTCGACCGAAGTCCGGATCCACCCGGTCTCAAGAGCTCCGTCGTCCAGGACTGCCAGGTCCGTCGGTCCCAGGGAGGAGCCGGAACTCAGGCGCTGTAGCGTTTCCCAGCCGTCGCGGTCCCGCAGGACAGGGCTGAGCAGGGCCAGCAGGTTGGAGGCGACCGCTGGCGACACCGCGAGTTCACCGGAAGGCAGAACGGGTTCGGGCGCCGCGGTGGCGAGAGTCAGCCGGTCCGCGACTTCGGCGGCGATGGTGGACGCGTCGAAGTGCATCAGGTCACCGGCAGCGCGATAGAGGCTGCAGGAACCACGCGTGCCCTTGCGTTCGACGGCGAACTCCATCTCGACCGTTGCGAGGCGCAGCGAACTCCGCCCGGTAACTCCTTCGCTGTTTGCAAGTACGGACGCGCTGGCGCCATCGTGCAGTCTGGCCCGGATCAGGCGGCTGCCCGGGAGCTCGCTTCGGGTTCGTTCCAGGATGCGGTGCACGAGGTCCCTGCCAAGTGCTTCCGCGTCGTGGTCAGGTGGGTCCTTCCTGCCAGTGGCCATGGTCGCCTTGCGCCGGTTGGGGGACGGCAGCATCAGCGAGCCCGGCCGGAGGGAGTGGCGATTGAGTAGGCGCCAGCCGCCTGGAGCGGGCAGGGAACCGGACTCGGCAACGAAGAGGGCTCGGCCGTCAGCTCCGGCGCGCAGGGCCCACCCTTTCTCCTCGACCTGAAGTGTGTGAGACCGCCAGTCCGCAGGTGCCGACGGCGAGGCGATGCCCGCCCGCCAGGGGTCGATCTCGACTTGCACGCCGCCGCCGGCCTTGACGTAGACTTCGGCGGCCGATGCACCGGTGCGCTCGGTAACCGCGGTCAGAGCGGTCCGCAAGGCCTGGATGGTCGGCAGCCGCAGGGGCTTCAATCCAGACCCTCCAGGCGGACGGAGGGGCTGCGGGCCCATACGGGCAGGAGCGCTCCGTCCTTCGCGCACCATCCGGCGCCGGCGGCCAGCGGACGGTCTCCGACCGCGGTGACGGCCGCGAGGAGGTCGACCGTCCGTGACCGGAGCTCCACCGGCCCCACGAACTCGACCGGGCCGCTGGCTCCGAGTCTCCGGGCGCAGGGCGCCCGCAACACGCAGCCGCCGTCGAACGGGTTCAGCGTCCCGCTCTCGAACTCACCGATGTAGAGGCCGCCGGCGGCTTCGTGGAACAGGTCCGCTTCGGGCGTGTCGCTGGGCAGCAACTCGAGATGTGTCGTACGCGGGCCCGGCAGTACGTGGCGGCTGGCCCGTCTCGCGGCTCCCGGAATCAGTCGCTGGTAGCGGCCTGCCCAGCAGAGGTCCGCCAGCGGCTGCCGCACACGGCCGCCCCGAAGCAGCCAGCGGGCGATGACGGTTGTACCTTCGTCGTCGCTGAAACGTCCGCAGCCGTCCGGCGCCAGCCGGGGATCGTCGATCACGTCGAGATCGTCCTTACCCAGCTTCAGGCCGACGACGCTTTCCGGGGCGCCGGTAAGGGCCAGGGTGTCCGCTTCCAGCGTATGGGCAACAACCTCGTGCAGCATGACCGCGGCGGCGCAGGGCCCGAGAACGATGACGCGGGGCATGTTCGAGTGCTCCGGCAGGTTCCTTGACCTCAGTCGATCGACCAGGCAGGTGGCGACCGGGTCGAGATCCTCGTCGGCGAGCGATGGCAGCAGGCCGCCCCACACCCCCCACGGCGTTTCCACGCGCAGGCTGAAGTACTCCTCGAACTGGCTGGGAGCCGACATGTGACCGTGAATCACCTGTACCTGCCGCCGGTGTCGGCGCACTGTGACGTCCATGGGAAAGCCAGCGCGGCGCCGATTGACGGCGCGGCCGAGTTGGCGCTCCGCGCGCTCGATCTCGGCGATCCGGAGCGGCGGCCAGCGACCGGTCCTGATTCTCGGAGGTGGACCGATCGAACCGGCCGTGCCGGTGACGCGGTCGCAGCACGAGGCGAAGGCATGCCCCGAAATCGTGTCGGCGGAGGCCAGGCGACTGCTGCCCGCTTCGATTCGCCGGACAGAGAGACCCTGCTCCCGCCGCAGGCGAAGGCGGTCGTGGGAGCGCTTCGGCAGCAACTCGGCCGTTTCCAGCCGTTCGAAGAACGCCTCCGTTCGCTGACCGGGGTGGTCTGGCAGCCGGGTCAGGGAATCGGTCAGCTTGGTGACCTCCGAGGCCAGCAGCGCGTTCGACTGCCGGTCGGTGGGCGTCGTCTCCATGGGTGTGATTCTAGGAGCTTGCGCGGCCGGGAGCATGCGCCGCAGAATGCCGCGCATCTGTCGGCTCTCTCTGTGGTAAGAAAGCCGCTCGGATGACCAGGGTGCAGGAGCCAGTCGGAGCAGGAGGCTCGATCCGCAGCCAGCAGTCGAGCGAACTGGAGCAACGCCTCGAACTGTCGCGGCTGGGCGGAGGCGCCGAGCGCATCGATCGCCAGCATGCGAGCGGCAAACTGACCGCGCGGGAGCGAATCGATCTGTTGCTGGATCCAGGGTCGTTCGTCGAGATCGATGCGTTGGTGACGCACCGCTGCACCGATTTCGGCATGGCCGAGCAGCGCATACCGGGTGACGGTGTCGTGTGCGGACATGGTCGTGTGGACCAGCGCCCGGTGTACGTCTTTGCGCAGGACTTCACCGTGTTCGGTGGTTCGCTGTCCGAGACGAATGCGCGCAAGATCTGCAAGGTCATGGACCTGGCGGTCGAGAACGGTGCTCCGGTCGTGGGCCTGAACGACTCGGGAGGCGCCCGCATCCAGGAGGGTGTCGCCTCGCTGGGCGGTTACGCGGACATCTTTCTCCGTAACACGCTGGCCTCGGGTGTGGTGCCCCAGATCAGCGCGATCATGGGGCCCTGCGCGGGCGGTGCGGTCTACTCGCCGGCGATCACGGACTTCGTGCTGATGGTCGAGGGCACGAGCTACATGTTCGTGACCGGTCCGGACGTGATCAAGACCGTGACCCACGAGGACGTCTCGATGGAGGAGCTGGGCGGAGCGAAGACGCACGCGAGGCGGAGCGGAGTGGCCCACTTCACAGCCCCGGACGACACGGGCTGTCTGCTCGCCGTGCGGGAACTGCTCGGCTACCTGCCGGGCAACAATCTGGACGATCCACCGCCCCGTCCGACCGACGATCCGGACGACCGCGAGTCTCCTGAGCTCGACGAGCTGGTGCCGGTCGATCCGAACAAGCCCTACGACATCGGTGCATTGATTCGTGCCGTCGTGGACGACGGCCGCTTTCTCGAAGTTCACCGCAGCTTTGCCCAGAACATCGTTGTTGGTTTTGCGCACTTCGGCGGCCGCAGCGTCGGCATCGTCGCCAACCAACCGAACTACCTCGCCGGTGTTCTGGACATCGACGCGGCGGTGAAGGGCGGTCGCTTCGTCCGCTTCTGTGACGCGTTCAACATCCCGCTCGTCACTTTCGAGGACGTACCGGGTTTCCTGCCGGGCGTGCAGCAGGAGCACGGCGGGATCATTCGCAACGGCGCCAAGCTTCTCTACGCGTTCGCCGAGGCGACGGTGCCGAAGATCACCGTGATCACGCGCAAGGCTTACGGCGGTGCGTACTGCGTGATGGCCAGCAAGCACCTGCGCACGGACGTCAACCTGGCCTATCCGACGGCGGAGATCGCGGTCATGGGACCGAGCGGAGCGGTCAACATCCTGTATCGCCAGCAGATCCGGAACGCGGAAGACCCCGAGGCTCTGCGCGAACGGATGGCGGCCGAGTACCGCGAGAAGTTCTCCAACCCGTACGTGGCGGCGGAGCGCGGCTTCGTCGATGCGGTGATTGCCCCGCGTACGACCCGCCACGAGATCGTCCGCGCCCTGCGACAGCTTGAAGGCAAGCGCTGCGGCGTGCCGGCGAAGAAGCACGGAAGCGTGCCGCTGTAAGAGTTGGCGCGCACAAGAACCGAACACGAGCACAGCGACGGAGCGAACGAAGGAATGAGCGACATCAGGGTAGGGATCGTCATGGGCAGCGATTCGGACTGGCCGACGATGAAGAAGGCGGCGAAGGTCTGTGCCGACTTCGGCGTCGGCTGCGAATCCCGGGTTCTCTCGGCCCACCGGACCCCGCGGGAGACTGCCGAATGGGCCGAAGGCGCGGCCGAGCGTGGTCTCGGCGTGTTGATCGCCGGCGCGGGTGTCGCCGCCGCGCTCCCGGGCGTCGTGGCGGCCGCGACGACCCTGCCGGTGGTCGGCGTCCCGGTGGCGAGCGGTCCGCTGAACGGTGTTGACGCCCTGCTGGCGATCGTGCAGATGCCGCCCGGTATCCCCGTCGCCACGGTGGGGGTGAACCGGGCCGACAATGCGGCCCTGCTGGCGCTCCAGATTCTCGCACTGGGCGACGCGGAGCTGGCTGCTGCCCTCGCCGACCACCGAAGCCGCATGGGCGAGGGTGTGGCAGCCGCCGACGAGCGCGTTCGGCGGGACTCCGAGTCCCTGGAGAGCGCGTGAAGTTCGCGCTCGGCGCCGACCATGCCGGAGTCGAGCTGAAGAGCCGGTTGAGCGACGTTCTGCGTGCCCGCGGCATCGAGGTCGTCGACTTCGGCACCGACGCCTCGGCTCCCGCCGACTACCCCGACAAGGCGGCGGCCGTGGCGCGGGCCGTGGCATCGGGCGAGGCCGACCGGGGTCTTCTGGTGTGCGGCACCGGAGTCGGCATGGCCATGTCGGCGAACCGGTTCGCCGGCGTCCGGGCCGTCAATCCGAGCGACAGCTTCACGACGCGGATGTCCCGCGCCCACAACGACGCGAACGTGCTGGCCCTGGGCGCCCGCGCCCTCGGCGCCGGACAGGCCTCCGAACTGCTCGAGGTCTTCCTCGACACCCCCTTCGACGGCGACCGCCACACCGCGCGCGTGGCCAAGATCGACCGCGTCGTCGTCGAGTAGCACAACGCACCCGCCTGTCCGGAGGCCTGAGGGTCAACCTCCTGGTGCCGCGCGCGCTTACTGAGATGCCGGGGAGTTGGCGCGCGCTGCACTCCGCTCGCTTCGGTCAGGCGGTGGCCGTCGTTTCATCTACCGTAGCCGGTGACGAGATCCCGGGCTGCCGCCGGCGCGCCGTAGTTGGCCCGGAGGACGGAGCGGACCTCGCCGACCAGGTAGAGCGAGCCGGTGACGACCAGGGAGCGTGACGGATCGTTGGCCGTGGCAAGGCACCTCTCCAACGCGCTTCCCGCGTCGGTTTCCGCTACGGCGTTGCGGGTCTTGAGAAGCGGAAGAAGTGCTTCAGGCGACAGCGCGCGTCCGTGATCGGGGGCCGTCAGTACGATGCGGTTGGCCCGTTCCGCTAGTAAGGGCAGGCACTGCTCGGGCTGTTTGTCATTGAGCGCTCCGTACAGAAGGTCGAACTTGAGACCGACCTCGTCCAGGTAGGAGCGGAGCGCGGCCGCGCCGGCAGGATTGTGGGCTGCGTCGAAGAGGATGCGGCGGTACTCCCCGTGCACTGCGACATCGACCCATTCGAGCCGGCCGGGCCAGCGGACCCCCTCCAGCCCCTGGCCGGCGGCCTCTGCGTCGAGCTTGCGCCCGAAGAGCGCGCAGAACTCCTCTGCCGCGCGTACCGCCAGAGCCAGATTCGTGAGTTGGTGGTTGCCGGCCAGAGGTGCCCGGAAGGTGTACCGCGCGCTCGGCGTGCCCAGCGAGAGATGCGGCTGGTTTTCTACTTGGTCGTAGATCTCCACTTCGGCTCCTGCGTCGACGAGCTCCGCCCCGCAGACCGCGGCGCAGCGGTTCAGTTCGCGCTGCACTGCCGGTGCCGGGCGCCAGGTCAGACACTTGCGGCCGGGTCGCATGACGCCGGCTTTTTCGCCTGCGATCGAGGTCAGGGTCCAGCCGAGCTGCTGGGCGTGGTCCCGGGCGATCTGGGTGATCACCGAGAGCACGGGCTCGGAGACGTTCGTTGCGTCGAGGCGGCCGCCGAGGCCGACCTCGAACACGGCGACGTCCACCCGGTGTGCCGCGAAGTGGAGCCAGGCCGCCGCGGTCAGGCTCTCGAAGTAGGTCGGCGGCGTCGATCCTGCGGCCTCGAGCACGCGGCGGAGATGGCGACCGAGTTCGGCCTCGGTGATCGCCACGCCGTCGATGCGGAGGCGCTCCTCGACGTGCTCGAGGTGTGGCGAGGTGTAGAGGCCGCAGCGGAGACCGGCGGCCGTCAGGAGCGACGCGAGCGCGGCGCTGGTCGAGCCCTTGCCGTTCGTGCCCGCGACCAGGATCGCCTGCACGCCCCTCTGGGGATCGCCGAGAGCGCCGAGCAGGTCGCGGATCGCGTCGAGGCCGAGCTTCTGGCCCCAGACCTCGAGCCGGTCGAGGATCTGCTGGGCCGAAGGTCTGGTCTGGCCGGTCACTCGGCGGCGCAGCATAGCGCCGCCTGGCTCCACAGACCGCTAGACTAGACCGGTCATGTCCGGCCATAGCAAGTGGAGCACGATCAAGCACAAGAAGGCGGCACAGGACGCCAAGCGCAGCAAGGTCTTTACACGCATCCTCAAGGAGGTTGTGGTGGCGGCAAGGCTCGGTGGCGGCGATCCGGCCGGCAATCCCAGGCTGCGCCACGCGCTCTCCGAGGCGAAGGCCCACAACGTGCCCGGAGACAACATCGACAGGGCGATCAGGAAGGGGACGGGAGAACTCGAGGGCGTGTCCTACGAGGAGGTCACGTACGAGGGGTACGGTCCGGGCGGTGTCGCGGTGCTGGTCGAGACGCTGACCGACAACCGCAACCGGACCGTGTCCGAGGTGCGGCACCTGTTCACCAAGCACGGCGGCAACCTGGGCGAGAACGGCTGCGTCGCGTGGATGTTCCAGCGTCGCGGGTTCTTCGCGTTTGACCGTTCCGTCATGGAGGAGTCCGGGGTGGACGAGGAGGCGCTGGTCGAACTCGCGCTGGAACTCGAGGCCGAGGACTTCTCCGTTGAGGAGGACAGCTACAACGTCTACACCTCTGTGGAGGCCTTTCACGCCGCCAAGGACGAAGTCGAGGCGCGTGGCCTCGCCGCCGGCGTCGCAGCGTTGACGATGGAACCACAGAACCTGGTCCGGGTCGACGAAGCGGTCGCGGGTCGACTGGTACGCCTCATCGACGCCCTCGAGGACCAGGACGACGTGCAGCACGTCTGGGCCAACTTCGACCTGGACGACGAGTTGCTGGAGCGGCTGGCGTCCTGATCGGCGCCTTGGCGGGACCGCGGCGTTGATTGTCCTCGGCCTGGATCCGGGCAGCCGGTACACCGGCTACGGCGTCGTCGAACAGGAGGGGTCGCGGCTCAGGGAGCTGGGCTCGGGCCGGATCGCGCTCGTGTCGGAGCCGAGTCCCGAGGCGCGAATGGCTCGTCTGGCGGAGGGTGTGGAGCAGGCTCTCGATCGCTGGCAGCCGGCCGCGGCGGCTCTCGAGACCCTGTTCCACGGGAAGAACAGCCGCTCCCTGATTGCGCTTGCCCAGGCTCGCGGCGTGATCCTCTCGGTGCTGGGTCGTCGCGGTCTGGAGGTGGAGGAGCTGTCTCCCGCCGAGGTCAAGAATGCCGTGTGCGGCAACGGCCGGGCCGACAAGACCCAGGTGGCGCGCATGGTTGATGTGCTGCTGGGATCGGGGGTGGCCCGACGCAGTGCGGACGCGTCGGATGCGCTGGCCGTCGCGATCTGCTGCGTGCAACGGCGACCGCTCGGGAGGGCCGTGGAGGCGGCACGGAGTGCCCGTTGAACCGGGTCACGGCGGCGGTTCCAAAGCAGGGTCCGTGTGCTATATTGCTCCACCGTTCCAAGGTGAGCCAGTCACTTCTTCCGGTGCAGGGTCACCGTTCGTTCAGAATCGCGTCCACTGTCGGTGGGCGATTCAACTCGGCCCGTTCCTGGCGGGCATACCAGCTCTGAGGAGGTAACTAGGTGAACATTGGTGGCACGTTCTGGAAGTTGATGAACGAGGGCGGACCCGTCATGTGGCCACTGCTCGCATTCTCGGTCATCGCTCTTGCGGTGGTGGGCGAGCGGTTGTACGCGCTGTGGCGCGCCCGGATCAACGTTCACGAGTTCCTCCCCAAGGTGCGGAAGGCGCTGGTGGTCAACCGGTCGATCCGGGACGCCGTGAAGGTGTGCGAGGAGTACCGGGGTCCGGTCGCCTCGATCCTCAAGGCCGGTCTGATGAAGTACGGCCAGCCCAAGGAAGACATCGAGAAGACGATCGAGAACGCGGCGCTGTTCGAGATGGGACGTCTGGAGCGCGGTCTTGCGGTGCTCGCGACGACCGCCAACGTGGCGCCGCTGCTCGGCTTCTTCGGCACGGTGACCGGCATGATGGCCGGTTTCGACGCGCTCGCGGCGCAGGGCCTGTCCAACCCGGGCGCGGTCGCCACGGGCATCAAGGAGGCCCTGACCACGACGGCCGGCGGTCTCGCGGTCGCCATTCCGACGCAGCTCGCTTACAACTACTTCATGAGCCGCATCAACAAGTTCGTGCGCGACATCGAGACGGCGGCGAACATGCTGCTCGAGACCTTCGGCGAGATGGAGCGCAGCGGTATCTCGCCCGATAGCGGCGAAGGCAGCTAGAGTTCATTCGGGCCCCGGGGCGGAGGACAGCGACATGAAGCTCAAGGCATCCATCGAGCACAAGCCGAACATCCCGACGGCCTCGATGGCCGACATCGCCTTCCTGCTGATCATCTTCTTCATGCTGACGATCACCTTCGAGGTCGACAAGACCCAGGTGCAGTTGCCGAAGACGACCCTCCGGTTCGAGATCCCGAAGAAGGCAGCCTACGTGTCGATCGACCCGAACGGTCGCATCCGCGTGTCCGACGGCAACTCTCAGAGCTCGCTGGTCAGTGCGGCGGACGAGGTGCTGTCGATGGCCGCAACCGTGATCTCGACCGATCCGACGAAGACGTTCGTGGTCAAGTCCGACGGCGACGTGCCCTGGGAGAAGGTCGACGAAGTGCTCGACGCGCTGAAACGGGCCAAGGTGCGCGATCTGCGCCTGCTGTCCGACCAGCGAACGGTCGACGACCTCTGAGGAACGCGGCGGCAACCTGGAGTCTGACGAGATGGATGGAGGCTCAAGATGAAAATCGATCGTGATCGCCCGAACGACGAGATTCCGACCTCGTCGATGGCGGATATCGCCTTCCTGCTGATCGTCTTCTTCATGGTGACGACCACGTTCACGGCCACCCGCGGACTCGACTTCGCGCTTCCGGAGGATGACGACAATCCGCCGGTCATCGAGAAGGAAGAGTCCGTGCTGATCGAGATCTTCCCGGGAGGGAATCTCCGCGTGGACCAGAATCCGATGGAACTCGGCGAGATCATCGAGTACCTGAAGCCGAAGCTGGAACGGAATCCGAAGAAGCCGGTGATCATCCGGCCGGATATTGCGACCGAGTACAAGCACATGGTCGTGGTGTACGACGAACTGCGTCAGGCCGAGGACCACGGCCTGACGGAGCCGATCAACATCTCGGTGCCGACGCAGCGGGAGATCCAGAGCTTCTGGTACTAGATTCGCCGAACCCGGAATAGGACCGAGTCCGAACGTAGTTGGAACCACACATCAGACCTGACAGAGACCTGACTGAGAAGGGGTACCCCGATGAGTGACGAGAACCTCGAAGCGGCTGCATCCCCGGCCGAAGAGTCGCAGGCCGAAGAAAGTGGCGCACTGACGTCGGCCGAACAGGGCCTCCTGACCTACGTCGAGGAGACCCGGGAGGACAACAAGACCTTCCGCTACTCGTTCGGGGTCGCCGTGCTGTTCCACGCGATCCTGCTGATCGTCAAGCTGCCCGATCTGTACGGCGACGTGGTGGCGCCGCCGCCCAAGCCCAAGGTCTTCGTCGTCCAGCAGGTGCGCTTCAAGCCGCCACCGCCGGAAGTCGAGCAGCAGATTCCGAAGCCCAAGTCGAAGAAGGTGCCGATCCCCGATCCGACGCCCGACGAGCCGGAACCGATCCGCATCGACGAGCCCGAGGAGATCGACATTCCGGAGGTCGACGACCTCGATCTATTCGACCTGCCCGAGGCGCCGCCTCCGCCGGAACCGACCGGACCGATCTACGTCACCGGTGACGTGACGAAGCCGGAGAAGATCAACGAGGTCAAGCCGCAGTACACGGAGATTGCGCGCAAGGCGCGGATCCAGGGTGTCGTCATTCTTCAGGCGACGATCGACAAGAACGGCGACATCACGGACGTCAAGGTACTGAAGGGTCTGCACATGGGCCTCAGCGAGGCCGCCGTCGCGGCAGTCAAGCAGTGGAAGTTCAAGCCGGCGACGCTGAACGGCAAGCCGGTCGCCGTCTACTACAACCTGACTGTCAACTTCCAGCTCCAGTGATGACGAAGCGCCAAACCGTTCTCGCCCTCGCTACGGCCTGCACGCTACTCGTTGCGTCCTCTGCTTCCGCCGGATGGGACGAGGGAGTCGCCGCGTTCCGGGCCGGCAACTACGCCCAGGCGATCGCTGAGTTCCAGCAGTTCGTCGAGGAGCGAACCGAGGAGGAGGCCCTCGAGAAGGGCTACCAGATGCTGGCCCAGTCCCTGCTCCGGGGCGGCAAGGCCAAGGAGTCGATTGCGGCCTTCCAGAAGCACCTCGAGTTGAAGCCCGGCGATGTGGGAAGCCAGGTCTATCTGGGACAGGCCTACTACAAGAGCGGCATGCCCCGGGAATGCGTTGCGACGCTCAACCGGCTGAACGTCGGCAGCCTCCCGGCTGGCCACCAGATCCAGGTGTACCAGATGCGCAGCGCGAGCTACGCGCGGCTCGGGAACACGCGCGCCGCGGCCGCCGACCTGGGGAAGGTCGCGGATCTGAAGTCCGACGATGCGAAGACTCGCTTCGAGTACGGCAGGTTGTTGCACAGCGATGCGCAGCTCGACGCGGCGATCAGGGCGTATGAGCGGGCGATATCCATGGACGGCAGCAACGCGGAGTGGAAGAAGACGCTGGTCAATGCCCTGAAGATCAAGGGCCGGAGCACGCAGGGGTCAGCCAAGGCCGGCATCTACGCCAAGGCCGAGAATGTCGCCCGGAGTCTGGTCGGGAGTAGTGCCTCCTTCGACAACCTGCTCCTGCTCGGAGAGGTTCAGATGGGCGGCAAGAACTACGGCGCCGCGGCGTCGACCTTCCAGCAGGCGATCTCGAAGAGGGGCAACGACTGGCACCCGCACTTCTACCTGGGGCAGTCCTACGGCTCGCTGGAGCGGTACAACGACGCCGAAGCACCGCTCAACACCGCACTGACGGTGGCCCCCGGTGACGCCGAGAAGAGGCAGATCCAGGACTATCTCGGCTTCGTCCTCTCGAAGCAGAACAAGTACGGCCCGGCGATTGCGGCCTACGAACTGGCGGGCAACGCGGCTGGTGCCGCGCGGGTGCGTGAGAACCAGCAGATCGCGCAGGAAAACAGGGAAGCCGACGAGCACAACCGGAACATCGAGGAGTTGCAGCGTCAGCGTGAGGAACTTCGCCGGCAACTGGAGGAACTCCCCGGAGCGGCAAACGAGCCGCCGCCTCGCTAGGGATTCGGCGTAGCTTCAGTCAGTTTCCGGCGCAGAATGTCCTGCGCCGCCCGGGGCTCCGCGCTGCCGCGAGATGCCTTCATCACTTGGCCGACCAGGTAGCCGAGCGCCTGCTTGCGACCGCCGCGGTACTCGTTGACGGCCTTGCTGTTGGCCGCGATGGCGGCGTTGGCCCAGGCTTCGAGCCGATCGTCGTCCCGCACCTGTCGTAGCCCGAGCCGATCGACGATCTCGTCGGGCGTTTCGGTCGTGTCCCAGGCTTCGGCGAGCACATCCTTGGCGGCCGTGGCCGACAACTCACCGGAATCCACCAGGGCCACGATGGCCGCGAGCCGTTCCGGCGGGATCACCTCTTCGGAGTGCCCGGGGTCCTCGGAACCGCGGTCCTGCATCTGGATGTTTCGCTGCTTCAACTCGCGCAGGATCTCGGTCATCACCCAGTTGGCGATCGAGCGGGCGCCAGCCGGATGCGCGGCCACGGCTCGTTCGTAGTACGTAGCCAGGGGAACGCTGCCGGAGAGGAGCGCGGCTTCTTCGGCGCGCAGCCCGTAAGCCTCACGGAAGCGGGCGCTCTTGTCCCACGGCAGTTCGGGAAGCTGACCTTCCTGGCGCCGGATGCGCGACCTGGAGAGCAGCACCGTCGGAAGATCGGGTTCAGGAAAGTACCGGTAGTCGTGGGCCTCCTCCTTGGACCTGAGCGAGCGGGTGGCGCCACTGGCGGGCTCGAAGCTCCGGGTTTCCTGTTCGACCCGGCCTCCGGCGGTCAGGATGTGCAATTGCCGCTCCCGCTCGTACTCGAGCGCCTTGGCAACGTGGCGGAACGAGTTCAGGTTCTTCACCTCCGTCTTCGTGCCGAGCGTGCAGGAGCCGGTCGGTCGCAACGAGAGGTTGGCGTCGCATCGGAGACTGCCTTCTTCCATGTTCCCGTCACTTGCACCGGTGTAGAGAAGGACCTGGTGGAGGGTCTGCAGGTAGGCTTGGGCATCCTCGGGCGAGTGAATCTCGGGCTCGGTCACGATCTCCACCAGGGGTACGCCGCAGCGGTTGAAATCGACCAGGCTCCGACCCGGGAGAGGGCCGCCCCCGGGCACCTCGTGCAGGAGCTTGCCGGCATCTTCCTCGAGGTGGATCCGATGGAGCCGGACCTTGCGGCCGGAGGGGAGCGGTACGGATCCGCCCTCGGCAAGCGGCTGGTCGTATTGACTGATCTGGTAGCCCTTCGGCAAGTCGGGGTAGAAGTAGTTCTTGCGCGCGAAGATGGACCGTCGCCTGACGTCGCACCCGAGCGCGAGCGCCAGCCGGATCGCGAGGTCGACGGCGTGCTGGTTGGTCACCGGGAGCGTGCCGGGGTAGCCGAGGCAGACCGGGCAGACGAGCTCGTTCGGCTCTGCGCCGAAACGGTTCTCGCAACGGCAGAACATCTTGGTTCTGGTGCGCAGCTGGACGTGGACTTCCAGTCCGATGACCGTTTCCCAGGCGGCATCGATGGCTGCGGGAGAACCTCCCGGACTGGCCGTGCTCTGCGCTACGCTCATGACCGTCTCGATGGCCGCGGCATCCTACAGCAGCTACTCCAGCAGTCCGTCGTGAGAGTCGCGCGCCATTGACGAGGCGGCGCCGGGCAGCGGCCGTCATGGTCCACAGGCGCGGCCCTTTCCGGGCGGCCTTTCTGGGAGTTCTGCCTGGTGAGGAGGCCCCTGGTCCGGAGGATGCCCTCCGGTATCTGACACGCTACATGGGGTTAGCGGAAACGGCCTCGCCTGCCTGGTTGAAGCAACGGCACGGCACCGAGGCGGTACGGGTCGAGGATCCCGGCTTCGGGGGAGACGGAGACGCCTTGATCGTCTCTCGTACTGGCGTCGCAGCGACCGTCTTCGTCGCCGATTGCGTACCCGTGCTGATCGCGGCCGGTGAGAACGTGGCCGCGGTTCACGCAGGCTGGCGAGGCCTGGCGAGCGTCGTTCTCGCTTCGGCGATACGGGAGTTGAGGCGGGCTGGCGTCACGGATCCGGCGCGGGCCGAGGCCTGGGTCGGTCCAGCGATTGGCCCCTGTTGCTACGAGGTGGACGACGACGTGGCCGGCCGGGTGGAATCCGCGAGCGGTCCCGAAGTCGTCATCCGCCGGCCGGGCCGTAAACCCCACCTCGACCTGCCCTTGGCGGCTTCGATCCAGCTCGCCGGCTTGGGCGTGGTCCACGTTGCGCGTAGCGGCTGTTGCGTTCGCTGCGATTCGAACTGGTGGAGCTACCGCCGCGACGGAGCGGGCGCCGGGCGCAACTACGCTTTCATCTGGCGCGCGCGGGAAGGCGGCCGGACGTCAGTCTCCCTCGGGGGTGGTCCGGCGAGAAGTGCGGCTGCGGGTCCTGCGCGTGGGATCGATTCCGACTGAGCGCAGGAAAGCCAGGTCGCGTCCATTGATGCGGAACGTCGGCGGTGGCAGCGGCCGTCGCGCCGAGGAGTTCCTGTCGGGGTCGCTATCGTCCTCGCCGCTTCTCTTGCAGTCGAGGAAGAGATTGAGCGTGTAGCCTTCACGCCGAATCGACTCGAGCCGATCGTGGACCTCGGGCGACTCGGCCATCGCCTCGCAGAGAGATCGGGTGAGTTCTTCGAGCAGTTGTTTGAGCCGGGGTTCCATGGGCCGACAACCATTATCCCAGACTGTTTCGGATTCGCCAGGGGCCGTGCCGGCAGGTTGGCGGCCGGTGCTCGAGGCGCTGTCGGACGCCGGGTGGGAGCCGGTTTCGTTCGAGCCTCTGGCCGGCGATGTCTCGGCCCGGCGGTACGGGCGGCTGAGCCTTGCCTCCGGCGAGCGGCGGGTCGTCTGCAGCTATCCCGACGACATGAAGGACGTAGCTGAGCGGTTCCTTGGTGCCGGCGACCTGCTGGCCACGGTCGATGTGCCGACACCGAGGGTGGACGGGTACTCCCTTGAGCACCCGGTCTGGATTCTCCTGGAGGACCTGGGTCCCCACACCCTGTTCGAGCGCTGGACAAGGGACGGTGAGGCTTCCTACCCGAAGGCGAGCCGGCGGCTGGTGGAGGCAAGGGAGCTCATCAGGCGTATTCAACTTCTGCGGCCCGAGGAGGTTCGGGCTCTCGGTTCACCGCCGCTCGACCGGGCCCTTTTGATGGCGGAACTCGACCAAGCGTGGGTTCGCTTCCTCGAACCGCGCGGCCTGGTTTCGGACGCGCGGTTGGCCGAGGAAGTGCGAGCTGTCTGCGTGGCCCTGTGCGAGCGGCTCGATTCGGCAACGCCCGTGCCGTGTCACCGGGATTTCATGGCCCGCAACCTGATGTTACGGGCGCCGAGCATGGACTCGGCGGGGGGCACGGAGGAGCTTGTCCTGATCGACTACCAGGATCTGCGCCTGGGGCCCCCGTGCTACGACCTGGCCTCGCTCCTCAACGACACCCTGACGCTTTCGGTGCGAGAGCGGCGGGAACACCTTTCGACGGTTCGCGAGGACACTGGCCTGATTGACCAGTACCACGCGGCGGCGGCACAGCGCACCCTCAAGCTCGTGGGTACCTTCGCGTACTTCGCCACGGCCGGCAGCGACCGCTATCTGCGGTTGATCCCACCGGCCCTGCTGAGGTTCCTGGATGCCCTGGCCGCTCTTCCGGAAGGTCGTGATCTGGCGCCGCGTCTGCGACGGGTTTGGCGGCTCTAGATGCTAGTATCCGTGCCCGACTTCGACAGGAGAAACGCCATGCCCTCCTTTGGCATCCAAGAGCTAGTCATCGTCTTCGTCATCCTCCTGGTCATCTTCGGTGGCAGCAAGCTGCCGCTCCTCGGCCGTGGGATGGGTGAGGGCATCCGGAACTTCAAGCGGGGCCTGCGCGGCGACGACTCCTCCGAACTGGAAGAGAAGCAGTCCTAGGATTGGCTGGAGCCTCCTAGCCGCCGGCGAGGACGGCGAAGTCGAGGCCGCCAGGGTTGACGGCTGCCCACGCCGCGCGGTGGTGCTCGACGTAGAGGCGGAGCACGTTCTCCGTGAACTTCCGGGTTTCGCGGAAAGGCGGCATGCCGCCCATGCGCTTTACCTGGCCGGGTCCCGCGTTGTACGCGGCGAGCGCCAGGACCAGATCGCCGTCAAACCGGCGTAGCAGAAAGGCCAGATAGCTCGCACCGGCGTCGAGGTTCTGGCCAGGGTCGTAGACGTTGGCCACGCCGAACTCCTCGGCGGTTTCCGGCATCATCTGCATCAGGCCCAGAGCGCCCTGGGGTGAGACCGCCAGCCTGTCGAAAGCGGACTCGGTCTGCACCACAGCCGCCACGAGAAGCGGGTCGATCTCGTGTCGCTCGGCAACGGCGACGATCTGGGCGCCGAATGGGACTTGCTGCATCCGGTCCCGGACCGCATCGGCGTCGGCGGCGCCAATGAAGAGCGCGAAACTCTCCTCGTGCGACCGAATCGCCTCGAACATGGGGCGGCTATGGAGGGATGCGAGCGCCGTCGTCGTGCCGGACGCGGGGTCCAGCCAGGCTTGTATCTCCTCGAACAGCGCGACATCGTCGAGATGGGGAGGCGCCGGCAGCGAGTCGGGCTGTCGCCCGGGCGCCGTGTCCCGCACCGAGACGGCCAAAATGGCCGTGACGGCCACAACGACGGACAGAGCCTTCGTGCGGCCCTTGGCGTTCGAGATGTACATGACACTTGGCTGCTCTTGGCAGCAAGGGGGATGCCAACCAGATTCCTCGTTTCCCAGCCGACCACCTGGGGGCTATCGCGATCGGTTTCTCTTGCTGGAGTCGCGATACTCGGCCGACTGGATACGAAGGGCGTCGACCTTTGTTGCGCAGTGTGTTGCGGTGAATCCCCAGGTGGTTTGCGGAGCGGTTGAGGTTGCCTTGGTTGAGTCGGAGCGATGCGAGGATGAACTGCCGTTCGAAGATCTTGCGAGCCTGAGTCAGGGTGACTCCGCAGCAGACCAAATGGTTGACGAGAGAGTCGAGCTGGTCGCTGAGAGCTCCCGTCGCGTTCTCGGGATCGCGGTCGTCTGCGCTGAGTTGCTTCAAGGCGAGTCGCGTGCCGAAACGGTGATTTTAGCACAGTTCGGACGCCTCGGGACCCCTCTCGCGGGTGGCGAATCAGCCGTCGTCGTTCTCTTCGCCGGCCGGATCATCGTCTCCCCGGCGCGGCGGCAGCGGCGGCCCTTCCGGAACCTTGGTTCGGAGAGAACGGATCCTCTCCTCGGAGGGGACTTTCTTGAGCCACTGGCTCTCCGGGTGCTCGCTACGCAGCCGGTCGCAGGCGTCGCGCAGGTAGTCGTAGCGGTCCAGGCCTCGCCTACTCCCGATCTGTTTCAGCACGTCGACGTAGCTGAGGCACATGTAGGCGAGGATCTTGTCGGGCTCCGGGTATGCCGGATAGGCCTCGAGCATGTCCTTGAATCGGTTGCCGGCGGCGTTGGGAGCGCCGAAGCGGTAGTAGAAGGCACCGACGACGAACTCGTGTTCCGCGAGCTGGTTGCGGACCTCGACGATTCTTTGGGCGGCCTGACTGGCGTACTGGCTGGTCGGGTAGAGCCGTCGGACGTTCTCGAACTCCGTCAGCGCCTGACGGGCGGTCTGCTGGTCGCGGTCCGGCTTCTCGATCCGCTCGGCGAGGGCGGCAGCCAGTCGGAACTGCGCGTATGCGGCGCGATCCGACGTGGGGAACCGGTTCAGGAAGTCGCGGTAGCGCTGCTCCGCTTCCACGTAGGACTGGTAGCCGCCGCGCAGGAACAGCGCGTCCGCGGCCAGCAGCAGACCCTCCCGGCCGGTCTCCGAGTTCGGTTCGACCTCGAAGGCGTGCACTAGGTGCCGCAGTGCCTGGGAGAACTTCTCCTCCTCCATGAGTTGCTTGCCGATGTCGAGCGCTTCCGACGACGACAGCCGCAGGATCGGATCGTCCTTCACGCCTCCGCAGGCGACCGTCGCGGCGAGCACCGCCCCGGCGAGCAGGGCTTTGGCTGTCAGTGGTTTCATTCGTTCGCCTGCCGCCGTAGAGCCGCCAGGGCCTCGACTGGACGCTCTGCAGCGAACACGCCGGAGCCCACGACCGCCACATCGACGCCGGCCGCGGCGACCTCATCGAGGTTCCCCGGCTTGATACCGCCGTCCATCTCGATGCTGGTCGAAAGACCACGGGCGTCGATCGTGGCGCGCAGTTCGCGAGCCTTCTCCAGTACGTCGGGCTGGAAGGCCTGACCGGCGAATCCAGGTTGGACGGACATCAGGACCACGAAGTCGAGGTGCTCCAGGTAGGGCAGGAGTTCGTCGACCGCCGTGCCGGGGTTGATCGCGACCCCGGCTCCAACGTCCCGGCCGCGAACATGCGCCGCCAGATGGGCCGGTTCCGGTGTCGTCTCATGATGGAAGGACACCCAGAGCGGCTCGCTGTCGAGGTATCGGTCCATGAGCGCCTCCGGATTCGAAACCATGAGATGGATGTCGAAGCCCACCCGGCTGCGCTTCGCCAGGTCGGCGATCACCGGCGGACCGAATGTGAGGTTGGGCACGAAGTGGCCGTCCATCACGTCGACATGGATCAACTGCGCGCCGCCGTCTTCACAGATCTTCACCGCGGAGGCGAGGTCGGCGAGGTCCGCCGCCAGAATCGAAGGCGCGATCTTCATCGTTCGGGTTCTCTGGGCGAACTGGGCGGGTTCAATGACTGTCCTGCGCGGCGACGACCAGAGCGATCGAATCGCTTTGTCGCAGGGGATGACCCGGCAGCGGATACTGACGCAGGATGATCCCGGCTTCGACGCCTTCGTAGGGCTCGTACTTTACCCTTCCGAGCCGGAATCCGTGCGCCTCGAAGTAGGTGCGAACGGGCGCTTCCGGCAGATCGATCAGGTCCGGCATGACGAACGCAGCGCCTGGATTGGCCAGGCTCACCATGACGTCGACCTGGGAAGACGGTTCGACCCGGCTGCCGGGCGGAGGACTCTGACGGATGACCGTCCCCGGTGCGCCGGACTCAGCGTACACGCTGCGGCTCCTTCCCAACTGCAAGCCGGAGGCGGCGAGACTGACCTGTACCGTCTGCAGGACCTGACCTGTCAGATCCGGAGTCTCGACGAGTTGACGCCCGCGTGACAGATGGATGACGACGCTGCTGTCCTGCTTGACAGCGCTGCCGGCTGGGGGATCGTGCCGGAGCACATGTCCGGCGGGGACGGCCTCGTCGTAGCGGTCCTCTTCGATCCGCCTCACCGTCAAGCCGGCGGAGGCGAGAGTCGCCTCGGCGTGATCCACATCCAGGCCGATCAGATCAGGCACCGCGATCACGCCGCTGCGGACGAAGTTGGAGAGCGCCAGATAGGAAGAGATGCCGAGCAGCGCCGTGAGCAAACCCGCATAGGCCCCGCCCACGACCACCCGCTTCAGCCAGGGCTGGCGCAGCGCGCTCCTCAACCGACGCGGGTCCAGCAGGCTCTTCAGCCGAAGCTGGCGCAACGCGCCTTCAAGCCAGCGAGGGAGAGTCGGCGTCTTCATCGGTCTCGTGGCTTCAGCGCCCCAGGCCGGGCAGATTCTTCACCAGGTCGGAGTAGAGCGCGAACATCATGATGCCGACGATCACGACGAGGCCGAACTGGGTGACGAGGTTCTTGACCCGTATGGAGAGATCGCGCCGCAGAGCGCTCTCGAAGAGCAGGATGACGAGTTGGCCGCCGTCGAGGAGCGGGATCGGCAGCAGGTTCAGGATGCAGATGTTGAGGCTGATCAGCGCGGTGAGAAACACGAGATCGTTGAAGCTCCGCCTCGCCGCCTGACCGCTGATTCTGGCAATCTCGATGGGGCCGGAAAGGGCACTCTGGGGCGAGACGCGACGTTCCACCAGCCTGCCCAGGAAGCCGAAGATCTCGGTTGTGGTTTCCCAGTTGATCCGGGCGCTTTCGATTAGCGCGCGGGCAGGCCCGGTGCGCTGGTAAGAGAAGTGGCTGATCAGGATGCCCGCGCGGCCGACACCGTCTTCGGCTGCCGGCACCAGGCGGAAGACGAGGCGCTCGTCGCCACGGCCGATCTCGATGCTGACCTCCTCGCCCGCGCTGGGTTCCACCAGGCGGCGGAAGTCGTCCGCGTCGGCGATCGGGTGGCCGTTGACCGAGTAGAGCGTGTCTCCGTACCGGATGCCCGCCTGCTCGGCAGGCGTGCCTTCGAACACCTCGCGCACCCGCGGTAGCAGGCTGGCGTAGAGCCCGCCGTCTCCGAGTTCGTGGCGGGGAATCCGGCGTGGTACGAGCACCGTGCTGAGCGTGCCGCCGGCGCGTTCGAAGTCGACGGCAAGTGGACGTTCCGGTGAGGTGAGCACGATGTTCGCGACCTCGCGCCACTCGGACACGTCCTCGCCGTCCAGTCGTAGGATCGTGTCGCCGGGTTGCAGGCCGGCCTCGGCGGCGGCGGAATCGGCCGCTACGGCACCGATCTCGGTGCTCAGGTTGCGCGGCCCCGCCAGCTCGGTGCCGGCCACCAGGACGGCGGCGATCAGAACGATCGAGAGCACGACGTTGGCCGCGGGGCCGGCCAGGAGAACGACCATTCGTTGCCATCGTGGCCTGGTGATGAAGTCGCCGGCATCGCCCGTCGGATTCGAGGGGTCGATGCCGGAGAAGGCCACGTAGCCGCCAAGCGGCACCATCGCTACGCGGTACTCCGTACCGCCACGCTCGAACCCCCAGAGCCGCGCGCCGAAGCCGATCGAGAACACGCGGACCCTGATCCGGAACAGCCGCGCGGCCACGAAGTGCCCCAGTTCGTGAACGAAGATAATCACGCCGATCACGACCAGCAGAGCCAGGATGTTGCTCAGGATGTTCATCTCACGAGGAAACGCGGACGCAGGCGTCCGCCGATGCTAACCGCCGGAAGCCGCGAGAACTTCCCGGGCCTGTCGACGGCCCCATGAATCCCAGGCAAGAGCCTCCTTGATGCTCTGAGGCTCGCTGACGTCTGCCTGCCTGGCGTGGCGTTCGAGCACCTCGGACACGACGGGGACGATCGCGGTGAAAGGAGCTCTGCCGCCCAGAAACGCGTCGACCGCGATCTCGTTCGCCGCGTTCATCACCGCCGTTGCGCCGCCGCCCCGCGTCAGGGCATTGCGCGCGAGCGACGGAGCGGGGAAGAGTGCCGGATCGACGCGGCTGAACTCCAGCTTCGAGGTCTGAAGCAGCAGGTCGCTCAGATCGACCGACAGCCCGCCGGCGGGGCGGGCCCAGCGCTCGGGATACGAGAGCGCATACTGGATCGGGTAGCGCATGTCGTTCGCGGAGATCTGGGCAACCCCGTTGCCACAGCGAAACTCGACGATCGAGTGCACGAGGGACTGTGGGTGGATCAGGATGTCGATCCGGGGGCCGTCCACGTCGAACAGATAGCTCGCTTCGATCAACTCCAGGCCCTTGTTCATCAGCGTCGCCGAATCGACGCTGATCTTCGCCCCCATGTCCCAGGTCGGATGCGCCGTGGCCTCGGCGGGCGTCGCGGCCTCGAGAGTGGCGGGATCGCGTTCGAGAAAGGGACCGCCCGAAGCGGTCAGTACGAGGCGGCGGACCTCCCTGGGCCGACCGGCCCGGAGCGCCTGGTGGATCGCGGCGTGCTCGCTGTCGATCGGCAGGATGGAAGCGCCCGAAGCGGCCGCCAGCCGGCGCAGTACGGGCCCGGCCGCGACCATCGCCTCCTTGTTGGCGAGCGCCAGATCGGCGCCGGCCTCAAGCGCCGCGGCTGCCGGTTGAAGGCCGGCGGCGCCGACGATCGCCGTGACGACCAGGTCGACGTCACCCGCCCCGACAGCGGCCAGCAGTGCGTCCTCACCGGATTCCAGTGCGACCCCGGTGGGCAGTTCCGCCCTGAGGAGCCCCGCGGCATCGGCGTCGGCGACCACGACCAGCTTCGGCCGAAACTCCCGGGCAAGTTCGACCAGGCGCTCCGGCCTCGAACCCTGTGCCGCGAGCACCGCGACGCGCAGCCGGTCGGGATGCAGCCGCGCCACGGCCAGCGTCGTTTCGCCCACCGAGCCCGTGGCTCCCAGTACCGCCAGACGGCGCGGCGTCACGGTTCCCCTGTCCTCAAGCCAGTGACGGAATCGCTCCCAGCTCCACCGCTACATAGAGCATCGGCGCCGTCAGCGTCAGACTGTCGAGACGGTCGATCAGACCGCCATGTCCGGGAAGAAGCCGCCCGGTGTCTTCCACGTCCGCCGCCCGCTTCACCATGGAAGCCACCAGGTCTCCGACCTGGGCCGAGCCGCCGCAGATCAGGGCCACGACTGGTATGCCCGGTCCGAAGGCGTCGGGACCGCGCCACAGCAGAAACGCGCCGACGCCGACGGCAACGCTGGCGA
Organism: Acidobacteriota bacterium; assembly: GCA_026707545.1. Classification (NCBI taxonomy): domain Bacteria; kingdom Pseudomonadati; phylum Acidobacteriota; species Acidobacteriota bacterium. The sequence goes on along the minus strand of JAPOWR010000001.1, from coordinate 2,727,654 downwards.
CCAGTCCGCTCACCGTGCCTGCGATCGTTTTCTTGGGACTGATCAGAGGAGCGACCGGGCGCCGGCCGAACGCTCGTCCTCCATAGAAGGCACCGACATCGCCGATCGCGGCCACGGCGAGAACCCAGAACAGGAGGAGTGGATCGACTCGGTAGAGGCCCATCGTCGCGACGAGAAACAGACCCAGCCAGAGTGTGCCGAACACAAACAGGGTGGACGCGGTCAACCGGTCACGCATGGAGGCTCGGCCGCACAGCGCGATCACCACTGCCAGGGCGAGGATCACGGCACCCGCCCCGACCGGACGGTCCAGATCAATCGGGTCGAAAGGCAGTGGCAGCGTGATCGTCTGGCTACGAACGCCATCGGCGAGGGCCACGAAACCGATCGACAGCCACAGGACCCAGCGCAGGGTCGCCGGCGAGACGGCGATTCGCCGAACCAGGGCGGCGTACTCGGCGGCCGCGACAAGAACCATGGCCGTTGCCACCAGCCAAAAGAGCAGAGGCGGAAGATAGAGGACGGCGGCTGTCGCCGACCCCGCGGCGATGACCCCCGTGACGACGCGTTTCATTGCCGCCGACTGTATTCCACGCGCTCCAGACACAGCCCACGCGCCGGTGCGTTGGGGCCCGCGGACGATCGGGGCCCTCCTTGCAGCAGGCCGGCGAAGTCGTCCAGCGACCTGCGGCCGCGGCCGACCTCGAGCGCCGTGCCGACCAGGGCGCGCACCATGCCGCGAAGAAACCCGTCACCGGCTACCTGGAACGTCAGTTCGTCGCCGGCTTCGGTCCAGGTAGCCTCGTGAATCGTCCTTTCCGGCTGTCCGTGGCTGCCCCCCGACTTGGCGAAGGCCGAGAAGTCGTGCCGTCCCAGGAGCAGGCTGGCGGCTCTCTTCATGGCCTCAACGTCGAGTCCGACCGGCGCGGGAACGACGAAAGGCGCCCGGAACGGGTCGATCACGCGGGTGCGGCAGAGCCGGTAGCGATAGGTCTTGCACGTGGTGCTTTTTCGAGCATGGAAGGCGTCGTCCACGGGCTCCGCAGCCAGGACGCGGATCGTCGCCGGCAGATGACGGTTCGCGCCGAAAACCAGCGCCCGCGCTGTTTCCGCGGACGCCGACGCGGCAGCCACGGTCAGGTGAGCCACCTGGCCGCGGGCGTGTACGCCGGCATCCGTCCGACCGGCGCCATGCACGGTTGCGCTTCGCCCGAGGACTCGGGCCAGCGCCTCCTCGACGACCTGCTGGACCGCGAGAGCGTTGTCCTGGCGTTGCCAGCCGGCGTAGTCCGTGCCGACGTACGCGATCCGCAGGCGATACTTCATCGTCGCTCCGTCCCAGAGCCTGACACCTTCTCGGCGTGCCTCTGTTGTCGGCGGTCGGCCAGAAACAAGAGGAACGGAGGCAGCCAGACCGCCCCGTAGACCCAGGGGAAGTAGTCGACTCCCGTGAGCGCCGGCAGGTACGCCAGCGGCAGGGTTGCCGACAGCACCAGGACACTGCGCGCGCCGAGCAGCGCCGCCCAGGGCAGGATCCAGATCAGATACCACGGATAGAACGTCGGATTCGCCAGTAGGACGATGCCGAAGGCGCCGAACGCCGCGCCGATCGGACCGGAGCGCTGCCGCCAGAAGCGGAGCCAGGTGGCAATCGCGCCGCCCAGGAGCAGGACGCGCGCGAGAAACTGGGGATAGGTGTAGGCGTAGAGGGTGTCCCAAGGCGGCGCAAGGGCGTCACCGCCGAAGACCAGCCGGACCGCGTGGACGAGCCCCGCAGCCGCCCGGTCGAGTTGAAGCAGGTCGAGGAGGCGCCAGACCGGTTCGTAGAGCGGGCCGTTGTACTCCCAGCGCAGCGCGTAGATCGCGAGGCCCGGAGGGAAGCCGCCGGTCCAGATCAGAACGCCCGCCGCCCCCGGGAGGAGCAGGCAGGCGCTGCCGAGAGCGAACAGGCGACCTCGCTGGCGGTGACCCTTGATCCTTCGCCACCACAGGGGGATCGCGGCGAGGGGGACCAGCTTGACCAGGACACCGAGCCCGGCGGCGGCCCCGGCGGCGAGCGAACGCCAGGAGCCGGAGCGGGCGCCGGACCGAACCGGGACCAGGAAGACGCAGGCGATGACGAGCGAGGCGCCCAGCACGTCGACGTGGCCCATGCCGGCGCCCTCGATGACGACCAGCGGGTTCCAGACGTAGGCCAGGGCGGCCACGACCGTTCTCCGCCGCCGGGCGAGCGCGAGCAGCAGGCCGCAGGCGATCAGGTCGACCGCGGCCAGCGTCAGCTTGTAGCTTGTAAGGGGCTTCGGCAGGAGACTGGCGGCCGCGAAGAAGCCCACGGAGAGAGGCGGGTAGACCGTGGGGACATCGCGGTGGGCGGTCCGCTGCCACAGGTCGTTGCGTAGCCCGGCCAGGTCGGGATGATCCGGCTCGAGGCGGTAGGGATTGGCGCCGGAGGCGGCGACGCGGCCGTCCCAGAGGTAGCGATGGACGTCGTCCGACAGGCTCGGCGAGAGGGGCACCGCAAGCAGGCGCAGCAGCGCCGCGACGATCAGGAGACCGGCGACCGGCAGCTCTCCTGCCACTTTGGGCCGTGGCGGTTCCAGCCGCTTCAGTGCCCGGAAGAGGGCGGCGAAGGCCAGCAGGAGCACCGCGAGGAAGAGCGCGGTCTCCCAGGGTGCGTCGGCCGCCGGACGCAGGCCCGTCCGGTCGAGTGCCAGCAGCCCGCCGAAGCACGCGAGCAGGGGCCAGGCGGCGGCTGCCAGTGGGAGTGCCCTTGCCATATCGTCGGCGTCCGTGCTTCTTCCCGTGTACTACGCCGTTCTCGGAACGCTCGCACTCTTCGGACTTCACCGGCTGGTTCTGTTGCTGGTGCTGCGCCTGGTCCGGTCACCCGCCGCAACGGGAGGCCGGGCCGCAGCCGACGCTGAGGATGAAGCCCCGCCCCGGGTCACTGTCCAGTTGCCAATCTACAACGAGCGCTACGTGGCGCCGCGGCTGGTCGCGGCCGTGCTCGATTTCGACTACCCCGCGGACCGGCTGGAGATCCAGATCCTCGACGACTCGACCGACGACACGAGTGAGAGGGTCGCGGCCGTGGTCGAGGAGGCCTCGGAGCAGGGGCGCCCCCTGCCAGCTGTTCGCCACCTCCGCAGACGCGGTCGCGAGGGCTTCAAGGCGGGGGCCCTGGCTGCCGGTCTGGGCGAGGCGCGGGGCGAGTTGATCGCTGTCTTCGACGCCGACTTCGTTCCCGGTCCCGACTTTCTGCGCCGCACGGTACCGGCCTTCGCCGATCCGACGCTCGGCATGGTCCAGGCGCGCTGGGACCACATGAACCGGGAGGACTCCCTGCTCACGCGCGCCCAGGCCGTGCTGCTCGACGGGCACTTTCTGGTCGAACAGGAGGCACGTTTCCGTTCGGGCTGCTTCTTCAACTTCAACGGCACGGCGGGCGTCTGGAGGCGCCGGGCCATCGAAGACGCGGGCGGCTGGCAGTTCGACACGCTGACGGAGGATCTCGACCTCTCTTACCGCGCGCAGTTGGCCGGCTGGCGCTTTCTGCTGATGACGGACCTCGCGGTGCCGGCGGATCTTCCGGGCCGCGTGAATGACTTCAAGAGTCAACAGCACCGCTGGGCTCGGGGAACGGCCCAGACCCTGCGCAAGCTGCTGCGGCCGATTCTCCAGAGCGCGGTGGGGATGCGGGTCAAGCTGGCGGCGACAGCGCACCTGACTTCGGGCTTCTGCTATCCGCTGCTCGTCTTCCTGGGGCTGCTGCTCCTGCCTGCCATCCTGCTGCGGCAGCAGTCTCCCCACCTGCTGCTGTGGATCGACGCGCCCCTGTTCCTGCTTGGCACGGCGGCGGTAGCAGGCTCCTACGCCGCTGGTCAACGCCGCGCCGGCCGGCCGGGTGCCCGGATGTGGCTGGAAGTGCCGCTCGCCATGTCCGTTGGCATCGGCTTGTCGCTTCACAACTCCGCCGCGGTGGTCACTGGTCTGTTCCGCCGCGGTGGCGTGTTCGCCCGCACGCCCAAGATCCCGGCCGGCGCGCGCAACCCGCCCGCGCAGTACCGCTCGAGCGCCGTCTGGAGTCTCTGGGGCGAGGCCACGCTCGCGCTCTACTTCTGGGTCTGCATCGCGGCCGCCGGTTGGAGCGGCCGCTGGTGGTCCCTTCCCTTCCTGTACCTGTTCGCGCAGGGATACAGTCTGATGGTCCTCGGTGGCGCCTTGCCGCGGTTCGGACAAGGCAAGCGGTTGCCGTAACGACGTCCGTAGGCATACTTCGTAGTCGGCCGTCGATGATTCGCCCCCTTGGAAGACCCACAGCGCCCGCCGCCTCGAGGCAGGTGGACGTGGTCGTTCGGCCGGCGTCGCCGGCCGACGCCCCCTTTCTTCGGCGCTGGCGGTCCGAGCCGGCCGTGCGGCGCTTCCAGCCGCTGCACAACGTCTCGGTGTCCCGGCTGAGGGCGGATCTGGCGTCGCAGCGGCCCCGGGACATCTACCGTGGCCGCGGCGACCGCTACACCTGGCTGGTCGAGGCAGATGGTGAGCGTGCCGGTTGGATCACGCTCGCAATCGTGAACTGGGAGCACGGACTGAGCGAACTGGGGTACGCCCTGGCGACGCGTCACCATGGCCGTGGCGCGATGACCGCGGCCCTGGGCCAGTTGCTGCCCGAGCTGCTGCTCCGCACGCCGCTGGAACGGATCGAGGCCAGGTGCGCGGTCGACAACGAAGCTTCGCGGAAGGTCCTGGAGAAGCTGGGGTTCGTCCAGGAGGGTCTGCTCCGGTCCTACTTCGTTCTCCAGGGCCGCCGTACCGATCACCATCTGTACGCCCTGCTGCGAGAGGACTACATTCCGGATCACCGCTAGGAGGTTGCGCCGCTGAACGCGCACCACGTAGTGCGTTCAGCGGCGCGATCTCCTAGTGAGGTGGGGGCTGGGGCCAAACATGGAGCCTGCGACAGGTTTGGCGGCTCTAGCCCCTCGCGGCCTGCACGCGCTACAGTTGCCACCCCTGAATCGTCAGTTGGGTGGAGGTACGGATGGTGAGTGCTGGAACGGGGCAGGACGCGCGGCCGGGCACGGCCGACTCCGCGCTCGAGGACCTGGAAGCCGGAATCGCATTGTTCTACGAGGATCGTGTCGCGGAGGCAAGAGCGAGGTTCGAGGACGTGGTTGCGGGCGGCGGAGAAAGCCGGTTCGTCATTCGCGCGAAGGACTTTTTGGCGGCGTGCGAGCGGGCCGAACGGTCGGCGGAAGGCAGTCCGGACGATCCCTTCCTCGAGGCCGTGATGGCCCGAAACGAGGGGGAACTGGAACGGACGCTCGAGTTGTGCGAAGGCAAGGGGCGAGACCAGGAGGACCGTTTCGTCTATCTGGCTGCCTGTGTCCGCGCGCTGATGGGAGACCTCGAGGCCGCCCTCGACCTGTTGACAAAGGCGGTGGAACTCGATCCGAAGAACCGGGTTCGGGCGTTCCACGACGGGGACTTCTCTTCACTGGCCGAAGACGAGCGTTTCGTGAAGCTCGTCCATGACCTTAGCGACTGACGTGGCGGACGAGGCCGGCGCGGCCGTTGTTCTCGCTGCCGGTGGCGGCGAGCGGCTGCGCTCCGAGCGGCCGAAGGTCCTGCACCCGGTCGGTGGTCGAGCCCTCGTGGCATGGGTCGTCGCGGCCGCGCGCGAGGTCGGCTGCTCGCCGATCCACATGGTCGTGGGAGGCGGCGCGGAGGAGATCCGCTCGGTTCTCGAGGAGGAGGGGCTGGGCGGCCCGGACATCGTCTGGGTCAAGCAGCGGCAGCCGAAGGGCACTGGCCACGCTCTGCTGTCGGCCCGGGAGTCTCTGCGTGCGGACGGAGCCGTTCTGGTGCTCTCCGGCGACGCGCCCCTGGTGCGGCCGGCGACTCTCCGGGCGCTCCTCGACCAGGCTCACCGCGGCTGGGGCAGCCTCGCCGTAGCCGATGTGGCCAATCCGGGCAGTCTCGGCCGCGTGGTTCTTGGACAGGGGCGACTGGAGCGCATCGTGGAGACGGCCGACGCCAGCAGGCGGGAGCTCGAGCTTCGAACGGTCAATGCCGGGCACTACGCGCTGCCAGTACCCGGGATCTTCGACTGGTTGGAGAAGCTCGACACCGGCAACGACCAGGGCGAGCTCTACCTGACCGATGCGGTTTCCGCGGCGGCGCGCGAGAACCCGGTCGCCTGCGTCAGGGTGGATGACGCCTCCGAAGTCCTCGGCGTCAACTCGCGCGCCGAACTCGCTGCGGTCCAGCGCGTCCTTTACCGACGCAACGTCGAGACTCTTCTTGAAGCCGGGGTCACGGTGCTCGATCCCGAGAGCTTGTGGGTGGATGCCGGCGTGACCGTCGGGCAGGACTCGGTCCTTCACCCGGGCGTCACCCTGCTGGGCGCCAGCCGCGTGGGGCGTGATTGCATCATCCACGCGGGCGTCTGGCTCCGCGACACCGTTCTCGCCGACGAGGTGGACGTGCTGCCCTATTCGGTGCTGGACGGTGCCCGTGTCGCCTCGCGCTGCAGCGTCGGCCCCTTTGCCCGCCTTCGGCCGGAGGCGATCCTGGAGGAGGGCGCGCGGGTCGGCAACTTCGTCGAGGTCAAGAAGTCCACCCTCGGACCGGGCGTCAAGGCATCCCATCTCGCCTACCTGGGCGACTCGTCGGTGGGGGCGGGAGCCAACATCGGCGCCGGGGTCATCACCTGCAACTACGACGGCAAGACGAAGAACCGGACGGTGATCGGCGAAGGAGCGTTCGTCGGCAGCGACACGATCCTGATCGCACCCGTCGAGGTCGGCGCCGGGGGCTACACCGGTGCCGGTTCGGTGATCACCCGGGATGTGCCGGAGGAGACCCTGGCCGTCGGCCGGGCGCGTCAGAAGAACATCAAGCGCCGGCCGCGATGACGGATGTGGACTTCCGTTCCCACCTGAACGCGGAGCAGCTGGCGGCGGTCACCCACGAAGGTGGGCCGCAGCTCGTGATCGCCGGTGCCGGGTCGGGGAAGACTCGCGTCATCACCTACCGGATCGCCTGGCTGATCGCCGAGATGGAAGTCGAGCCCTGGCGGATCGCGGCGGTGACCTTCACCAACAAGGCCGCGGACGAGATGCGCGAGCGCGTCCTCGACCTGGTCGGCGGCGACGCAAATGTCTTCGTCGGCACCTTCCACCGGTTCTGCGTGCGCCTGCTGCGCCGCTATGGGGACCGCGTCGGGCTCCAGTCCGACTTCGCGATCGTGGATGCTCCCGACCAGTTGCGGCTCATCAAGGCGGCTCTTCAGACGGAAGACCTGGACGAACAGACGTTTCAACCTCGCGCGGTCCAGGGACGGATCAGCGCGGCCAAGAACCGGTTGCTCACTCCCGCCGCGTTCGAGCGCGAGGCCGAGGACTTCTTCGACCGCCATGTCGCCGCCGTCTACCGGCGTTACCAGGCTGAGCTGCGCCGGGCTGGCGGCGTCGACTTCGACGATCTGATCGCGCTCGCGGTGCGGGTGCTGCGCGAGGAGGAAGACATCGGTGCGCGCGTTCGGGGACGCTTTCGTCACCTGCTAGTGGACGAGTTCCAGGACACGAATGCGGCGCAGCTCGAGTTGATTCGGCGCCTCGTTCAGGGGCCCGACGGCTCGGTTTCCGGGTTGACCGCGGTCGGCGACGAGGACCAGAGCATCTACGGCTGGCGGGGCGCCGAGATCGACAACCTGCTGCGCTTCGAACGTCACTTCCCGGGCTCCTGTGTCCGCAAGCTGGAGCGCAACTATCGCTCGACACAGAACATTCTTGATGCCTCGGGCGCCGTCATTGCCCGCAACCAGGAGCGGCGCGGCAAGACGCTGTGGACGGATCGGGGTGCTGGCGATCCGTTGCAGCTCTTCTTTGCCGCCGACCACGAGGACGAGGCGCGTTGGGTGGTCCGGCAGGTCGCGGCGCTTCGCGATGACGGCCACGAGTTCGGCGACATGGCGGTTCTCGTGCGAACCAACGCCCAGACGCGGGCGATCGAGGACCAGCTGCTTCGCAGCGAGGTTCCATACTGCCTGGTCGCTGGCGTCCGCTTCTACGAGCGCGCCGAGGTCAGGGACCTGGCGGCGTACCTTCGCGTGATCAGCAATCCCCGGGACAACCTGTCTCTGCGCCGGATCCTGAACCCACCGCGGCGCGGCATCGGCCGCAGGACCGAGGAACTCCTGCTGGCCCGCGCGGCGAAGATGGGCCACTCGCTGTGGGACGCGATCCGGCTCGACCCGCTACAGGAGCTGCCGGCGCGGAACCGGCGTGCGGTCGATGACTTCCGGGGTCTGATCGAGGCGCTGCGGAAGGAAGCGGAGCGTCAGCCGCTGGCGGAACTCGTGCGGGGGACGATCGTCGCGGCCGGGTTCGAGAACCTGTACGGCAAGGGCGACGAGGAAGGGCGCGAGCGGCTGGACAACCTCGGCGAACTGGTTTCGTCGGCACGGGACTTCCAGGCCCTGCACGGCTTCAGCGACCTGCCCGCGCGCGTCCCGACCGCGGCGGTCCCGACCCTCGACGATCCGCTGGGTCCGGGCGCCGACGAGACGGACGAGGAGCCGTCGACGAGTCCGCTGACGAACTTCCTCGACTACGTCTCCCTGGTCAGCGACACGGACGGACTGAACGCGGAACTCGGCGTCGCCGTCATGACCCTCCACAGTGCCAAGGGCCTGGAGTACGAGGCCGTCTTCGTGACGGGGCTCGAGGACGGTCTGCTGCCGCACTTCCACGCCGGTGGCGGCGCGCGGGACATCGAGGAGGAGAGGCGGCTGTTCTACGTCGGCATGACCCGTGCCGAGCGGCGGTTGTTCCTGAGCGGCTGCCGCCGCCGGATGGTCGCCGGCGTGTTCCAGGATCAGCAGCCCTCACCCTTCCTCATCGATGTGCCGGAAGAACTCATGGAAACCGCCCAGAGCCCGGAGATCTACGCCGGACCGCGCACCGCGGGTGTACGCAGCTTCTTCGGCGCCGATCGCACCGCGGGTGGCCGGTACCGGCCGCCGGCGCCCCCGAGCGGAAGGCGGCCGCCGGCGGGCGGGCCGTTCAAGCCGGCAGGGGGGGGCTTGCGGCCGGGTGCCTATGTCCGTCACGCCACGCTGGGCAAGGGCGTCGTTCTACATCTCGACGGCCAGGGAGAAAACGCCAAGCTGACGGTCTTCTTCGACAAGGCCGGCAAACGGAAGCTGGTCCGCCGCTATGCCCCGCTGGAGGTTCTCTGAGCATCGGCGTGCTGCTACACTCCGGCGCCTGCCTGTCGGGGCGTGGCGCAGTCTGGTAGCGCACCTGCCTTGGGCGCAGGGGGTCCTCAGTTCAAATCTGGGCGCCCCGATATCGCTCGCATGCTCAGGCCTCGGCTACCCTGTCGCTTTCGTCTGCCTGTAGCTCAGCTGGATAGAGCGGCGGCCTTCTAAGCCGCGGGTCGGGGGTTCGAGTCCCTCCAGGCAGGCCAATCATCTTGGAGTCCTTGATCGGAATGTCTGGTGGGTGTAGCTCAACCGGTAGAGCGCTTGATTGTGGTTCAAGTGGTTGGGGGTTCAAGTCCCCTCACCCACCCCATCTTCCTTCTCTCAGCATCCTCCCGTTCACGCGCCCGTAGCTCAGCTGGATAGAGCGACGGCCTCCGGAGCCGTAGGTCAGGGGTTCGAATCCCTTCGGGCGCACCACATTCCCGGCCGGCGCTACCGTGCGTCGAGTCTCGCCAGGCACTCCTCGACCACGGGGTCGGGATCCAACCGCTCCATGCACGCGAAGTCGCCGCGGCTGCAGGTGCGGCGCCAGCACGGCTGGCACTCCAGCCGCTGATCGAGCCGTACGGAAGCCGACCTCGGTCCGTAGGGACCGTTCCTGGATGGATCCGTCGGCCCGAACACGGAGACGCACGGAACGTCGAGTGCCGCCGCCAGGTGGGCCGGACCCGAGTCACAGCCCAGAAACAGAGCCGCGTGTCGCAACAGGGTTGCCAGATCGCGCAGATCGGTCGGCGGTGCAAGCAGGACTGGCAAGCCGGTCCCGGCGTTGGCCACGATCGTCTCCGCCGACCGCCGTTCACCCTCGTCCGCCCAGACGACGACGACCGGCAAGCCGCGGTCACGCGACAGACGCCGCACCGCGACTGCAAAGTAGCCCTCTGGCCAGCGCTTCGTGCGCCAGATCGTTCCCGGCGATACGACCGCATAGCCGCCGGCGCGAAGGCCGTGGCGCTCGAGGAAGACGAGCGCTTCGCGCTGGGCGTAGTCAGGCAGCCGCCACTCCGCGATGGGGTCTTGGTCGGCCAATCCCGAGGAGCGGACCAGCGCCAGGTTGCGGTCTACGACGTGAGTCACCGCTGGGGGGACGGCGAAGCGGTGGTTCAGGAACAGGCGGTTCAGTTCGCGGCTGCCCAGCGCCGGTCCACCGCGGAAACCCACTCGCTGCCGGGCGCCGCTCAGCCAGGCGACAAGTCCACTCTTCGTGAGCCCCTGGACATCGATTGCCGCGTCGTAGCGGCAGCTCCTGAGTTCGCGGCGAAAACGGCTGAACGCCTCGAACCGCGCAGCGATGCCGCGAGTCCGGCGGGGGTAGATATGGAAGCGGTCCACGCCGGGGCAGCCGCGCAGGAGAGTTGCGGACGGTTCCTGAATCGCCCAGCCGATGAACGCGTCCGGGTGGGCGCGGCGAAGGGCCGCCGCCACCGGGACCGCGTGCAGGCAGTCGCCGATGGCCGACAGCCGCACCAGGAGGACACGAAGCCGTCGGGTGGGTTTCTCCGTGGTTGTCATTGCCGTCGTGTCGCCATCTCGTCAGAGCATACGGCTCGCGCTCGCATCCGCTTGGCATACTTCCGAACATGCACGACAAACCGGACGCCGATTCGCCGCTGGTTCGGCCGCCCGTGTTTGACCGGATCGCCGTCCGCCTGCTCGTGACGGCGGTGGTGGCCGGAGCGCTCACGGTACCGATCGTCATGCTCTGGCGCGACTTCAGCTGGTTGATGGCGCTCTCGAGTGCCGCCGGCATCGCCTTTCTCATCTTCTTTAGCGGCCGCGCCGTGCGGGTTCTCAACTTCGAGTGGCGCCGGCCGCCCTTCGAGCGGGAGGAGTAGGGCGGTGGAGAGGGTCCGTCCCTGGCGCGTCGAAGCCGACCGCCCGGTCTTCGAACATCCGCGGCTCCAGGTCGAGATGCAGGAACTCCGTGCCGGTGCCGACCGGCGGGAGGCGCTGGTCCTGCGGTCGGCGGATTGGGTCAACGTGATTCCCCTGATCGAGTCCGAGGCCGCGAAGGGCGGGCCGACGGTTGTGTTCATCCGCCAGTGGCGCTTCGGGCGCGCAGAGGTTTCGCTCGAGATTCCCGGCGGCATCGTCGAAGCGGGCGAGGACGCGGGCGTTGCCGCGGGACGCGAGCTGCACGAAGAGACCGGGTACCGGGCCGGCAGGATCGAGCGCCTGGGCGTGGTCGAGCCGAATCCGGCCATCTTCGACAACGTGTGTTCGTTGTGGCTGGCCCGCAATCTGGTCCTCACCGGCGATCCGATCGGTGACGGCAGCGAGGAGCTGGAGGTCGTGCTGGTGCCGCTGTGCGAGGTCCCCGATCGGATCGCGAGCGGCGAGATCCGTCATTCGCTCGTCGTCACCGCCTTCTACTTCTTCGGCCGCCGCTACGGATTCTCTTGAGCGAACGTCAAGAGCGGCCCGTCCGGGCCACGTCTCGCCATGGCGCCGCACCGCTTCGAGGCGTTTCCTTCGACGCCACGGGGACGCTCTTCGCCTGTCCGCGCCGCGGGGAGATCTACGCGGAAGTCCTTGCCCGGCACGGTCACAAGGTGGCGGCCGGCGACATCGAGACCGTCTTCTTGACCGCCTGGAGCGAACTCGATTGCCGGCTCGGACGGGGCGAGGACCGCTACAGCAGCCATCCGGAGGGAGCCCGAGGCTTCTGGCGCGAACTGCTCAGGAGATCGTGCGCGCTGCTCGGGAGGGAAGACCCCGGGCGTTTTGCAGCGGCCGAGCTGTTCGCGCGCTTCGAGCACGCCGATGCCTGGGAGCTTCGCCCCGGCGCCCGCGAGGTGTTGGCCGAACTACGGCGACGGGGTCTGCGCGTGGCGGTGACGAGCAACTGGGACCGTCGGCTGCCCCGCGTGTTGACGAACCTCGGTCTGGCCGGCGACATCGACGCCGTGATCTGCTCCGAGGACGTGGGGTCGGCGAAGCCGGCGGAGGCGATCTTCCTTTCCGCCTGCCGCGCCCTGGAGCTGGAGCCGGTCTCGGTTCTCCACGTCGGCGACGGCAAGATCGAGGATCGCGAGGGTGCGGTCGCGGCGGGCCTGAGCGCGCTATGGCTCAACGCGGAGGAAGGCGACATCGGGGCGCTCGAAGAGGTGCTGGACTACGTGCCGAGCTGACGGCCTCGCTGCTACACTGGTTCTCGGCGGAGAGTGCGCTATGAAGATCTCGACCAAGGGCGAGTACGGTATCCGCGCCATGCTGTACGTGGCGATGCACTCGGAGGGGGAGCCGGTACCGAGCCACGAGATCGCGGTCAACCAGGGTATTCCGGAGCCGTATCTGCGCCAGATCCTGGCTGCCCTGGCCCGCTTCCAGTTGATCCGCTCGAACCGGGGCCCTCAGGGAGGGCACCTTCTGGGGCGGCCGGCCGGGGACATCTCGATGCACGACATCCTGGTCGCGCTGGAGGGGCACACGACGTCGATCGACCACATCCTGGCCCAGCCCTGCACGATCGGCGTTGGGCCCAAGCACTGCGCCATCCGGGAGGTCTTCCTCAATGTGAAGGAGGCGGTCGAGAACATCCTCTGCAATCTGAGCCTCGCCGACCTGGCCGAACGCCAGCAGGAGGTCTGCGAGTGCAAGATCGAGATCCCGCACGACCTGCCGCCTGAGCGCCTTCATGGTCCGGGGCGGCCGCTGCACGTGGTGAGCGACTGAGGGGCGGGGGCGGGACGCCGCGCCGATCGAACCGTCGGCGTGGCGGTCGAACTGCCGCGCTGCTCCTGGGCCCGGTCGTGGCGCTCGCCTGGGCGTGCATCGTGCCGGCGGATCCGCCGCCGCTTCAGGACGGCGAACTGGAGAGCGTTGCGGTGGAGCCGCCGCGCGACTCGGTGTTCCGGCCGGACGAGGATCAGAGGGAGGTTCGGGGGCCGGTGGCCGAGCTCGGCGGTCGCCTGCCTGGCGCCTTTCCGGAGGGCTTCCCGCTTCCGGACGGATCGACGGTGTTCGACTTCGGCGAGGTCGAGCAGACGGGTGAGGGCGAGGAAGCGCCGGCAGTGGAGTTCGTCAATCTGCGCCTGCCGCTGGGCGCTCCGGCCGCGCGGGAATGGCTTCTGCGGGAGGCGCAGTCGGCGGGTTGGCGTGTCGCGCTCGGAGACACCATGACCTTCCGGCGCGACAACGAGTGGGTGCGCGTCGCGATCGAACCGGGCCGCACCGCCAGCAGCGCGGCCGCTCGCTTCGAGTACCCGAAGTCCTGAGCGCGGACGCTGCTACCATCCTGCAGGGGCCGCCTACCGGGCGGTCGGACGGCAAGGATGCAGATCAGGTGACCGACACGGGTCCGTTGACGCTCAAGCGCGCCGAGAAGTACGGCTTCTGCGCCGGCGTGCGCATCGCCGACCGAACGGTGCGAAAACTGGCCGCGGAAGGTCGGAGCGGGCAGATTCTGGGTCAGTTGGTGCACAACGAGCGGGTCGTTTCGGATCTCGTGCAGCTTGGCTTTGCCACCGCCTCGTCGCTCGACGAGGTAGGAACGGGGACCATCGTCTTCTCGGCGCACGGCGTACCGCCGTCGTTTCATCGCCGGGCCCTGGAGCGGGGCCTGCTGGTGGTCGACACGACCTGCCCCTTCGTCTACGACGTCCACGAAGAGGCCCGACAGGCGCTCGAAGCGGGGGTTCACGCGGTGTTCATCGGCGATTCCACCCATCGCGAGGTGATCGGCTACACCCGCGATCTCGATCCCGACGACTACGACGTCGCGCTGACGACGGAAGATGTCGAGCGGATCGACTTCGACCGCCATCCGAGGGTGAAGATCTTCTACCAGACCACGCTGAACAGCGAGGAGTACGAGAACGTGGCTCGGGCGATCGAGAGCGCGGCGGAATGTGCCGAGCGTGCGGACACGATCTGCTACGCGACCAAGGAAAACCAGGATGCGGCGCGCGCCCTGGCGGCCGATCCGGCGATCGACTGCATCGTCGTCGTCGGTGGGCGGCACAGCGCGAACACGAAGCACCTGTGGGAGATTTGCCGGGACACCCAGCCGCGAAGCTATCTCGTTCACGGTTCGGACGATCTGCGGGCGGACTGGTTCGCGGACTGCCGGGCGGTGGGAGTCACCGCGGGCGCCTCGACGCCGGATGCGATGATCGAGGAGGTCGAAGGCGCGATCCGATCGCTCACCGCGTCGGCGCGGCCAGCCGGGAAACTGCGGGTCTCGGAGGCCGCCACTTGAGGGTCCTGGTGATCGGCAACGGCGGCCGGGAGCACGCCCTCTGCTGGCTCATCCGCGCGCGGGCGCCGGGGACGGAACTCTACTGTGCTCCGGGCAGCCCGGGTACCGAGGAGTGCGGCGAGAGCGTCGCCATCGACGTTTCGGACACCCTGGGGCTCGCCGGATTCGCGGCCGAACGTGGTATCGACCTCACCGTCGTCGGCCCCGAACTGCCGCTGTCCCTCGGCGTCGTGGACGCGTTTCGAGAGCGCGGCCTGCGTATCTTCGGCCCCTCGCGCGCCGCCGCGCGGCTGGAGAGCTCAAAGGTCTTCGCCAAGGAGTTCATGCACCGGCACGGCGTGCCGACCTCCGACTTCGTGGTCGCGGAAGACCGGGAGAGCGCCGGGCGGGCCGCGACGCGTTTCGGACCGCGGGCGGTGCTCAAGGCCGATGGGCTTGCTGCCGGCAAGGGCGTGCTGATCGTGTCTTCGCCGGAGGAACTGGAGGCCGCCCTGGACGTGTTCTTCGTCGACCGGCGCTTCGGTTCGGCCGGCGCCCGCGTCCTGGTCGAACCCTTCGTGCTCGGCGAGGAGGTGTCCTTCATCGGGTTCTGCGACGGCCGGCGGGTGTTGCCGCTGGCGACGTCAAAGGACTACAAGCGGATCGGTGACGACGACGCCGGCCCGAACACCGGCGGCATGGGCGCCCACAGCCCGGCGGGAATCGTCTCCGAGGCGCAGGTCGAGGACATCATGAACGACGTGATGGAACGCACGGTGGCTGGCATGGCCGCCGACGGTACGCCGTTTTCCGGCGTGCTCTACGCGGGCCTGATGATGAGTCCGGACGGTCCCCAGGTGCTCGAGTTCAACGTCCGGCTCGGCGATCCGGAGGCGCAGGCGCTGCTGCTGCGGCTGGAGGAGGATCCGGTCGACCTGTTTGCCGCCGGCGCCGAAGGCGACTTCGGACGCTCTGAACTCGCCTTCCGCGCCGGCGCTTCGGCCTGCCTCGTACTGGCCAACCACGGTTACCCGGGGGAGGCGGCCTCGGGAGACGTGATCGAAGGGATCGAAGCCGCCCGGGCCTGCGAGGGTGTCGTCGTCTTCCACGCCGGTACGGCTCGCCGGAATGGCGAGGTCATCGCCACAGGTGGGCGGGTCCTGAACGTCTGCGCGGTCGGCGAGGACCTCGGTCAGGCGCTTTCCCGCGCCTACGAAGGCGCGGACCGGATCAACTGGCCGGCCAAGGCGATGCGTTCGGATATCGGCCGGCGCGTGCTCGCGTCAGGGGCTGGCCTGTCTTGAGTTGCGGTGGCTGCAGCTTTGCCGGTCAGTCGACGGCGGTGGAGGACACGTTCGTCGGCGTACGGTTCGGCGACGAGACGAACCTCACCCTGTGCCGTACGGGAGGCGAACTGCTGGCCCGTGGCGACGAGGTGATCGTGTCGATGAAGCCGGGGCCGGCCTACGGCCGGGTCGAGAAGTCGCCCATGCCGGTATTCAAGCCGTGCCAGAAGTCGAGCGCCCGGCCGCTGCTACGCCGGGCCGACGATGCCGATCGAGCGGCGAGAGAGCGGCAACTGTCCAACGAGGTGCGCGGCAAGGCGTTCTGCCGTGAGCGCGCGCGGGCGCTCAGCCTGGAGATGAAGGTCTCGCGAGTCGACTTCAGCCTGGATGGACGCCACGCGACGTTCTACTTCACCGCCGACCGGCGGGTCGATTTCCGGCAGTTGCTGCGCGATCTGAAGGCCCGCTTCAAGACGCGGGTGCGGCTCGTTCATGTCGGGCCGCGGGACGAGGCGCGGCTGTTGGGCGGCGTCGGCATCTGCGGCAGGACGCTGTGCTGTTCCACCTGGATCGACGACTTCAGGCCGATCTCGATCCAGATGGCGAAACGCCAGGGTCTGAGCCTGAACCCGTCCAAGATCTCCGGACAGTGCGGCAGGCTCCTGTGCTGCCTGGCGTACGAGGACGACGACTATCGCCGCCGCCGGCCGGGCCGTGAAGGATCCTGGTCGGGCCGCGGCGGCAACGCGCTCCCCGTTCTGAGCTGACTCAGGAAGCGCCGCGGCGGCTCAGCACCGCCGGGATCGTCTTCAACATGATCTTGAAGTCGAGCGTGGGCGACCAAGTGTCGATGTACTCCAGGTCGAGTTCCATCCAGCGGTCGAAGTCCAGGTCGCTCCGGCCGCTGACCTGCCAGAGACAGGTGATGCCCGGCTTCATCGACAGTCGACGTCGCTGCCGCCTCGTGTACGGTTCCTTTTCCTCGAGAGGCCGTGGGCCGACGATGCTCATGTCTCCGCGCACGACGTTCCAGAACTGCGGGAGTTCGTCGAGACTGAACTTGCGCAGGTAGTGCCCGAGGGGTGTGATCCGCGGGTCGCGGTCCATCTTGAACGCCGGGCCGCCCATCGTGTTCAAGTGCTTCAGCTCGCCGCGCCTGGCATCGGCGTCAGCAACCATGGTGCGGAGCTTGTACATGGTGAACCGGCGGCCGTTCAGCCCGCAGCGCGTTTGCCGGTACAGCACCGAGCCGGACGAAGTGATCTTGATCAGCAGTGCCAGCACGAGCATCACGGGCAGGCTGATCGCCAGCAGGACGACACCGAGGCAGATGTCGTAGGAGCGCTTGAACGCCAGAAGGGGAAGGCTGGAAGGCGCGGGCGACAGAGTGACCACGGGTCGTCCGGCAAACGAGTCGAGTTGAACCTGGCTGTGGGTGGGCGGGAGGAGATCGAGCGCGATGCGGGTCTGGATGCCCTGCTCCTGCAGCGCTTCGAAGATCTGCTGAAGCGCGGGTAGCTCGTTGGGAGTGACGGCGAAGAACACATCGTCGACCACGTGCTCGGAGACGATGCGCAGGATGTCGTCGACGCCTCCCCACACGGGTCGCGCGGTGTTGGCGGGCCTGCTCCCGTCGGTGTGGATCAGGCCGACGATCCTGAGGCCCCAGTAGGAGTGATCTTCGATCGACTCGGCGAGTTGCCGGGCCGCCTCCGGGGTGCCCGCGATGAGCACGGCCCGCTGGTTGAGACCGTGCTGGCGGAGGTCACGGGCGAGAATGCGCATAGCGATCTTCTCGGCCAGCAGCAGCACGCAGGAGAGGCCGGAGAAGAGAATCAGCCAGGTGCGGCTGAGGCGGTCCTGCAGCAGGATCTGGTCCAGTTGGAGGACGAAGACGGCGAACAGGATCAGGAGGGTCGCCGCGGCTGTCACCTTGAGAATCGCGGTCGCCTCGGTCCTCAGGTCGGCGGTGCGATGAGATCGGTAGCGCCGGGTGGCGATCAGGGGCGCCATCCAGGTCAGGAGCGCGAGCGGCAGCAGTGGCAAATGGTCGCTCAGCGGATAGAGCGGACGGGGAAAGAGACCTGGCAGCACCTGTGGAAACAGCCAGCTGCGGATCGCGTAGGCGAGAAAGAACGCGGCCGCCACGAGCGACAGGTCGAGTGCGAGAACCAGGGCGGCTTGCAGCCGAATGCGCTGTTTCAACATGGTTCGGAGTCTGGGAGCACTCCCGGTTTGGGAGTCTAACCGTCTACGCCGCCGTTTGCCGTGAAGGCGCTTGCCGCGTCGCAGCCGCGCCCCTGATCAGCCTCCTTGGCAGAGCCGCCGGAAGAGCTCCTCGTACTGGTCCGTGACCCGGTCCCAGTTGAACTCCGACGCCGCGCGGCGAGCCGCCCGTTCACCCAGCAGACGGGCCCGAGTCGGGTCGCCGGCGGCCTTCTCGAAGGCGGCCGTCAGCGAGGGCTGATCCCGCACATCGAAGTAGATGGCGGCCTCGCCGGCGGTTTCCCGGTTGGCCGGCTCGTCGTTGACCAGCACGCAGTTGCCGTAGCCCATCGCCTCGACCAGGGCGGGATGGGTGCCACCGACTTCGGTGGCGTGCACGGTCGCTAGCGCGGAGGACAGGAGCCCTCGGTAGCGGTCGCCGTACACGGCGCCGGGAAAGCGCACGCGCGGGTCGGCGTTCCTCTTCATCTTCGCGATGAAGGTCGACGCGTAGGGCGCGTCGCCGACCATGACCAGGGGCAGGTGGCCGCCTGCCCGGGCGTAGGCCGCGACGACGCGATGCGGGTTGTTCTCCGGTTCGAAGCGGCTGACGTAGAGAAAGTAGCGCCGGGGTTCGAGTCCCAGCTCCTTCAGGACAGGGTGAGAGACGATGGGTCGCGGCTCGACGCCGTAGCGGATCATTGTCGTCTCGCGGCCGTAGAGTTCGCGGTAGTGATCGGCGATGACTTCCGCGTCACTGACCGTCGTGCCCGGCAGCAGGCAGGCCAGACGTTCGGAGACGGAGTACACGAGGCGTCCCGGCCAGCCCCACTTGGCCCTGCGCTTCTCGATTCCGTCTACGTGCAGGGCGGTTCTGAGGCGCCTTGGCCAGAGCAGAGGCAGAAAGATCGCGTTCGCGCCGTTGACGACCAGCGCGGCGCGAGCGCCGCGGGCCCACAGGGCGGCGTGGAGGCAGGACAACAGGGTGTGGACGGGAGTGTCTCCGTACTTCGTGCGCAGCGTCGGCAGCACGACCAGATCGACGCCGCGATGCGAGCGGAGCCGGCGGTCGACATAGTGGCTCCGACAGTAGACGGTGACCGGCCAGCCGCGCTCCGCCAGACGGGGCGCCAATGCCTCGATCATCGTCTCGTAGCCGCTGTAGGCAGCGGGAATGCCGCGGCTGCCGATGATCAGGATTCGTGGCCGCTCCGGGGCCATCGGAAGGGAGGTCCGTCCGAACCAGCGCGCCGTCGTGCGTGGCGGCACCCGGCGGCGGGAGCGGATCATGCGGCGCCGCTCGAGGAGGCGACGACGGTTGCGCCAGAGCCAGGGATAGGCGGCCAATGACGAGGGCTCGCGCAGCAGCACGTAGGCGAGGATGCCGAGTTCCCGGACCGAAGTCGCAAGAAGCGTGCGTGGGAGATCGGCCAGGCCCCGATGGTAGAGCTGCAGCAGGTACCGGTTCTTCAGTGAGTGGAAGTTGACCTCTCTCGACATCTGACGGCGCCGATGGGGGAGGTTGACGCGACCGTGGAGAGCGCGGGCCCGGGGTTCGTAGAGCACCTCCCAGCCCCGTTCCCGTAGTCGGAAGCAGAGTTCCGCGTCCTCCCGATAGGAGTGGAAGTCGTCGTCGAGGATCCGGCCCGCGACAGCGGCGTCGCGCAGCGCGGCGCTCAGGAACAGGGTGGCGGCGCCGGTGCCCCCGAACACCCGCTCCGTCGCCGGATACTGGCCGCGGTCGATCTGGTCCGAGCCGCGATCGACGTGGCGCCAGCTTCGTGTGATCGCCATGCCGCAGGCGTCGATCGTCTCCTCCGTATCTGCCCTCAACAGCCGTCCTGTTGCTGCACCGACGGGGCGCTTCTCGTTCGTGAACCGGTGGAGACTCTCGATCAGGCGCATCGCGTAGTCGGGCGCGGGCCAGGCGTCCGCGTTCAGGCTGAGCACCCAGTCGGGGCGGGGGTCGCTCTCGAAGGCGCTGTCGAGCGCCCGGTTCAGGCCGCCGGCGAAGCCGGTGTTCTCGTCGAGAACGATCATCTCTACCGGGAAGCTGGCCGTTGCGGCGTGCTCGCGCAGCGACTCCACCGTGCTGTCCGTGCTCGCGTTGTCAACGGCGACCAGCCGGAACGGGGGCCCCTGGAGCCCTGCGAGCGCCTCGAAGAACCGCGGCAGGTTTTCTGCGTCGTTCCAGGTGACGGTGCAGATCGCAAGAACCGCGTGGGTGTGAGTCGCTCGGCTGCTCACCGGCTTCTCCAACCCGAAGCGGCCGCGACCGCGAGGTGACCGAGTCCGGCGCAGGCGTCCCGGCGGTTGCGGGCTCGCCGCGGACAGCGAAGCGGCAGCAGCAGAACGCGGAGCAGCGCCGCACCAGCCAGCACGGCGCGCAGCAGCAGAGCGGCGCCCCGGCCGTGGTGCTTGCGGGCGTACCGGTCCAGGTTGCCGTAGTAGGCGAGCAGGAAGGGGCCGTAACCGAGACGCGGTACGGAGGCGCCGAGGCCATGCCGGAAGAGAGCGTCGGGCCAGTAGCGGATCGTCGCGCCCCTTGCTTGGAGGCGCCGTGCGAGGTCGACGTCCTCGAACCAGGCGGGCCAGAACGCCTCATCCATCCGCCCGGCGGCGTCGAAGGCGTTGCGTCGAAGCAGCAGGGCGCAGGCCGCGGGCTGCTCGACCGGCGTTCCGGCTGGAGGCTCGGGCAACGCCCTGGCTTCCACGAAGCAGCAATAGCCGAGCAGCATGCCCAGGTCGGGGAGCCTGCGCAACTGCCAGCCGGCCTGCGAAACACCGTCTTGGTCCACTAGCCGGGGCGCCAGGCCGGCTGCTTCCCGGTGCTCCTCCATGCCCCGAACCAGGGACTCGAGTGCCCCGAACTCGGGTCGGGCGTCCGTGTTCAGAATCAGCAGAAGAGGTCCCGCGGACTTGGCCGCACCGAGATTGACCGCGGCGGCGAAGCCCAGGTTCCGGTCAACATCGAGGACTTTGACGTTTGTCCGATCGGCCTGAACAACGCTCAGGTTCTCAGCCGATCCGTTGTCGATCACGATCAGCTCGAACCGTTCGTCGCGAGGCCAGCTCTGGGCGAGGAGCGCGACGTTGTCCTCGTCGTGCCAGTGCGGGGCCACCGCGGTCAGGATGGGAGAGCAGCTCATTGCAGGGTTCCGCCGTCGTTTCCGGGACCCGGGTCGACTGCGGGAGCCCAGGTCGACTGGGGGCGCCCGAAACCCGCGAAGCGGGGCAGGAGCCGGACCGCGCGGCACCACGCGAACAGAAGGTCGAGGGGGCCGGGCCGTCGGGGATCGCCCGGCAGCTCGCCCTTCCGTCCCCCGAAGACGTCGACCGCGTCCCGGAGGAGAAACAGGGGCAGCCGAAGCCAGAAGCTCCTGCCGAGCCGGGCTGCCAGCACCAGGAGCCGGTTGCAGTAGATGCGGCGAACGCGCCGCCGGGCGGCGCGGCGCCCTCGGCTCGACAACGCGCCGGCGTGTTCAGTGCGGGCCGCCGGCACCAGCATCGCGCCATACGAAGCCCGGCGCAGCCGATCGGCGAGTTCGACGTCCTCGTAGTAGCTGTCGAGCCGCTCGTTGAAGGGCCGGAGCTGTCCGCTTCCCGGGCTGACGGCGGCGAGAGCGTCGCGGCGATAGAGAGTAGCGGTCGCGGACACGCCGTACACGGGTGTCGGTGCCCCGCCGGGCGGCGGCGCGGATGCGCCGCGGTCGACCTGGACCGCCTGCCAGCGGCTGTTCCAGGCCAGGCCGGCACCGTCGATCCGCGCTACATCGCTGGACTCGGCCGGAAACAGATTGATCCCCTGGGCCGCCGCGACCCGGAAGTGGGAGGAGGCCTTCGGGTCGGCCCCGGCGGAGGCCCCGAGTGCCTCCAGTAGCGCTCTCGTCCAACCGGTTTCGAGCACGGCGTCGTCGTTCACCAGCGCGATCCAGAGGCCCCGACTGGCCGCGATGCCGGCATTGGCCGCCCGGGCGAATCCCGCCGGTCGAGGGAACTGCACAATCCGCGGCGCTTGCCGGAAGGCGGCGGTGTGATCGGCGGCGAGCCGCCCTGCGAGGTCGCGAAACGGGTCGTTCACCGCGCCGGTGGCGGGCGCGGCCGGCTGCTGCCAGACGACGATCAGTTCGGCCGGGACGGCTGTCTCCGACGCGTCGCGGTAGATCGACTCGAGACACTCCGCGAGGTGGGGCGGCCCGCCCACCGTCGGAACGACGTAGGAGAGTACCGCTGTCTCCGGCGAGCCGGCGGTCAAGGTCCGGTGGCCCGGCCGACGTGCAGTGCGTGGAAGAGGATCACCTCGACCTCCGTCGGGAGGTCGGAATCGCGGACGAGGACCAGATTGCCGAGTCCGCAGAGTGGAGCGATGTCGACCTCCGTGCGGTAGCGGGTCCCGAAGAAAGGCCCGTCGGGGCCGGTCGTGACCCAATGGAGCCAGGGTCCGGTTCCAGCCGCCGTGCCGCTTTGGCGGGCCGACCACTCGCCCGTGTGATCGCCGTGGTTGAGGTCGAGGGTGTGCCGGGTCCCTTCCGCGCCGATGCGGGCAACCGTTTGACCCACAGCCACGCCGCCGCCGTGGGCCACGGCCGTATCGAGCACGAGGGTGTCGCAGCCGCCCGCGTCTGCCGCCCATAGCGGCTGATCCGCGGTCAGCACCTGCCTCGGCGAACTGAGCAGCGTCTGCCGGGGCAGGAATGCGCTCCAGGAGCCAAGCGCTGCCGACGTCAGCACCACGGCGCCTACTGCCAGCACGAGGGGCCGGGGCGTCGGTGCTCTCTTGACGATCGCGCCGATGCCGCGCCCGATCAGGATCAGAACGGCCAATCCGAGCCAGCGATCGAACGCGGTATCGAGGCCAAGCGCACTGAGTCGATCGTCGATATGCCCGTCCCTGAGCCACGGATAGGTAGCCGAGAGCGTGGCGAACACGAGCAGGCTGCCCTGCCAGCAGAACCCGAACACAGCCGCGTCGCCGCGCAGGCCGATACCTTGCCAGGGTCCCGTAGGGGGAGGATCGTCGGCGGATGCGCCGCGCGGTCGCGCCGCGCTCAACATGGTCCATAGCGCGATAGCTGCCAGGAGGGACTGCTGGGGCGGCAGGAAGCGCAGGCCGGCGACCGTCAGCAGTGCGGCGGTGGCCACGGTGTGCAGGTCGCCCCGACCGACCAGGTTGGGCGCCGCGAGAAGGATCAAGGGCACTCCGGCGAGCGCCAGTGGCCAGGGCTCCACTGCGGTGGGCGGCAGGGCGAGGGCCAGGGCGCCGGCGAGCACGAGGACGATGGCGAAGGCGAACCGGCGCCAGACGACAGCGGCCGCCATGGCTGCCAGCAGGACTCCGAAGGCGGGTTCACGGAAGAGAACGAGTCCCAGAACCAGTGTCAGGCCGAGCCCGAGCGCTGCTGCCGCGACGGACCATCGCTCCTTGAGCGCGCGCGCGGCCGCGTCGGCCAGCGCTGCTGCGGCAAGCACGAGGACGACATTCGAACGGAGGCCGCCCGCGGCCAGGATGAGGGCGGCAGTTCCCGCGAGAGCCGGGGCGCCCAAGCGGGCGAACAGGGCCGTCAGAACGACTGCCGCTACGGCCGGAATGCCGACGAGCACGACCAGCAGTCGGAGCGTCCCACCGTCCAGCATTTCCCCCTGCCGCAGGAGCAGGTTGAGTCCGATCAGCGCCGACAGCAGGGTGCCGCCCAGGCGCAGGAGACGTGCCGGTTCCAGGGAACCGGGCGGCGATAGCAGATCGACTCGGTGGGCGAGCAGACTGTCCACGAGAAGCACCGCGGGCCCGAGACAGAGCAGGGCCCCCGCCGCGGCCGCGCGGCCCGGACCGCCCGGCGGTACGGCCGCGAAGGTCACCACGGTCAGCACGGGCAACGCCAAGGCCGCAGCGCTCAGCGGCCGACGGGCGGCGCCCGCGGCGGCGAGCAGGACCGCGGTCGCGGCGAAGGCGATGTAGCGTCCTTCGGCCGCCACCTGCGCATCGCGCTCGAGCGACGCCAGGGAATTCATGGCCAGCCCGGCCAGCAGAGGCGGCAGTGCGGCGAGCCAGGGCGGTGACGGCGACCCGGGACGGGCCGGCGCGAAAGCGGATTCAGTCGTCAAGAGTGGCGTCCTTGCCGTCGAGGGCAAACGTTGGAAGACTGCCACCGCCATGTTGCCCCGGGAACTGCTCAGAAGCGAGCCTCGGCGAGTTGCCGCCGCCATCGAAGCGCGCGGCGTGGACGCTGCGCTGGTCGACCAGTGGACGGCCAGCGATCGACGCCGCCGTGAAGCACTGACGGAACTCGAGGAACTCCGTCACCGTCGTCGGTTGGCTGGTCGCGAGATTGGCAAGCTCAAGGCTCAGGGCAAGGCGAAGGAAGAAGATGCCGCCGGACGCATTCTAGAGATGACGGAGCTCAAGGCCCGCATCGAGGGCCTGGAAGACGTCGTGGCGCAGGCGGAGGAGCAACTCCGGGAAACGGAACTCAAGGTGCCGAACATCGCCCACGACACGGTACCGGTCGGCAGCGACGAAACGGCGAACCGCGTCGAGCGGTTGGTCGGCGAACCGCCGCGGTTCGACTTCGAGCCCAGGAACCACTGGGACATCGGGCCCGAACTCGGGATTCTCGACTTCGAGCGCGGCGCCAAACTGGCCGGCGCCCGTTTCGTGACGTATGTGGGATTGGGCGCCCGCCTGGAACGTGCGCTCGCTGCCTTCATGCTCGACCTTCATACCGAGGAGCACGGCTACACCGAGGTGCTACCGCCGTTCCTGGTGAAACGGGACTGCCTCCTTGGCAGCGGTCAGCTCCCCAAGTTCGAGGAAGACCTCTTCCACGTGCAGCCGGACGCGCGCTACCTCATCCCGACGGGCGAGGTGCCCCTGGTCAACCTGCACGCCGGCGAAGTGCTCGAGGAGGACGAGTTGCCCCTCAGGTACGCCGCGCTCACGCCCTGCTTCCGGGCCGAGGCAGGCTCGTACGGCCGTGATGTCCGCGGGCTCATCCGCCTGCACCAGTTCCAGAAGGTGGAACTCGTTCAGTTGACGACGCCCGAGGCCAGCTACGAGGCGTTGGAGCAACTGACGGCTCAAGCCGAGAAAGTGCTCCAGCGGCTCGAACTGCCCTACCGGGTCGTCTGCCTGAGCACTGGGGATATGGGCTTCGCCATGGCCAAGACTTACGACCTGGAGGTCTGGCTGCCGGGCCAGGCGACATACCGGGAGATCTCGTCGTGCAGCAACGCCGAGGCGTTCCAGGCGCGGCGGGTGCACACGCGCTACCGACCCCTGGGTGGGGGCGGCCTGCGCCACGTCCATACGCTGAACGGCTCCGGCCTGGCGGTCGGCCGCACGCTGGTCGCGTTGCTGGAGAACTACCAGACGGCGTCGGGCTCCGTGCGCATTCCCGAGGCGCTCCGGCCTTATGTCGGAGGCGTCGAGGAGATCCCGGCCGGATAGCCTCTGACATCGTCGCTTCGGTGCGCGATGGTAACCGGTTCGTTCGGAGGGGTGGCTGAGTGGTCGAAAGCACCGGTCTTGAAAACCGGCGTGGATGAGAGTCCACCGTGGGTTCGAATCCCACCCCCTCCGCCAGCGCTCTCGATTCCCACCCCCTCCGCCGGAATTCCCGGCGAGTTTCGCGCAGAAATCACAATTCAGGTCCGAGAGATCACGCTTCCGCTATCGGCCGTGCCTATGATTCTTCGCCGACGGCGATGAGATACCTCACTCCTGAGGAGCAGGTCGTGCGGCTGCTGCGGTGGATTGCCCTGTTCACCGGCATTCTGGCCGTGTGTCTCGTGGTGTGCTCCACCCTGTTCGTCTGGATGTGCTCGGTGGCCGTCGGCAGCTTCGCCGAGGTGCTACGGGGATTGGAGGGTATGTAGTGCGGAACGGGGACAGGTTCCGTGGTCAGGTGATTGAGGGGACCTTGCCCTCCCTTACCTGGTTCGGGCCGGTGGACGGGAGGGAGTGACGGCTATGGACGTCGTCGCCTGGCAACTTGCCAGCAACAGCCGACCTTTGTTGTTCCGGTGTCCACCGGCCCGAATCTTCCCAGTGCTGTCACTTGGCCTGAGGCTTCCGGCGTCCGGCGGCCCTATGGGCCGTTCGGGCGAGGCATGCGGTAGCCGACGCCGCGCTCGTTGAGTACGTAGGCCGGATTGACCGCGTCGTCGCCCAGCTTGCGACGGAGACTCTTCACCATGGCGCGCACGAGCTTTGGGTCGTCGGTGGTCCGATCCCGCCTCTTCCAGGCCTGGCGAAGTAGCGACTCATAGGTCACGACGCGCCCGGCGTTGCTCGACAGCACGCGGAGCACTTCGAACTCGGTGGCCGTCAAGGCCACGGGACGGTCGCCCACCATGACCCGGCGTTCCTCGTAGAGGATGGAGAGTTCCCCCAGCGCAAAGGGCTCCGGCTCCGCCCGCTGGCGCAGGGCCGCCCGCACTCGCGCCGTGAGTTCCGACGGCGAGAACGGTTTGACGATGTAGTCGGCTGCGCCCGCATCCAGAGCCCTGACGATCGTCTCGTCCCGGCCGTACACGGAGATGAAGATGACCGGCATGTCCTCCAGTTCAGGAGTTCTCTGCATCAGTTCGATGCCGTCGGCGTCCGGCAGCAGGAGGTCCAGCAGGACCAGCCGAGGCCTGTGGGTTCTGATGAGGCGGGGCAGCTCGTCGGGGTCGCCCGTAAGGAGCGGGGCGTAGCCTGCCTGGGTGAGCGCGTCCCGGACGTACCGCAGTGTCTGCGGGTCGTCGTCGACGACGAGGATCGGTTGCCGGGCCCTGCCTTGCCGACGCGGGCCAGTGGGGCTCGGCGCGGCTTCGGGGGCGGCATCCACGCGTTCCTCGTCTATGGGCACCGTGAACGTGAACCGCGTGCCGCGGCCGACTCCGCCGCTTTCCGCCCAGATGCGCCCGCCGTGAGCCTCGACCAGCCCCTTGCAGATAGCGAGACCGAGCCCGTACTCCACGCCACGCTCCCGATCGCCTCCGGCCGCGCCCGCGTGCTTGCTGAACAGGTGCGGCAGCCGCTCCGGCGCCACGCCGGGGCCCTGGTCGGAAACGGAGATCGCAACGTGCACGCCGTCCCGCGTGGCGCCGACCCGTATCGGAGACGACTCAGGGGAGTGCCGCGCCGCGTTCGCGAAGAGGTTGTTCAGGACCTGGACGATGCGCTCGCGGTCGGCCATCACCCGCGGCAGGTTCTCCGGCAGGTCGATTTCCAGAGTGTGCCTCGTGTGCGAGGTCAGGAACGTACGCCTGGCCAGATCGACCAGACCAGCCACATCCGCCGGCTCGGTTGAAACCGACAACCTGCCTGCTTCGATTCGTCCCTGGTCCAGCAAATCGGCGATCAGGCCGCGCATCTGATCGGCCTGCTGGTCGATGACCCGGAAGAACTGCAGCATCTCGGCAGGGTCCGGGGCCGGTGAGGTACCGAGGACCGTGGCGGTGGAGCCCTTGATCGAGATCAGCGGCATCCTCAGCTCGTGGCTCACCATGCTCAGGAACTCGGCTCGCAGCCGCTCGAGTTCCTCCAGGGGCGCCAGATCCTGAAGGGTGACCACCATCGACTCGACCGCACCACTCTCGGAACGGATCGGCGTCGCGTTGACCAGCACCGTGACGCTCCGGCCGTCCGGGACCGAGAGCGTGAGTTCTTCGGTCCGGACGGCCTCTGAAGCGTTCTTCACCTGCTGCGCCATCGGAAACTCCGCCAGCGTGACCTCCCTCCCGTCGGCCCACCGGCAGGTGACGACGGCCAGCAGCTCCTCCAGCGATTGCCCCGGCAGGCCCAGGCCCTCGGCGATCCGCCGCGCCTCCTGGTTCAACGACACAGGCTTGCCGGTTCCTCCCTCGAACACGACGACACCTACCGGCGACGTTTCCACCAGGGCCTCCAGATCCGCCCTTGCGCGCCTCTCGTCCCGGTGGGCGCGTGCATTGGCAATGGCCGACGCCGCCTGGGAGGCGAACAGCACCAGCACCTCCTCGTCGCCGTCCGTGAACTCCCGTCCACCCTCCTTCTCGGCAAGAAAGAAGTTGCCGACGTACTCGTTTCGGTGACGCAGCGGCGTGCATTGCAGCGTCTGCGACCGCATCAGGGACGTAGAGAAGCCGAGTTTCCGGACGTACTCCGGAAGGTTGGCCAGTCTCAACGGGGCCTGAAGATCCCGGAAGTGGGCGAACAGCCGCGGCCCGTCGGACCACGCGGCCATCTCCTCTCGCTCCTCGGGCGTAAAGCCGGACGTGACGAAGTCCTGAATCATCCCGGCGTCACCCTCGGTTCCGATCACGCCGTAGCGTGCGCCGGTCAGCGCGCGGGCGTTGTCGACGACCTCCTGCAGGACGGTGTCGAGGTCGAGGCTGGCGCTGACGCGCAGGACGGACGCGCACAGCCCAGAGATGCGGTCCTCCAGAACCGCGACTCGGTGGCGTAGCTCGGCGTGATTCTCGTTCGACTGGGGCATCGCTCACTTGTCTCGTGTCGGACTCATCTTGTCGCAGAACGATCGTAGTCCATGTCAAGTCCAGACGAGGAAGGGCACTTGATCAGGGTCGCCTGTGGCTCCGAGGAGCGCTACGCTTGGGAGCAGGTGCAGCCGTGAACCAAGAAGCGTCCGATTCATGGCAGGCGGAGATCCGGGCGGAGTTCGCCAACCTGGAGGAGATCGCCCTGGCGACCAAGCCCGCGTCCGGCGATCTTCCCGATTTGCGTGGCGTGGACATCGACGGCATCTCGATGCCACTGCGGCAGGCGATCGGCGGCGACCACCTGATCTACCTCGACTTCAAGCAGCGGTACGACCTGGAGCGCCGCATCCGGGAGGCGGAAGCGGCCGGCAATGAACGGGTCGTAGCCGGACTGCGCCAATCGCAGCAGCGCGCCGGCGTCCTGGTTGCCGACGTGTCCGGCCACAAGGCGACGGACGCCCTGGTGGCGGCGATGCTGCATCAGGCGTTCCTGCTCGGCGCGTACTACGAACTCGACCTGTTCGGCGAGATCACGACCCGTCTCTTCGAGCACATCAACCAGCGCTTCTACAAGTCGACCACGCTGAACAAGTACCTGACCATGCTCTACGGCGAAGTCTCGGAGCAAGGCAGGTTCCGCTTCTTCTCGGCGGGTCACCCCGCGCCGTTGCTCTTTGCCGGCCGCCCGGGCCGCATCGAGCATCTCCGCGAGGATCAACTGGTTCGCTTCCCGCCG
The DNA here is from genome assembly GCA_026707545.1 of Acidobacteriota bacterium. Taxonomy (NCBI): domain Bacteria; kingdom Pseudomonadati; phylum Acidobacteriota; species Acidobacteriota bacterium. Next base: position 2,698,513 of record JAPOWR010000001.1, on the reverse strand, counting down.
GTGGGCATGTTCGCCTCGAACGCCTACATGGACGAACTCGTCGACCCGGGCCCGCTCGGCTACAAGCGTCCGTACGAGGTCAGCGAGGTCGACCTGCTCGAGGCGGGGGACCTGCTCCTCCTCTACACCGACGGCTTCGCCGAGCACGGCGAGGAACGCTACGTCGCGGAGCGGGCCGAGTCGCTCCTGGAAGCCGTGCGCGGCTTGCGCGCGAGTGAGATCTGCAAGCGCCTGCGGGATGACCTGGTCGCCTTCGCTCCGCCCGAGGACGACGTCAGCTTCGTCGTGATCAAGAAGACCCAGTAGCACGCCGGCGCATCGAACGTGTCGCCCCGCTATCGTAGGAGCCCTGCACCTACGCTTGGAGGACGCCCAATGCTCCTGCCCAACCCCGCGCGGTTCGCTTTGCTGGCCTTCGCCGTGAGTTCCCTTTCCTGTGCGGCCCCGTCGGCCCGGGACACCGGTGGCGTTCCGTACCCTGGCAGCGCAGACGTTCCACCGGCGTCCCCCGCCTACCGCGTCGCCCTGTTCGGCGACATGCACATCCACACGATGTACTCGCACGACGCGTTCATGGGCACGGTGCGCACGACGCCGGACGACGCCTACCGGTACGCCAGGGGGGAGGCGATCCCTCATCCTTCGGGTGAGTCGATCCGCCTCTCGGGTGCCCCGCTCGACTTCCTCGCGGTGACGGACCACGCGGAGTACCTTGGCGCCCTGGCGGCGCTGATCGACCCCTCGAGCCCGACCTACGGGCATCCGTTGACCGAGGATCTGTTCAGCGGCGAGGGCCGGGACGCCCGGGCGCGGCTGGGAGCGCTGAGCCGGTTGCGGGAACTGGGCCGCGCCGGCGATCCGATCAACGGCCCGGAGGTGCGGGGGAGCGCCTGGCAGCGGGTCATCGAGGCCGCCGAGAGGCACAACGATCCGGGCCGGTTCACCGCCCTGATCGGCTACGAGTACACGATGGGGGTGGGCGGCCGTCACGTGCACCGGAACGTCATCTTCCGCGGCAGCGAGGCGCCGGAGCTGCCCTTCAGTTCGCTCGACGGCGATCCCGAGGACCTCTGGAACTGGCTCGACGGCCTGCGCGAGGAGGGCATCGAGGCGCTGGCGATGCCGCACAACATGAACCAGAGCGACGGCCTGGCCTTTCCCGACCGGGAGACCTGGAAGGGGGCGGAGATCGACGCGGAGTTCGCGGCCAAGCGGATTCGGAATGAGCCGGTGGCGGAGATCAGCCAGCAGAAGGGCACGTCGGAGGTGCATCCGTCACTGTCGCCGAACGACGAGTGGGCCGACTTCCAGATCGTCCAGTACTACCTGGACCGGGTGAACAACACGGACCCGATCTCGGTCTTCAAGGGCGGCTACTGGCGGGACGCGCTGCTGACGGGGCTCCAGATGGAGGAGCGCCTGGGCGTGAACCCCTACGCGCTCGGCGCGGTCGGCTCGAGCGACAGCCACGTCTCCGCCGGCTCCTACGAGGAGGACAACCGCTTCACGTCGAGGACGAACACGCCCCAGGCCCGCGGCTCCGCCTACCGCGAGGAGGACGGCGGCTGGGAGAACTTCTGGACGCCGCGCCAGGCCACCCACGGCACGGGCGGCCTGGCCGGGGTGTGGGCGGAGTCGAACACCCGCGCCGCGATCTTCGACGCGCTGAAGCGTCGCGAGTCGTTCGCGACGTCGGGCACCCGCATCCGCGTGCGCTTCTTCGGGGGCTTCGGGCTCGATGAGGCGATCGGCGGTGCCGCGAACCCAGTCGCCGCCGCGTACGAGCACGGCGTGCCGATGGGCGGAGACCTGGAAGGCGGCGCTGGTGCCCCCAGCTTCCTCGTCTGGGCCCTCCGCGACCCGGAGAACGCCTGGCTGCAACGGGCCCAGGTCATCAAGGGCTGGCTGGAGGATGGCGAAACGAGGGAGCAGGTCTACGACGTCGTCTGCTCGGACGGCCTGGAGCCGGACCCTGAAACTCACCGTTGCGCCGACAACGGCGCGCAGGTGAACCTGGACGACTGCTCGATCAGCCGGGACAAGGGCGCCGTCGAACTCCGGACCACCTGGACCGATCCCGACTTCGACCGGGGCGCCCGTTCGTTCTACTACGTCCGCGTGCTCGAGAACCCGACCTGCCGCTGGTCGACGTGGGACGCCCTCAGCCTCGGCATCGAGCCGAATCCCGACCTCCACGCGACCCACCAGGAACGGGCGTGGAGCTCGCCCATCTGGTACACGCCGTAGCCAGCCACGCTCCTTATCCCGCGGTCGTCTCTTCTTCTGCCGCCTTCTCGACCGGCTCCAGCTTCAGCAGTGCGCCGTCGGTTTCGTCGGTGATGACGTAGATGAAGTCGTCGGGGCCCTGGCGGACGTCGCGGATGCGCTTTCCGATCTCCTTGAGCAGCCACTCGCGGCCGAGTTCATGGCCCTGCGGGCTGAAGATGAGCCGTTCGAGGTGCCCGGTGTTCGGCATGCGGCCGGTCATCAGCGCGCCCGCGAACAGGTTGCCTTTCCACTCGGGGAAGGCGTCGCCGGTGTAGAACGCGAGGCCGGAGGGGGCGATGGACGGCAACCAGAAGATGGCCGGTTCCTCCATCCCTTCGGCCCAGAAGCGCTCGGAGATGCGGACCCCGTTGTAGTGGCGGCCGTAGGAGACGACCGGCCAGCCGTAGTTCTTGCCTGCTTCGAGAGCGTTCAGCTCGTCGCCGCCCTGCGGAGCGTGCTCCGTGGTCCAGGGCTGGTTCGTCTCTGGGTGGAGCGCCAGCCCCATCTGGTTGCGGTGGCCCATCGAGTAGATCTCGGGCTTGTGCCCCTCCATGCCGACGAAGGGATTGTCGTCCGGCACGCTGCCGTCGAGCCGCAGCCGCAGCGTCTTGCCGGCGTGGCTGTTCGGGTCCTGGGCCAGCTTCGCGTGGCCGAAGAAGCTCTGCGTGCCGTCGATGAGGTCGGCGCCGAAGGCCCCGCCCATCGTCATGAACATGACGTCCTCGCCGGGTACGAAGGCGAGCCGCGCGGCAGCGATCGAGCCGCCCCAGGGCTCGGCGACGAACACATCCTCGACGTCGACGAGCGAGGTGCCGTCGAGCCGGCCGCGAACCAGGGCGACGGTTCCCTCGCGACCGGAGACCTGCCGGGTGTAGGTGAGATAGACGTACCCGTTCTCGGCGAAGTGCGGATGAACCGCGACCTCCATCATGCCGGCGAGGCTGCGGGCGAGCACGTCCTCGGGCACGCCGGCGATCGGCTCGTCGACCAGCACGCCGTCGCGGACCAGGCGCAGGGCGCCTCCGCGCTCGGTGATCAGCATGTCGCCCTTCGGCAGGAAGGCGAGGGACCACGGGCGGTTGATGCCGCGGGTGACGACGGAGACCTTCACCTCGGGGATCAGGTGGGTGTTCATGATCCACGGCTCGTCCGGCAGTTCGACCCGGGGGATGCCGCTGCGGCCACGGCCGTATCCGGTCTGCGCGACGGCCTGGCCGGCGATGAAGGCGGCGAGGAGGAACAGGGCGATCCGCGTCATCCGGGTTTCGGTGTTTCGCTTCATCGTGAGTCTCCGTCTGGTTGTTCTCCGCCCGTTTCCGCTTCGTCTTCAGGCCACTCCGCCCCCTGCTCGATCCACAGCCGGATCGTCTCGATCTGCTCTTCGGTCAACTGCGTGCCGGCCTCATACGGCGGCATCCGCATTTCGGCGAACTCGGAACTGACGCGGATGTATAGCTCGCTGTCGTCGGGGTCGCCCGGCGCGATGTTGGGGTAGCCGCCGAGGTCGGCAAAGGCGTCTTCCTTGATGTCGAGCCGCAGGTCGGCCTCCCGGCGCGAACGGTCCTCGCCGTGGCACTCGTAGCAGAAGATCTCGAGGATCGGCTTCACCTGGGAGAGGTAGTCGACCTTGTCGTCGTCCTGGCTGTTTGCCGGTGGGGTTCCGATCGAGCCGACGACCAGCAGCGCCAACGGAATGGTGAGCGGACGGCGCGCTTGCATACCCCTTCCTCTTCCCCTCCAAGCCATGAGACCCGCGGCGGGTCAGCGGTTCGACTGCTCGCAGCGGGTCTCGGCTACAGTGTAGCCGTTTTCTGGGCGGTGGCTCAGCGCGGAGCATGAAGCGATGAAGCAGCAGGCAGGGATCGCGACGGTGGCGGTAGCCGGAGCGGTTCTACTTGCCTGCGCAGCGACGCCGAACGGGGCGGGAGTCGGCGACTGGCCGATGTACCGCGGTGACCCGGCCGGTACCGGCTACTCGCCGCTGGCCGAGATCACGACCGCCAACGTGGGGCGCCTCGAGCCGGCCTGGAGCTACTCGCTGGCATCGCTTACGGGATCCGTCGACGGAGGCGCTGTTGAGACTCGGCCGGCTCGTTCGCAGGCGACGCCGATCGTGGTCGACGGCTTGATGTACCTGCCCACGGGCGACTCGGTGATGGCGCTCGATTCCGCCATCGGAAACCCGCGCTGGAGTTCTGCTCTCCCGGGGGCTCCGCCCTCGCGCCGCGGCGTCGCCTACTGGGCGGGGGGCGGCACGGAGGGTCGGAGTCCGCGCATCCTGTTCACCGCTGGCGCTCGACTGATCGCGCTGGACGCCGCCACCGGCGCCCTGGTCATGGAGTTCGGCAACGGCGGCATCGTCGACATCGGCGTTCCCTACAACTCCGTGCCTCTGGTCTGGGAGGACATCATCGTCGTCGGCGCGAACACGCCGCCCGGCGCGCCGGGCGGCATCGGCAACGCTCGGGCCTTCAGCGTGGTCACGGGCGAGAAGCTGTGGGAGTTCAGCTCGGTGCCGCAGCCGGGCCACGTCGGCCACGACACCTGGGCGGGCGACAGTTGGCGCGGCCGCCTGGGAGCGAACGCCTGGCCGTTCTACTTCACGGTCGACGAGGAACGGGAACTCGTCTTCCTGCCGCTCGCGTCGCCGATCCCCTTCGCCTACGGCGGTGACCGGCACGGCTCGAACCTCTTCGCCAACTCCGTCGTCGCCGTCGAACTCCGGACGGGCGAGTACCGGTGGCACTTCCAGACGATCCACCACGACATCTGGGACCACGATCCGCCGGCGCCGCCGGTTCTGTTCGAGGTCGAACGCGGCGGCGAGACGATCGACGCGCTCGCCGTGACGACGAAGTCGGGCTATCTCTTCATCCTGAACCGGGAGACCGGCGAACCCGTCTTCGGCGTCGAGGAGCGGCCGATGCCGCCGAGTGAAGTGCCCGGTGAGCAGACCCATGCGACCCAGCCGATTCCGACGACGCCGGCGCTGGGGCGGGTCGGCTTCGAGCCAAGCGACCTGGTGACCGCCGAGGACACGACCCCGGAGCATGCGGCGGCGTGCGCGGAGCTGGTCGAGAGCGTGGGACCGCTTGACAACCAGGGTCCGTACACGCCCTGGATGCACAGGGGCGAGGGCGAGAGTGGAGCGACCCTTCTGTTTCCGGGCCTGGCCGGCGGCCCGAACTGGGGCGGTGTGGCGTTCGATCCGGCGACCCGGCGACTGCTCGCCTTCAGCCAGGATGTCGGCACGATGGGCTGGCTGGAGGAGGATCCGGAGGTGGAAGCCGGTACCTACGTTCTGCGGGTGGCCCGGCCGTTCTCCTTCGCGGTCCGCATCGACGGGCAGTCCTGGCCGTGCCAGAAGCCGCCCTGGGGTCGCCTGACCGCGGTGGATGCGGACACCGGCGAGATCGCGTGGCAGCGGCCGGTCGGCGTCACCGAGGGACTGCCGCCCGGGAAGCAGGAGACCGGCCGCCCGGGCCGCGCTTCGGCGATCGTCACCGCCGGCGGCCTCGCCTTCATCGCCGCCACCGACGACCACCGCTTCCGGGCGCTCGATGTGGCGACCGGCGCAGAACTGTGGTCCGCCGAGTTGCCGGGCCAGGGCAACGCGAATCCGATGACCTACCTGGGTGCTGACGGCCGCCAGTACGTGGCGATCGTGGCGACGGAGGAGGTCGTCGCCTTCGGCCTGCCGTAGTCGGGACGCCGGGCGGCGCTGATTGCTACAGTTCGCCGGTACCGCTGGGACAACCGATGTCGACGCACGACGAGAGCAAGGGCCCCGAGGGCTACGATCAGCCCGCCGTAGAAGCCTGGATCGCTGAGCACGTCGATTGCCTGACGCCACCGCTCACGTGGACGCGGCTCGAGGGCGGCCACTCGAACCTGACCTACCGGCTCGACGACAGGGAAGGCCGCACGGCGGTCATCCGGCGTCCGCCCCAGGGCAAGCTGCTGCCGAAGGCCCACGACATGAGTCGGGAGTGGGCGCTGATCTCGGCGCTTGGGCCGACGGCGGTGCCGGTTCCTCAGGCGATCGCTTTCTGCGAGAGCCCGGACATCACCGGCGCATGGTTCTATGTCATGGGTCTGGTCGACGGTCGCCCGCTCTACAGCTCCGCCCATACGGAGGAGTGGGTCCCCGAAGGCCGGCGTGTGAAGCTGGCTCACTCGTTCATCGACGTGCTTGCCAACCTCCACGCCGTCGACCCGGACGAGGTGGGGCTGGGCACGCTCGGCAAACGGGACAGCTACGTCGGACGGCAGCTCCGGACCTGGTACCGGTCCTGGACCGCGTCCGTCGAACCGGCGCAGCTCGACGACCCGCGGGCGCACGAACTGCAGCGCTACTTCCTGGATCACCTGCCGGACCAGGGTCCGGCGCGCGTCGTCCACGGCGACTACGGACTGCACAACTGCCTCGTGGGGCGGGACTCGACCATCGCCGCGGTGGTCGACTGGGAGATCTCGACCCTCGGCGATCCCCTGGCCGATCTGGCCTATGCGATGAACCAGTGGCGACCGGCGGCGGACACGATGCCGACCGGCTCCGGGGGTGCCACCTCGGCGCCGGGCTTCCCGGCCCGCGAGGAGTTGCTCGAACGCTATGCGGAGCGCACCGGCCGTGACCTGTCCCATCTCGACTACTACGTCGGTTTCAACCGCTGGAAGTCGGCGGCGATCGTGCACGGCGTGTACGCCCGCTACATGGAAGGCAAGAAGAGCACGAAGGGCGTCGACATGGACGAGATGCGGGAGCGCATCGTGCGGACCCTTGATCTGGCCGAGGAGGCGGTGAGCCGCCTCTGACCGAACTCAACCTCAGGAGGAGAGTGGCATGAGCAAGCGAAGACCAAGCCGCCGCGCCTTCCTCGGACTCGCCGGCGCCGCCGCCGCGAGCTCGCTCCATCCCGCAGCCGGGGCGCAAACGACCGGCCCTATCCGGGATCTCGGCGAGACCCCGAGCGAGTACGGGCGGCCGTCGTCGTTCGAGAACTCCAGGCGATGGAGCCGCGCTCCCGACGCGACGGCGTCGTCCTCGAACACGCCGCTCGCGGATCTGGAGGGCATTGTCACCCCGTCCGGGCTCCACTTCGAGCGCCATCACACGGGCGTGCCGGCCATCGACCCGGAGACCCACCGGCTGACGATCCACGGGATGGTCGACAGACCGCTCGTTTTCTCGATGGACGACCTGGTCCGTATGCCGTCCGTCTCCCGATTCCACTTCATCGAGTGCTCGGGCAACAGCGCCCGGGAGTGGTCGCCAGCCGGTGCGGCGAACGTGCAGCTCAGCCACGGGCTCGCAAGCTGCAGCGAGTGGACGGGAGTGCTCCTCGCCGACCTGCTGGACGAAGTCGGCGTGAAGCTGGAGGCGAGCTGGGTCGTCGCGGAAGGCGCCGACGCCGGGCTGATGAGCCGCAGCGTGCCGCTCGAACGGGCGCTCGACGACGTGATGATCGCCTACGGCCAGAACGGCGAGGCCGTCCGGCCCGAGCAGGGCTATCCGCTGCGGCTGCTGGTACCCGGTTGCGAGGGGAGCATCAGCGTCAAGTGGTTGCGCCGGCTGGAAGTCGCGCACATGCCGTCGATGGCCCGGGACGAAACCTCGAAGTACACGGATCTGCTGCCGGACGGCAAGGCGCGCCAGTTCACGCTGGTCATGGACGCGAAGTCGGTGATCACCCGGCCCTCGGGCGAGCAGAAGCTGGATCGGCCCGGCTTCTGCGAGATCCGTGGTCTGGCCTGGTCGGGGCGGGGCGCGATTCGCCGCGTCGAGGTCTCCACGGACGCGGGTGCTTCGTGGGCCAACGCCGAGATCGAGGGACCCAGCTACACGAAGTCCTTCACGCGGTTCCGGTCTCCGTGGCGATGGGACGGCGGCCGCCACGTCCTGATGTCGCGGGCGACCGATGACACGGGATACGTTCAGCCGACCCTGGCGGCCCTTCTCGAGGCGCGGGGGCGGTCGACGATCTACCACAACAACCGGATCAAGGCGTGGGAAGTCCATGAGTCGGGGGAGGTCACGAATGTCGAGGCGTAGCGGCTTGCTGGCTGCCGCCCTCAGCGTCGTCGCGGGCGCTGCGCTCGCTGCCGAGTCGGAGCGCACCGGCCTCGGCCACGAAGTCACCGCCGAGGAACTGAGCGCCGCCGGCTACACCGTGTTCCCCGACGGCAAGGGCCTGCCCGGAGGCCGCGGAACCGCCGGGGAAGGCAGGGCCGTTTACCAGCAGTTCTGTGCCGCCTGCCACGGTCGAAACGCCCAGGGAGAGGACGCCGCGGCGCTTGTCGGTGGGCGCGACAGCCTGACTTCGGAGCGTCCGCGGAAGACGGTCGAGAGCTACTGGCCCTATGCGACCACGCTCTGGGACTATGTCCGGCGCTCCATGCCATACGAGGCGCCGGGTTCACTCACCAACGACGAGATCTACGCTGTCGTCGCCCATCTGCTGAACCTGATGGGACTCGTCACTGAGGACGCGGTGCTCGACCGGGAAAGCCTGCCCAAGGTCGAGATGCCGAACCGGGGCGGCTTCGTCCCGGACGACCGGCCGGACACGCGCTAGACGAGGCTCCACACTGGGTGGGCCGGCAACCAGTGGTCTAGCAGTCGATGGTTGCGTAGTCCTCGCCGACCGGGCACACCAACTGGCAGCTCTGGCAGCCGGTGTAGGCGCCCTGCCGTTGCACGGTCAGGTTGTAGAAGATCTGCTGCGTGGCCGAGCTACGGGCAATCTCGACCGCCTCGGCGGCGGACTTCGAGGCGAACAGGTCGGCGAGGTGGTCGACCATGCGATCGGGTCCGAACGGTTGGCAGGCCCGGGCGCACGCCTCGGCGTCGAGGCCGCGGACCTCGGCCAGTCGGGCGCCCGGTGGCGCGGCGTTCGGGATCGCCGCGACGGGGCAGACTTCGGCGCAACGGCCGCAGTCCTCGAGGCCGGGGCAGAGTTCCTCGGCTAGCGGCCGTCCACACTCGACCTCCGCGTCGGTCAGGACGCCGGCGAGAAAGACCCGCGGGCCGTACTCGGGCGTCAGGATCATCTCATTGAGGCCGAGCGTGCCCAGTCCTGACGCGGCCGCTGCCTGTCTCAGGAGCAGCGAGCCCTGCCCGCCCGGCCCGGCATAGGCCATCGGCTGGCGCCGCAGGTCGGGGATCGCCGCCGAGAGGATACAGGCGATCGCGTCGCGCTGCTCCAGCCAGTATGCGAGTCCGCCCGCGGCCTCCTCGAGATGGCGCGCCACGCGACCGTTGGCGTACTGGCGGAACGCGGCGTCGGGCGAGCGGGCGACGCCGGTGGGATAGCGTTTGGCGAGAACGATCAGGCGCGTCAGGTAGGTCGAGAGCTGCGACGGCTTGTCGTAGTCCGGGGCTTCCGCCTCGAGGTCCTGCCAGGAGCAGAAGCCGACCAGGTCGATCCCCAGGGTCTTGGCCTGCCCTCTGATCGCCTCGGCGTCGATCGCCGGGCCAGCGCCGTTGCCGCTCGCCGGCGCGCTCATCCGCCGATGTGGACGAGATGGTCGAAGTCGCGGTCGCGGATGTACTCCGGGTCGCGCTCGCCCGGCGGGCCGCGGAAGACGAGTTCGTGTTCCTGCTCGCCGCGGATGTGCACGACGCTGCCAGGCGGCAGGTCCTGTCGGCGGTAGGGGATGCGCATGATCTTGCGGATGTCCTGCGACCCGACCGGGCAGATGTACATGCACTCGAAGCAGGCGGCGAACGCGCCGCGCTTGCTGTTCGTGGCCAGGAAGAAGTCGCGCCAGTAGCGGTTGTCGAGTACCTGCGAGACGTCGAGGTCGACCTCGGCGTTCAGCAGCTTGCGCAGCACGACGTAGAGCGAGCGGATACTGATCCGCATCGCCGCCTGCGAGCAGCCCCGCTGGTCGAGGTCGCGGATGTCATTGACGCTCTCTTCCTTCGACGCCTTGAGGGGAATCGCCTTCGGCGGGCAGATCACGGCGCAGCGGCCGCAGCGAAGCCCCGGGCAGAGGTCGCGGTCGAGCGGTTCGTCCGGCTCGAGTTCGGCGTCGGTGATCAGCGCCCCGAGGTAGACGCGCGAGCCGTACTCGGGGGTCAGGAAGTTCAGGTTGAGGCCGACGTGGCCGAGGCCGGCGAACTCGGCCGTCCACTTGAGGTCTAGCAATCCCGCCCCGGTCCACTTGAGGTCCAGGTCGGCGTACTCGCCGGAGACCGGCAGCGCGCAGTGGCCGCGGGCCTCGAGCCACTCGGCGATCTCCCAGGTCGTCTCTTCGGCCGAATCGAGCGCCAGGTGCGAGTTCGTCGACTGGGTCGCCACGTCCTGGAGCGCCATCGCGCCGGTCAGCAGGTGCTTGGTGACGACGACGATGCTCTTCATTCCCTCGCACAGGTAGTTGGGCACCTGGCCGCTCTCGGTGACGGCGGTGTAGGCCGCGACGTCGGCGACGCCGACCGAGTCGGCCCCCCGCTCGAAGGCGTACCGGGCGAGATCCTGCTTCAGGCTCACCGGCGCTCCTGCTCCCAGGTGGTGCGGCGGCGGATCTGCGGCCCGAGGTTCTCGATCTCGACGAAACCGTCCGCCTCGCTGCGCGGCAGCCGGTCGGGCAGGTCGTGGCGGCGATGGACGGACGAGCGGAGCCGCTCGTAGTCGCGTCCCACGGGACACACCTGGACGCACTCGCTGCAGCCGGTGAGCGCCGCCTCCTTCATCATCGCCATCTCGGACCAGATCTCGCCGGACTTGCGGCCGCGCATCCGTTGCCACATGTCGTCGCCGGTGCGTGCCTCGAAGATCGAGGCGAGGTGGTCGCTGAAGGCCTCGAAACCGAAGGGCTGGCAGCTCCGGGCGCAGGCCCGCTCGTCGAGACCGCGGATCGCCGGGAGCCGGGCGCCCCGGTGCGCTCGCCGCGGGATCGCGTCGGCCGGGCAGATCGCGGCGCAGCGGCCGCACTCCTCGAGGCCGAGGCAGAGCTCTTCCGGAAGCTCGGTGCCCGGCTCGATCTCCGCCGAGGTCAGAACGCCGGCGAGGAAGACGCGCGGCCCGTACTCCGGCGTCAGCACCATCCGGTTCAGGCCGAGCGTGCCGAGGCCGGCGAGTGCGGCACCCTCGCGTAGCAGCGGCGAGCCCTGGCCGGCTGGAAGCAGGTCACCCGGCGTCCTCTTCTCGAAGTCGAGCGATGCCGGGGACACGGGCAGTGCGAGCGCGCCACGGCGTTCGAGGTCGAACGCAATCCGTTCGGCGGCGAACTCGAGGGCCCGCAGGGTCCGCCCGCCGGCCAGCTGCTTGCTGGGCAGGTGTCTTGCCCACAGCACCCCGCGCAGCGTGCGCTTGCCGAGCACGATGAGTGTGCGGGACTCGGCGCTGAGGGTGGAGGGGCGGTGGCGCTCGCCGAGGCGCTGTTCCAGGTCGGCAGTCGAGGCGAATCCGACGAGGTCGATCGCAAGGTCCCGTGCCATCGACCGAATGACGGACTCGAGCGCGCGCCGTCGGTCAGCAGTCGTCACGGCAGCGGCATCTGCTCGCTTTCGACCTCGCGGGCCTGGTCGAAGGCGGTGACCGGTTCGTCGGTGCGTACCTGTTCGAGCCAGAAGACGCCGTCGAACTCGGCGCTGTTGCCGCGGGTGCCGACGAAGTCGACGTTGCCGTCGCCGTCCATGTCGCGGGCGACGAAGCTGTCGAACATGCCGCGCTTGCGGCGCGAGATGTCGTGCCGGGTCCACTCGCCGTCGATGTCCCCGGGGTTCTCGAACCAGGCGAGGCGGCCGAGCGGCGTATGGGGCTGGACTTCCTGGTCGGCGGCCCGTCCGCTGCGGCTGTAGGCGCCCGACATGGCGTCGAGATCCCCGTCGCCGTCGATGTCGGCGAAGGCGAAGCCGACCAGGTTGTCCGGGGTCAGGCGGCCGATCGGCCGCAACTGCCACGTGCCCGCCGGATCGGCCGGCTGTTCCAGCCACACCAGGACGCCGCCGAACTCGACCGTTGCGAGGTCCAGCCGGCCGTCGCCCGAGAGGTCGACGAAAGCCATGTTGAAGCCGTTGAGCAGCGCGCCGGTCGGCGGGGCGTTCGGCGGCCGGACGGTGTCGGCGGTGGTCGTCGTGCCTTCGATGCTGATCAGGTGCTCCACGAGCGCCACGTCTCCGTCGTCCGCGCTCCGGTTCTCGAACCAGAAGATGCGTCCCTCGCCTGTTGAGCCGCCGACGACGTCGGTGTCGCCGTCGCCGTCGAGGTCGACGGTCTGGGAGTTGATCGGCCAGATCACACGGACGATCTCGTGTTCGGCCCAGTCGCCGGAGAGCGGATCGGCCGTCGTGTCGAACCAGGAGATCGCGTGCTTCTCGGTGGTCTGGCGATCCGGGTTCTGCGCGCCCTTGTTCGGGGCGACGACCTCGGGCCGGCCGTCGCCGTCGAGGTCGCCGGCGAACACCCGGATGTAGGAGCCGCGGTCCTTCGTGACGGACGGAATCACGCGCGGCCACGCGCCGCTGCGCAACGCGGCGGCCGCCTCTTCGGTGCCGGTGCCGGGGTTCTCGAAGTAGATGAGATGGGCCAGTTCGCAGGCGGCCACGACGTCGAGATCGCCGTCGCCGTCGAAGTCGGAGATGGCGACGTCCTCGGCGGCAGCGGCCTCGTTCCCTTCGGCGAGAGTGGCCAGGTGCCACACCGTGGGATCGGGGCCGCCGAAGGCGAGCCGGACGTGGCCCTGGCCGACGTTGCCGTACTCGGTGTCCGATTCGTGGACCGAGACGACATCGAGGTAGCCATCGCCGTCGAGGTCGGCCATTTCGAGTCCGTCGCCGCCGCGGATCGCCACCCCAGAGGTGGCGACGTCATCGATGATGTGCTCGCGCCAGGAGATCCACTGGCCGTCCTGGGACTGGGCGCGGGTGGGCATGTCGGCGACGAGGTTCGAGGCGGGAGTCTCGGTGGTCTGGCAGGCCGGGAGTGCCACGGCAACGGCGGCGAGAAAGGCCGCTCTCACGGCCGGTACCAGATCGGCGACGACCAGGCGCGTTCCTGGATCGTCGTCGGCACGCCGGGTCGCGGGTCGACGCCGGCGCGGATCGCGTCCCAGGTCGACCAGCGGCAGGTCGGGTTCTCGAGCACCCGCAGGTAGTAGACCGCCCTCTGGCCCGGGTCGAACCCGGGGTCCTCGAACACGGCGCGGAGTTCAGCCGCGCCCAGGTCCTCGGAGATACTGCAGTCCGACAGGTCGACCGTCGCGCCGTTGTCGGGGCAGCGCGGCGGGTCGCCCGCGGGCGTGCCGCCGTCGGAGCAGGCGACGTCGATGACGGCCTCGTGCGCCTCGTCGCCGTCGACCCAGCCCTTGATGACCTGGAGTCGCTGCAGACCCGCGCTCTCCGGGTCGCCCGACGCCCAGAGCAGCAGTTTCGGCGCGCGCTCGCCGTCCGCGAGCAGGTCGCCGCCCATGGCCACGCCCTGCTCGTAGGCCTTCGCGATCATCTCGGGGTCGTCCGCGAGATTCGCGTCGAAGTCGTAACCGCCGAAGAACCGGACCTGGATCCGCGGCCCGGTCGTGGCGAACGTCTCCTTGCGCCGGAACGCGTCGTAGATCGAGTCGCGCGTGTTCTCCTCGGCCCAGACGCCGGTCAGGCCGGAAGCGCCCCACATCTGGAAGTACGTCTGTGCGTAGGCGGGGGAGCCGTCCGGACTCGGTTCGTCCAGCGGCACGGAGCCGCGAAGCTGGGGCGTCCCGTCGCGCCTGCCGACCTTGCTGTGGTAGTCGTCCTCGTCCGGGGTGCCGCCGGCGTTGTGAGTGTCGGTGGCGGCGACGAGACCGAAACGGAAGGGATTGAAGCCCTGGGTCTCTTCGAGCAGCAGGCCGTCAAGATAGGCGGTGCGCACGTAGCTTCCCTGGGGTTCGCTCGGCAGGGTGCTGCTGACCCGGTAGGGCATGATCTCGAAGTCGGCCCACTCGTCGTTCGGCGACAGCAGCGGATGGACCTCCGACGTGCCCTTGACCTGGGTCACTTCGACGATCGGCTCGTTGCGCATCCGCGTCTCGGCGTACTCGGCGTCCAGCGGATCGCCGCCGAAGGTCAACGGACTGAACATGTTGCCGTTGCTGCCGTTCGAGTTGTGGGGGATGGCGAGCGCCTCGACGCCGTTGTCGCGGAGCCCATCGAGCCAGGCCCACAGGTCCTCGGGATTGTCCGAGTCCATTGCCGTGAAGGGCACCTCCGGTGCCTCGCTGCCGCGGAAGATCACGTTGCGGTGGAGGTTGCCGGTGTCGGCGGCGGTGGTCGTGTACTCGTAGCCGATGAAGGTGGTGAAGGCGCCCGGGTCGTTGTGGCGCTCGGCGGACTCGACGATGCGCTGCCAGGCGTCGCGGTTGGCCTCGCTGCCGTCGATCTTGTGGAACTCGCCGGCTCGGTAGGCTTGGAGCCCGCGCTGGAAGCCCTCGGAGGGCCCCAGCTCGCGCAGTTCCCTGGCGAGCGGGACCTGATACAGCGGATCCTCCGGGTCGTCCATCGCCGGCAGGACGCCGAGCAGGATGCCGTGGTCGGTGACCGCCTGGAAATCGAGAGGCCGCCGGAGCTGCATCGTGTGGCCGGCGGGGTGAACGAGCGGCGCGCCGCGGGCGAAGCGGTAGGCGTCGTCCGGCGTGGCCCGGACGTCGAAGATGTAGGCGTCCATCGAGAAGCGGGTGTGGACGTGCAGGTCGCCGTAGTAGGCGTTGCGCAGCGGATTCGGCTGCGGCGCGGTCGCCTGGTCGGGCGCGCCCGGGTCGTCGCCGGGGTCGCCGGCCGGCGACCCGCAGCCAGCGACCAGGGCCGGAGCGAGAAGCGCGCTAGCCGCAAGACCTTTCCATCTCATTGAGTGATCCCTCGAACGTGGTTGGGAGTAGGATGTTGAGTGTAGCGATAGCGAAGCTGGTCGGTAGGAGAGTGAGCGATACGCGAAGCAGCAAGGTGATCTGTCTGGTGCCGCCGGGTCCGCGCGACCGGATCGCCCGTTTCCCGGCGCACTGGGAGGCCTGCTTCGTCCACCGCAACGAGGACCTGACCGCCGAACTGACAGAGGGCGCGCGCGCCCTGCTGACCACCCACCCGTACCTGGTGGGACGGGCCGAACTGGAACTCCTGAACGGCGTGGAACTCGTGCAGCAGGTCGGGGTCGGCGTCGACAACATCGACGTGGGCGCGGCCCGGGAACTCGGGGTCCCGGTGTGCAACGTGCCGCAGGCCAACGCCGTGTCGGTCGCCGAGTACGTGATCATGGCGTGCATCTTCCTGCTGCGCCGGATGGAGGATGCGACGGCGGCGCTGCGCCGGCTGGAGAACCCGTATCCGGCGCTGTTCGCCAGGGGCAGCCACGAGGTACGTGGAAAGAAGCTCGGGCTGGTCGGCTACGGGGCGATTGCCCACGAAGTGGCGAAGCGGGCTCAGGGCATGGAGATGGAGCTTCTTTCGGCAAGCACGCCGGAGCGCGAACGCGAGCGCGGACTGGTGCCGAGCGCCGCCGAACGCGAACTCGGTGTCGTGCGGCTCCCCTTCGAACAGTTGCTGCGGGAGTCCGACGTGGTCAGCCTGCATGTGCCGCTCACCGGGACGACGCGGGATCTGATCGCGGCTCGGGAACTCGGTCTGTTGAAGCCGTCGGCGTTCCTGGTCAACACCTCGCGCGGTGGCATCGTGAAGGAAGACGATCTCGCAGACGCGCTGGCAAAGGGCCGGATCGCGGGCGCCGCCATCGACGTGTTCAGCGTCGAGCCGATCCGGGCCGACAACCCGCTGCTCGGCGCGCCGAACGCCTTTCTCTCTCCCCACAGCGGCGGCAGCACGAACGAATGCGTGATAGACGCCATCAGGGAGAGCATCGCCAACGTCGACCGCGTCCTGCGCGGAGAGGAGCCGCACCATCGTGTCTGCTGACGGCGCATCGGGCCACCTGATCGAGGCGAAGGAGGTCCCGCGCCCGGACGTCCAACGCGGCTACATCGAGATCTTCGAGCAGCTCTGCAAGGGCTGCGATCTCTGCATCCCGGCGTGCCCGGTGCGCATCATCGAACCGGGACGGGGCGCCAACATGATGGGCTGGCGGCCGGTCGTCGTCGAGGCGGACCTGATGAAGTACTGCATCGGCTGCAACCTCTGCGCGATGGTCTGTCCCGACCAGGCGATCGAGGTCTTCCGCTTTGACGAGCCGGTCCCGCACGAGGAGCTGCCATGAGCGAGCAGCCCTTCGTGCCGCCGGTCGGCAAGCCGACGATGGGCGCCCACGCAATGGGAATCGGCGCGATGGTCGCTGGCCTCGACTATTTCGCCGGCTATCCGATCACCCCGCAGACCGAGCTGCTCGAGTACGTCGCCGAGGCCCTGCCCGAGCATGGAGGCGTTTTCCAGCAGCTCGGCGACGAGATCTCGAGCGTCATGGCGGTGTTCGGGGCCGCGGCGTGCGGCAAGCGGGCGATGACCGCGTCGGTCGGCCCGGGGCTGACCCTGATGATCGACGGCTTGACCAACGCCGCCGGCGCCGAGACGCCGATGGTGCTGGGGGCGCTCACCCGCGCCCACGTCGGCGTCTCGGGCGGTCTCTATCCGGCGCAGTCGGACATCCGCATGCTCCGCGGCCTCGGCAACGGCGACTACCAGTTGCCGCTGTTCGCGCCGTCGACGATCACCGAGACGGTCCAGCTCACCGCCGAGGCCTTCGACGTCGCCGACCTCTACAGCATCCCTGCCGTCGTCTGCATCGACGGCAAGATGGCGAACATGATCGAGACGCTGCAGCCCTTCGAGGTGCCGGAACGCGATCTGCCGGACAAGACCTGGGCGCTCGACCGCTCGCTGCGCGAGAAACGCCGGGTGGTCGGCGCCGCCCGCACGCCCGAACTAGACACGATGGTCTGCTACGAGATCCAGCACAAGCTGGAGCGCATGCGCGCGGATGAGACCCGCTGGGACAGCTTCCTGTGCGACGACGCGGAGTTCGTCGTTGTCGCGTACGGGATCATGGCCCGGATCGCGAAGGAGGCGGTCAGGAACGCGCGCGAGGAGGGGATCAAGGTCGGGCTGTTCCGGCCGATCACCCTCTTCCCGTTCCCGGAGGCGCCGCTCGGGGAGCTTGCCTCGAGCGCCCGTGAGGTGCTGACGGTCGAGATCAACTTCGGCCAGGCCCTGACCGACGTGCGCCTGGCGGTCGGGGGCCGCTGCCCCGTCCAGTTCTTCGGACAGCCGGCCCTCGCGATCCCGGCGCGGGCCGTGCTCGAAGCGATCCGCCAGATGGCCGCCGGGCAGCCGGTGGAGCCACGCGGCTTCCACGATGTCCATCCCACAGCCTTCCACCTCGCCGACACCCATCCGCCGGCGCGAAAACAGATGCTCGACCAGCTCGCCGCCCGGCGGGGACAGGAGGGGGCCCAGGCCATGCTCGACAACCTGCTCGGCATCCGCAAGAACACAGTGATCCCGGAGGTCGGACGTGACTGAACCAGCCGCCCGCGCGCCGGCGCGCTACACGCCTCCCGAGGGCGTCGAAGCGCGCAAGATCTCGCCTCAGCTCGATGTCCACACCGGACTGCCTTCGTCCTGGTGTCCCGGTTGCGGGCATGGCTCGGTAAGCCAGATCCTCTGCGACCTGGTCACCGAACTCGACCTGGCGGAGAAGACGATCCTCGCCCTGGGCGTGGGCTGCGGCTCGACGATCGCGGCGCAGATGGAGGTGAACACCGTGCTCTCGCCGCACGGCCGCGCCAGCGACACGGCGACCGGCGTTTCCCGCATGGCGCCCGAGCAGATCGTCGTCCAGTACTCCGGCGACGGCGACGCCTGCGGCATCGGCCTGGCCGGCCTGATGCACGCCTGCAACCGGCGCGAGAACTTCATCGTCGTCATCTACAACAACAACGCCTACGGCATGACCGGCGGCCAGATGGGCCCGACGACGACGAAGGAAGTGCCGACGACCACCTTCCAGGGCGGCCGCGACGAGGAGGTCATGGGCTATCCCATGGACATCATCAAGACGCTGGCCCACTTCCCCGGCGTCGTCTACGCGGGGCGCTGCGCCCTGACCTCGGGTGTGCGCTACCGCGAGGCGAGCCGGATGATCCGGCGCGCGTTCGAGATCCACCTCGCCGGGATCAAGGGGATGAAGGTCATCGACTGCCTCGGCAACTGCAACGTGAACTGGAAGGGCGGCGGCGTCACGTTCACGCCGGAGAGCTCGAACCAGTTCATCGAAGACCAGATCATGAAGTACTTCGAGATGGGCGAGGCGACGGTGCCCGAGGGCTACCCGCCGATCCGGGTGCGATGAGCGCGGGCGCTGGCGTGAACGGCAATGTGGTCGAGCGGGTCGGCGGTGCCGGCACGGGCGGCGCCGGGCTCCTCACCTGCCTCAAGACGCTCGGCTACGCGGCGGCCGCCAAGGGCTGGCACATGGCCTACACCTCCGACTACAACCCTGAGACCCGGGGCGGTCTGGTCGAGGGCACGGTCGTCCTGTCGAGCCATGAGCCGATCGACAACCCGGTGATCGAGTCGTACACGGCCGTCCTTGCCTTCGACCACGCCGGCTACCTGTCGTACGGCCCGGGCGTCGAGCCCGACGGGCTCATTCTGTGGGACAGCTCGCGGGTGAGAAACCCGCCGGCCCTGGAAGGCGTCCGTTCCTACGGCGTGCCGGTGTTCCAGCTGGCCCGCGACGGCGGCGCGCCGGGCCTCGCCAACATGGGCATGCTCGGCGTCTACAACCTGATCGCCGGCCACTTCACGATCGACGAACTGCTCGCCGGCATGGAGGACTACCTGCCGGTGTGGCGCCACAAGCTGCTGCCGGGCAACCGGGCGGTGCTCGAGGCCGTTTCGCAGATCGATCCGGAGGAATACCGTGTTGCGTGAACAGATCGTGTTGACGGTCGCCCTCGTCGCCGCACTCGGATGCGCCGCGGAGCAGGCCACCGAACAGGCAAGCCGCCCGCCCAACGTCGTCTTCATCCTGGCCGACGACCTCGGCTACGGCGACGTCGGCATCTACGGCAGCGAGATCATCGACACCCCGAACATCGACGAACTGGCCCGCGGCGGCGTCCGCTTCGAGGCCGGCTACGTCACCGCGGCCGTCTGCAGCCCGTCGCGCGCCGGTCTGATGACCGGCCGCTACCCGCAGCGGCAGGGCTACGAGTTCAACCCGTCGGGCCGGGACTACGGTCTGAACCCGGACGACCCGACGCTGGCCGAGGTCATGAGCTCCGCCGGTTACGCGACCGGCGCCGTCGGCAAGTGGCAGCTTGGCTGGGGCGACGGCAAACACCCCCTCGACCGCGGCTTCGACGAGTTCTTCGGCATGCAGAGCGGCACGATCTACATCGAGCCGTCCGCCGAAGGGGTCGAGAACTGGAGCCCGCTGCCGCTCGCCGAGGTGCGGGAGCGACCCATCTTCCGGGGCCGGGAGGTCGTCGAGGAGACCGAGTACCTCACGGAGGTCCTCACCCGCGAGGCGCTCGATTTCATCGACCGTCACCACGACCGGCCCTTCTTTCTCTACCTCGCCCACTACGCGCCGCACACCCCGCTGCAGGCGACCGCGAAGTACCTGGACCGGTACCGGCACATCGAGGATCCGAGGGTGCGCATCTTCGCCGCCATGGTCTCGGCGGTCGACGACAGCGTCGGCGAGGTCAGGGCCCGGCTGCGGGAGCACGGCGTCGAGGACGACACCCTGATCGTCTTCCTCTCCGACAACGGTTGCGCCTTCTACCTCCAGGGCGGGTGCACCAACGGTCCGCTCAGCGGTGGCAAGCGCTGGTTCTTCGAAGGCGGCATCCGCGTGCCCTTCCTGCTGAACTGGCCGGCCAGGGTGGAGCCGGGCCTGGTCTACCGGCCGGCCGTGTCGTCGCTCGACCTGTTGCCCACGCTGGCGGCGGCCGCAGGCGCTTCACTTCCCGAGAAGCCGCTCGACGGCGTCGATCTCCTTCCCTACCTCCGTGGCGAGGTCGACGGCGTTCCCCACGAGACCCTGTTCTGGCGGGCCGGCCCGAACCGCGCCGTCCGCCGCGGCGACTGGAAGCTGTGGCAGGTCAACCGCGCCTCCGAGGAGCAGGTCGCCTCGCTTCCGCTCCTCGGCGCTCTCTTCCCGGACTGGGAAGCGCCCCACGGGTCGCCGCTCGGCCAGTTGAACCGGCTGCACGACCTGGAGAACGACCTCGGCGAGCGGTCCCCGCTAGCCGACGACGAGCAGGCGGTACTCGAAGAACTCAAGCGCGCCCTCGACGCCTGGGAGAGCGAACTCGTCGAGCCGCGGTGGTGGAGCAACCGGGGCACCGCCGGCACGGTCGACGACGAGGTGATCGAACTCATCTTCTGAACGGACGGCGACCAGGCCGAAGGGGTTCGTGTAGTCGACACGGCCCTACGGACCGCGCATGAACCTCGACCAGGCCAACGCCCTCCGGTGGACTGCCGCCGCCCGCGGCAGTTACGAGGTCTACTACCTGACCCTCAACGACCTGGCGAGCGAGACGGGCTACTGGATTCGATACGTCCTCCAGGCGCCCGAGACTACAGAGCGCTGCGCCGAGCTGGGACTCTGGTTCGCGTTCTTCGATCGCCGGAATCCCGAGCGCAGTTTCGGGGTGTTCGAGCGCCGTCCCCTGGCGACGCTCGAGTCCCAGGCGACCCCGTTTCGTCTTGGCTTTGGCGGCGGCCCCCTCGACGGACACAACTTCGCGCCGGCGGAGTTGGGCAACGGACTGGCCCGGGGCGGGATCGGTCAAGGCGGCCGGCGAGTCCGGTGGCATCTTGAGTGGCCGGCGGAGTCGGAACTCATCCTGCCGTTCCCCGAAGGGCTCTACAGCTCGGGTGATCTCCCCGGAGCGATGATCTACCCGTACCCAGGGACGGAGTTCGCCGGGACGATCGAGATCGGGGACCGCCGACTCGTGATCGAGGGCGCGCCGGGCGAGCAAAGCCACATCTGGGGCCGGAAGCACCCGCCGCACTGGCTCTGGGCTCATTGCAACCGGTTCGACGACGATCCGGACGGCTACCTGGAGGTTTCCTGCATCCCGGCCTCCGCGGACGGGCCGCCGCCGGTCCACATGCTGATCGCGCGCGTCCGTGGCCGTGAGGTGCGGTTGATCGCGCCGCTTGACGGTTCCGCGGCAACGAGCGGATCGGTTCCCGGACGGTGGTCCTTCGCGGCCGAATCGGAACGCGAACGGGTCGAGCTGGAGGTGAACTGTCCCCTGAAGCTGATCCTCGAAGCGCCCTACATCGACCCGGACGGATCGAGTTGCTTCTGCCTGCACAGCGATCTGGCGAGTTGCCGGCTGCGGCTGCTGGAACGGGTGGGGCGTAGCGGCGACGACTCCGAGCCGGAGTGGGAGAATGCCGGCGAACTGAGCAGCGAGGGTTGGTGCCACGTGGAGTGGGGAGACTGGCATGAGCATCCCGAGGTCGACGGACGGATCGAGCGTGTCGGGCCGGGTTGAGCGCAAGCCGGTCGCGCGACTCGCCGCCGGCGCCCTGGCGCCGGCACTGGCGGTTCTCGTCGCCTGCACGCCCGCGGACCCGGCCGCGACCGACATGCCGCTCACGGTCGCCGAGACCCCCTCTTCGGCGCAGTCCGCAGGCGGCGAGTTCATCTCCTGGCGCGAGCACCGGATCGACGACGAGGAACTCTCCGGCGGCGTCCCGATGCGCGGCGCCGACGGCCTGAAGCTGGCCGACCTCGACGGCGATGGTCACCTGGACATCGTGACCGTCCACGAGGACAGCGACCACGTCCGGCTCCACTTCGGTAGCGGCGATCCGAACCGCTGGACCAGCGTCACCCTGGCGGAAGGCAGGGAGGCTGCCGCGGCCGAGGACATAGCCATCGGCGACGTGAACGGCGACGGCCTGCTCGACGTGCTGGTCGCGTGCGAACTCGACCACCTGACCTACTTCCAGAATCCGGGCTCCGAGGTTCGGGACGGTCGTTGGCCGCGGCTCATCCCGTCGGTGACGGCGGGGCGGGGATCATGGATCCGCGTCTACCTGGCCGATCTCGACCAGGATGGCCGGCTCGAGGCGGTCGCGCCGAACAAGGGTGCGCAGCAGCCGGAAGGCGAGCCGGTGCCGGACACCTTCCCGCTCGAGGAGGTCTCCGTGTTCGAGATCGAAGGGGATCCGCTGGTCGATTCGAACTGGACCGAGACGGTTCTGACCACCGTCACGGTGCCGATGAACTCACGGCCGGTCGACCTGGACGGCGACGGCGACCTGGACATCCTCGCCGGCAGCCGGTCGGAAGCGAGGATCTTCTGGCTGGAGAACCTGCTCGAAGCCGGCTCGGAACTGGCGTTCGAGGAACATCCGATCGAGGTCACGGGCAGGACGGCGCCGTGGGAGCGCGGCCCGCGCCGGCTTACCGGCATGAACGTCGAGTTCGCCGACCTGTACCGGGACGGCCGGCTCGACATGGTCCTCCAGGAGACGCCGGTGCTGAACGTGTGGCTCGAGCAGCCGGCGGATCCGGTCGCACAACCGTGGACGATTCATCCGATCGGCGACACGGCGCCGGACAATCCAACCGGCCTCGCGCTGTTCGACATCGACGACGACGGCGACCTCGACCTCTGGAGCGGCGGCTACAGCTCCCGCCCGCGCGACCGCGACGGCGAGGACAAGACCGCCGCCAGCGTCGCGGGCCGCCTGGGCTGGTTCGAGAACCCCGGCGACCCGGCCGCCAAGTGGACCCGGCACGACGTTTCCCGCCGCGTGCGCGGCATGTTCGACGAGTTCGTCGTGCTCGACATGGACCAGGACGGAGACGAAGACCTGGTCGCGACGCGCGGCAACAGCGGCCGCTACGACGGCGTCTTCTGGCTCGAGCAGGTCCGCACCGCCGAGCCGCGGCGCGCCTTCTTTCCGGCCCGCGACTCCGAGAGCCGGCACCTGTCGCTGCCGCCTGGCGACTGACTCCGGCTTCGCCTCGCGCCGGCTTACGCCCGCCCGTCGTAGAACCGTTCTCCGAAGCTCTCCAGCTTGTCCTCGTCGATGACGATGCCGAGGCCGGGGCGGTGGGGCAGGTGGACATAGCCGTCGTCGTCGATCTCCGTCGTCTCGGCCAGCAGCGCGTCGCGGCCCTCGGTGGTCCAGCCCGGCGGTTCGTAGGGGAACTCGCACCACTCGCAGTTGGGGCTGGCGGCCATGAGATGCAGGTTGGCGAGCAGGGCGAAGCCGTTGTTCCAGGTGTGAGCGACGAAGGCCAGGCCGTTCGCGCCGGCGAGAGCGGCCACCTTCCGGCATCCCGCGATGCCGCCGAAGAACATGGCATCGGCCTGGAGGATGTCGAGGCACTGCTTCTCGACCAGGAGTCCGTACTCGTTGAGCCGCCAGTTCAACTCGCCGCCGGCGAGGGGGATCGAGGTCCGCTGGCGGAGTTCGGCGAGCGCCGCGTAGTCGTTGCGGTCGAGCGGCTCCTCGATCCAGGTCATGTCGCAGGGCTCGATGGCGCTCGCGAACGCGGCCGCGATGTCGACATCCCATTTAGGCGGCGCGCCGGGCAGGAGCGAGAAGTGGAAGCCCTGGTTCGCGTCGACCATCAGCGCCAGGTCGGTCCCGACCGCCTCGCGGGCCCGCTCAATGACCGCGACGTCGTCGCGCCAGTCCGGGTAGTGGGCGCGGAGTTTGACGGCGGCAAAGCCCATCTCCTTCAGTTCGAGCAGGTTCTCGGTGCGCTCCTCGGGCGATCGAAGCTCGGAGGTCGATGCGTAGGCCCTGAGCCTGTCCCTGCCGCCGCCCAGCAGCTCGTACACGGGCTTTCCCTTGACCTTGCCGGCGATGTCCCACAGCGCCGGTTCGAGCCAGGCCAGGCGGATGCCGAGGGCCTCGCCGGCGTCGAGCACGCTGCCGAAGCCCTCGATGTCGAGGGGGTCGCGGCCGAGAATGAAGGGCCCCAGAGCGTCGCCGAGGCCGGCGTGAAAGCGGCCCAGGGTCATTCCCGCCGACTCGCCGACGACGCCTTCGTCCGTCGTCATGCGGACGAACGTCAGCTCGTTGTGCGTCTGCCCGTGGCCGGGCTGCGCGGCAACGTGGAGCGGCGCCGGCAGCGGCGACCTGACGTGGTACAGCTCGAGGCGATCGATCCTCACGGCGGCGGGCTGCGGAAGTCGACGGTCTCGAAGTCGAGCTGGTTGGGAACCCGCGGCGCGTAGCGGCCGCTCTGCTTGGCGTTGGCCAAGTGCCGTTCGGCCTGCGGGTCGGGCCCCTGGGGACGCAGCGCGCGCTGGAAGAACGCGAGCACGTTCGTGATCCGCCGTGGGACCGAGCGCCCGGTGTGGGCGGCCCCCTGGATCAGGTGGTACTCGTGCGGAATCGCTGCGTCGAAGAGCAGCCGGTGGACGAGTTCGGCGCTGAGGTACGTCAGGTTCGCGTCCTCGTCGCCGGCCTCGACCAGGAGCTTCAGTCCGGAGGCGCGGAGCCGGTCGGCGTTGTCGATGACGATCGTCGGCGGGTGACGGGCTCGCCAATACTCGACGTCGAAGGGATCGCCGAAACGCTCGTTCAGGAACCGCATCGCGCCGGGACCGTAGGGCGTGAGGTCGAGGTCGGCGAAGGAGGCCACGGGTGGGAATCCCGGTTCGAGGGCCGCCGCGGCCGCGAACATCTCGGGGTTCCGGAGGCCGATCCGGAGCGTGCCCTGACCTCCCGCGGAGCCGCCGCCGAGCACGGTGCCGGCCCGGTCCTGCGCCACGTTGTAGTGGCTTCGGACATGGGGCAGCAGCTCCTGGAGGATGAAGGTCTCCCAGCTCTTCCCTCCGCCCTTCCAGTCGATGTAGTAGGAGCCGCCCGTGATCGGAGTGACGACCACGATGTGCTCGATCGTTCCCTCGTCCCAGGCACGTTCGAGATGGGGGCGAAGACGACGTTCCAGGTTGCCCTCGCCGCTGGAGCCGCCGTGAAGCCAGAGCAGGAGCGGGTAGGGCTCGGAGCGCTCCGGGTCATAGGCCGGCGGTAGCAGGAGGTCGAACCGCGGCTCGCCTGGCACCAGCTCGCTGGCGAGCGGGTGGTTCGTCAGGCTGGATTCCTGGGCGTGGCTCGCCGTGGCAAGCAGGAAGACGGCGAGCAGGGGAAGAGCTGTGGCTCCCGGAACTCGGTGCATGACCAGACCTCCTTTGGACGTAGGCTCTCCAGTCTACGCCTCGATTCCACGAGAAGGCCCGTCCCGGATGAACGCAGCACAACTCGCCATCGACAGTCTCGCGCGTTTCGGCGTCTATGACGCCGTGCGCTTCGAGGGCAGCACCAGGACGAACGAGGAGCAGGAACTCCTGGCCCGCAAACTGGCCGCCGTGCTCCGGGCGCGCGGCGTCGGCCCCGGCGACCGCGTCGTCGTCATGATGCCGAACTGCCCTGAGATCTTCTGCGCCTTCCAGGCGGTGTGGAAGATCGGCGCCGTGATCCTCCCCGTGATGCCGCAGCTCGGTCCGCGCGAAGTCGGCTACCTGCTCGAGGACTCGGGGGCAAAGGTCGCCTTGGTGGCGCCGGTACTCGCGCCTGTCGTCGACGCGGCCCGGGGCGCAGCCTCGAACTGCGAGGCGCTCCTCAGCCTCGGTCCAACCGAAGTCGCCGGCGCAACCGACATTACGCACGAGATCGCGGCGGCGGAGCCCGTCGACTACCTGGTCGACCGGGCCGGCGACGATCTGGCCTTGCTGCTCTATACGTCGGGCACCACCGGCCGGCCGAAGGGAGTGATGCTCACCCACGACAACATCTTGTGGTCGTCTCAGCAGATCGGCGGCATGGCCGAGATGCCGGAGGGGATGCCGATCCTGCACGTGATGCCGATGGCCCACTCCTTCGGCGTCCTGATGATGTGCGTCGGCTTCGTCAAGGGCTTCAGGGCGACGGTCATGGTGCGCTGGGACACCCGGCAGGTGTTCGAGAACATCGAGCGGGACCGGATCGAGCGCATGGGCATGGTGCCGACGATGCTCACCTACCTGCTCGATTTCCCGGAGCGGGAACGCTTCGACATCGGTTCTCTGAACTGGGTGTGGTCGGGCGGCGCCGCGCTCGCCAACGAGGTCCGCGTCGACTTCGAGCGGGAGTTCGACTGCACCGTTCGCGACGGCTACGGCCTGACCGAGTCGACCGCGGTCGCCACCGCCTACTCGGACAGCGACGACTACCGCGCGGGTTCCTGCGGCCGTGCCGTCGACGGCGTGGAGGTCGCGGTGATGGACGACGACCACAACCGGATGCCGGCCGGGACGCCGGGCGAGGTCTGCATCTGCGGTCGCAACGTGATGAAGGGCTACTGGGGCAAGCCGGAGGCCACCGCCGAAGCCGTCTGCGACGGCTGGCTGCACTCCGGCGACATTGGCGTGTTGGACGCGGATGGCTTCCTGCGGATCACAGATCGCAAGAAGGACCTGATCATCAAGGGCGGCGAGAACATCTCACCGCGCGAGATCGAGGAGGCGCTCTACGAGCACCCGGCGATCTCCGAAGTCGCCGTCGTCCCCGTGCCGCACAAGACCTGGGGCGACGACATCTGGGCCGCCGTGGTCTTCAAGCCCGGCGCCGACGCCAGCGAGGAGGAACTCCGCGCCCACACCGCGGGCTTCGTGACCCGGTTCAAGATCCCGAGCCGCTTCGTGGTTCAGGCAGAACTGCCGAAGAACGCAGTGGGGAAGATCATGAAGAGGGAGGTGGCGGAGAGCCTGCGCCGCGACCCTTGATGGGCAGGATGCGCGTCAGGCGCGCCGGCTCGTCGCCGGAGTCCACGCTGGCGGCGTCCCAATGGTCGGCGACGATGCCGTCGGGGCGCATGAGGACGATCTCCCCGTTGTCGTACGGCGATTCGGCCTCGACTTCCGGCAGCCGTGCGGTCCGGATGGGGAACCCGCTCTCGGCGAGCGCGCCGGCCGCGGCCCGCCACGGCTCGGGATCCACGTGCGCGCCCAGAACGGTGGTGTAGCCCAAGCCGTTCCAGTCGAGGAGGGAACGGTTCCAACTCCCGTCCAGCCACAGGTTCGGCGCCCGGCGGCCGGACCGAACGACCGGCACGTAGTCGCAGACGGGATTCTCCACCGCGGGCGCGGGCTCCTCGTCGCGTGCGCAGAGCCTCGATGTCAACTCGTAGCCGTAGATCAACCCCTCGTACTCCCCGTACTGACGGCAGTTCCGGGCGGCCGCTTGCGTATCGCCGCCCTCGTGGAACGCCCGGAAGATCCCTCCGGACAGTTGCGCGTTGCGCCGTCCGGCCGCGACGCGCTGCTCGGCGACCGGCTGGTGCTCGGTGTCGTACGTCTCTAGCAGGGAAGCGGGCGAGGCGCCGCGAAGCACGAAGGCGATCTTCCAGGCGAGGTTGCGGATGCCGACGAACCCCGTGTTGTTGCCGAGGCCCCCGGTCGGGATGAACACGTGCGCGGCGTCGCCGGCCAGGAAGATGCGGCCGCTGCCGAGACGGCCGGCGCGGCCCGGCTGGAACTGCCACTCCGTCATCGTTCGCACTTCGATCGGGACCGGGTCGTCGGCGCCGAGCGCCGACCGGATCCAGTTCTCGGCGAACTCAGCGGTCATCTGCTGCGTGCGGTCGAAGCCGCCGATCTGGCAGCGCCAGCGCCGCACGCCGTCGAGTGGCTGGAAGACGGCGGCCCCCATCGGGTGGGCGATGAAGAGCAGGCCGCCCTGCCGGTCGCTGGTGTGTCCAGAGAAGTCCGCTTCGAAGATGACGTCCTGGAAGAAGACGTCCATGAAGTCCGCCTCCAGCGTCGTGCCGATGGCGGTGCGCGTCGAACTCCGGAGACCGTCGGCGCCGATCGCGAACCCGGCGGAGACGGGGGTCGCGCGGCCGGTGCGGTTGTCGCGGATCGTGCAGGAGACGCAGGTGTCGTTCTGAGTCAGTCCGTTCGCGGTGGTGTCGAAGCGGAGGTCGACGTTCGGGTCCGACGCCGCCTGGTCGAAGAGGATCGCCTCGACGTAGTCCTGCGCCGTCATCACCGGCATGGACGAACTGCGGTCGGTCCGCACCGAGTGGAAGGACGGCGTGGGGACCCGGCAGATCTCCTTGCCCGCCAGAGAGTCGAACCAGCGGTTGTACTCGGTCCAGTCGGGGCCGAGGCCGGTGTCGATCACCTGCTGCTCCACGCCGACCTCGCGCATCAACTCGACCGAGGGTGCGTCCAGCAGCCGGGATCGAGGGTGGGTGCTCGTACGTCCCCGCAGGTCGACGACCAGCGACTTGACGCCCAGCCGGGACAGGAGCAGCGATCCCATCAGGCCGATCGGACCGCCGCCGATGATCAGCACCTGCGTCTCGATGCGTTCAGATTCCAGGATCCACTCCGGTCATCTCCACCGAAAGTTCCCATAGCCGCCTGCCCAGCTCCGGATCGCGGCTGGCCGGCGACGACCAGGCCCCGCCGGCCGGACCGCTTACTTCCCAGTTCCGTGGCCCGTAGTAGTCGCCTCCGGTGAGTCCGGGTGCGGTCGCCGCCATGAGAGTCGGCCAGGCGCCCATTGCCTGGGTATTGAAGAAGATGCGAATCAGGGGCGCAGCCGCCTGGATGAGGGGAAAGTCGCGGCCGATCTCGGTCTGCGCCAGGCCGGGATGACAGGCGACGGCGATCGTCCGGGAACCGCGGGCCTTGAGCCGCCGGTGAAGCTCGTACATGTACATCAGATTGGCCAGCTTGCTCTGCCGGTAGCGCGTCTGGCGCGAATAGAGCTTCGCGCCGTCGATGTCCTCCCAGTGGATCCGGCCGCCGCGATGGGCGAGGCTGGCGGTAATCACGATCCGGCTGCCTTCGGTTCGTTCCAGCTTCGGCAGGAGCCGCCCGGTGAGCGCGAACGTGCCGAGGTGATTGACCCCGAACTGCGCCTCGAAGCCGTCGACGGTCAGGGTGCGCGGCACCCCCATGATGCCGGCGTTGTTGACGAGTACGTCGAGCCGGGGCTCGGCGGCGGCCCTCTCGGCGGCCGCTCGCACGCTGGCCAGATCAGCCTGGTCGAGGGCCAGGAACTCGAGGTCGGCCTCCGGGGATTCGGCGTGGATCCTGGCGATCGCACCGGCGGCTCGCTCCTCGGAGCGGCACCCCAGCAGTACGCGCCCACCGCGCCTCGCCAGCACCCTCGCGGTCTCGAAGCCGATGCCGGTGTTCGCCCCGGTGACGAGAAACGTCCGCCCCGACTGGTCGGGGACGTCGCGGTCCGTGAATCCCTGTGCCATCAGTGTGGTCTCCGGGCCAGGAGGCTACCGATACTGGCCGTCGACCCTCAACGGTAAGCGCCGCCAGACTTCTCGGCCATCCCAGGGGAGGACTATCGTTAGGCGATGAACGGACGTGTGGTCAGCGTTCTCCTGTCGGCGGCGCTCTTGGTCGCGTGTCCGGCCTTGACCGGCGCGACCGCTGGCGCGCAGGAGTCTTCGGGCAGCGAGTTCGTCCCGGTCACCGACGCCATGCTGCAGAACCCGGCGCCGGAAGACTGGCTCAGCTTCCGCCGCACCCTCGACGCCTGGGGCTACAGCCCGCTCGACCAGATCACGCGGGAGAACGTCGGGCGGATCCGGATGGAGTGGACGAGGTCGATGGCCGATGGAAGCGCCGAGACCACGCCGCTGGCGTACGACGGCGTGCTGTACGTCGCCAACAGGGAGGACGTCATCCAGGCTCTCTCGGCCGAAACCGGCGAGCTGATCTGGGAGTACCGGCGGGACCTGCCGGAGGACGTCTGGGGTTACACCGGACCGCTAGCCCGCAAGACGCGCAACATCGCCATCTGGGGCGAGTACATCCTGGGCACCAGCGCCGACCACTACGCCTACGCGCTCGATGCCGTGACGGGCGCACTCGCCTGGGAGACGCGGATCCTCGACTACAAGTTCAACCCGGCCCATCACAGCGCCGGGCCGATCGTCGCCGACGGCAAGCTGATCTCCGGGCGGAGCTGCAGGCCCCTCGGCGGCCCGGACGCGTGCGTCATCCTCGCCCATGACGCGCAAACAGGCCGGGAACTCTGGCGGCGCCGCACCCTGCCGGCGCCGGGCGAACCGGGAAACGAGACCTGGGGCGCGGTGCCCTACGAGGACCGCCGCCACGTCGGGACCTGGATGCCGCCGAGCTACGACCCGGAACTGGAACTCGTCTACATCGGCACGGGCGTCACGGCGCCGGCGCCCAGGTTCATGCTCGGCGGTACGAATCTCACGCACCTGTACCACAACTCGACCCTGGCGCTCGACGTCTCGACCGGCGAGATCCGCTGGCACTACCAGCACCTGAACGACTCCTGGGACCTCGACCACGTCTTCGAGCGCATCCTGGTCGATACGGCGGTCGCGCCGGACCCGGAAGCGGTCGAGTGGATCAACCCGCGGCTGAAGGCGGGAGAGGTGCGCAGGGTCGTCACCGGTATCCCCGGCAAGACCGGTCTGGTCTACACCCTCGACCGCGCCACGGGCGAGTTTCTCTGGGCGACGCCGACCGTGCGGCAGAACGTGATCACCGGCATCGACGGCGCCACCGGCGAGGTGAGCCTCAACGAAGAGGTGATCTTCCGCGAACTCGAGCAGGTGATGTTCATCTGCCCCTCGTGGGCGGGCGGCAAGGACTGGGAAGCAGGCGCCTACAGCCCCGTCACGCGCACCATGTACTTCCCGCTGCGGCAGGCGTGCGCGGAGATGCTCGTGACGACCGACTTCAAGAGCGAGGAGGTCAAGGCCCTGGACCAGATCGTCGCGCACTACGCCCTGGCCGCCAACCACGTCGTGGCGCCCGGCACCGACCAGCTGGGCACGGTGCGGGCGATCTCGGCGGAGACCGGCGAGACCCTGTGGGTCTACGAGACGCGGGCCGCGACCTTCTCGCTGCTGGCGACCGGCGGCGGCCTGCTGTTCGGCGGCGACCAGGGCGGACGCTTCCGGGCCCTGGACCAGGAGACTGGCGAGGCGCTGTGGGAGATCAACCTCGGTGCCCCGGTCATGGGCTTCCCGGTCACGTACGCCGTCTCGGGCCGCCAGTACGTGGCCGTCAACACCGGTCCGGGCCGGCTGACCAACGCGCGCATGACACCCGAACTCCGCCCCGGCCGTGGCAGCAATCTGTTCGTGTTCGCGTTGCCGTAGAGTCGCCCCTCTCAAACCCAGCCCGCACAAGGAGCCGTCCATGTCCGAAATCCGCATGCGCCAGATCTGTCTGGTCGCCCATGACCTCGATCGCATCCAGCAGCAGTGCGAGTCGGTCTTCGGCGTCGAGGTCTGCTACCGCGACCCGGGCGTGGGGAAGTACGGTCTGCACAACTTCCTGATCCCCTTCGGCGACCAGTTCCTGGAGACGGTGTCGCCGCAACCGGGCGAGCACGACACGCCCGGCGGCCGGTACCTCAAGCGTCGCGGCGGCGACGGCGGCTACATGGTGATCATGCAGGTTCCTCAGGGTAGCTACGCCGGTTACCAGCAGCGGGTCGCGGACCTCGGCATCCGTCTGGTCTCGGAACCGGGCCGGAGCGAGCGCGGCATGGGCATGCAGCTCCATCCCAAGGACGTTCCCGGCGCCATCCCGGAACTGCGCTGGAACGTCGACGAGGAGCGCCCGGACGGCTCCTGGTGGCCCGCCGGAGAGGACTGGCAGCGGGCGAAGCACACGGAGATCGTCGACGGCATTCGCGCCGCCGAGATCCAGACCGCCGATCCCGCGGCACTGGCCGCCCGCTGGGGCGAGGTTCTCGACGAGCCGGTCGGCGGCGGCGACGTTCCGACGATCGCGTTGCGGGATGCCGAGATCCGCTTCGTCCCCCTGCGCGACGGCCGTCCCGAAGGGCTCGGCGGACTGGACATCCGTGTGACGGACCGGGCAAGGGCGCTGGCCAACGCCGAGGCCGCGGGTTGCCGCACCGGCGAAGACCTCGTGACGATCTGCGGCATGCGCCTCCGGCTCGTCTGAGGGGCTCCTCGATGGAATAGCCGTGCCCTGCCGGGTGTTGGCCGGAAGACACTCGTTGCGGCCGCCCCCTCCGCAACGGACTACTCCAAAGGGGCTCCACCTTGAAGCTGAGAAGACTGTTTCTGTCCGGGTTCGTTCCGTTCGTTCTGGCCGCAGGCTCGGCGTGGGCGCAGGAGGACGAACCCGCTCAGGATCCGGCGGTGGCCGAGGGCCTGTTCGTCGAGGAGATCACGGTTACAGCGACGAAGCGCGAGGAGTCGCTGCAGGACGTACCGATCGCGGTGACGGCGATCACGCCCCTCCAGATCGAGCGCGCCGGCATGATGGACATACGCGACCTGCCGACGCTGGCGTCGAGCTTCAACATGAACTCGTCGCAGACGGAGTCGCAGGGAACGACCCTGCGCATCCGGGGCGTCGGCACGACCGGCAACAACATCGGACTCGAGAGTTCGGTCGGCGTGTTCCTCGACGGGATCTACCTGAGTCGGCCGGGGATCGCGCTCGGCGATCAGCTCGATGTCGAGTCGATCGAGGTGCTTCGCGGCCCGCAGGGCACCCTCTTTGGCCGCAACGTTTCGGCGGGCGCCCTGAACTTGCGCACGCGGCAGCCGAGCCTGACGGATCACTCAGGTTTCCTCAATCTGACGGCGGGCAACTTCAACGCCTTCAATCTCCAGGCGGGGGTGGGCGGCCCCCTTTCTGATCGGGTCGGCTACCGGCTCTCGGCTGCTGTCCGAAACCAGGACGGTTTCGTCGAGAGCGTTTCGGGAGCCGAGAGCTACACGCGCGACCGGGCGTTGGTTCGCGGGCAGTTGCTCTGGAGCCTCGGCGACCGCGGGTTGCTGCGGATCATCGGCGACTACTCGGACGCGGACGAGGAGTGCTGCGACGCCGTCGTCCTGCTCGAAACGCCGGCCACGGCACTCGGTTCGTTCACGGCGGCCGGACTTCCGGCAGACGGCGGCGTCTCCGTCGTCGGTCCGTCGGCCTTCGACGCCCGGCGCTCGAACGCGGGACCGTTCGTCAACCCCTTCGATCAGAAGGGCCTGTCGGCCGAGCTCAACTACAACCTGACCGGCAACGTCTCCTTGACCTACCTGGGTTCGTGGCGCGACTTCTTCGCCTCGTCGATCCAGGACGACTTCGTCGGCATTGGCGTGTACGGTGTCTCTCCGGAGGCCGCCAACGGCTTCGGCACGTTCGACGACATCGAGTCCTGGACCCAGGAGTTCCGGCTCAGCGGCGACACCGAGCGGGTCAGTTGGCTGGTCGGTGGCTTCGCCTCGGGCGAGGACATTCTCGAGCACATCGGCCTCGGCCTCATGGGGGACTTCTCGTCCTTCGTCGATGCCGTTCTGTGGAACTACGCCCTCGCTCCGGCGCTCGCCCCGGCGCAACTGCTCGGCGGAGTGCCCCTGGCCACCGGGGGGACGTTCGGAGACGTTCTGGCGGCCGACAACCAGGCGCTCGCCTTCTCCGGCGGTGTTCCGGTCGGCGGGGCCTTCGCGAACAACATCTACCGTCAGGAAGGCGACTCGTGGTCGATCTTCACGCACAACACCTTCCGCCTGACGGATCGCTTCTCGCTGGTCGCCGGGCTGCGGTACGTCGACGAGACGAAGGACGGCAGCTTCAGGCAGCCGGCCGCGAGCAACCCCGGCTGCCTCGCGACCCTGCTGAACGCGCGGGCCCTGGCTGAAGGCGCCGCGGGAACGCCGCTCGCGCCGGTGGCGACGACGATCGGCAACCTGAACGCGGCCTTCAACTGCTTCCCCTTTGCCACGCCGGCGGATACCGGCGTGCCGATCCTCCCCGCGACGTTCGCGGACACGTTCCAGGACGACGAGCTGGTCTACACCTCGCAGGCCGTCTACGAGTTCAGCGACACCGTCAAGGGCTACGCGAGCTACACCCACGGCTTCAAGTCCGGCGGCTTCAATCTGGACTCGACCGCAGCCGTCGGCGGCGCCGACCCCCGGTTCGACTCGGAGAAGATCGACGCCCTCGAACTGGGAGTGAAGTCGGAGTTCGCGAACCGTCGGGTGCGCCTGAACGCCACGCTGTTCGACTACGACATCGAGGACTTCCAGGTACTCGAGTTCACGGGCGTCCAGTTCAGAACCTTCAACGTGCCGAAGGCGCAGAGCCGGGGCGCCGAGTTCGAGCTGTCGGCGGTCGCGGGGCAGCACGTTACGCTGAACTTCGGCTACACGTTCGCGGACTCGGAGTACCCGGACGACTGCGCAGGCGATCTCGCCGCAGCCTCGGTCCAGTCGCTGTGCGGCGCCAGGCTGACCAACGCGCCGGAGAACGTCGTGTCCTTCGGCGCGAACTGGGATGACACGGTGGGCGACCGGTTCCTGGTCTTCGCGTCCGTGAACGGGCGTTGGGAGGACGACCGGCGGACCAGCACTCAGCCCAACCTCGCTCTCGACATCCAGGAGGCGAACATGAAGGCGAACGTGCGAGTTGGACTCGGCGGCTACTCCGGCCGATGGGCGGTGGAGCTGTGGAGCAACAACGTGACGGATGAGCAGACGAAGAACGTGACGTTCAACACGCCGCTGCGCGTCGGCAGCCGCAGCACGTTCCTCGAGCCGCCGCGAACCGCCGGCGCGACCCTGCGTCTCACCTTCTGAGGGCGCGTGAATCCGGGCCGCTGTCTGCCGGCCCGGAGACTGCTCGCGCCGTAGGACTTTTCAACGGCTCCCGATCCCTGTATACAGCAGGGGACGGGGAGCGAGAGGGAACGAACACGACGGGAGAGAGCACCGCATGGACGACACAACGAGCGCAGGCAAGTGCCCGGTTCTGGCCGGAGCGGACAGACACTCGGCGATGGGAACGATCGCGAACAAGCGCTGGTGGCCGAACCAGTTGAACCTGAAGGTCCTCCACCAGAACTCCTCGCTCTCGGATCCGATGGGCGAGGACTTCAACTATGCCGAGGAGTTCGCGAAGGTCGACCTGGACGAACTGAAGCAGGACATCGAAGAGGTGATGACGACCTCGCAGGAGTGGTGGCCGGCCGACTACGGCCACTACGGGCCGCTCTTCATCCGCATGGCGTGGCATTCCGCCGGGACGTACCGGATCGGCGACGGCCGGGGTGGCGGCGCCTCCGGGACACTCCGCTTCGCGCCGCTCAACAGTTGGCCGGACAACGTCAGCCTGGACAAGGCGCGGCGGCTCCTTTGGCCGGTCAAGCAGAAGTACGGCCGCAAGCTGTCGTGGGCCGACCTGATGATCTTCACCGGCAACTGCGCCCTGGAGTCGATGGGGTTCAGGACGCTCGGTTTCGCCGGCGGTCGCGAGGACGTCTGGGAGCCCGAGGAGGACATCTACTGGGGATCCGAGACGACGTGGCTCGGTGACGAGCGCTACACGGGCGACCGGGAACTCGAGAATCCGCTCGGTGCGGTGCAGATGGGTCTGATCTACGTGAATCCGGAAGGCCCGAACGCCACTCCCGATCCGGTGGCCGCGGCCCGGGACATTCGCGAGACGTTCCGCCGCATGGCGATGAACGACGAAGAGACGGTGGCCCTGATCGCGGGTGGACACACCTTCGGCAAGGCTCACGGCGCCGCCGATGCGGGCCGGTACGTTGGCATCGAACCCGAGGGCGCCGGCCTCGAGGAGCAGGGTCTCGGCTGGAGGAACACCTTCGGCTCCGGCAAGGGCGGCGACACGATCACGAGCGGCCTGGAAGGCGCCTGGACCACCGCACCCGCGGAGTGGGACAACAACTTCTTCGAGAATCTGTTCCGCTACGACTGGGAGCTCATGAAGGGCCCGGGCGGCGCGTACCAGTGGACCCCGAAGGACGATGCGGCGGCCGGTACGGTGCCGGACGCCCACGATGTGTCGAAGCGGCACGCTCCGATGATGTTGACGACGGACCTTTCCCTGAAGGTCGACCCGATCTATGAGCCCATCGCGCGACGCTTCTACGAGAACCCCGCCGAGTTTGCGGACGCCTTTGCCAAGGCGTGGTACAAGCTGACCCATCGCGACATGGGACCGCGCAGCCGCTGCGTTGGTTCGTGGGTTCCGGCGGAGCCCCAGCTCTGGCAGGACCCCGTCCCCGACGTCGACCATGATCTGATCGATGGCCAGGACGTCGCGGCGCTCAAGGCCAGGCTTCTCGCATCCGGGCTGTCCATCTCGCAGTTGGTCTCGACCGCCTGGGCGTCGGCCGCGACGTTCCGCGGCACGGACAAGCGCGGCGGGGCGAACGGAGCGCGGATTCGACTGACGCCCCAGAAGGACTGGGGAGTCAACGATCCGGAACAGCTCGGCGAAGTCCTGCGGACGCTGGAGGCGATCCAGGCGGATTTCAACGACTCGCAATCCGGCGGCAAGCGGGTCTCGCTCGCCGACCTGATCGTCCTGGGCGGGTGCGCGGCCATTGAGCAGGCGGCGTCGAACGCCGGGCACGAGATCGAGGTTTCCTTCTCGCCGGGTCGAACGGACGCGCTGCAGGAGCAGACGGATGTCGAGTCCTTCGCGGTGCTCGAACCGACCGCGGACGGCTTTCGCAACTACATGGCGAACGGTCACCAGCGCCCGGCGGAGGCGCTGCTCGTGGACCGGGCGCAGATGCTGACGCTGACGGCGCCCGAAATGACGGTTCTCGTTGGCGGCCTGCGCGTCCTGGACGCGAACGCCGGTCGGTCCGAGCACGGCGTCTTCACCGAGCGGCCCGGGGCGCTGACGAACGACTTCTTCGTCAACCTGCTCGACATGGGGATCATGTGGGAGCAGTGCTCCTGGCACGAGAGCGTCTTCGAGGGCCGCGACCGCGAAACGAAGGAGGCCAGGTGGACCGGAACCCCCGTCGACCTCGTCTTCGGCTCGAATTCCCAACTCCGGGCGATCGCGGAGGTCTACGCCTGCGACGATTCGCAGGAGATGTTCGTGCGCGACTTCGTGGCTGCCTGGAACAAGGTGATGAACCTGGATCGGTTCGACCTCGCCTGATGGGGCGCCGTTGAAGCTCGAACGGAACCAGACACTCAAACTCCGGGGCGAGCGCGTGATCCCCGGCGGGATGTACGGGCACATGTCCACATACCGGCTCATGCCGCCGCGGTACCCGCAGTACTTCGAGCGGGCCGAAGGTTGCCGGCTCTGGGACGTCGACGGCAACGAGTACATCGACTTCATGTGCTCATACGGTCCGATGATCGCCGGATACGGCAATCCGCGCATTCGCGCCGCCGCGGACGCGCAGCGCGACCGGCTGGACATCGCGAATGCGCCTCCGCCCCTCATCATCGAGCTTGCCGAGCGCCTGGTGGGGCAAGTCAGCCACGCCGGGTGGGCCATCTTCGCGAAGAACGGCAACGACGCGACGACCGTCTGCAACATGGTGGCTCGCGCTCGGAGTAAGAAGCGAAAGATCCTCGTGGCCGAGGGCGCGTACCACGGCGCGGCGCCCTGGGCGAACCGGATGTCGAGGGGCACACCCGCGGAGGATCACGTCCACTTCCCGACGTACCGCTACAACGAGGTTGAGAGCCTGAACGCCGCCGCCCGGGCGGTGGCCGGCGACCTCGCCGGCATCGTCGTCTCCGCGTTCAAGCACGACGCCGGCCAGGACCAGGAGCTGCCCGACCTCGCCTTCGCGCGCCGCGCCCGCGAGATCTGTGACGCCGAGGGGGCGGCTCTCATCCTGGACGACGTGCGGGCCGGGCTGCGCCTCTCGCTCGACGCCAGTTGGTCCGAACTGGGCGTCCAACCCGACCTGTCGGCGTGGGGCAAGGCGATCGGCAACGGCGAACCGGTGGCGGCCATTCTCGGCAACGAGGCGTATCGCGAGGCCGCGACGCGCATCTTCGTCACCGGCTCGTTCTGGTACCAGGCAGCGCCCTTCGCGGCGGCGATCGAGACGCTCGACCTTCTGGCCGAAGTCGACGCGCCGGCCGTCGTGGAGCGGTTGGGGCAGCAGTTTCGGGACGGCCTGGACGAACAGGCTCGTCGCTACGGCCACGCGATCCGCCAGACCGGACCACCCCAGATGCCGACCGTCCTCTTCGAGGACGACGACAGGAGAGAGAAGGGTTTCGCGTTCTGCAGCCACGCCCTCGACCACGGTGTGTTCCTGCACCCCTGGCACAACATGTTCCTGTCCGCCGCACACACGGAATCCGACATCGAGCAGGCGCTCGCCGGAACCGCGAGGGCGTTTCAGGCGCTCGGCTGAGCGGTTCCCGTGAAGTCCACGCCTCACCGCCGCAGCACCGACCGCTACCTCGGTGAGGACTCGGCCTCCCGGTTTCTCTACGAACGGGCCCTGGAGGTCATGCCGGGCGGCAACAGCCGCCACACCCTGGTCATGGACCCTTACCCGATCTACGCGGCCTCGGGCCGGGGCTGCATGGTCACCGACGTCGAGGGCGAGGAGCGGATCGACTTCGTCAACAACTACACGTCGCTGATCCTCGGGCATTCCCATCCCGGGGTGACGGAGGCGGTCGCACGGGTGATCGGAAACGGGACGGCCTTCTCGCTTCCGACCGAGGCCGATATCCGCCTCGCCGAGCTGCTCATCGATCGGATTCCGTACATCGATCAGGTGCGGTTCGCGAACTCCGGTAGCGAGGGTGTGTTGCTGGCCGTTCGCGCGGCGCGCGCGGCGACGGGCCGCAGCAAGATCGCGAAGTTCGAGGGCTGCTACCACGGTATCTACGACTATGCGCAGGCCAGCGACAGTTCGCGCCCCAGGAACTGGGGCGACTCGGAACGGCCGGCGACGACGCTCGAGCCGAGCATGGCGAAGAGCCTCGAGACGGAAGTCGTCACGTTGCCGCTCAACGACATTGCGGTTTGCAGCGCCCTGATCGACGAGCACCGCGACGATCTGGCCGCCGTGCTCTTCGATCCCCTGCCCGCCGCTCTCGGGCTGATCCCGCCCGATGTCGAGTTCGTGTCGGCACTGCGCGCGAAGACGAGGGAGTGCGGCGCCCTGCTGATCGCGGACGAGGTGCTGTCGTTCCGGATCGACTATCGCGGAGCGTGCCACCGGCTCGGCGTGGAGCCGGATCTCGTGTCGCTCGGAAAGATCATCGGCGGCGGCTTCCCGGTCGGCGCGGTGGCCGGCAAGGCCGAGGTGATGAAGGTCTTCGATCACCGCGACGGGGAGCTCGTCCACCACGGCGGCACCTACAACGGCAACCCGGTGACGATGGTGGCAGGCTACGAAACGATGAGGCGCCTCACGCCCGAGGTGTTTGACGAGCTCGAGAGGCTCGGCGACCGTGCCCGCAGCGGGCTCGGGGAAGTCCTCGGGAGACACGGCATCGAAGCCGTGGCCACGGGCCGCGGTTCACTGTTCGCCACCGTGCCGGGGGACGAGCCGCCCAGGGACTTCCGGGCGGTCTTCACCGCGCGCTCCGCGGCGCCGCAACTCCAGCGGATCGCCCGGGAGATGTTCAACCGGGGAGTTCTGATGGGTGCCCGCGGCCTCTTCGGCGCTCTCTCGACTCCGATGGGAGACGCGGAGATCGACCGGTTCCTGGAGGCAGCGGACGGAGCTGCCGAGTACGTGCTCGCCGCCTGAAACGCGCTAGGCCTTGTGCCGCGTGCCCGGGGCGGGCGGCGTTTCGGGCGGCCCGGCGAAACACTGCGCCATGCTCATCCACTCGGTGGCGATGGGCCCGATGACCCGGAGCGACGTATCGGCGATGTTGCGGACCTGGGTGACGACCTGAGCGAACTCGACCGCCTCGCCGGCGATCCGATTGGCCTCGTCCTCGTTCCAGGTCCAGATCGCGCCGGACGGAGCGGTCAGACGCAGGTGAGGAACGGTGTCTGGCCGGTCGAGCCCGCGCACCGCGTAGGTCCAACCGAAGGTGTTCAGTCCCAGGAACACGATGTTCCTGATCCTGTCCGTCTCGCGGCGGTCCAGCCCGAGCACGTCGAAGACCTCCTGGCCGTGGGCCCAGGTCTCCATCTGTCGGGCCGTGATCGAGCTGCGCGCGCTCATCGGTGGTCCAAACCACTCCACGCGCATCCTCGGATCGACCCCGTCGAGCCGATCGCACATCTCCGGGTAGTACGCCCGCCAGACGTCGTAGACGGCGCGGTTGCGCTTTCCTTCGAACCACTCGTCGGTCTGCTCGCGGAGCGTGAGCCGGCCGCGACGTGCGGCCATGAACTGCTTGAACTCCTCGAAGGCGGCGTGATCGTGAATCGAGGCGTCGGCGGCGTAGTTGAAGATGTGAAGGTGCGCGACCACGTCGTGCAGGGTCCACTCCTTGAAGAGGGTGGGCTGTTCGAAGTCGCTGTCCGCAAGGGGCTCCAGAATCTCGGCGAGGCAGTCGCATTCGGCCCGGAAGTCGGCGATCTGTTGGAAGTTACTCAACTTGTCTCCCTTCGGATCGGTCTGCCGGGTCGGTTGCCCGTGGTCTCGCCGCCGTCGAACACGAGTTTGCCGTTGACCCAGACCTTGTCGATCCCGACGGAGCGTACATGCGGAGCCTCGTAGGTCGAACGGTCAGTGACCGTCTCGGGGTCGAACAGCACCAGGTCGGCGTAGTACCCCTCCTGGATCGCGCCGCGTTCGGTGATGCCCAGGTGTTGGGCGGAGAGGGAGGTCATCTTCCGGATGCCCTCCTCGAGGCTGACCACGTTGCGGTCGCGAACGTAATGGCCGAGGAAGCGGGTGAAGGCGCCGAAGCCGCGAGGATGGGAACCGTCCAGGCCGCCGTCGCTGCAGATGACGGTGTGCGGCCAGGCCATGATGGCCTCGATGTCGGGTTCGTCCATGGCGAAACCAATCATCAGGGATGCGCTGCCCATCTCGGTGTCGGCCTTGAGCAGGTCCATCAGGGTCGACTCCACGTCGGTGCCGCGGACTTCGGCGATCTCGGCCAGCGTCAGGCCGCTGTACGCCGGTTCCGGCAGGAAGTCGGGGAGGAGGACATCGTCGGGCGATAGCAGGTCGCGAAGGATGTACTCCGCGCCGTCCCGCCGGTCGAGATCCCGATCCGGGAACACGGTCGTGAGCCAGGTGAAGGACGTGGCCCAGGCCCGGTAGGGGTAGATGTCGGCCGTGATCTCGACGCCTGAGGCGCGGGCCTCGTCCAGTCTGGTGAGGAGCCGCTCGGCCTGACCCCACCAGTTGTTCATGGCGAGCTTCATGTGGGTCACCTGGACGGGCAGGTCGGCTTCCCGGCCGATCCGGATGATCTCCTCGATGGCTTCCCAGAAGTAGCGGTCCTCGCTGCGGATGTGGCTGATGTAAGTGCCACCGTGGGCGGCCGCCACGCGGGCGAGTTCCACCACCTCCTCGGTCGACGAAAAGGACCCGGGGTCGTACTCCAGCCCGGAGGAAAGTCCCATTGCGCCGGCGTCCAGTTCGCCGCGCAGCAGATCCGTCATCTCGGCGATCTCTTCCGGTGTCGCGTGCCGCTGGTAGTCCTCGCCCATGACCTCCTCTCGCAGCGTCCCGAACCCGGCGTAGGACGCGACGTTGACGGCGACGGGCGAACCGTCGAGTTGGGCGAAGAACTCGCCGAGAGGGTACTGGTGACCTCCGTCCTGCCCTGCCACGATCGTCGTAATGCCCTGGTTGACCGCCGCCAGAGCCTCCGGCAACTCGAACAGCTTGGAGTCGTGGTGACTGTGGACGTCGATGAACCCGGGCGCCAGGACCAGGCCGTTCGCGTCGACGACGGTGTCCCCGGCGGACGGCTCGAAGTCGCCGACGGCGACGATGCGGTCGCCTTCGATGCGGACGTTCGCGTCCCGGGACTGATCCCCGCTGCCGTCGATGACGCGGGCGTTGACGATGACCACGGTGGTGGGTGTCGAGTCGCCGGGGGCGCAGGCGGCCAATGCGAGGCTGCCGCCCAGCAGGAGCGCCGTACACTGGGTGCGCCGGCCCGTCCTCACCGAACCTCCAGCGCTTGCAGCTTCTCGAACACTAGGCCCCGCTCCGAGCTCGAACTCAGGCTGAACCCGGTGACCGCGCCGGAAGCGGCCCGCTCGAACTCCAGTCGCGCCGGTGACGCCGCCCACCCCCGGCTCTCGAACTCGACCCTGAACTCGTCCTCGGCAACTGGCTTGACCTCGAGTGCGGGTTGCTGCTCGACGCGCACCACGAGGCCGCCGTCCGCGACAGCGAACCGGTAGGTGGCGTCCAGCTCGGAGGAGAAGAAGCTGCCCGCGAACCGTGCCAACTCAGCGGGGGACAGGGATGGAACGGCAGGCGAGTCCTCGTCCTCCTTGTCGGTGTCGTCCTCCTCGTCGTCGCTCTCTTCGGGCCCGAGCTGATCCGCCAGGTAGTGATCGGCGACCCGCCGCGCCAGCTCCCCGGGATCTCCGTACTCGGCGTTGCAGGAGACGGCGATCGAGAGGCCGGGTTCCACGTAACGCCTGAGCTCCGTCAGGAACCCCCAGGAGTGTCCGCTGTGCCCCACGGTGCGCAGGCCGCGGTACTCGCCTGGAGTGATGCCGTGGGCGTAGCGGATCGCGTCTCCGTCGTTGAGCGTCCCCTCGGTCAGCATCGACTCATGGATCGCGGGCTTGTCGGCGCCGTGCAGGTAGTCGTCCCAGCGCAGCAGGTCCTCCACCGTCGTGTAGAGCTGCCCGTCGCCGGCGATCTCGAAGTTGTAGTTGTGCACGATCCGCAGGTTGCCATCGTCGTCGCGGTGGTAGCCGGTGGCGCGCCGGGGGATGATCCGCTCGCGGTTCTCGTACATCAGGCTGCCGTCCATTCCGAGCGGCTCGAAGATCCGCTCGCGGGCCAGTTCGCCCACCGACTTGCCGGCGGCGCGCTCGAGCGCGTGGGCCAGCAGCATGTAGCCGGTGTTGCTGTACTCGTAGCGCTCGCCGGGCGCGAACACTGGAGCACGCTGCCGCGACATCATCGCCAGGAGCTGCTCGCGGGATACCGAGTAGTAGTCGCCGGCGCCGGCGAGCGGGAATAGGTTCAGATAGTCGCGCAGGCCGCCCGTGTGGTGGATCAGGTGCCGGAGCGTGACCGGCGACGCGTACTTGGGCAGCTCTGGAAGCCACTCGCGGACCCCGTCGTCGAGCGAGACCGTTCCGTCCAGAGCCAGCAGGTTGGCGACGGCTGCGACGAACTGCTTGGTCACCGAGGCGACGTCGAAGACTGTCTGCGGTGTGACCGGAATGTCGTAGTCCAGGTTGGCGTAGCCGTAGCCGCGCGTGTAGACGAACTCGCCGTCCCGCGCCACGGCGAGCGCGCATCCCGGTGAATCGGGCTTGTCCCACGCGGCGAAGATCGTGTCGATGGCTGGATTGTCGGCGCCCGCCTCCACGCCGGCAGGCTGCTCCGCGGGGTCGGCGCAGGCGACGGCGAGCACGAGGACTCCACCCGCTACATTACGCACCGCCATCCGCCCATTCTTCCAACTGTTCGAGAGTC
This sequence comes from Acidobacteriota bacterium, assembly GCA_026707545.1. NCBI lineage: Bacteria > Pseudomonadati > Acidobacteriota > Acidobacteriota bacterium. The sequence goes on along the minus strand of JAPOWR010000001.1, from coordinate 2,654,958 downwards.
GTCGTCGCGCCGCCGCAGACGACGACGAGGACCGACTCGAAGTCGTCAAGCTCCGGAGCGCCGTCGTACACCGCGGCGAGCGATGCGCCGCACGCCGGCTCGACGACGACCCGGTGGTCGGCGAGGAATCGCTGACAGGCGGATACGGCGGCCCGATCCGACACCACGACGCTCTGAAGGGGATGGTCCCGCGTGCAGTCGAAGGCCCGTTGGCAGATCTTCTTCGCCCCCAGCGTGATGGCGAGGCTGGTGATGGCGGGAAGCTCGACCCGGTGGCCCGCTTGCACCGACTGAGCCAGGGAGTCGGCGCCTTCCGTTTCGACGGCAATCACCGGGACGTCGGACCAGCCGTTCCGTCTCATCCCCTCGACGAGGCCGCACAGCAACCCGCCGCCTCCGACGGAGACGACCAGGGCACCGGGCTTGACCCCCGTTCCCGCGACCTCGTCGATCAGTGTGGAGTGGCCCTGCCAGACGAGCGGGTCGTCGAACGGATGAACCAGGATGTCCGACTCCTCGACCGTCGACTCGGCCAGTTCATTCGCCTCCTGCCAGGAATCGCCGTGGACGACGACTTCGGCGCCTTCGCGCCGGATCAGGCCCCTGGCCAGCTCGGATGTGGTCTCTGGCACCACGATGAGGACGGGCACCGAGAGATGTCGCCCGGCGTAGGCGACCGCGATCCCCGCGTTGCCGCCGGATGAGGAGATCAGGCGCCCGGCGCCTCGCCGGACGTACTCCTGGCAGGCGTGGCCGATGCCGCGGATCTTGAACGAGCCGGGCGGCTGCAGAGCGTCGAGCTTCAGCCAGACGCTCCGGCCGGCGTGGATGGACAGCGGCCGCGATTCGAAGAGCGGCGTCTCGATGTGCAGCGGCTTCATGACCGGCGCGGACCCCGGGGAAGCCCGGTAGCCTCGCGACACTAGCGGTTTCGACCATTTCGACACGGCCTGGGGAAAACAGATGGAAGGTGCTCTCAGCGTTGGTCTCCTGTTCCGCAACTTCAGGGGACGCATTCTCGTTACCTGGTTCCTCGTCCTGCTCGAGAACGTTCTCTGGGCCCTGGTTCCGCTGTTCATCGGCCGCGCCATCGACGCCCTTTTGGAGCGGCGTCCGAGCGCTCTCTGGGAGGTCGCCGCGATCTTGTCGGCGTTGATCGTGGTCGCCACCGTCCGGCGCTTCTACGACACCCGTTGCTACGGAACGATCCGGGTTCGATTCGGAGGAGAGCTCGTTCGCCGGTCGCAGGACGCGCCGGTGTCGCGGCTCAACGCGCGCCTCGGCATGAGTCGGGAGATGGTCGACTTCCTCGAAGGCCACGTACCCGGGGTGCTCACCGGGGTGGTGCAACTGCTGGTGAGCATCGCCGTCCTCTTCGGCTTCGACCGCCGCCTGGGTCTCGCCGCCCTCGGCGCGCTAGGCGTGATCGTCCTGGTCTACGCGCTCTTCCACCGCCGCTTCTACCGGCTGAACGGCGAACTGAACGCGCAGACCGAACTCCAGGTCTCCATCCTGGAGCAGCGCCGCCTGGAGTCGCTCGTGGGACACCTGAGGAAGCTGCGCCGGAGCGAAGTCCGTCTGTCGGACACGGAGGCCGTCCTCTACGGTGGGATCTTCGCCGCCATGTTCGCCTTCGTCCTCGGCAACGTGTGGATCTCAGCCACGATCCCGATGATCACGGCGGGCGCGATCTTCGCGATTCTCAGCTACTCCTGGGAGTTCGTGGAGTCGAGCATCGCGCTGCCGATCGCGCTTCAGGAATGGTCGCGGCTTGGAGAGATCCGCGATCGGCTGAACCGGGCGACGGAGGTGGGCGAGGGAGTCACCTAGGAGGCTGCGCCGCTAGGGACCCGCGGAGGCCGCGGCCGCGCGGGCGATCGGGGCAGCGAACAACGGCATCTGTTGCTGTTGGTCGGTATCCGCGCCGATCGTGACCGTCCCCTGTAGCTGGCCCTTCTCGTTGAGCTTGGCCTCGATCACCGTCGTTGTGGCGCTCGCGTTGAGAGTGGGGAACTGCGTCGTGATCTTCAGCGCGTCGCCCTGCCACTCGAAGTCGTCGAGGACGATCGAGTAAATGCCGCCCATGTAGAGCCAGCCCTCGCCTTCGCGCGGCGCGTGGAAGCCCAGGAAGCTCCCCGCGACGTAGGAGTCGGCCTCCGGGTGCAGGGCGAGAAGGTCACGGATCTGCTGCTCCGGGTCCTGCCGTTCGAAGAGGACGCCGTCCTTCTGGACCACCTCGAGGAAACCGTTGAACATCTCGCTGAAGGTGTCTCCGCGATAGATGATCTCCTTCGTCGGGTCCGGGTTGGCCGGGTTGTCCTCGGAGTTGTCCCAGACGGCGGTGACGTCGATGCGGCTGCCGGCCGGAATGTCGACCGGCTTCGTCGGGTAGTACAGCCACTGCCAGTTGTAGTCGTACTTCGGCACGTCGAGCAGCATCTCCTTGCTGCCATCGGGGTAGGTGACCTCGTAGCTCATTGCCTTGCCGCGAACGTGCATGTGCGGGCTGAAGGCGAGAATTTGAACGTCCTTGTCGAACAGGTAGTGGGCGTTCTCGGCGTGGTGGCCGGCGCCCGGCGGAATGCGCAAGCCGGTGTTGGTCACCGGAATCGTGATGACTTCCTTCTCGAGCTCGCCCTGGCCGAAGTGGAGCCCGATCTTCGAGGCGTCGCGGGTCGCTTCGCCGATCGGGTGGTAGTGCTGGTCGACGACGACCCGCACCTTCGAGCCGAAGCGGCGGCCGACGCCGTCAGGGAAGACGTAGGGTGGCATGCCGGCCGTCCAGATGCCGACAACGCCGGTGGCGGCCGGGCCGTCCTCGCTCACCCTGGTCGCGTACGTCGTGAGGAAGTGATGCGTGACCCGAGAGTCTTCCGGCAGGAACTCGATCGCGCGGATCCAGCGCGGCTCGCCGAGGTCGACCTCGACGACCTGCTGCGGGAAGAGGTCGTCGCCCTCGGCCGGCACCTCGATGCTGTCGAGCGTGATCACGTAGTCCGGCTCGCCGAGCTTCCAGCCCTTTGGGAAGGTCGGCGCTTCGGGCAGGTCGGCCGGGTCGCCCTGCGGGGCGCCGGACTTCGCCCAGGTCACGATCGTCTCGATCTCGCTGTCGGTCAGCGAGAGGTCGTTCGACCAGACGTGCTTGTCGGACTCGCCGCTCCACGGCGGCATGTCGCGGTTCTCGACGGCGCGGGCGATCGAGCGGGCCCAGGGCCGCGCCTCCCGGTAGGTCATCAGCGACATCGGGGCGACCTCGCCGGTCCGGTGGCACTGCACGCAGTTCTTGAAGAAGATGGGTGCTATGTCGCGCGCGTAGGTCGGCTCGTCGGCAGCGGCGGCCGGGGCTGTCGCGACGAGGGCGATGGCAAGGGCGGCCGCCAGGAAGAGGGTCGCGGTCGGGGTGCGGAGTGCTCTTTGATTCATGGGGGCCTCTGCTTGCTTGTTTGGCGTACTCGCGGTCGAGCCTGATCGTATCGTGAGCGCTGACTCAGTTTATGCGATAGGGCAGACCTCGACCCGGTCGACACCCAGCCGTCCTTCCTCGATGACCAGGCCGACGGCGCCGCAATCCAGGGCGTCGTCGGTCGCTTCAAGGAGGGTCGCACCGTCGATCCTGCCAACGAGCCGGTCGCCGCGGGCCTCGAGGGTCAGCTCGTAGCTATCGCCGAGCCGCCACTCGAGGTCGGCTTCGGCCAGCACTTCTTCGGTGTGCAGCATGCGCACGAGCTGCACGCGGTTCCCGGAAGCCAGGAGCAGCCCGTAGAAGCGGGTGAGGCCCTGGACCCGGGCGGCGACGCCGGCTCTCTCGACGAGGTGCGGCGTCAGCTCGGCGGTCACCGAGTAATCGCGCCACTCCCGGGTTCCCTGCATCAGGAGGCCCATGCCGGCGTTCTGGACCAGCCGGAACATCTCGGTGCCCTTGGTCAGCAGGTCGACGCCGTTGACCCACGCGCGTCGCCACATCGTGCCGCGGTGGGTCGAGCGCTCGATCCGGAACGTCGGTGCGCCGGACCATTTCAGCGACTCGAGGAAGACCGGTCCGGCCGGGCCTTGAACGTGGACGCCGGCGGAGAAGATGGGGCCGGGTAGTGCCGGGACCGTGAACGACACCCGGGCGCCCTTGCCGGGCTCGAGTTCGACGGTGTCGTCGTCGAAGGTGGCGGTCTCGTCATTCTCGCCGTAGTAGCCGAGATAGACGTTCGCTCGGACGCCGTCCACCCCGGCGCTGAGCGTCGCCTCGATTGTCTGGCCGGGGAAAACCCGCGGCGAGGCCATCAACGGATAGACGCGGCCCTCGAACCACTTCGCCGTCTCCAGCGAGGGGATGAAGACGGGAGAACCGACCCGGGCCTCGTCCGGGGCGTCAATGCGCAGGGCGCGTTCGCCGGAAGGCAGGACGACGTTCCGGACCTCGGCTTCGCCCTCCGCGACCTGGAAGCCCTGAACCGAGCCGGGAAAGGCGAAGTGGAACTGCGCGCCGTCCTTCGGCGCAAGTGGCTTCTCGCCGGTGAGGCTGCGCCCCATGTTGACGATCTGGAGCGCTTCGTGGCCGCAGTCGCTGATCGCCCGGCCGCCGTCGGCGGTGGGCAGGTAGATGCGGTCGGCCACCGGACCGCGCCAGTCGAGGCCTCTCTCCAGACCCCTCTCGATGCCGGCCAGGCCTTCCTTGATTCCCAGGAGGCAGCCGACGTTGCCCGAGTTGCAGTCCGTGTCCCAGCCGCAGGTGTTGACGATCTTCAGCGTCTCGGCGAAGTCGTCCTCGCCGTGAAGCAGCGCGAGGATGATCAGGCCATGGTTGGGGACCATGTGGCAGTTGCCGCCGTACTTGTCGTAGCCGTAGCGCTCGGCGAGCCGGGCCCGGTTCGCGCGCCAGTCGCTGTCGCCGGCGTGCCAGCGGCGCAGGTCGCCGATCATCCGGGCGATCACGGAGTCCGGCGGGATGTAGCCGAGGGCGGCGTCGAGGAGCTTGCTGGTGTTCCGTTCGACGAACGCCATCGACTCCATCGCGGCAAGGACGCGAGCGCCGTACACGGCCTCGCCGTCGTGACTCACCCGCGCGGCCGCGGTCGCGAGGCGGACCGCCAGGTCCGGATCGCCGGGAGCGACCATCGCCCAGCCGTCGATGAAGATCTGGGCGCCGATCTGCTCAGCCACGACCTTGCCGTTCAACGCCATCGAGCCGCTCTCGGGCGCTTCGATCCCGCTCTTGAGACGAAGGTAGGCGGTGTGTTCGGTGGAGTTGCCGAGGCCGCCCCACCACAGCACCGTGCGCTCCCGGATCAGGTAGTTGAGCCAGGTCTGGCCGATCTCCCGCGAGCTGAGCTCGGCGCCGGAGCCGTGGTCTTCGAGCGCCCGCAGAAAGGTGAAGGTCCCCGTGATGTCGTCGTCGGTGACGATCAGGGGAACGTCGAGCCGGTCGTGGACGTAGTACTCGATGTCGCCCAGCCGTTTGCGGATCCACTCGTAGGGCCAGCCCTCGAACGGCCGGCCGACGTAGACGCCGATGACCTTGCCGAGGACGCCGGCGTAAACGCGTTCCGCGTAGTCGGGGGGTAGAGGCAAATTCATCAGGTTGGATCTGCGCTGCCGAGTTACGACATCGAACCTTGAACGGTGTATCATGTTCAGCGCACCAACAGCTAGCCCGCCGGCGCACCGGTGCCGGCGGGACAATCGGAGGGAGAACCGATATGGAGAGCAGACCCCGAGCCGTACCCAGGACCGCCAAGGTCTTCGTCCTTCTTCTCGCCCTGTCGCTTCTGACCTTGCCCGCGTGGGCTCAGAGCGGCACCGTCTCCGGAACGGTCAGTGACACGAACGGAGACCCCGTCCCCGGCGCCATGGTCAGTCTGGAGGGTGCAGACGGCAGCGAGGCGGGGTCCGCCATGAGCGACGCCGACGGCGCGTTCTCGATCACGGGAGTCGCGGCCGGCGCGTACACGGCCAGTGTCAGCCTCGACGGGTTCCAGTCCGCGAGCCTGCCGGTCAACGTGACGGCGAGCGGCGCCACGGCGTCCTTCGAGATTCGTCCCGCCTACCACGACACGGTCATGGTCACCGCGGAGAGGGTTGAGGAGAACGTGATGGACGTGCCGATGACGATCTCGGCGTTCGATTCAAGCCTGCTCGAGGACCTCGTGATCCAGGAGAGGACGGATCTGCAGAACCTGGTTCCGGGTCTCCAGTTCGGCGACGAGATCGAGCAGCAGGGCCAGGGAACGGTCATCCGCGGCATCGGCACCCGGAACGCCCAGTACGACCAGGCCGACTATGCGGTCGCCACCTACGTCGACGGCGCCTACACGCTGGGCGTTTACGGCACGACCCCCGGCGGCGGCTTCGATCTCGAACGCGTCGAGGTGGCACGTGGACCCCAGGGGACCCTGAACGGCCGCAACTCGATCGCGGGCGCGATCAACGTGGTCACCAAGGGACCGACGGATCACTGGGATGCCGAGTTGATGGGGGAGGTCACCGACATCTCGCAGCAGCGCCTGAACGCGGCGATCGGTGGCCCTCTCGGCGACGGTCCCTTCAGCTTCCGCCTGACGGGCGGCAACCACACGGGCGACGGCAGGCAGGAGAACGTCGGGCCGGGCGGCGACCACGACGCGCCCGACCAGCTCTTCTACGCGCCACAGCTTCGCGCCGAAACCGAGCGGTTCAACGTGAGGGCGCGCTGGGCCCATGTGGAGGACCGCGGGACGCCGCGGGGCTTCGTGCAGCTTTCGAACGTCGACCGGACGATTGCCGGCTACTCGAGGGACCGCTACTACCTCTGGGAGACGCCCAATCCGGCCCTCGATCCGAGCTGTGGCTTCGATCTCCCCGCATGGAACTGCCCCGGCGACATCCAGAACAGGGTGGCGTTCAACTACCCCGGAACCAATGAGAGCGAAAGCGACTTCGGTGTGCTCCGGGCCGACTGGCAGGTCTCGAGGTCCCTCGGCATCAGCTTCAACGCGAGCAGCGGCGAAACGGTGCAACGCGCGCTCCGCGACGCCGACTACACGAGTCGGGTGCCGATCGGCACGCCGCCGGGCGATCCGGGAATAGGCGGCGACCCCAACTCGCTGGATCACACGCTGACGACCTGCACGGTGGGGCGCTGGGATGGCCTTTGTCCCGACGGAACGGTGCAGTTCTCGAACTCGTTCTATGACCTTCCGTTCGAGTACGAGGAAGACTCGCAGGAACTCCTGTTCAGGTCGAGCTACGCCGGCGATTTCAACTTCATCGGCGGGGTGTTCAGGTACAAGAACACGAGGTCCGGGACGATCCATCGCCATGACCTGCAGATCCCGTACCGCTTCGGGACGGCCGATGAACAGGCCCAGAGGCTCGGAGCGGTCTGGGGTGTTCCGGTCAGCAGTTGCCAGGATGTCCTGACCAAGATCGTCGAGGGATTCGGGATCGGCACGACCGATCCGGATGGCGACGAGGAAGGGCTCTACTGGTACTGCCCTGAGGGCAACGATCTCAGCCACCTGCTCAGCTTCTTCAACTTTGGCAGAAACTGGACCGAGGCGGCGTTCTTCAGTGCCGACTATCGGTTCAACGACAGTTGGGCGCTCTCGGGCGGCGTTCGCTACACCGAAGACGAGAAGGCGCAGAGGCCCGTGGACCAGGGCGGGTTCTTCACGCTGGCTCTGGGAGGCGCCCCGGTCACGATCGCGCTCGCGGGCGAGGGCAACCCGTTCCCTCAGACCTGGGCCCGGCCGATCGGCCACCTCGCTCTGGAGCGCACGACGGACGCCGGCCACCTGATGTACGGCCGGATCTCGACGGGCTTCCGTTCCGGCGGCTTCAACATCGGCTTGCCGGGCCAGGTGCCGCCGTACATCAAGGAAGAGACGCTGGTGAACTACGAACTGGGGGCGAAGGGCTTCTTCCTCGACTCGCGTCTGCAGCTCTCGGCCGGCCTCTGGTACAACCAGTTCAACGACTACCAGCTCGCCGCCCTTCAGGCGCCGCCACCGGGCGTGGAAATCCCCGTGTCGATCTACTCCGACACACCGCTCGTCGAGTACACGGCCAACATTCCCGACACGACGATTCAGGGCGTGGACCTCGAGTTCAGCTACCGGATCGGCTCCTTCGGGCTGCGAGGCTTCTATGCCTGGCAGGACTCGGAGATCGGTCGGCACTCCTCGGTGATCGATGGCCATCCCTATGGCCAGACGGCAACGTGGAACTACATCAACTTCGACACCGGGGAGCCAGCCACCAGCCAGTATGACCTGCCGACGGATCAGACCGGGAACCGGTTGCCGAAGGCGCCGGCGAACAAGCTGGCGCTGACGGCGACCTGGTTCAAGTCGCTTGCCTCCGCAGGCCACCTCTCGCTCCAGTCGACCTACGCCTTCACCGACCCTGCTTATCCGAGCATCGGCAACATCGATATCTGGGAGCTGCCGTCGTTCGACCGGCTGGACGTGGGCGGCACCTGGAGTTCGCCGAGCGATATGTGGTCGGTCTCGCTGTTCGTCAAGAACATCCTGGACGAGGTCGCGGTCCTCGAGTACCTGCCGATCTCGGGAAACGGAGGCGTCCCGGCCCTGGGCTTCGTGACGCCGCCCCGCGAGGCCGGCGTGCAGCTCCGGCTCAGGCCGTTCAACTAGCGCCCGCAACGGCCTAGGGCAAGGGAAGGGGGATCGGAGCGTTGTCCCGATCCCCCTTTGCTTTTCTGGTCGTGTCCCTGATGCTCCCGGCGACCGCCGGCGGTTCGGAGTACGTGCTGGGCCCTGACTCAATGCCGCAGGAAGGCGTCCCCACGGGTACGGTGGAGAAGCGCACCTGGGACGCCAGCCGCACTTACCCGGGCACGACCCACGAGTACTGGGTCTACGTGCCGGCCCAGTACACGGATGCCGAGCCCGCGGCCGTCATGGTTTTCCAGGACGGTCAGTTCTACGTCGAACCCGATGGCCCGGTCAGGGCGCCGACGGTCTTCGACAACCTGATCCACAAGGGGGAGATGCCGGTGACGATCGGGGTCTTCATCAACCCCGGCATGAAGGAGATCCCCTGGGATCAGCGTGACGCACAGTACGTGCCCCTGGACGACACCTACGCGCGCTTCCTGCTGGAGGAGATCCTCCCGGAGGTCGCCAAGGACTACAACCTGACGGCAGAGGCGGCCGGCCGCGCGATCGCCGGCATGAGCGATGGCGGCCTAGCTTCCTTCACCGTCGCCTGGGGGCGCCCCGACGCCTTCAGCAAGGTCGTCAGCCACGTCGGCAGCTACACGAGGCTCGAGGGCGGTTCCCGCTACCCGTACCTGATTCGGCAGACCCGCGGCAACCCGAAGCCGATCCGCGTCTTCCTCCAGGACGGTGAGAACGACATCAACCTCGCGGAGGGAAACTGGGCGCTGGCCAATCTTCAGATGGCGTCTGCGCTCATGTTCGCCCGCTACGACTACCGCTTCGAGATGGGCACGGGCGGGCACGATCTGAGGCACGGCGGCGCCATCTTCCCGGACACGCTGCGCTGGCTATGGCGCGACTATCCCCGCGTCGTGGGCGCCGGAGAGCCGGCCGATCCCGCTGCGGTGGTCGGTGAGTGGGACGTTCTGACGAAGGTCCTGGGCGAGTTTCGCCGCAGTGTGCTGACCGTGACCGAGCAGGACGGCGCTCTTGCCGTGACCCTTCACGACGAAGTGGACGGCGAGATGGAGATCACGGCGGTCCGGTTCGAGGACGGCATCCTGAGCTACGAGTACGTCGCGTCCGGATCCCAGGTCAACTGGGGCAAGGGATCGGTCGGCAGGCTGAGCGCCTGGCTGCAGGTCCGGGGAGACACCTTCCGCGGCGCCCTGAGCCTCGATGTGCCCCCCGAGGGCGACTACGCGGTAGAGGGCCGCAGGAGAACGGCGGATCCCTAGCGCCGCCAGAGGCGGCATAAGCTCCCCGCAGGCGTGGATGATCTGAAGCAGGCACGCGCCCTCCCCTTCTGGGGCGAGGGGGACACCCCTCCGGAGTCCCCGAGCAAGGCCCCGGAGGAGCAGGGTTTCGTCGCCGTCTTTCGCATCTTCGTTCGGACGTGGCCGTATCTGTGGCCCCAGATCGTCGGCCGCTGGCGGGAGCTGCCGCGGGGGAAGGCCGCCGAGGGCGACGCCGGCGACGCGGCCGCGGACGGGGTGTGGAGCTTCCGTCACGTTCCGCCGCTGGTCACCGTGCTCACGGCGCTCGGCCCGCTCCTGTGGCTGGCGCCCCTGGGGACGGACTGGCGTCATGACCTGTTGCTGGCCGGCACGGTCCTGATGACCGGCCTCGTGTGGGCGCTCCTCTTCGTCCGGGGACGCGCCTATCTCTGGGCGTCCTTCGCGCTCGTGCTCGTCGGCACGGCGGCGTTCCTGTTCGCGCTGTTCGGCGTGGAGGGCCTCGCCGACAGCCTCTACGTCGGGCTCGTGGCGGCGGGATGCGTCTGCATCTGGGTGCTGCAGTACCGGTTCGACGGCGGCAGGCTGCGCTTTCGCATCCGGCTCGGCAGCCACCTCGTCTACTACTTCGTCCTGGTTTGGGCCTCGACCCTGCTGACGATGGTGATCGCCCTCTTCTCGGTGGACCTGATCAGCCAGTCCATCCTGCAGGCCGAGCCGCTGACCCCGTTCCTGGCCGACTTCATCGGCCGGTCGGAACTCGCCGGCGAGGCGCAGCCCGGAGCCGACGCTGACGCCGCGCAGCCCGACGCCACCGCCGCCGAACCGAACATCGACCTGGCGCCCCTGACCGCCGAGCAGCGGCACAGCCTGAAGTGGATCTACGCGGTCTTCATGGTCTTCGGCTGGTTCGCGCAGCTCCCGGTGATGATGCTGCTGCCGTACTACTACATCTTCATCATGCAGCGCGTGAACCAGGACCTGCGAATGGCGCTGGTCGAGCGCTGGCTCGGGCTGTCTCTCCGCTACCACAGCGACCACCGCGTGGGCGATTCGGTCTACCGCATCTACCAGGACAGCGCCCAGGTCACGGCCGTCATCGGCAATGTGACGCAGTCGATGCAGATGCTGAGCACGTACGCGATCGGCGTCGTCTTCCTGGCCGCGCTCGACCCGATCCTCGGCGGCATGGCGCTCAGCATCGTCCTGCTCGCCGTCCTGTGGGGGCGCTGGTTCTCGCCGCGGATGCGCGAGCGGTCTCTCGCTGCCCGGGAGGCCAACTCGGACTTCACGTCGCGCGTCCAGGAGACGTTCGCCGCGATCCGGGTGATCAAGGCCTACGGCGCCACAGACAGGGAGCAGGAGAGGCTCGAACGGGACTCCGTGAGGGCGTTCAACGCGTCCTTCCGGGTCCGGTCGCTGATGGCCGTCGTCGGCATCGTCACCTTCTCGATCGCCGCCGCGGCACTCCTGAGCGCGCAGTTCCTGATGGCGGTCTGGGCGAACGGCGAACGGGAGACGTTTGCGACGGCGCTCGTCGCCCTCGTCGGTCTCAGTTTCGTGACCTGGAACCTCGCCGCGTACAACTGGGCCCAGGAACAGATCGGCGCGTCGAGCGTCTCTGTGCGGAACGTCGTGACCCTGTGGTCGCAGGCGCAGGACATGGCGATGGGGCTCGACCGGTCCTTCGACATCCTCGACATCGAGCCCGACGTGAAGAACGCTCCCGGCGCTGTGCCGATGGGGGCCTTCCGCCGCCAGATCCGCTTCGACGACGTCGACTTCGCCTACGAGCCGGACCGGCCCGTCCTTCGGGGCGTCAGTTTCGCCGTCGAACCCGGGACGATCACGGCGATCGTGGGGCCCACCGGCTCGGGCAAGAGCACGCTGGTCAGTCTGCTGCTCCGGCTGTTCGATCCCGACGCCGGCACGGTCTCGATCGACGGCGTGGACCTCCGCGCGCTGGACGTGGACAGCCTGCGCGGCAATGTTTCCGTCGCCCTGCAGGAGAACGTCCTGTTCGGCATGTCCGTGCGCGACAACATCCGCTACGTCGTCCCCGACGCGGGAGATGAGCGGGTGCTGGAGGCGGCCCGCGTCGCCTGCGTGGACGAGTACGTCGCCGGGCTACCGGAAGGCCTGGACACGGTCCTGAGCGACCGCGGCGGCAAGCTGTCGACTGGGCAGCGCCAGCGCCTCTCGATCGCCCGGGCGATCGTCAAGGACGCGCCGATCCTGATTCTCGACGAGCCGACGGCCGCACTCGACGCCTATACCGAACACCGGGTGCTCGAGCGCCTGTCGGCGTGGGGCGAGGGCCGTGCCATCTTCCTGATCACGCACCGGATCTCGACGATTCAGCAGGCGCATCGGATCCTCTATCTCGACGGCGGCCGGATCGTCGAGAACGGGTCCCATGACGAGCTGATGGCGGTGGACGGCGGGCGCTACCGGTCATTCGTGGAGACCGAGGCAAGACTGTCGAGACGGGCCGGCGAGGCCGGTTGATGGCGGAAGCAGCCCGGGCGTCGCGACCGTCGCTGCGGGAGCACGAGAAGCAGCTCGACCGTGTCGCCAGCGTTCTCGACCTGGGCACGGACATTTCGTTCCGGGAGGTCCTGCGCATCTTCGCGCGGGTCGTCTCGACTTTCCGGCTGTTCAAGGCGCGGATCGCGACGAAGCTCGGCTTCATCACGGTGGAGCTGGTGTTTCGACTGATGGTCGCGCCCTGGCCGGGCAAGGTCGTCGTCGACCACGTCATCCTGGGCATGCCGATCGGCGACGCGTCGGGCTTTCCTGCCTTCCTGGCTCCGGCCGTGTTGTTGCTGGACGGTATGAGGCCGGTGGAGATGATGCTCTGGGTGTTCCTGCTCGGGGTGTTCATGGTGACGGTCTTCGGGTTCACCACGAGCCGGGGCGCGGGCAGGTCTCCCAGCGGAGCGCCCACAGGGGCCTCGGCGGGCTCTTCCGGGGGCGCCACGGCTCTCACGCCGCAGGGCCTCGGCACCCTGGCCCAGGGCCACGACATCGCCACGCAGACGGAGAACCAGGCGAACCTCGGTTCTGGCCTGATGGCGGGCATCCTCGGGTTCATCGACTTCCGGGTGCATCTTCGCCTCTCGCAGTCGATGAACCACTTCCTCCGAACCCGGGTAGCCGGGAAGCTGCGGTCGCTGCCGATGACGACCCTGGACGACCTGCGAATCGGCGACAGCGTCTACCGCGTCCTGTACGACTCCACCAGCGCCAACATGCTGCTGCACGGCATTGCGCTGGGGCTCTACTCCGGCTTGCTCGGTGTCGTCATCACCCTCTACATCATGTTCACGTACTTCGGCGCCGCACCCGAGGTCATCGTGCTGGGCATGCTGGCCCTTCCGATCGTGTTCCTGATCGAGTTGCCCTTCGCCCGCATGGCGCGGCGCCGGGGTCAGGCCAGCCGCGCTTCCGGCTCGAGCACGACGAGCAACATCGAGGAGGGGATGAGCAACGTACTCGCCGTTCAGAGTCTTGGCGGTAACGAGCGGGAAGCTCGGCGATTCCGGCGGGCGAGCGCGGAGTCGTTCAAGCGTTTCCGCACGGAGTGGTTCCTCGTGCTCACGTACCGGCAGGCCTTCAGCCTGGCCCTGCTGCTGAGCCAGGTGCTTTTCTTCATCGTGATGGCGGGCCGCGTCATCGACGGCACGTTCACCGCCGGCGACTACTTCGTCCTCACGTACTACTTCTTCGTCCTCAGCGCGACGTTCGGCGCCTGGGGTTTCATGTACACGGAGTGGCAGCGCGACATCGCGGGCATGCGCCGTGTCTTCTTCCTGATGGACCTGCCGGAAGAGAAGACGCGGGACGGCGTCGAACTGGACAGGATCAAGCGCGGCGTCGAGATGAAGGGCGTCGGCCTGACCTACCCGGACGGCCGCCGCGCGCTCCGCGACGTGAACCTCGAGGCGAGGGTCGGCGAGATCGTGGCGTTCGTCGGCCCGACCGGGGCCGGCAAGACGAGCCTCGCGTACATGGTGCCGGCCTTCGTTCAGGCGACCGAGGGCACGGTAAAGGTCGACGGCGTCGATCTGAAGGACGTGGCGGTGGAGAGCCTCAGGAAGCAGGCGTCCTACGTCTTCCAGGAGACGCAACTCTTCTCCGATTCGATCCTCGAGAACATCCGCTACGGCAACCCGGCCGCGACCGAGGCGCAGGTCGAGCGCGCCGCGCGCGTCGCCGGGGCGCACGACTTCATCGGCGCGCTGCCGGACGGCTACCGGACCAACCTCGGCACCGTGACCAGCAAGCTGTCGGTCGGGCAGAAGCAGCGCATCGCCATCGCCCGGGGGCTCCTCCGGGAAGCCCGAATCCTGATCCTCGACGAGCCGACCTCGGCGCTCGACCCCGAAACCGAGGCCTACCTGGTCGATGCCCTGCACGAAGCGGCGAAGGACAAACTGGTCATCATCATCGCCCATCGCCTGTCGACGATCGCCAACGCCGACCGGATCTGCTTTCTGGAGGACGGCGAAGTGCGGGAGTCAGGTACGCACGAAGAACTGATGGCGATGCCGGATGGGCGGTACCGCGAGTATGTGTCACTGCAGGCTGGTTCACGGTAGACGAGGCTCCACGCCAGAAGCGGCGCGATAGGCTCGTTACGGCTTCTGGGACTTCGTTCCTTCGCGCGAGTTGCAGGCACCCGGTCGTGACTGTCCTGTTCATCTTCTACTTCGTCGTTGCGGCTGTATTCCTGCTGCTGCTGTTCGGTGACTACTTCGGCGACCTGCTGACTTCCAGGAAGCGCACCGAGGAGTGGTCGTGGCGTCACCCTCCGAAGAAGCACGGCAAGCTGCGTCCGGGCAGTAGCCCGAAGCGGATTACCACCGCGTCGCCGCGGGCGGTGTCCTGGCTGCTCAAGCGGCGCCGCTAGCAGGGATTCGAGGGCGCGAGGTGCCAGGCGTCGAGGGTGTGCACCCTCGCATCGCCACCGTCTGCGAACAGAGACGTACCTATGCTGTCCGGGCGCGACGGATAGATGCGCCGTGCGATCGCCTGACGGCCATTGGCGAAGACCTCGATCACCGACTTGTCGACAAACACGCGTAACTTCAGTCGCTCGCCGGGCTTCAGTTCCAACGGCGCAGCTTCAACGGCCTTCGGTGTGTCTTCGGGACCTGATCTGCGCGTGTCGACCTTCAGCCGTTCTTCTTCGGCGTCGTAGGAGATCGATGTTCCCTCCTGGCCATCGGGCGACGAACAGACTTTGAGCCCGTACTCTGAGGCGGCGGCGCTCTCCATCTCGACCTGCAGTTCGAGGCTGTTGCCGTCGACTCCGGCTATCGGCAGCTCCTCGTCGGCCGGCACGACGAACGGCCCCTTCCTCACCTCGCCGTAGCGGAGCGCTTCGATCTCCTCCGGCACATCCATGCGGAGCAGCCCGTCATCCCCGAGCGTCAGCACCCTCGGCAGGCTCAGCGTGCCCGACCAGCCGTGCTTCGTCCGCGCGCCGAAGAGAGGCTCGTCGAGGATCCAGGCCCACATGATGCGGCGGCCCCGGTCGTCGACCAGGCTTTCCGGAGCGAAGAACGAGTTGTCGACCCAGCTCATCCGCGCGTGGGACTCGGGATGAAACTGCTCGTCCCTCCATTCCCCGACGTAGTAGCGGCAGCCGAGCCGGTGACTGATGCAGAGGAGCACGTGCTTGCCGCCGAGCTCGAAGAGATCGGGGCAGGACACGTCTTCGTTCAGGGACACGCCCTCGACGCCGTGGGCGAAGAGATCTCCCGCGTACTTCCATTCAGCCTCGAGCGCGAGTGACTTCGCGACGGCCGGCCGCTGGCCGCCGAAGATGGCGTAGTAGGTGTCGCCTTCGAGCCATCCGAAGGGGTCCCACGAGCGGTACTTCCCGTGGTGCTTGTCGCCTTCACGGGTTTGCGGCGTGATGGGGTTCGAGTCGAGCTTCTTCCACTCGTTCAGGTCGTTGTCGAGCGCCACCGCCATCGCGTTGCCCAGGCCGTGCTGGTGGTAGCAGATCGTCGGCACGCCCTCCCGGTTGAGGAAGCAGTTGCCGCTGTACATGCCCTCGAGCAGACCCGTCGGATGGTGGTGCCAGTGGAACAGATCGCTGCTCGACATGTGGCCCCAGTGGTCGGACCGCTTGCCCAGTCGCGTGTCCTGGAAGATGTAGAACAGGTGGTAGCGGCCCTTCCAGTAGATGGCGCCGTTCGGATCGAAGGGCATCGCCACGCCTTCTGGAATCACGAAGTGGTAGCCGGGCCGTGCCGGGTCGCTCAGGATGCGTTCGCGTAGTTCGCGGGTGTTCTCGGCGAGTCGATCCGCCCTCCGGGACCCGGCGACGGACACGCAACGCCAGGCGCCAACTGCTTCCCTCGTCATCCTGAACTCGAAGAAGCCACCCCCGGTGGGCGACCGGAGCGCGACCGGATCGACGGCGGCGAAGTCGCCGTCAACGACAACCTCGGCATCGTCGAGCACGAAGCGCTTGTCGCCGTCTCCGCCACGGTTGATCTGCTGCTCCAGGTGCTTCCTCAGGTCGGTCAGCACGTCGGCCTCGGTACCTGGTTTCGAGGGTGTGCTTGCCGATTCGGGCATCAGTCGGAGATTGTCGCGCACCTATCCCACGAACGCCAGTGGTCTCACAGTGTTTGATGTTCAAACGGTGTCCGGTAAGCTGTATGGAGGTCGGGTTCGGCAGCCCAACACGGCTTCGTCCGAGAAGGAGTTCGAGATGCGACGAGTCCATGGTCCGATCGTCATCTGCATGGTCCTGGGGGCGTTGATCGCCGCGAGCACCTTCGGCGACGCGCCGCAGACCGGCACGGTCGAAGGCGTCGTCACCGATGCATCGGGCTCGCCGATCCCCGGAGTGGCCGTCGCTCTCGAGAGCGAACGCGGTACGAAGACGGCGATCACCGACGCGGAGGGCACCTATCGGTTTGGCCTGCTGGTGCCCGGCGACTACACGGTTCGGGCTTCCATGGAGGGCATGCAGTCGCAGCCCGCCGCGGCGCCTCTCGAAGCCGGTACGCGCCTGGTCAGGAACCTCGAGCTCGCCGCAATCACGGAGGACACCATTACCGTGATCTCCGAGGCGCCGCTGGTCGACAAGTACGAAGTAGGGGCGGCCTCGACCCTCGAAGCCGAGGTGGCGGAGAACGTGACCTTCGGGAAGCGGAACTATCAATCGGCGGTCATGCTGCTGCCCGGCGTGACCAGTGATGCACGGTCACAGGCCCTCGGCGATCACACGCCGACCGTCAACGGCGGCCTGTGGAGTGAGACCGCGGGCTTCGTCGACGGCGTGGATACGTCCTTCAACCGCCGCGGCGGCAGTTCCCGCCTGTTCCTGCCGACCACGGCGTTGTCCTCGGTTCGCCTGGAGTCGGCCGGAGCTCCGGCCGAGTACGGGCGGGTGATCGGCGGCGTCACGAACGCTGTCGTCAAGACCGGCACGAATACGTTCCACGGCGATTTGCTCTACATCCTCCAGCGTCAGAGCTGGCGCTCGCAGTTGGACGCCGTTCCACTGCCGCGCTCGAGCGACAACACGAGCAGCTTCGAACTCGCGTTCGGCGGTCCATTCGCTCGCGACAGGGCCTGGTTCTTTCTCGCCGGCGGCGAGACGAACTCGAACGAGATCGACGCCTTCCGCGGCGGCGGCGTACTGGACAACAGCCTGCGGGGCGAGCCGCTGGTCGGCAAGTTCAACTTCCAGCCGAGCCAGGACCACCAGTTCTCTCTCCTCTATGCCGACGGCAGCGTGTCCAAGGTGTTCTGGGAAGCCAGAGCCGCCGACCTCTGGACTCCAGGCGTCTTCGATCTCACCGAGGTCCTCACCCAGGGAGCCTGGAACTTCGCTGTCTCCTCGAACGCCTTCCTTGAGGTCAAGGTGGCCGACTACACGTCGGAGATCATCCGCGGCCAGCTCAATGAGCGTCCCGTCGATTCCAGCGCGAACCCGGACAGTCCGGCGGGAAGCGGCGCCGCTTACTGGGATCTGGCGAACGGCCTCAGATACAACGCGGTGTACCTCGGCGGCGGCACCGGCTACAACTCCTTCCCGCGGACGCAGGGCAACGTCGCGCTGAGCCTGTTCCGCGGCGACCATGAGTTCAAACTAGGCGTCGATTACCAGGATGTCGAGTTCGAGAGCTTCAACACCCCACCGACCCGCTACCAGGGTCAGGGCTACGACGAGAACCTCCCGGGCGGTTTCAGGGTGCCGGTGCGCAAGCGGGTCTTCATTAGACCCGACGAGCCGGTGGTCACGACCAGCGACAACCTGGCGGTCTTTGCCCAGGATCGGATCACGGCCGGCGAAAACTGGACGTTCAACGTCGGGCTTCGCATGGACGCGCAGAATCACGCAAACGACGTCGGCGAGGAAGCCACTTCACCGACCGACATCGCGCCGCGTCTGGCGGCGATCTACGACATCCGGGGCGATGGCAGGACCCTGCTCAAGGGCACCCTCGGACGTACCTATCAACTCATCGGGACGCACATCGTCAACGGCTACATGTCGCGTTTGCCGAACGGCGCGAATGCCTTTCACCAGTACGGCTACAACCCGGCGACTCAGCTCTACGACCGTTTCCAGTTCACCGCGATCCCGGACAACCGGACGCCGATTCAGCCATTCGACCCCTACTACAAGGACGAGGTCACCTTTGCGGTCGAGCGGCAGATCGGCGATCTCTGGGCCTTCGAGGTGCGCGCCATCCTGTGGGAGCTCGGAGACATGTACTGGGGCAACGAACAGTTCGACGCGAACGGCATCCCCTTCGACGCGATCGCCAACTATGGCGAGGGCAAGCGGGACTACCAGGGGCTGCAGTTCGAGTTCAACCGGCGTTACCGCGGCAACTGGACTCTCAGGACCAACTACACGCTGTCAAGTGCCGAGGGCAACGCCGCCGGGAACATCACGAACAACGACACGACGGACAACGACACCTTCCTCGAGGGTAGGGGAGGGGTCGACGTGGTGACTGGCGCGACGGACTCCACCGAGGTCAACCGTTTCGGTCCCATCTCGTCCGATCGCACCCACAACCTGAACGTGATGGCGCTCAAGTACTGGGAGCTGGGGAGCCACCGACTGGGCCTCGGTGCGACCGGCTGGTTCCGCTCGGGGCGCCCCTGGACCCGGATCGGCCGGGCCACGGTCGCTCATCCGGCGAGCGGGCAGAGGATCATCACGGAGAGGTACCTCGCGCCGCGCGGCTCCAACGAACTGGAGAACACGATGAACATCCACCTGACCGCGACCTGGGACTTCCCGCTGGGCGGACGAGTGGAAGGGCAGTTGCGAGCCGAGTTGGCGAACGCAACGGACGAGCAGGAGCAGATCATCGTCAATCCGTTCAACGGCAGACCGTTCCCGGGACGCGTCTCCTACCAGGTGCCGAGGGAGCTCCGAATGGTGGTCGGAGTCCGCTTCTAGGAGCGTTCGCAGCGATCTCAGTGCGCCCCGGCCTGTAGCGTGGCGTAGCGCCGGTAGTGCCCGTCGGGCACGGCCATCAGCTCCTCGTGAGTTCCCTGTTCCCGGATCTCTCCTTCCTCCAGGAAGTAGATCCGGTCCGCGTTGGCGATCGTCGACAGGCGGTGGGCGATGATGATGACCAGTTTGTGCTTCGCCGCTTCGTGCAGCGCGTCGACCAGGTAGGCCTCGGTCTCCGGGTCGAGCGCGGAAGTCGGTTCGTCGAGGATCAGGATGCGCGCGTCCCGCAGTAGCCCGCGGGCAATCGCGATGCGCTGCTTCTGGCCGACCGAGAGCTTGCTGGTCACGGTGCCGAGGTTGGTCCGGTAGCCGTCGGGCAGGGCGGCAATGAAGTCGTGGGCACCGGCGACGCGCGCGGCACGCTCGACTTGCGCCTCGGTCGCGTCCGTGTTCCCGTAGCGGATGTTCTCGAAGATCGAGTCGGAGAACAGTTGCGTCTCCTGGAAGACGTAGGAGACCTGATCGCGGAGGCTGTCGACCGATACGTCCTTCAGGTCGACGCCGTCGATCGCCACCGTGCCTTCGGTTGGCTGAACGAAGGCCGGCACCAGGTAGGCGAGGCTCGTCTTGCCCGCGCCGGTCGGGCCGACGAATGCGACGATCTCGCCCAGGCGGGCATCCAGGTTGATGCCGCGCAACGCCCGGCGACCGTCGGGATACGTCAGCCCGACGCCCTTCATCTCGACGCCGCGGCTGATCCGGGGCAGCTCGACGCCTTCGCCCGTCTTCTCCGATGGCAGGTCCATCAGGAAGAACACCCGGCGCAGTCCGGCGATGTTGTCCTGCAGAACCGGGTAGATGAAGCCCATCCCGCTGAACGTCGCGCTCAGGACGAAGAAGTAGTAGTTGAGGACGAAGTAGTCGCCGGCCGTGAACGTGCCGTCGATCACGCGTCCGGCGATAACGACGAAGAACAGGACCTGGCTCAGCAGGAAGGCCAGGCTGCCGAATTGCTGGTAGGTCAGCTTGAGCAGCGACTCGATGCGAAAGCGCCTGAAGGACTCCTCGCTGGCCTTCCTGAATCGCTGGCCTTCCCGCTCGTTTCCACCGAGGCTCTGCACGGCGAGCACATTGCTCATGCCCTCTTCGATGTTCGCCGTCGTCGCGGCGCCCGAGGCGCGGCTGGCCTGGCTTCTGCGCCGTGCCATCCGCGCGAATGGACCGACGAAGATGAGCATGATCGGCAGCGACAGGGCGGCCAGCAGGATGACCTCTGGAGCGTCGCCGAAGTACGTGTACATCATCATCGCGCTGATCGTGATGCCGAGCGCGTGGGAGTAGAACTCGAGACCCACCTCGTAGAGAACGCGGCTGACGCTCGTCGTGTCGTAGAGGACGCGGTAGATGCTGTCGCCGATCCGCTGGTCGTCCAGGGTCGTCATCGGCAGGCGCTTGATCCGCTCGGCGAGTTTCGTCCTGAGCAGGTGATTCATCGACTGGGTCAGGCGCAGGTGCACCCGGAAGTCGAGGAGTCCGAGAATGCCTCCCATCAGGCCGGAGCCCCGGTTGGCCTCGTTCTCGGTCCGGGTGGCCGTGTCGTGCCCCTGGGCCAGGGTGCCGTGCCCCTGCTGGAGGAGGACGGTGGCGCCGCCCGACGACGCCGCGGATGCTCCGGTGGGCATCCCGGTCGCGGACCTGACGGTGCCCCGGTTCGTCGTGAACCCGAACACGGTCACCATGAAGACGCCGAGGACGAGTACCCACGCCATGATCTCCAGCGGGCCCTTGCCGGCCAGGAACAGCACGAAAGGGCTTAGGTATGAGGGGAAGCCGGCCGCGTCGACGATGGGCATGCCGAGGATGACGTGGTCGACGACGACCTTGCCCGGCCAGGGCGCGACGAGCAGCCGGAACGCCATCTCCGCGGTCAAGAACCCGAACTTCGTGGCCACCCGGGCCTTGAACAGGCGCATGTAGGAGAGGGCCCGTCCGAAGATGCGCAGGACTTCGCGGAACGGGATGTCGGTCCGGGTGTCGAGCGTGCTCGCCGAACGGTCGAGCGCTTGCTCTCGCTCCCGGAGCCTTGCCCGCCACGTTTGGCGGCGGCCCGGGAGTCGCGGGGCGGCCGCCGGCTGCGTCAGATCGACTCCGGTAGCGCCGCACGCCAACCCGCGCGGAGGCGGCGGGACAGTTCCTTGATCTGTTCGCGGCGACCCGGGTCGGAAGCCAGGTTCTCGTACTCGAAGGGATCTTCCTCGAGGTCGTAGAGCTCGCGCTCCGTCTCAGCGCCGGCCGCTCTCAGCGGCGTCCATTCCGTGTAACGGTAGCGCTGCGTTCGCAGGGTGCGGCCGTGGAAGCCCTGGCGGATCGATTCCGAGAAGGCCGCCGATTTCCACGGGCGGGCCGGATCGTCGAGCAGCGGCCTGAAGCTCGTGCCTTCGAGTTCATGCACCGGGGCCGGCAGGTTGGCCAATTCGACGAGCGTTGGGTACAGGTCGACCAGTTCCACGAGTCCGCCGGCGACCTCACCGGCCTGCCGGCCGTCCGGAAGCCGGACGAGGAGCGGCACGCGGGTCGACTCCTCGAACTGGACCGTCTTGCGCCACAGTCCGCCGTGCTCGTTCAGTTGAAAGCCGTGGTCGCTGGTGAACACGACGATCGTGGAGTCGGCGAGATCGAGCAGCTCCAGGGCGTCCAGCAACTGGCCGACGTAGAAGTCGGTCATCGTGACCATCGCGTGGTACGCGGCGATCGCCTGCTTGCGCTGCCTCTCCGTGTGGGCGGCGTCGTCCGGCAGGATTCGGAACGCCGCGGCGGGCAGGTCGGCGGTGTCGTCCGGCGGCGTCTGCGGCAGTTGAATCTCGTCGACCGGGTGCTGGTCGAAGAACTCCACGGGGCCGACCCACGGTTGATGGGGTTTGTGGAAACCGGCGGCGATGAAGAAGGGCTTGTCCCGGTTCTCGGCCAGCAACTGGACGATCCGCGTCGCCGTGGTTCCGTCCGGCGTCATGCGCGGCGATTCGTGCGTCGCGCGCCATGACAGGGGCAGACCTCCTTGCCGGCCGAGGGGTGCGAGGACATCGGCGCGTGACATGCCGTCCTCGGAACCGTCCACCCAGGTGTTGTCGCGTTCGACGGACAGGTCGACGCCGGGCAGGTAGCCCGGCAGGTGAAGGCGCATTTCGGGCTCTCGCGACAGGGCGAAGTTCGACACGTCCCAGGACACCGCGTGCTCGAAGATGTTGTGCGCGATCTTCCCGACCCGGGCCGTGAAGTAGCCGTGGTCGTGGAAGTGCTCCGGCAGCATGCGCAAGTCGTCGCCGATCTTCGTGCGGGGAGGGGTCTGCCCGTTGTGGATGTCCGTCGTGGACGGCCGCAGTCCGCTCAGGAATGAGGTCCGCGAGGGGTTGCAGAGCGGGTTCTGCACGTAGGCGCGGTCGAAGCGGATGCCCTCGGCGGCCAGCCGGTCCAGGTTCGGGGTCTTGGCGCCGGCATACTGCGGAGAAGGCGCCGAGTCGAGGTAGGCGCCGAGCGCGACGTTCAGGTCGTCGGCGACGATGAACAGGACGTTCGGGCGCTCTTCAAGGCCCGTCTGCCGATTCGGCGCCGCGGCCGCCAGCAGCAACTGGTCCGACCGGTCGCCGGGCTGTGCGGTGGAGGGCACGGCGAGCAGCGCGCCGAGGATCAGGAGTGCGGCTTGCTTTCTCATCGTATGCGTCCCGTGAGTCAATAGAGTTGCACGTTCCTGAGATGTCTGTCGTTCCACTGCCGTCGCCGTTGAGGGCGAGCGTATCCGCGTTGCTGCTTCTGCTTGCGGGGCTACTGACGTTCGTCGTCGGCTGCGCGCCCGAGAGCCGCGCCGACCGGCTGGAGCCCGCCGCTCTGGCGCCCCGACCCCCCGCCGTCGGCGGTCCGCGCTACGGCGGCCATCTGCGGGTGGGCCATTCACTCGAACCCACGTCCCTCGACGCGATCCTGGGCCGGTCGGGCGCTGACGCCTACTTCTGGCGGCAGATCTTCGATCAACTGGTCGACGCGGATCCGCAGCTCAATCCGCGGCCGGAGACCTCGCTCGCCACCTCCTGGGAGATCGCGACGGATCCCGACTCGATCACGTTCCACCTGCGGGAGGGCGTCGTCTTCCATGACGGCACACCCTTCAATGCCCATGCGGTGAAGACCAACATCGAGCGGATTCTGGACCCCGAGACGGTCGCCACGCCGCGCGCTTCGCTGGCGGTGATCGAGGGGGTCCAGGTGATCGACGAGTACACCGTGCGCTTCGATCTGGCGCGGCCGTGGGGCGCGGGTTTCGGCATGCTGGCCGACCGCGGCGGTGTGATGAGCTCGCCGGCCGCGATCGAGGCGCTCGGCCCGGACTACGGCTGGAATCCGTCGGGAACCGGGCCGTTCAGGGTGAAGGAGGTGATCACCGGCACCCTCGTGCACTTCGTGAGGAACGAGGACTACTGGGGTCGCGACGAGCACGGCAACCAGCTTCCGTATCTCGACGAGGTGACGATCCGGGTGATCCGCGACGAGACCGTCCGCGCCGCCGCCCTGCGCACCGGCGAGATCGACGTCACCTACCTCCCCTACAAGGACGTATCGACCTTCGAGCGCGACGAGCGGGTCCGGATCGAGACGATGCCGGGCGGCGGCATCGCGCTGACACTGGTGTTCAATGTCGACAAGCCGCCGCTCGACGACGTGAACGTCCGGCTGGCGATCGCGCACGCCGTCGACCCGACCGTGATCAACAGGGCGATCTTCTTCGACCGCGCGATCGAGGCCGACGCGGGAATGTGGCCGGTGGGTTCCTGGGTCCACGAGCCGGACGGCGAACGGCCGACCTATGACGTCGACAAGGCCCGGCAGTACCTCGAAAGGGCCGGGCTTGAGAGCGGCCTGGAGTTCACCGCGGTCACCCACCACAATCCCCTCCTCGTCTCCAGCGCCGAGGTGGTGCGGGCGATGCTGAAGAAGATCGGCATCCACATGGACATCGACGTGCTGTCGAGCGGACCGGCGACCGAGAGGTTCAACCACGGCCAGGAGTACCCGATGTTCATCACCTCCTGGAGCCGCTATCCCGAGCCGGACTGGATGGCCTCGCTGGCCTACAAGAGCGACGGCTACTACAACCCGGGCAACGTGCTGCGGCCGGACGTCGATGAACTCGTGGAACTGGGCGCCTCGCTCTACGACAACGACGCCCGCAAGCAGGTCTACATCGAGCTCAACCGGACGGTGCTCGGCGAGGCCTGGTTCACGCCGCTGCTCTACGGCGTGACCTTCGCGGCGGCGCCCGGGAGGGTGCGCAACCTCGACCAGTTGATGGGCTGGGACGGCAAGATGAACTTCGCGACGATCTGGCTGGAGGAGTAGCACCTGCGCAGCTACCTCGCGCGCCGCCTGTTGCAGGCGGTGCCCGTCCTCCTCCTGGTCACGTTCCTGGTGTTCGCGCTGATGCTCGCGATTCCGGGCGACCCGGCGCGGGCGTTCATCGGACCCGGCGAGGCGCTCGACGAGGAGCAGTTGCAGCTCATCCGCGAACGTCACCACCTGGACGAACCGGTGATCGTCCAGTACCTGATCTGGCTCGGCAACGTCCTCCAGGGCGACTTCGGCCGTTCGACCCAGAACATGCGCCCGGTGGCGGAGGAACTCGGCGGCCGGGCTCTGGTGACCCTGCAGTTCGGCCTGGCGGCCTGGATTCTCGCCGTACTCGTCGGCGTGCCGGCGGGCATCGCCTCCGCGGTCTATCGCGGCAAACCGATCGACTACGCGGCGACGGTGGTCTCCATCGGCGGGGTCGCCATCCCGA
This sequence comes from Acidobacteriota bacterium, assembly GCA_026707545.1. Taxonomy (NCBI): domain Bacteria; kingdom Pseudomonadati; phylum Acidobacteriota; species Acidobacteriota bacterium. The sequence goes on along the minus strand of JAPOWR010000001.1, from coordinate 2,629,803 downwards.
ACTTCTGGCTCGGCATCATGGCGATCCTGCTCTTCGGCGTGGGGCTCGGCTGGCTGCCGAGCCAGGGCTACGTGAGCCTCTTCGACGATCCGTTGCAGAGCCTTCGCCACATGGTCCTGCCGGCCTTCGCCCTCGGCGTGACGAGCTGCGCCTTGATCATGCGGCAGAGCCGCTCGGCCATGCTCGAGGTGCTCGCCCAGGACTACCTGCGCACCTCGCGCGCCCGGGGTTCGAGGGAGCGCACGGTGATCTGGTCGCATGCCCTGCGCAACGCGCTGCTGCCGGTCATCACGATTCTCGGTCTGCAGACCGGCCGCATCTTCGCCGGCGCGATCGTCATCGAGACGCTCTTCGGCATCCCCGGCACCGGCCAGTACATCGTGCAGGCGATCTTCGCCCGCGACTTCCTGGTCGTGCAGGCGGCGGTGCTGCTGATGGCGGTCGCCGTGCTCGCCGCCAACCTGGTCACCGACCTCGCCTGCGCCTGGCTCGACCCGAGGATCAAGTTCGGTGACTAGCCTCGCCGCCAGCCCGGGCCACCCGACCCTCGAGCTGCTGCGGAAGCTCGCCTCCGTGCCGCAGGCGCTCGCTGGCCTCGTCGTGCTGGCGCTGATTGCCGCGGCGGCGGTGCTGTCGCCCTGGATCGTCCCCGTCGACGCCGAGGAGATGGACTTCGACAACCTCCTCTCGGGTCCCAGCGCCGCGCACTGGCTCGGCTCGGACCAGATGGGCCGCGACACGCTGGCGCGGTTGATCGTCGGTGCGCGGATCGCGCTCTTGGTCAGCCTCGGCGCCGTTGGATTGGGCGTGTTGCTGGGAGTGCCTCTCGGCCTGCTGTCCGTCTACTTCCGCGGCCGCGTCGACGACGTGCTGATGCGGCTCATGGACGCGCTGGTCACGTTCCCCAGCCTGCTGATCGCGGTCGGTCTGGCCGCCGCCCTCGGCGGCTCGCTGCGCACGGTGATCATCGCCATCGGCATCGCCAACGTGCCCTGGATGGCCAGGATCGTCCGCAGCCAGGGGCTCTCCATCCGTGAGCGGGACTTCGTCAAGGCCGCGGAGTCGCTCGGCCTCAGCCACCCGCGCATCATCGTTCGCCACATCCTGCCCAACTGCATCGCCCCGGTGATCGTCCAGAGCACCCTCAGCATGGGCTACGCGGTGTTGACCGAAGCCGCCCTCGGCTTCGTCGGCGTCGGCATCCAGCCGCCCACCCCCACCTGGGGCAACATGCTCCAGCAGGCCTTCCCGATGCTCGAGCAGCAGCCGCTGCTCTCGATCGTCCCGGGCGTGGCGATCTTCCTGCTCGTGCTGTCGTTCAACTGTGTGGGGGACGCCCTGCGGGATCTGCTGGATCCTCGGCTGCGGGGGGTGATTCACTGATGCGGTCTAGCTTGACGTATCATGACACGTCAGGACGTGGCGGGTAGATGAGACCGGAGGCGTTTCGATGACGGCGATCAAGATCAGCTCGAAGGTGGACGAGGCAGCCTGGAACGAACTTCGTGACCTGGCAAGGGAGACGAAACGGAACGTCTCGGGCCTGCTTTCCGAGGCGGTCGAGGAGTATCTCGCGCGGCGCCGCGTGAGGCCGGACGTACTGCGGCATCTGGAGGACTCGATGCGCGAGAACGAGGAGTTGGGGAAGCTCCTCGCGCAGTAACCGGTCTATCGTCGCTGATCCGTGGACCGAGTCCAGTTCCTCACGCTCGACGAGCTACTGGCGCTGCACGAGCGGCTGATCGAGCGCTTTGGTGGCTCAGCCGGCGTGCGCGACCTGGGGCTGGCGGAGAGTGCGCTCTTCCGCCCTAAGTCTGGCTACTACCACGACGTGGTGGAGATGGCCGCGGCGCTGTTCGAGTCGTTGCTGATGAACCATGCCTTCGTTGACGGGAACAAGCGCATCGCGTTCTTCGCGACCGACGTCTTCCTGCGGCTGAATGGCTGGAAGCTGGAGGTCGAAACTCGGGAGGCCTACGAGTTCTTGGTTGGAGGACTCGAAGCAGGGACGCTGGATCGAGACGCGCTGGACGAGTGGCTCCGCGCCTCTGTGCGTCCCGAAGGCAGCACCCTGCCCTCCGGGTAGTCGGCGCCGGTGATGCTCGCGTCGACGGACCGGTTCCAGGCATCCAGTTCCGCCCGCATGCGGGCGGCGAGTTCGGGCTGCTGCTCGATCAGGTTGTCCTCTTCCCCGGGATCGTCGATCACGTTGTAGAGCTCGAAGGGATCGGTCGGGTCGGAGAAGTAGTTCCGCACCAGCTTGACGTCGTTGTCGAGCCAGGCGAGGCCGCCGCTGGCGCGGAAGCCGATGGGCTGCTCGCGGCGGGTGGGCTCGGACTCGAACACGCCGGCGATGGAGATGCCGTCGTGCACGTCGTTGATCGACTCCGGGTCGAGCTTTGCGACCTCGATCAGCGTCGGGAAGATGTCCATCGTGCTGGCGGGGAAGTTGGAGATCCTCGGCGCGATGCCGTCTGGCCATTCGATGATCGTCGGCACGCGCAGGCCGCCCTCGTAGAAGTCCTTCTTGAAGCCGCGCAGGTGGCCGGTGGTGTCGGGGCGGATGCCGGGATTCTCGGGGCCGTAGTCGATGTCCGGTAGCCCGCCGTTGTCGCTGGTGAACCAGACCAGGGTGTTGCCGGCGATGCCGAGTTCACGCAGGCCCTCGCGGAGGGTGCCGATCGAGCGGTCCATGGCGACGATCTCGGCGTGGTGCGTCCTGGAGGCGTCGTCGAGTTGCGTGAACGGCTCCTCGTCTTCCGGGAAGGCGCCGAAGGGCCGGTGCGGTGAGGCGTACCAGATCACCGCGAACACCGGCTTCCCGTTCTCCCGCTGCTCCGAGATGTAGCGCAGCGCTTCGGCGACCAGGATCTCCGACGAGTCGCCCTCGAACTGCTTTGGCACTCCGTTCTGACTGAAGACGGGGTCCAGGTTGAACTGGTTCGTGTGGCTCAGCCAGTAGCCGAAGCCGAGTTCGCCCGGATTGTGGGGGTCGTCTCCGGGGAGCGGATTGTCGCCGCTCGGGTGGACCTGGTTCAGGTGCCACTTGCCAAAGTGAGCCGTCGCGTAACCGGCCTGCCGGAATGCCGTGGCGAGCGACTTCTCCTGCTTGTTGATCGAGTCGCCGACGCGGAACGCTCCGGTGCGATCGTTCGTGCGGCCGGTCATGACGGTTGCCCGGGTCGGCGTGCAGCTCGGTGCGCCGGCGTAGAACCGGTCCATGCGCAGTCCGGCGCCGGCCATCGCGTCGAGATGGGGCGTCTTCAGCAGGGGATGGCCGTAGTAGCCGGTCTGCGCCCAGCCCATGTCGTCGGCCATGAGGAGGACGACGTTGGGCGGATCGTCGCCGGCTTCTGGTTGGCAGCCCAGAGCCGCGATGAGCAGCAGGGGGAGGACCGGGCGGAGGGATTGCACCATGCCGTTGTTCCAAGATGTTCCGGAGTTTCCGCTGTCCGAATGCCGGCGGGGACGCCGGCGCACCCAGTGTGAGCTTCTACACGGACTACGGGTTTCCGTTTATCCTACGGTCGCGAGCCGAAATGACACTCTCTAGCTGGAGGACGACATGCACAAGTACCGAGCAACGATTCCCCTGATCTTCGCGGCCCTGCTGGTCACGGCGCTTCCCGCCATGGCGCAGCGCGCTGACGATGCCGACAGGGCGAGCAAGAACGGGATGGTGAAGGGGAAGATCGACGGCGTCTCCATCACGGTGGAGTACGGACGGCCCAAGGTGAAGGGCCGGACGATCTGGGGCGGCCTGGTTCCTTACGGCCAGGTCTGGCGGACGGGCGCCGACGAGGCGACCACGATCACCTTCAGCGCCGACGTCGAGATCGGCGGTCAGAAGCTGGCCGCCGGCACCTATGCCCTCTTCACCGAGCCGGGCGAGAACGAGTGGACCGTCATCTTCAACAAGGCCGCGAAGCAGTGGGGCGCCTTCCGGTACGACGCCGGTCAGGACGCGGCACGGGTGACCGCCACCCCGAAAGCCATCGGGCAGCACGTGGAGGAGATGGAGTTCGTGATCGTGGACTCGTGGGTCGCGCTGCAGTGGGAGCAGCTCGCGGTGCCGTTCGAAGTGAAGAAAGCCGGCTGAGGCGGCGAAGGCCGCGGCGGACCGGCTTTCACCCCGTTCCGGTGGCGAGGACGTAGAGGCGATCCGAGATGTCGCGGACCGTCGCTTCCATCTCGGGATAGAACTCGCCGCGGACGGTCATCAGACCCTGGTGCTGAGCCTGCTCCTTGCCGGGCATGGTGTTCGCGGTGTCGATCATCCCGCACATGTGCCAGCCGACGAAGTCAGGACGGGCGGTGGCGTTCTCCATGAACTCCCGTGTCCAGAGGGCGCGCTCCGCCATGTCGCGCGCGTGCTGTCCATGGGGATTGGGCATCGTCTTGGTCGGCGTGGTGTAGGCGGCGTCGCCGTTCAGGAAAGGCTGCCCCACAGTGTCCGTCAGCCGATCCATCGTCTCGCGCTGACCCTCCCAGCGGGCGTAGTGCTGAGTGTTCACCAGGTCGGTGAACCGGCTCGTCACGGCCGCGACCGAGTGGAGCCCGTCCGTGTCACCGTTGATCTTGTCGCCCAGGAAGAGGTGGTTCGGGTCGGCGCGGCGCAGGGCGGCTCTGGCGACCGAGTAGTAGCTCTCGACGCAGAGCAGCAGGAACGCGGCGTTGTCGCCGCGCTCCGCCTGATTCGCGGGGGCCTGATCGGGCCGCCAGTCTCTTGCCTCGAGCAGATCCGGCCACGTTCCGAAGCGGGTGCCGTAGGTCGCGTTGAAACCGGACACGTCGCCGTAGCGCTCGCGCATGCAGCCGACATACGCCTGCTTGCCGGGGGCTTCGGCGGCGAAGTTGCGTAACCGGCGGGGCCACGTGGTGCTGCCGTTCCATGCCGCCTCGTTGTCGGTCAAGGGCGGACAGTCGGCCATGCAGTAGCCCAGCACCATCGGGTCGTCGCGGTAGGGCGCGGCGACTTGGCGGGCCGTGCGCTCGCATAGCGCCTCGAACTCGGATGCGAAGATGTCCGCGTAGGCGTCCGGCTGGGGCTTGAGGTAGTGCGACAGCACGAGCGGTTCGTAGGGCGCGACGAAGGGAAACTGGGCCCGACCGGGCGGGTGGGTGAGCATCGTGGCGTTCGTGTGAATGCCCAGAGTGTTGAGGCCGAGCCTTCGCAGATCGGCCAGGGCGGCCTCGCGGAACCCCCGGTTCCAGGCCCGGTCGTGCACGTCCTCCGCGCCGAATCGCCGCAGCCAGTGATCGCGGTTGTAGTCCTGCGCCCACCAGTTCGCGTGGTAGTGGTTGACGCCCCAACTGATGAAGGCGTGGCCCTCCGGAGTGACCAGCCACCAGCGCCGGCCATCGTGCTCCGTGCGAAAGAAGCCCGTGGCGTCGAACTTCAGCCCGGTCCAGCCTCCGAAGCGGTCTCGGTCACCGGTCGTTTGCGCGGCCCAGGACGGCAGGCCGAGGCAGGCGCCGAACCCGATGAGGGACGCCCGGAGAAAGTCGCGTCGCGCAAGAGGGAAAGGCAGGCGTCCTCCTTTCGGCTCCACCGATCGTTTCGGCGTCCGCGGGCAGCCGCCGCCTACAGGAAAGCCAGGCGAACGAGCGCCACCGTGGCCGGCGCCATCATGGCGATCATGGCGCCGAGGAACCACTTGATCGTCGTCAGTTGACTGCCGAGGCCGTCCATCCTGCCGGTCAGGCCGCCTTCCAGCGCGGTCATCCGGCCGGTTACACCAGCTTCCAACGCGGCCATCCGGCCGGTTACACCAGCTTCCAACGTGGCCATCCGGCCGGTTACACCAGCTTCCAACGCGGTCATCCGGCCGGTTACATCACCTTCCAACGCGGTCATCCGGCCGGCTACATCACCTTCCAACGCCGTCATCCGGCCGTTCAACTCGCTGCTGAACGCTTCCAGACGTGCGCCTACGCTGACGTCCAGGGCGTCGATTCGAGCGTTGAGCTCCTTCCTCAGGCTCTCGTGGCGGTCCCGTACTTCGCGTCTTAGGGTGTCGACTACAGCCGTGAGGCCATCCAGACGGCCCTCGATCGAGGCCATTCCGACCTTCAGATCGGCGACATCGTCCTTGAGCAGAGCGACGTCGTGCTTGAGTACGGCGACATCGCCCCTAAGGACAGCTACGTCGTCCCTTGTTGCCAGCTGTTGCTCGCGGCTGCTCACCATCTCGACCAGCGCCTCAGCCTGACTCGGGTCGAACCCGACTTCCTCAAGCTTGCGTCGTGCTTCCCGCCATTCTACTGCTGTGCTCTGCATCGCTTTCCCGCCCTTCATAGGGCTAGGACGGATCTTGAGCCCGTCTCTTGGACTGCCTGGCTTGCCCCGAGTTTCGGACGGGGGGGTCCGCTTCGCCCTACCGCACCAGCACGTACATCACGACCAGAGCAGCGGCCAGCAGCGCCGCCAGCAGCCGCGGGTCGCGGACTCCCGTGATCTCCGACCGGGCCAGGAACGCGTAGGGCTTGTCCCAGGTCAGGCCGTCGATCTGCTCGGGCTTTGGTGGCGGGGTCGCCAGGCTGACTGCCACGTAGATGACGCTCAGGATGCAGAAGTACCACCACGCTTGGAGCAGGAACGGGATCCCCAGGCCGTTCACGGGGTCGGAGACGTACTGGACGCCGCCGAGGAAGCCGAAGCCCATGTCGAACAGGAAGATGATGAAGCCGGCCACGAAGCCGAAGAGCAGGGTGAACGTCCCCGCCTGACGCGTTCCGCGGCGCCAGAAGACGCCCCAGAGCAGCACCGTGGCGATGGGAGGCGCAATGAACTGCGCCGGCAGCTTGTTGATCGCCTCGAAGATGGAGCCGAACCGCTCGCCCTGGGTGGACCAAGCGATCGCGACGCTCATGACGACGACCGAGCTGACGCGCCCGATGCGCACCTGCGACGTTTCCGACAGGCCGGGCCGGAAGTGCTTCGCGATGTCGACGGCGACGAGCGTCCCCGTGCTGTTCACCGCGGCCGCGATCGTGCTCATCAGGGCCGCGAGCAACGCCGCCGCCATGATGCCGATGAGCCCGGTCGGCAGCAGCTCGGTGATCAGCGTCGGCAGGGCGTCCGTCGGCTCGGCGATGATGTCCCGGAAGAGCACGTAGGCGAACACGCCCGGCAGCACCATGAAGAGCGGGGGCAGGAACTTGAGCAGGGAAGCGAACAGCGCGCCGTGCTGCGCATCGCGGAGGGTTCCCGCGCCCAGCACCCTCTGAACGATCGTCTGGTCGGTGCACCAGTACCAGAGGCCGAGAATGGGGAAGCCCAGCAGGAAGCCGTACCAGATCGACCCGGGGTCGAATCCCTCTTCCCCGGGGAGGTGAATCATGCTGAGCTGGTTCGGCTTCGTCGCTTCGAGGAGATCGGCGTAGGAGTCGATCCCCACGCCGGGGAGTCTGGTCATCGCGATGACCGTGATGAGGATGGCGCCGCCGAGCAGGATGACGGTCTGGATCGTCTCCGTGACGACGACCGCCCGCAGGCCCCCGACCACGGTGTAGATCACCGTGATGATCGAGATCATCGCGATCGACATGAACGACGGGATGCCGAAGAACCGCTCGAACACGGCGGCGCCGGCGTAGAGGCTGATGCCGATGTGGATCAGCATCGCCGACATGATGAACATGAAGGACAGCGTGGTCCGGGCGGCCGGGCTGTAGCGCCGCTCCATGAACTCGGGCAGCGTCGTGATCCGGCTCCTGAAGTAGATCGGCACGAAGACGAGGCTGAGCAGGATGATCGTGAAGGACGCCATCCACTCGTAGTTGCCGACGACCATGCCGACGCCGAAGCCGCTCTCCGCGAGCCCGACCAGGTGAATCGTCGAGATGTTCGAGGCGAACAGCGCGGCCCCCACCACGGGCCACTTCAGGTTGCGGCTTGCCAGGAAGTACGACTCGCTGGTGTGCCGCTTGATCCTGCGCACCGACCAGAGGCCGACGAAGAGAATGCCCAGCAGGTAGACGACGATGATGAAGAGATCGACGGGCGCGATGGTCATGGGAACAGGTTACGGCAGTTGCCGACCGCGGTAGAAGGTCCGGAAGCCGGCGCTTCGCGCCGGATGCCGGCGGGAACGCCGGCGCACCCAGTGTCAGACGATGATGTCGTCTACGACGATCCCCTCGACGTCGGTCAGGCGGAAATCGCGCCCCTGCGAGCGGTACGTCAACTGCTCGTGGTCGAGGCCGAGCAGGTGCAGGATCGTGGCGTGCAAGTCGTGGATGTGGACCTTGTCCTCGATCGCGTAGTAGCCGTAGTCGTCGGTGCGGCCGTGGCTGTGGCCGGGTTTCACGCCGCCGCCGGCCATGAACATCGTGTAGCCGTGGGGGTTGTGGTCGCGGCCGTTGCGGGCGCCGGCTTCGGCGCCGGGGGTGCGCCCGAACTCGCCCCCCCAGAGCACCAGGGTCTCGTCCAGCAGTCCACGTGACTTGAGGTCCTTGATCAGGCCGGCCACCGGGCGGTCGACCTCGGCGCAGCTCTGCGGCAGGCCGGTGATCAGGCCCGAGTGGTGGTCCCACTTCGTGTCCGGGCCGTGGGTCGCCTGCACGAAGCGCACCCCCGATTCCGAGAAGCGCCGGGCCAGCAGGCAGCGGAGCCCGAAGTTGCGGGCCACCGGGTCGTCGAGCCCGTAGAGCCGACGGGTCGCCTCGGACTCGCCCTCGATGCTCATCAGCTCGGGCGCCTCCGTCTGCATGCGGAAGGCGAGTTCGAAGGACTCGATGCGTCCCTCGAGCGCCTGGTCGGGGCCGGTCGCTTCGAGCTGGCGGCGCTGCCAGCGCTGCAAGAGGTCGAGTTCGCTCCGCTGCACCTCCGGCGACACGGACTCGTTGTCGAGGAAGTCGATCGTCGCGTCCTCGGTCTTCATCCGGGTCGTGCCGATCGCGGTGCCGTTGTAGGCGGCGGGAAGGAAGGCCGACGAGTAGTTCTGGACGCCACCGTGCTGGTACGACGGGCAGATCGTGATGAAGCCGGGCAGGTTCTCGTTCTCGGTGCCGAGGCCGTAGGCGATCCACGAGCCCATCGACGGCCGCACGAAGCGGTCGCTGCCGGTGTTCATCGCGAGAATGGCGCCGCCGTGGGCGGCGTTCGTGCCCCACATCGAGCGGATGAAGCAGAGGTCGTCGACCACGGAGGCGATGTTGGGCAGCAGCTCGCTCACCCAGGCGCCGGACTGGCCGTGCTGCTTGAACTCCCAGGGGCTCTTGAACAGGTTGCCCGTCTCGGCGAACTGCACCCGGGGTTTGGCGAAGGGCAGCGGCTTGTTGTCGTCGCGAATCAGAAGCGGCTTGTACTCGAAGAGGTCGTGCTGCGACGGGCCGCCATGCATGTGCAGGAAGATGATCCGCTTGGCCTTCGGCGCGAAATGCGGCACGCGCGGAGCCAGCGGGTTCGTGGAGGTCGCGGCCAGGAGGTCGCGCTGGAGCAGGGACGAGAGCGCCAGGCCGCCGAAGCCGCAGCCGCAGGTCTTCAGCATCTGGCGGCGGGTGAGCGGCGGCGGCTGGTAGTGGGGGTAGCGCATCGTCAGGGATCGGTCGTCTCAGTTGATGTAGATGAACTCGCTTGCCGCGAGGATGACATGGGAGAGGCGGGTCCAGGCGTAGATCTCCGCTTCTTCCGCCGGCTCTGGCGCGGCGGAAGTGGCGGAAGGCGGCGCTTCGCGCCGGATGCCGGCCAGAGGGCCGGCGCACCCAGTGTCCGCCGCGCAAGCCCCGGCACGCATCTCGTCGAGGAAGGCGAGGCCGTCGGCGATCTCGGCGTCGTCGGCGGGGCGCCCGTAGGCGCGGACGAAGGCGGTGTCGATGCGATCCGCGGCGTCAGCGTTCTCGATCTCCAGCAGTTGCTTTGCGAAGCCGAGCGCCGCCTCCTCGACGAAGGGGCTGTTCATCATCAGCAGCGCCTGCCGCGGGACCACCGTCTCGGATCGATCGCCGACGGAGTCGCTGGCGTCCCCGAAGTCGAAGCCGCCGAAGATCGGATAGACCGCGGTACGCACGACCGGCATGTAGATCGAACGCCGCGGCGCGTCGTAGATGTCGACCCGGTCGAGTGGGCCGTACTCGCCGAAGACGTATCCCCGGGCCTTGTACTCCTCCACCCGTCCACCGATCGTCAGGTCGAGCCGGCCGGCGAGCTGCAGCAGGGCGTCGCGGATTGGCTCGACCTCGAGGCGTCTCCGGTTGTTGCGCCAGAGGAGGCGGTTCTCCTCGTCGACGGCGGCGTTGGCGGTGTCGTAGTCGGTGGACAACCGATAGGTGCTCGACAGCATGATGTCGCGGTGCAGGTTCTTGAGCGACCAGCCGCCCTCGACGAAGCGGCGCGCCAGCCAGTCGAGAAGCTCGGGGTGCGTGGGAGCGCTGCCGATCGCGCCGAAGTTGCTCGGCGTGTCGACGATGCCGTGGCCGAAGTGCCAGTGCCAGACGCGGTTGACGATGACCCGGGCGGTGAGCGGGTGCTCGGGGTGGGTGATCCAGCGCGCCAGCTCGAGCCGGCCGCTCGTGTCATCGGCGACTGGCGGCGGCGGCACCAGGTGGTCCGTGACCTTCAGGTAGCCGCGCCGCTCCGGTTCTTCGGCCAGGTTCAGGTGGCTGCCCCGGATGTGCACCGGCAGGTCGACCGTCGCGGTCTCGTCCACGGCCATGGCGTAGGGCGGCGCCGGGGGTGAGGCTTCCTCCAGGCGTTCGACCTCGGCGCGCAGCTCGGCGAGCTGCTCCAGGGCCTCCTGCGGATAGAGCTTCTCTTCCTCCTCCTGGTCGAGGCAGAGAATGCAGAAGTAGCCGCCGTAGACCAGCCATCGCAGCTCCTCCTGCTCGCGCGGCAGTCTGAAGTCCGAGGGTGAGAGTTCGTCCTCGTCCTTCAGCCCGAGTCGCATGAGGTGCTCTTCCCAGGCGATCTCGATCGTCGCGAACAGGCTCGCGTAGCGCCAGGCGACTTCCTCGAGCGTCTTCGGCGCCGGCCCGCGGACGAGGCTTCGGGTCAGAGGCGCCGTCAGCACCTTCTCTGAAGCGATGATCGCCCGCAGCTCCTCGGTCACCTGCTCGTAGCGATCAGGAGAGGCGGCGGCGTAGGCGTTCCAGATCACGAAGACGGTGCTCGGGCTCGGCGCGTCCCCCTCGACCGGCGGGCCCTCACGGTAGCGGTAGAAGGCCCTGACCCAGCGCTCGAGGACCGGCGGCTCCAGCCCTCGGCCCCCAGCGACTCTGGCGATCGTCTCGCGCGCTTCCTCCTGCTTCTCCTCGTCGTCGCTCCAGGCGGGGTAGGCCTCTTCCGCGGCGAGCAGGTAGTCGGCGAGTGCCGCGCGGCGCGGGCCACGCAGGACGTCGTTCTGCTCGCGGACGACCTCGTCCACCTTCTCCTGCGCCTCGGCGACCAGCTTCTGGGCCGCTTCGTACCCGGCGATCTCGTTTTCCGGGGCCAGTGGCCGCTCCAGCCAGCGCATGCCGGCGGCGTCGCTCATCGTCTCGGTGGAGCGCAGGATGCCGGCCATCGCGTAGTAGTCGGCCGTGGGGATCGGGTCGAACTTGTGGTCGTGGCAGCGGGCGCAGCCGACCGGCAGGGCGAGAAAGGCGCGGCCCAGGGTGTTGACCTGCTCGTCGACGATGTCGATCAGCATCTTGTCGACATCCTGTTCGGCGAGCACCTTGGGGCCGAGCATGAGAAAGCCCGTGGCGGTGATCTGCTCGAAGCGCTGCGCGTCGGTCTCGGCCGGCATCAGGTCGCCGGCGATCTGCTCGCGGACGAAGCGGTTGAAGGGCTTGTCGCGGTTCAGCGAGTCGACGACGTAGTCGCGGTAGCGGAAGGCGTTGGGGAACGCGATGTTCTCGTCCAGGCCGTTCGAGTCGGCGTAGCGGGCGACGTCGAGCCAGTGGCGGCCCCAGCGCTCGCCGTAGTGGGGCGAGGCGAGCAGCCGATCGACGACCCTGGCGAAGGCGTCGGGGCTCGAATCGGCGAGGAAGTCCTCGATCTCCGCTTCCGACGGCGGCAGACCGATCAGATCGAAGGTGGCGCGGCGCAGCAGCGTGCGCCTGTCGGCCGGAGCGACCGGCGCGAGGCCGCGTTCCTCGAGCCTCGCCAGGATGAAGCGGTCGAGGTCATGGCTGACCCAGGCCTTGTTCTCGACCTCGGGCAGGGCGGGATCTTCGACCCGGCGGAAAGCCCAGTGCTCGCGGCCGGGACCGTAATCGAATGTCTCGGCGGTTCTTGTGGCGACCACCGTCTGCTCGGCGCCCGTGCGCGGGTCGGGAGCGCCGCGGCGGATCCACTGCTCGAAGTCGGCGATGACGTGCGCCGCCAGCTTGCCGTCCGGCGGCATCTGGGTGAGGCCCTCGTAGCGGAGCGCCTCGATCATCAGGCTGTCCTCGGGCGATCCCGGGACGATCACGGCGCCGCTGTCGCCACCGGCGCGCACGCCTTCCGCGTCGAGCAGGATCAGGCCTCCGCGGATCTTCGCGGGATCGCCGCCGTGACACTGGTAGCAGCGCTCGACCAGGACCGGCCGGATCTTCGATTCGAAGAACTCGAGGTCGGCGGGATCGATCTCCGACGCGCCGGCGACCGTTCCGACCGCCGCCAGCCAGGCAAACAGGAAGGGCGCAGCGCGGATCATTGGAGGACTCTGTGCTGAACGGTGGATTCTACTTCCTCGTCACATAAACGTAGTAGGCGCTCGCGATGACCTCGCGCCCCTCTTCGAACCAGGTGTGCAGGGCGATGGTGCCCTCGGGCAGGGTCACCGTGAAGGTGGCCTCCGTGTCGTCCGAGTCGACCCGCGTCGTCAGCCCCTCGAAGCCGTAGGGCCTCTTGTCGCCGATGTCCAGATGGTGGTGGTCGCTGATGAACAGGCGGGCGGAGGTGATCGGCAAAGCGACGCCGCCGCCCTCGGGCGCCGATGCGAGCGCTACGTCGATCTCCCGGGGCCAGCGCCGGAGCGCGAACTCGTACTCGCCCGCCTCCGCCACGTCGAGCAGCCAGTAGCCAGTTTTCCGGGTGCCGCGTCGGACCTGTGCCTGCTGATCGACGAAGACGTCGAGCCACTCGCATCCGGTCAGCATCATCGGATTCTCGATGTCGTCGCCGATGACGATCCGCTGGGGCTCATTGGCGGTCGAGGCCACCTCGTCCCACCACTCGTACAGATGGTTCCGCATCCTGGCGACCACTTCGGGGTGCTGCTCGATCACGTTGGTGGTCTGCAACGGATCGGACTCCAGGTCGTAGAGATCGCGGTCCTCGAGCAGGCGCCAGTGCTTCCACAGGACGCCAGCGTGACTGCGCGTGAGGATCGACTGGGTGTACGGCGAGGGGTAGTTGAACCCGGACGGCATCCGGCTGTAGTTGATGATCAGCATGCGGTCCTCGGGCACAGCAGCATCTCCGCGCAAGACGGGGGCCAGGCTCATGCCGTTGAAGTCCCCGGCTGCCGGCGTTTCGATTCCAGCAAGGTCGAGGAGCGTCGGCAGGACGTCCTGCACCTGGGTCAGGCCGGTCACGTCTCGCGGGTCCGCCAGGTCGCCGTTCGGCCAACTGATGAAGAAGGGCACCCGATGGCCGCCTTCCCACAACTCGGTCTTCATGCCGCGCATGCCGGCGTTGAAGTAGAGCGGGCCGTGCGTGCTGCCGTTGTCCGTCATGAAGATCACGATCGTGTTCTCCCGAAGTCCCTCCTCCTGGAGGAACTCGGCGAGCTTGCCCACGTTCGTGTCGATGTTGCGGACCATCCCGAGGTACCTGCTAAGCCGGCCCTTCAGCGACGTGCTCATGTCGGCGAACTCGGGCCGGGCCAGCGCGGCCGCCAGCGCGGCTTCGTCCTCCTCCTTGGCGATCAGCGGTCCGTGCGGCGTGTTCGGAGCGATGTAGGTCAGGAAAGGCGTTCCGGACGCCGCGGAGCGCCGCATGAAGTCGATCGCCTCGTCGAAGAAGATGTCGGTGCAGTAGCCCTTGAACGCCTTGCGTTGACCGTTGCGAATGTAGGTGTCGTCGAAGTAGTCGTTGCCCCAGAAGTCGGGCACCGAGCCGATGTGGGAGGAGGGGAACCACACGGTTTCGTGGAATCCGCGGTCCTCCGGCCGGAAGGGGTAGTTGTCGCCGAGGTGCCACTTGCCGAATACGCCCGTTCGGTAGCCGGCTTCGGCGAAGATGTCGGCCATCGTGGGGATCTCGGGCCGAAGGAGCGCGCGACCGCTGCTGACGTTGATCGCGCCATTCCGGGCCGCATCCATGCCGGTCAGCAGTTGCCCGCGGGTCGGCGTGCACATCGGTGCCACGTGGAAGTCGTCCAGGCGCACGCTTTCGCCGCGCAGGCGGTCGAGATGCGGCGTCTCGAGCACCGGGTTGCCATGGGCGGACAGTTCGCCGTAGCCCTGATCGTCCGTCATCACGATGACGACGTTGGGGGGCTGCGCGAGGGCGGTCGCGGCGAGCGCGAACAGCAGAACACCGGCAAGAGACGTTGCTAGCCTCACGATCGAGTCTCCATGGTGAGTGCGTCAAGTAGCGAGCGTCGGCACCGCAGCGTAGCGGAGGCGTTGGCGGACTCGGTGGCGGCGTGACCTCGTTCCGCGACCGCTACGGGCGCTGGGCGCTCGTCGCCGGCGCTTCGGAGGGGCTCGGCGCCTCGTTCGCGGATTGTCTCGCCGAGCGCGGCATGAACCTCGTGCTGATCGCCCGGCGCGAGCCGTTGCTCGATGACCTCGCGGACAGGCTTCGCGAGCGGTACGGCGTCGAAGTGCGGCCGCTGGCGATGGACCTTGCCAGCCCGGGCCTCGCCGACGCTCTCGCTGCTGCCACTGAGGACCTCGACCTGGGTGTGCTCGTCTACAACGCCGCCTTCGTGCCGGTTGGGCGCTTCGTCGAGGCCGACGTCGACGCGCTAGAGCGGGCGGTCGACGTCAACGTCCGCGCGCCGGTCGTCATGCTGCACACGCTCCTGCCGGGTCTCGAGCGGCGCGGCCGTGGCGCGGTGATCCTGATGTCCTCACTGGCGGGCCTGCAGGGGACGCCGCGAGTTGCGGCCTACGCCGCCACCAAGGCCTTCAACACCGTCCTCGGCGAGGGCCTGTGGCAGGAGCTCCGCGAGAGCGGCATCGATGTTGTGGCCTGCTGCGCCGGCGCCATTCCCACGCCGGGTTACAAACGCTCGGGCAAGGGCCGGGTGCCGGGCATGCTCAACCCCGACACGGTGGCTCGGCGAACGCTGGATGCTCTCGGCAAGGGTCCGCGGTTTGTACCTGGACTCGTCAACCGGTTGGTCGCCGCGCTGCTGACGCGTCTCCTGCCGCGCAAGGCCGCGATCCGGCTGATGGCGGGCAACACCGGCGATATCGGCTGAAGAGCGGCTCTAAGCGAGGATCGCCACGCCTTCGGTGGCGGCCGCTTCGGTCAAGCGGCGGTCCAGACTCGCCAGAGCGCAGCCTTCGCGAATCGCCAAGGCCAGGTAGCTGGCGTCGTAAGCGGTCAGGCGGTGTTCGCGCGCCAGCGTCATGACGTGTCGATCGTCCGTTTCAGCGGCGCAGCGGATACGGAGCCTGCGCAGCCGCGACATGGAGGCGTCGGCGTGGCGGCCGTCGATGCGGCCTCGACGTTCGGCCGACAGCAGGAGATTCCGCAGTTCGTGCCAGAACACGTCCGGGACGGTCGCGTCCTCGACGCCCAGCCGATCCAGGGCGAGGTCTGCGAGCGCTGCGTCTTCGTCCGGTAGCACCCACGTGGCCGCGACCGAGGCGTCAGGCACGAACGCCATCAGCGTTCGTGCCCCTCGTGCCGCCAGGACAGGATTTCCGAGGTCGTCACGCTCTGCTGCTTGGCACGTTCCCGCCGCATCGTCGCGCACAGCGCGGCGTGTTCCTCGCCGTCGACGTGGGGGGTCACACGGGCGATCGGCTTCGACCCGCGGCAGATGACCACGTCCTCGCCCGCCTCCACCTTCACGAGCAGTGCCGAAAGGTGTGTCTTGGCCTCGCCGATCTTCACGTAGCGTGTCATCGTCTCCTGGCTCCCTGGGCGATCCCGGTTCCCGATCAGGTTCGACGCGCTTGAACTGTAGGCTCGGAGCCCCGACTTGGTCAAGTGCTTGGTTCGGTCTGGGTCCCGACGGTCGGGAGAACGAGGGGGCGGAGTCAGTTCTGCCCGGAGGCCCAGCGCTTCCTTCGCTGGGGGCGATACGATGACGCTCCATGATGCACAACCTGACGCGGCTCTTCTTCCTGGCTGCCGCGCTGCTCGCCGCTGCCGGGAGTGCCTCCGACAAGCGGCCGATCACGATCGTCGAGCTGATCGACGTGCCCGGCGTCGGTAGTCCGCGCATCTCGCCGGACGGCGCTCAGCTCCTCTACACGCGCAGCGACACGGACTGGAAGAAGAACGGCCGCACGACGCACATCCGCCGGATCGGGATGGACGGCACGGGCGACGTGCGCTTGACCTACGGCGAGAAGGGGGAGCGTAGTCCTCGCTGGTCCCCGGACGGGAACTACGTGGCCTTTCTCGCGTCCCGCGGTGAAGACGAATTCTCCCAGATCTATCTCCTGCCGAACGGGGGTGGCGAAGCCTCTCCGTTGACCAGCCATGAGAGCTCCGTCCAGAGCTTCGAGTTCTCGCCGGACGGCGAGCACATCTTCTTCGTCGCCGCCGATCCGGAGACACCGGAGGAGAAGAAGAAGGACGAACTGAAGGACGACGTCTTCGCGTTCGACGAGGACTACAAGCAGCGCCACCTGTTCCGTGTCGCCTGGACCGGGGACGACCAGGGCAGCGCCGAGCGGATCACCGAGGGCGACTTCTCCGTGGTCGGCTTCCGCGTCTCGGCGGACGGGACGCGGATCGCGCACCACCGGGCGCCCTCGCCGCTCTTCGACAACCGGGACGAGGGCGAGGTGTGGATCATGGACGCGGACGGCGGCAACGCCCTGCAGCTCACCGACAACACGGTGGGCGAGTCGGGCGCCGAGCTGTCCCCCGACGGGCGGCAGGTCATGTTTCTGACGAACTCCAGCGCCGACCTGGAGACCTACTTCAACACGAACGTCTTCGTCGTCCCGGCCGGTGGCGGCCCGCACCGTCTGCTGTACGAGGAGATGCCCCACGAGGTCAACGGCGCACGCTGGGCCGGGGACGGCACGATCTACTTCACCGCGAACACTGGGGTGCGAAGTCAGCTCTTCCACGCCGCGGTCAACGATTCATCGCCGACGGCGCTGACTGAGGGCGACCACGCGCTGGGCTCGTGGCACTACTCCCGGGACGCGGGCCTGCATGCCTTCGGCATCAACCGCCGCGAGAACGCCGGAGACATCCACGTGATGCCAGCGGGCGGAGGCGCGCCCGCCAAGGTGACCTCGGTCTACGACTACATCGACGAGACCTTCCTGCTACCCCGCCAGGAGACGATCCGCTGGCCGGGGGAGGACGGCGTCGAAGTCGAGGGTCTCCTCTACTACCCGCTCGAATACGAAGAGGGCAACCGGTACCCCCTGGTCGTCCAGACGCACGGCGGGCCCGCGGCGTCCGACAAGTTCGGGTTCGGCCGCTGGTCCAACTACGTCCAGGTGCTGGCCGCCCGCGGCTACTTCGTCTTCAAGCCGAACTACCGGGGGAGCACCGGCTACGGGGATGCCTTCCTGCGTGACATGGTCGGCCACTACTTCCACCAGGCCCACCTGGACGTGATGACCGGGGTCGACCACCTGATCGAGCTCGGACTCGTCGACGGCGACCGCATGGCCAAGATGGGCTGGAGCGGCGGCGGTCACATGACGAACAAGATCATCACCCACACCGACCGCTTCAAGGCGGCGTCGTCGGGCGCCGGCGCGGTCAACTGGATCTCCATGTACGGCCAGAGCGACGTGCGGAGCTACCGCACGCCCTGGTTCGGTGGCACGCCGTGGCAGGAGGACGCCCCGATCGGGGTCTACTGGGAGAACTCGCCGCTCAAGGACGTCTACAAGGTGACGACCCCGACGCTCGTCCTGGTCGGCGAGAACGACGTCCGCGTGCCGCCGCCCCAGTCGGTGGAGCTCTACCGGGCGCTGAAGACGAACGGAGTGGAGACCCACCTCTACATCGCGCCGCGGGAGCCCCACGGCTGGCGGGAACTGCGCCACGAGCTGTTCAAGGTGAACGTGGAGATCGACTGGTTCGAGCGCCACGTTCGGGGGGTCGAGTACGAGTGGGAGACGGCTCCGGGGTCGGAAGACGACGAAGACCCGGAAGCATGAAGGGGCCGAAGATCCCGGTCGCGGCCTTCGTTGTCATCGTCGTCGGTCTCCAGACCCTGGCCTGGAACCTGGCGAGCTACCGGCTGCACGGCGGCATCGATCCCGCCTACTTCGTGCTCAGCCTGTTCCTGTCGATCAACCTGTTGATCTGCTACTGGGAGGCCTGCCTGTACCTGCGGCGCGACTACATCGGGGAGCGGGCGGAGTACTGGCGCGAACGCGGCGCGGAGACCGGCCGGCCGCCGGCCATCCTGTTCCTGTTCTCGGGGATCCCACTCACGGGCATCCTTTCGCCGACGGCATGGGCGGACGTCTGGGCGGCCTACTCCGTGTACGACGACGCCTACACGGATCGGCGGACCTTCGGCTTCAACTGCGACGTCGGCAACGGTTTCGCCACGCCGATCCCGTCGATGATCCTGCTTCTGTCGATGACCACGGGTTTTCTGCCAGCCGTGGTCGCGGGGATCCTCGGCGTCGCGCTGTTCTGGCAGTGGGTCTACGTCAGTTCGCTCTACATGGTGAGCTTCTACGTCTCGGGCGGGCACCGGGCAATCGGCCGGCTCGACCGGCTCGTGTGGGTGTGGGCGCCCAACACGATCTGGGTCGTCGTCCCGATGTTCGGGCTGTACGTGGCGGTGCGGCTGGTGTTGGACGGGACGTACGCCGTGTTGGGGCACTGAGGCCGGGCCGGCGCTTCACGCCGGCGCACCCAGTGGCCGGAATCAGCCGCCGGTCTCCGCTGCCTTGGCCGCTTCCCGCTGCTTGCGCCGGAACTCCCGGATCTGCTCCATCTGCTGCCTGAGCTGCTCGGGCACGATGAAGGTGGGCATGTTCGTCTGCTGCGTCTTGTCGCTGAACGTGTAGTGGATGAAGCCGACCATCATCTCGTCGGTCGTTGCCTCGCCCCAGGTCACGTTGGACGTCGGATCGGGGTTCGCCAGGTTGTCGGTTGAGTTGTCGAACTTCGCGTCGACGCGGATCGTCGTGCCGGCCGGGATCACTCTGGGCGCCGTCGGCGTGTAGGTGAGCTGCCAGTTGAAGTCGTAGTTCGGCACGTCGAGCAGGACTTCCGTGCGGCCGTCCGGGTACTCGGCCGTGAACGTCATCGACTTGCCCCGCAGGTGCATGTGGGGCGTGAAGTCGAAGAGCACCGCCTCGTGTTCGGTGGTGTACGACGACCAGGAGTGGTAGTCGCTCTCGCCCGCCGGGATGTTGAGCGTCGGATCGACCAGCCACAGCGTCTCCACGACGTTTTCGGGCTTCTCGTCGTGAAAGTAGAGGCCCATCGTCGTCTGGTCCGTGCCGCCGGTACCCGGGCCCGGGGTCTT
Organism: Acidobacteriota bacterium; assembly: GCA_026707545.1. Lineage (NCBI taxonomy): Bacteria > Pseudomonadati > Acidobacteriota > Acidobacteriota bacterium. Next base: position 2,610,241 of record JAPOWR010000001.1, on the reverse strand, counting down.
GTGGTAGTGCATCTGGAAGAACAGCGTGCTGTTCGGCGGCATGCGCATTCCGTGCCCTTCCGCGAACTGGAGCGGCGCGACGCCCGGACCCCAGCCGCCGACGAAGGTGAGATCCAGGGTGCCGGTCGTGCTCCGCACGCCCGCGATCGTGGCATCGGGCGGCGCCAGGTAGGTCAACTGGTGATGTACCGCTTCGACGAACCCGGGATGGATCTCGATGGCGCGGATCCAGCGCTCTTCGTCGACGGGGTTGTCCACCTGGAGCCACTCGTAGTGATCCTCGATGTCGTCTGAGACGTGGAACTCCGGCGCGGTGTAGATGACGTCCGGCTCCCCGAGCTTCCAGTCGGAATCGAACGTGGGCGGCTCCGGAGCCTGCGACAGGTCGCCGGCCGGCGCGCCCGCGGCGACCCAGTTGTTCAGCGTCTCGATCTCGGCGTCGGTGAGGCTCGGGTCCTCCACGAACTCGCCGTGATCCGGGTTGGCGAACCACGGTGGCATCGTGCGCTCACTGGTGACCCGGCGAATCGACTTCGCCCAGGGACGCGTCTCGTCGTAGGTCAGGAGCGACATCGGCGCCGTCTGGCCGGGCCGGTGGCAACTCGCACAGTTCTCGTGGAGGATGGGCGCGATGTGGTCCGCCCAAGTCACCGTCGCGGGGTCCACCGCGTTGTTGGCTGGGGGCGCGGCGAGGACGGGGGTCGCGACGAGCGCGAGGCCGGTAACGAGGAAGGGAAGGCGGGACTTCATGGGGTTCTCCTTGGGCGGCGAGAGTCCGCGGATGCGGCGATTGTAGCCCTCAACGGAACGCCGAGAGAATCTCCTCGTCGATCTGCTGCCAGGCCTCCGGCCGGTTGCCGATGCCGCAGAGGACGATCTCCTCGGCGCCGGCTTCGACGTACTGGTGCAGCAGGTCCTGAACGTGCGAAGCAGTGCCCCAGCAGTACCAGGGTTGTCCGGGTGACTTCGCGGCTTCCTCGTCGTTCGCGAAGAGCCGGAATGGCAGGCCGACCGTTCGCTTGATCTCCGCCGGATCGCGTCCGGCGTCCTCGCAGTGGCGGTCGAGGACCTTCTGCTTGTGCCTGAAGACATCGACTCCGGCCGGGTGCCAGAAGTCCAGGTTGCTGATGTCGCCGTGGCGGGCGCAGGTGCGGAGCGTCCGCTTCTCGCCGTTGCCGCCGATCAGGATGGGGATGTGGGCCGTCCGGGTGGAACGCGGCCGGGTCGAACCCGGCACGAGAGGCGCCTCGTCCAGGCTGTAGTGGCTCCCCTCGAAGCTGACCTTCTCGCCCTCTTCCGCGGTGAACAGGAGGCGGATGAGCTGAGCCGCCTCCTCCAGGCGGTCGGAGCGCTCGCGCAGGCTGGGGAAGTCCCAGCCGTAGGCCTGGTGCTCGCGCTCGAACCAGGCGGCGCCGATCCCCAGCTCCATGCGTCCGCCGCTGATGTGGTCGACGCTGGCGCAGATCTTCGCGAGCAGGGCCGGATTGCGGTAGGTGACGCCGCAGGCGAGCGTGCCGAGCCGTACCCGCTCGGTCACGACCGCCGCCGCCGTGACCAGGGTCCACACCTCGAGGGCCGACAGGTGTTCGTCGTTGGGTGCGGCCGGCGGCAGGAAGTGATCCGAGAACCACAGGCTGCTCCAGGTGCCGTTCTCGATCGCCTGGACCGTGGCCTCGGTCTCCGACCACGGCACGCGGTAGCTGCTGAGTTGGGCGCCAAACTCCATGGGTCGTAAGTTACTCCAAGTGGTACGCTGTTCCAAGTTTGTGACGCGCCGCGATGACAGCCGACACCCAGCCTCTGACGGCCGCCGACTCGCCTGGCCGCGGGCGCCCCGATCGTCGGCGAAGAGTGCCGCTGCGCACCAAGCTGGCGTTCTCCTCCGGCGCCTTTCAGGAGGGGATGGTGGTCGCCGGCCGGATTACTACCCTGATCTTCTACAACCAGGTGCTCGGCGTCTCGGCGGCGCTGTGCGGCGTCGCCTACCTGATCGCGAGCATCGTCGATGCGGTCTCCGATCCGATGGTCGGGGCGATCTCCGATCGCTTCCGGAGCCGGTGGGGGCGTCGCCACCCGCTGATGCTGATGTCGGCTCTGCCGATCGCGATTTCGTTCTACTTCCTCTATCAACCCATTTCCGGCCTGAGCGAGGGCACCCTCTTCGCGTGGCAGGTCTGCTTCCTGGTCCTGCTCCGTATCTCGACGTCCTTCCACAACATTCCGCGCGACGCTCTGGGTGCGGAACTCACCGACGACTACCACGAGCGGACCTCCGTCTTCGGTTGGTACAACGTCTTCGCCTCGGGAGCCGCGGTCGGGTTGAGCCTGCTGGTCCTGAACGTGTTCTTCCCGACCACGCCGGAGTTCGACCCCGGCATGCTCGACCCGAGCCGGTACGTCATCCTGGCCGGGTTCGGCTTCGTCGTCGTTCTGGCGGCCGTCCTTGGGTCGACCTTCGGTACGGCCGACCAGATTCCCCATCTGCACCCGACCACGCGCGAACGGTTCAACATCCGCGGCCACTACGGAGAGCTGCGGCAACTCCTTGGGAACCGCTCCTTCGTGTCGGTGACCGTCTCCTGGCTGACGATCGCCGCGGCCCAGGGCGTCCTGGACATGGTCAGCCTCTACACCTACTTCTGGGTCTACGACCTGTCGACCGAACGACTCTCGGCGCTCGCCTTCGCGAAGATCCCCGGGATCCTGGTGGCGCTGCCGCTCGCCAAGTACATGACTCGCCGCTTCGACAAGAAGCCGACGGTCATCTTCTCCAGCGCGGTCACGGCAGTGCTGATCGCCTTGCCGCATGTGATGCGCCTGGTGGGTCTGTTTCCGGGCAACGACTCCGCGTTGCTGCTCCCGCTGCTGTTCGGCCCGCTCTTCGTCGGCTATGCCCTGGTGGGCGTGATGGCCATCGTGGTCGATTCGCAACTGGTCGACATCACCGACGACCACGAGTACAGGACCGGCAACCGGGCCGAGGGAGTCATCTTCTCGGTGCGGGAGTTCGCGATGAAGGCGACCGAGGGCTTCGGCGGTCTGATCGGAGGCATCGGGCTGGAACTGATCCGGTTCCCGCAGAACGCGGAGGTGGAAGGGGTGTCGGCGGGGACGGTCACCGGCCTGCTCGTGATGAGCGGACCGCTCTGCCTCGTGATCTACGGCGTCGGCATCCTGTTCATGATGATGTACCGCCTGAACGCCGGCAGGCATGAGGAGATCCTGACCGTGCTCGAGGCGAGGCGCGCGGCGCGAGCGACGGGAGTCGGCGGCGGATGAGCTTGGAGCAGCTCAAACGGGACTTCGACCGGGACGGCTACGTCGTCCTGCGCGGTTTCCTGTCGTCCGAGGAACTCGAGGAGCTGCGTGTCCGCGCCGCGGGATGTCTCAGCGAAGCCAGGAGAAGCGAGGAGTACCCGGGCGTCGTGAAGAATCTGAACGGGATCGATCCGTGGTTCGAGGATCAGCTCCAGCGCGGCAAGCAGGCCGAGCTGATATCGGCATTACTGGAGGCCGAGCTGGAGCCGGCCAGCGCCGGCTGCTTCGAGAGGATCCCGGGTGAGAGCTCGGGGATCAGGCCCCATATCGATGCCATCGGCAACGGGCGCAGGGGCGCGACGGCGTGGATCGCCCTGGACCGTGCCGACCGGGAGAACGGCTGTCTCTTCTACGTGAAGGGCACCCACCGGCAGGACCTGCCGAGCGTTGTCGGCCTGGAAGGCTTCGGCGCCGATTCCGAGGGGGCGGTGGCGGTCGAGGTCGAGCCGGGCGACGCAACGATCCATAACTCCCGCACCGTGCACTGGTCGGAGGCGAACCGCAGCGAGCGGCCGCGCCAGGCGATCACGTACTTCTACTGGGCGGCCTCGTGCACGGGGCCGGCGCACCCCGGACGTACCCGTTCATGACCGAGATCAGTTGCCCGCGAGACGGGCAGTGTACTCGCGGATGCGCTCTGCATTCGCGCCGACATCGCTGCGCCCCACTCTCGACTTGGATCGGACGTCAATGCGGCTGCCGGCGCCATCCCCGCGCACGCGAATGACGACGTCGTCCTTGAAGCCGTACCAGAAGGTCGTGTCGGTTGCTTCTATGCGTCCCGCTGCGGCGTCGTCAGCCACCAGCTCCCACCCCATTGCCCCGGCTGCGGCCAGCGCCTGGGAGAACGCTTCGGCGGGCGGTGCGTCCAGCATCACCGAACGGAGATCCGGATAGCCCTCACGCTGCTGCGCGGCGACTGCGGGGTCGTACTCCGGAGGATTCGGGGCTTCGGCCCGGAGGGGGAGAATCGCGACGAAGGCCGGCGGATCGTCGGTGTCGGTCGTGATGTCATGGATCGGCGGGACCGATCGGGCAAGCGCCTGCTGCCCTGCCGGGACCATGTAGCAAACCGCTCCCAATGCGGCAGCCACCAGGCCGGCCGCGACGTTCTGCCAGTGCAGGCGCCGGAACGTGGCCCAAACCGTCCCGATCAAGGCGATGCCCGCCGCGCCTGCCGAGATGAGAGCGCCCCACCGGAGAACGGTGAAGGACATCCCGAGCCCGAGCAGGCCCGTGCGGTAGCCCAGGGCGGCGGCGAGCGCGAGCAGAGCGCCGATGGCGACGCCGCCGGTGCCGGCACAGACCACGGGCGACCAGATGCGAGGCGCGGTTCCGGTCGTGCTGGTCATTCTGGCTCCTCCCCGGAGATCGTGATGAACTTGGCGATTCTATTGCCGCTGAGGAAGGCGCGCCGGAACCGCTTCCGAAGGGACTCTTCAGCGCCTCCGGATCCGTGACCGCGGACGGATTCCGCAACTACCTCGGGAAGAACATGCGAGACCCGCGGAGGCGCTGCTCGTGGACCGGGCGCAGATGCTGACGCTCACCGCTCCCGAGATGACGGTGCTGGTCGGCGGCCTGGAACAAGGTGATGAACCTGGACCGGTTCGACGTGGCTTGACATCTTTGACATCAGAACGGACTCCACGTATGGTGCGTTGATGCGTACGACGCTGACCATAGAGGAAGACATCGCCGCGAGGATCGAGGAGATCCGGAAGCGAGACGGGCAGTCGCTCAAGCAGGTGGTCAATCTGCTGTTGCGCGACGGGCTTCACCGGGAGGGCCGGCCCCGGGCGAAGCCGTATCGCACTCGCCCGCACAAACTCGGCCTGCGCCCGGGCTTCGATGCCGTGCGCTTGAACCAGCTCGCCGACGAACTCGAGGTCGAGGGCCGTCTGGAAAGCGAGGCGCGCCTACGGCCAGGTCCGGTTCGCTGATCGTTCCAGACGTCAATCTCCTCGTGTACGCGGTTGACTCGGGGAGCCCGTTCCACGCCGGAGCCCGCCGCTGGTGGGACGGCGTGCTCTCGTCGGAGTCGGACGTAGGGCTTTGCTATCCGAGCGTCCTTGGGTTCGTGAGGATGACGACGAATCGTCGCGTGTTCGCGTCGCCCCTGGCGGTAGCGGACGCGTTGGATCGAGTGCAGAGCTGGTTGGATCAACCCAACGCGACACTGCTGGCGCCCACTGCCCGTCACTGGCCGATCCTGTCCGACCTGCTGAGGACGGCGAACGTCGGCGCCAACCTGACGACGGATGCGCACATTGCCGCGTACGCCATCGAACACGCCGGAACGGTGTACTCGAACGACGGCGATTTCGGGCGTTTCGCTGGTCTGCGGTGGAGGAACCCCCTGGCCGCGACCGCGAAACGGGTCTGACGTACGAATACCTGAGCGCCACGGGCTCCACGGCGGCGCCTAGCCGGCAGGCGGCAGCAGCATCTGCTCCATGGCGGCGACGAACGCCTGGCGTGACGGCAGGCTGTCGATCATGCCGCTGAGCATTTCCGCGTCGGCGCCGACGGGGTTGTGCACCGGGACGTCGTCCGCGGTCACGCACTCGTAGATTCTGTCCGCCACCTCCCGCGGGTCCTGCGGTTCGCCGCCCGAGACGATCGCGGCGAAGTGGTCACGGAGCTTCCGCGAGTGCTCGACGAGTTGCGGGTCGCCGGCTTCGACGTAGTTGTCCGTGTTGTCGCCGAACGCGGTGGTCAGGTAGGCGCCCGGCGCCACCGAGACGATGCGGACGCCCAGAGGCTTGTACTCGAGCGCGAGCGCCTCGGTGAGTCCCTCGGCGGCGAACTTCGACGACGAGTAGACGGAGTTGCCGAGCAGGCCCATCAGGCCCCCCATCGACGTCACGTTGACGATGCAGCCGGAGCCCCGTTTCCGCATGTCGGGCAGGGCGCGGCGCATCACGTTCATCAGGCCGAACACGTTCGTCTCGTAGATGTCGCGGACGGAGGCATCGGGCGACTGCTCGAAGAGCGCGTTGCTGCCGTAACCGGCGTTGTTGACGACTGCGTCGATCGAACCGAACGCGGCGCTGCCCTGCTCGAAGGCGGCGTCGATGCTCCGCGGATCCTTGACGTCGAGCCGGGTGACCAGGACGCCTTCGAGACCGGTGAGCTCCGCTTCCTTCTCCGGCGATCGCATCGTGGCCACGACGTTCCAGCCGTTGGCTCGGAAGGTGTGGACTGCCAGCTTGCCGAAGCCGCTCGAGCAGCCGGTGATGAGTACGGTGCGGTCTGTCATCTATCTGGATCTCCCTTAGAGGTTTGATTGCTGATTCATTCGGACGAACTGTTGATTCCGGCCCCGCGAAGGGCGCGCGCCATACCGGTTCGGAAGTCGGCTTCGGTCTCGCTGTCGGCGAGAAGCCCCTTGGCCGCCATGACAAGGACGAACGCCAGGTCGGCGGCCTCCCGACGTTGCTGGCGGACTCCTCGCGTCAGCAGCGCGCCGGTGACCTCGGAAGTGAAGGCGTCGAGGGGGTACGAGCCGGCGCGTCGCCTCGCGGCGTTGCCGAGGCCGAGGATCTCCTCGCCGTACCGACCGTCGCGAACGAACCTGACGACCGGTCCCAGCCAGCAGCAGAAGGCGTCGAGCAGGGCCTGCTCCCTCGGTCTGTCCGGGTCGGCCAGACACGCAAACGCGTCCGCCCGCAGCGAACGGACAACGGCGCCGATCGCCCATTCGAGCACTGCCTCCTTGCGCCCGAAACGGTTGTAGATCGTCTGCCGCGCGACGCCAGCCGCTTCGGCCAGTGAGGTCATCGACGTCTTCGCGTAACCCGTGCTCGCGAACTCGGCGAGCACTTGCGCGGCGGTCTCGTAGTCGCTGGCATCGGCTTGAGGCACGATGTACACTTTAGACGATAAGCGTCCAATAAGTAAAAGAGAGGGCCTTCACCATGCCACGACCCACGATCGGCTTCATCGGACTCGGCGCCATGGGCGAACCAATGGCGGCCCGCCTGCTCGATGCCGGCTTTCGGGTCGTCAGCTCGATCAACCGCAGCCGCGACGCGATCGAGCGGCTTGCGGCGAAGGGGATCGAAGAGCTTGGGACGCCGCGGGAAGTCGGCGAGCACGCCGACATCCTGATGACGATCGTCTGGGACGAGGAGCAGACCGACCGCGTGCTGTGTGGCGAAGACGGAGCGTTGAGCACTCTGCGCGAGGGCGCGATCGTCGTGCTCATGAGCACCATGTCGCCGGTCTACTGTCAGGCACTCGCGAAAGAGGTGGCATCTCAACGTGTGGACTTGGTCGACTGCCCGGTCAGCGGGCTCGTGGCCGGCGCCAGGGAGGGCACGCTCACCCTGATGGCCGGAGGCGACGCGGCGACGATCGACCGGTGTAGAGAGGCCTTCGACGTGCTCGGCACGACGATGCACTGCGGTGGCATCGGCGCCGGCCAGGCGATGAAGATCGGCAACAACGCGATCGCGCTCGGCACCTGGGCGCTCATCCAGGAGGTGCGCGAAGTCGTCGGCGCCTACGGCATGGACCTGGACCGGTTCATGGAGATCCTGAATGTGTCGACGGGCCGGAGCTTCGTCTCGAAGAACTTCCCGATGCCCCGGCGGCGCGTGACCTGGCCGGCAATGCCGGTCAAGGACCTGTCCCTGTGCCTGGACGTCGCCAGGGAGTTCAACGTCGAGGCGCCGCTCGTGAAGGCGAGTCTGGAGTCCGGTCGACCGGAGGACTGAGACGCCGCGGGCGAACCTGTTCTAGTCTGGGGCCTCGCGATGCTTGAGGATCACGAACAGGCCAACGCCGAGACCTCGGCGGGGACCGGCGTAGACGAGGCGCCTACTTCGGGCACGAGCGCCACGGCCGGTAGCTTTGCGGGGTTCAGAGCTCTGGTCGGGATCGTTGCCTTTCCGCAGACCAGCTTCAGAATCATCCGCGAGCGCCGGCCATGGGTTGCAGCCCTGGCGGTGATCCTTGCGATCCTCGCCCTGAGGACCGTGCTCGGGCAGCGGGATCTGGCTGCCATCGTGGGAAACGGAGAGTCCGCCGTGAACCTCTACGGACCCGGCATGACCATGGCCGCAGCCGTGCTGATCTCGCTGCCGATCGAGGCTCTGCTGGTCTGGCGGCTGTCGCTGGCCTTCGGAGCCAAACTTCGTTTCCTGGCGTTGTTCTCGCTGATGGTTCACGTCTACGTGGTCGGCCGTCTGGGCAACCTATTCAGCTACTTGCTGTCGAAGGGCCGTCAGGCGCTTGAACCGCCCGAGGCGTCGTCGTCGTTCGAACTTGACTTCTCCAATCCGGCAGTTCACACGACCGTCGGAGCGCTGCTCGAGGGGGGTGCCAGCATCGCCGTCTCCCTTTGGACGTTGATTCTGCTCGGGCTGGGCATTGGCGTAGCGGCTCGGGTGTCGAAATGGACGGGGCTCGGTATCGCGGGGCTCTACGCGGCGGTCATTGCCGCCCTCGGGGAGGGGCTCGAGAGAATGACCAGCGTCTTCGTTCAGTCGATTCGCTAGGTGCGGCAGAACTCCAGAAGCCGGCGCTACGCGCCGGATGCCGGCGGGAACCCGTGTGGCGCAATCCGTGCCACACGCGTCACAGTCCGTGCGCCCGTTATCGGGCGCACGGATGACACGCTGGCGCATCCAGTGTGGGTCGGCCGTGGTTTCGGCGCACTTAGTGTGGGGGCTCAGGCCGACGCCTTGAACGCCCGGTAGGGCACGACGACGAAGAGCGGCAACACGATCAGGGCGATGAAGCCCCAGGCGAGGGTGCCGTAGCCCCGCGCGACGAGGTCGATGATGCCGATAGTGGAGAGGCCGGCCGCGGCCGCGAGGACGAGTACTGCGGTCAGCGCCTTCTGCCTCGGCGTGAGTTCGCCGGAGGCAGGTCTCCAGCGGCGCGGCAGGTCGCCCAGGTTGCGCTCGACGCGGTGGAGGAGCGCGTGGATCGAGCCGACCGCGGTCTCGATCAGCGTCCAGCCGGCGACCAGTCCGAAGAGGGCGATCCAGAGGGTCGCGCCGCCGGCGCGGCCGTCGGCCGCGGTCCCGATCAGTCGCAGCCAGGGCACCTCCGCCTCCATCACCGACGGGTGTGGGAACCGCAGCAAGCAGGCCAGCGTGAGGGCGAACGGAATCGTCATCGCCAGACCGGAGAGGATCCCGGACGCGAAGGTCTCGCTGCGCCGGGTCTGGCGGTGCAGGCAGAAGAGGACGGCCGGTACGACGGCGACGTTATAGGCGACGTACAGGACGGCCGCGATGACCACCTCACCGGCACCGGCCTCGGAGCCGGGCGGCGGCTGCACGGGAGTCTCCCCAACCGGAGCGGTCAGCACGAGGACGGAGAACGCGCAGTAGCCCAGGTACAGGGCCGCGCTGCCCCAGGTCTTCGCCCGCTCGATGAAGCCGGACCCGCGCCAGGTGAGGAAGCCGACGCACGCCAGGGCCAGGACCAGGCTGAGCGGCTTCGGGAACGCCAGGGTCTGCTGGAGGACTTCGCCGATGGCCGCCGTCATGACCGCGATGACCAGCAGCATCATGCTCAGGAAGAGGAGGTCGACGAGCCACCAGAACGGCCCGACCAGGTTCCGGCTCCAGGCCTTGTAGTCGTACGCCCCGGCCAGCCGCGCCAGCTCGAAGGCCAGCGCCATGACGAGCGAGAAGCAGACCGCGATGATCGCGACCGACAGCCAGCCCCAGTTCCCGAACCGGCCGGCGTACTGGACGACTTCCCGCCCCGTGGCGTAGCCGCCGCCGATGATCATCGATTGCGCGATGATCGCCGGCAGAAGCAGGGTGTGAAAGCGGGTTGGCGCCCTGCCCGGCATTGCCGTCGCCGTCCGCGTCAGTCGCCGGCGCGCTGGAAGCGGATGGGCGAGACGGACGGCTCGAGCGGCACGGTCACGACGTTGATCTTCCCGTCGCTGCCGTAGTCGAAGCGGACCTTGGCGCCGCCGCGTCCGGCCGCGGCCGCACTGGCCGGCAGGTCGTAGGGGACCATCCACACGTCGTAGTGGTAGTGCCGGAGCGGGAACTCGATGCCCGCGACCTCGAGGACCAGGCCGTCTCCGTCCGTCCGCACGGAGGCGTTGCCGTAGCCCTCGTGCTCGTACTCGCCGGCGTGGTCGGCGAGCGGGTGGGAGGGGCTCGTGTCCGGTACCGCTGCGGCGAGGTCCTTCTTCTTCGCCTCCTCGGCCTTCTCCTTCGCTTCGGCTTCGCGCTTGCGGGCCCGGCCCGCCCAGTCGATCGGCTCGAGCCCCAGCATGCGATCGAACGCGTTGCGGACGACGAGCGCCGGCACCGTTCCGGTGTGCGACGTGTTGGAGAGTGCGACGACGCCGATCTTCTCGTCGGGCAGCCACTCCATCGCCGAGATGAAGCCGTCGATGCCGCCGCCGTGGCTGATGTGCTTGCGGCCCCGGTAGGTGCTCACCATGAGGCCGAGCCCGTAGGTGGGGTCACCGATCTCCGGGCCGTTCTGCAGGCGCTGCTGGAGCGGGCCGGTCAGCACCATCTGGGGTAGCTGCATCAGCCGCGCCGAGTCTTCCTTCAGGAGCTGCTTGTCGCCGACCTTGCCGTAGGCGAGATGGAACCGCACGTAGGCGGCGAGGTCGCGGGCCGACATGTTGATCGATCCGGCCGGTCCGATCGCGTCGATGTTGCGGAAGGGCACCCGCTCGATCTCCTCGTTCGCGCCGTAGCCGTAGGAGAAGTCGTCGTCCTCCTGCATCCGGATCACCGAGAAGGTGGCCCGATCGATGCCGAGCGCGGTGAGGACGCGCTCCTGGACGAGCTCCTCCCATGACTTGCCGCCGATCCGCTCGGAGACGATGCCGGCGGTCATGAACATGAGGTTCTGGTATTGGTACCTGCTCCTGAAGGAGGCGGAGGGCTCCAGGTGGTGAAGCCCCGCCAGCAGCTCGGAGCGGTCCCTGCCCGTGGCGTACCAGTACAGGTCGTGACGCGGCAGGCCCGAGCGGTGGCTCAGCAGGTCGACGGCGGTCATCTCGTCCGTCGCCGCCTGATCGTGGAGCCGGAATTCGGGCAGCACCGTCCGGATCGGATCGTCCCAGGCGAGGGCGCCGTCGTCCACCTGCATCGCCAGCAGGGTGGCGGTGAACGACTTCGTGTTCGAGCCGATGGCGAAGAGCGTGTCGGGAGTGACCGGCAGCTTCTCTTCGACGTTGCGCCAGCCGTAGCCCCTGGCGAACACGGTCTTGCCGTCCTCGACGATCGCCACGCCGAGGCCCGGCACCTTCCACTCCTGCATGATCGATTCGACCCACGGGTCGAAGCCGTCGAGCCGCTCGTCGACGGTGTCGGACCACAGCGGGACGGCGACGAACGCGGCGGCGAGAACCGCCAGAGCGATGTGTCTGACTTTCATCCCCAGATCTCCTCCAGAACCCGGCGGAAGTTGCCGCCGAGGATGCCCCGAATGTCGGGGTCCGTGTAGCCCCGCCGGATCAGGCCCTCGGTGAGGTCGAAGACCCGTTGGGGGTGGGCCACTTCCGGGATGTCGATCTGGTCCCGGAAACGGTACTTGCCCTGCTGGTAGGCGGCCTTGAGCCGCTCGTAGTCCGCCTTCGGCATGTCGTCGTAGCCGTAGAGGTCGATGTCGCTGCCGATGCCGACGTGTTCGGCGCCGATCCGCTTCGTCAGGTAGTCGAAGTGGTCGAGATAGTGCTCGACGGTCGTCGGCTCGTCGGCCTTGACGAACATCCGGATGTTCGTCACGCCGAAGACGCTGCCGGCCTCCTTGACCGCGTCGATGACCTCGTCCGGCTTGCAGCGGACGTGGCCGTCCGCGAGCGCCCGGACGTTCGAGTGGGTGACCAGGACGGGCTTCTTCGAGGCCTCGAAGGCGTCGAGCGACGTGCGGTCGCCGCAGTGGGACACGTCCACGGCCATCCCGACGTCGTTCATCCGCTCGATGATCGCGACCCCCCAGTTCGACAGGCCGCCGTCGATCCGGTCGGTCGCTCCGGTGCCGATCAGGTTGCGCGCGTTGTAGGTCAACTGCGACACGCGCTGGCCGAGCCCGTAGAAGTATTTGACATCGTCCAGCGAGTGGAAGTGATCGGCGTTCTGCACGCCGAAGATCATGCCGACGCGGCCGCTTCGCGCCGCCTCGTCGAGGTCCGCGGCTCGAGAGACGCGGAGCATCCGGTGTCCGTTGTGCGCGACGACGCCGTTGACTCCCGCGACCCGCTCCAGAACGGATTCCCTGGCGCCGAAGGGGCCGGTTCCCACCGCGTCGAGAACGGCGTCGATCCCGGACCGGTCGAGATCGTCCCAGAACGATTCGGGGATGTTCTCGGGGTTGCCGTACCAGGCCCGCATCGTCGACGACGCCAGTGTGAGCGGGCTCAGCATGTCGATGACCAGCGAGTCGCCCATCAGGTCGACCGCACGCGTCGAGTACCGCTCCTCGCTCTGGGCGAACAGCCTGTGCCTGCCGAAGGCGAGATACGGCGCGCCGACCGTCGACGCGGCGAGGAGAGCGCCCGCCCCGACGCCTTGCCCGAGCAGCGTTCGGCGTGACAGGCGGGTACGCGCGGGGGTCTTCGACGGCATGGCTACCACTCCGTGGTCGAGAGAGTCGGATGTAGCGGGCTACGGTGCAGAGGGGGTGTATACCATCGGCCGGATCATGACCCCCTCATCGTTTGCCAGAACGGTCCCCCTTCTCGCGACGCTTCTTCTCGGCTGCAACCCCGCCACGGACGGGAGCGGCGAGGCCGACACGCAGGAGTTCGACGTCGTCTTCCAGGGGGCCCGCGTCATCGACCCCGAGAGGAGGCTCGACGAGGTTCGGAACGTGGGCATCCGGGGCGACGTCATCGCCGCCCTCACCGAAGAGTCGCTCGCGGACTCGCTCGCCGACGGAGGCGTCCTGATCGATGCCGCCGGCCTCGTGCTGGCCCCGGGCTTCGTCGACCTCCACGCCCACGGCCAGGGTCCGCGGGCGCACGAGTACCAGGCGCGGGACGGCGTGACCACGGCGCTGGAGCTCGAATGGGGCGTGCCGGATGTCGGGTCGTTCCTGGAGTCGAGACGAGGCAGGTCGCTCGTGAACTACGGCGCCACGGTCAACCACGGCGCCCTGAGGGGCCTGGAGATCGTCCCGGAGGAGGAACAGGCGGATCTCGCGGCGGCCTTCGCGGCAGCCGGCGCTGCGGACGAACCGCTCGACTCCATGCGCGATGCCGCGCAAAGGACGTACTACTCGGAACTGCCGCCCGGGCGCTTCCCGGCCATGCTGGAGCATCTGCAGGGCGGGCTCGAGCAGGGCGGCCTGGGTATCGGGATGGCGACCCAGTACTACCCCGGCGCCAGCCGCAGGGAGATCTTCGAGGTCTTCCGGTTCGCCGGCGAGAAGCGGGCCACCATCCACACGCATGTGCGCTCGATGAGCATCGACGCGATGCAGGAAGTCCTGGCCAACGCGGTCGGGACCGGGGCGCCGCTGCACATCGTGCACGTCAACAGCATGGCGCTGGGAGAGATCGACACGGTCCTCGACATGATCGACGGCGCTGCCCGCCTGGGGCTGGACGTGACGACGGAGGCGTACCCCTACACCGCCGGCTCGACCAGCCTCGAGTCCTCCATCTTCGACGAGGGCTGGCAGGACCGCCTGCAGATCGACTACGGCGACCTGCAGTGGGAGGAGACGGGGGAGAGGCTGACGAAGGAGACCTTCGAGCGGTATCGCCGCGAGGGGGGAACCGTGATTCTCCACTTCATGAAGGAGGAGTGGATCGAGACGGCCCTGGACAACGACTGGGTGATCGTCGCCTCCGACGGCATGCCCTACGCTCCGGGAGCGCACCCGCGGACGGCCGGGACCTACTCCCGGATTCTCGGCCGCTACGTGCGTGAGCGGGGCACGCTCGACCTGATGACGGCCCTGTTGAAGATGAGCCTGCTCCCGGCGGACCGGGTGGCGACGATGTCCGAGCAGATGAGGCGGAAGGGGCGGATCCAGGTCGGCGCCGACGCGGACATCGTCGTGTTCGACCCGGAGACGGTGATCGACACCGCCACCTTCGAGGGCGGGCTCTCGTTCTCGGAGGGCATCGTCCACACGATGGTGAACGGCGTGTTCGTCGTACGCGACGGCGAGACCGTGGAGGGAGTCAGCCCCGGTCGTCCGATCGTCGGCCGCTTCGCGCGTTGACCGTCGACACGAGGACCGCGGGCGAGGCCGGGTCGGCGGAGACGGCCGCCGGCTACCCGTCGCTCGGCGCCGCCAACTACGGCGTCGTCCTGCTGTTCCTCGCCTACGTGCTGTCGTTTCTCGACCGCAACATCCTCTCCCTCCTGGTCGGCCCGATCCGGGAGCAGTTCGGGATCACCGACTTCCAGTACAGCCTGCTCGCCGGCGCCGCGTTCGCGCTCGTGTACAGCTTCGCCAGCTTTCCCCTGGGCCGGCTCGCCGACCACTACTCGCGCAGGCTCATCGTCGCCGCCAGCGTCGCCTTCTGGAGCCTGGCGACGGCGGCGGGCGGCCTCGCCAACAGCGTGTCGCAACTGTTCGCTTCGCGGATGGCGGTCGGCGCCGGCGAGGCCGGGCTTGCACCGCCGGCCTACTCGATCATCACCGACAGCTACCGCCCGGCCCACTTTGGCTACGCGATGTCCTTCTACAAGACGGGCGTGCGGGTCGGCGGCGGCTTCGCCCTGGTGATCGGCGGCCTGCTGATCGACTACTACACCCGCATCGGTCCGATCGACCTGCCGGTCGTCGGCACGCTGCAACCCTGGCAGGCGACGCTGGTGACGGTCGGCCTGCCCGGGGTTCTGCTGGCGCTCCTGCTGCTGACGATGGTCGAGCCGCAACGCAAGGAGCTGGCTGTTTCGCGAAGCGGCAGGGAGCGCTTGCCGGTTCGCGAGTTCGTCAGGTTCATCTGGGAGCGCAAGCGCGTCTACCTGCCGCTGTTCATCGGCTCATCCATGCTGGCGATGGCCGGCTACGGCTCCTCCGCCTGGTACCCGGAGTTCCTCGTCCGCAACTACGGCCTGAGCCGCGGCGACGCCGGAACGAGCTACGGGACGATCTCGATCATCACCGGGGTCGTCGGCATCATGGTCGCGCCCTGGATCGCCAACCGCCTCGCGGCGCGCGGCTACAGGGACGCCTACGTGCGGACCCTGCTGGCGACGACCCTGATCGCCACGCCGCCCTCGGTTGCGGCCCCGCTCGTGGGCAGCGCCACGCTCACCTTGCTGGTGCTGATCCCCGGGATGATCTTCTCGGGCGCCTACCTCGGCGTGATGGCGGCAGCGTTCCAGCCGATCACGCCCAACCAGATGCGCGGTCAGGCCACGGCCTTCTACATCTTCCTGACCAGCTTCATCGGCATGGCCTTCGGCACCAGCACCCTGGCCGCTTTCACCGACTTCCTCTTCCAGGACGACGGCAAGGTCCACTACTCGCTCGCCACGATGCAGGCGATCTTCAAGCCGGCGGGCGCGATCCTGTTCTGGTACTGCCTGTCGGCGTACCGGAAGGCGATGGAGGAGGCGGGGAGGTGGGAGGTGGATTGAGGGGCGGCGTTGGATCTGGTCCCGCACGGTTTCTTGGGTAGTTTCTTGGGTAGTCGGCCTTGTTTCTTGGGTAGTCTCACCGGTCTTCCGGGTAGTCCGGCCGGACTACCCGGTAGCGCCTCGGGCTGTTGAACGCGCTTCGCGAGTCGTTGATCCGCGTGGTCGCCATATCCGTAGGACGAACCCCGCACCGCACTACCCGCCTTTCGTCTTCAACTAGGCTTAGCGCATGGAGCCAGAGACGCCTACGCTCCCTCGACCGGTGATCGATGAGGCCCGGGACGGCCGGATCATCCGGGAGCACGGAGAGTCACTGGCCGCCGAACTCGCGGCGTTGTTCGAGGATCAGGAGGAGGATGGGGTGGCGTGCCCGGCGGAAGAGCCTGCGCCCAAGCGGGAAAGTCGCAAACGCCGCTATTGACTTTTCCGAAAGTGTCGGGCGTCGTAGCGCTCTGCCTCGGCGTCGTAGTCCTCGAATCCGATGATGGCGCGCAGACGCTTGAAGTCCACCGCGTTAGCGGGCTGGTCTCCGCTCGCCATGGCCTCAAGTGCCTGGAGCATGGCCGCGGTGGCGGCGGAGAGAAGCGTCAGCGGGTAAGCAGCGATCCTGTAGCCGATCTCCTCGAGCCGCCTGGGCGGTAGCAACGGTGTGTCGCCTCCCTCGACCAGGTTCGCCATCTTCGGGCCGGGGACCGCTTCGCAGAACGCGGCCATCTCGCTCTCGGACCGCGGACCTTCGAGGAAGAGGATGTCCGCGCCGAGGTCGGCGAAGGCCCGGCAGCGGGCGATGGCTTCGTCCAGTCCGTCGGTGGCGCGAGCGTCGGTGCGGGCCATGACCAGAATGTCCGCGCCTTCATCGCGCGCGTCGGCCGCGGCGCGGACCCGCGACAGGGCCTCGGCGCGGGAGACGACCCGCTTGCCGCGGGTGTGCCCGCAGCGCTTGGGCGCCTCCTGGTCTTCGATCATCACGCCCGCGAAGCCGGCGGCCGCGTAGCTCGTCACCGTGCGCTTGACGTTCAGGGCGTTGCCGTAGCCGGTGTCGCCGTCGCCGATCACCGGCAGCCGGGTGGCCGCACAGATGTTGCGGCCCTGGTCGAGCATCTCGCCGAAGGAGATGAGACCCGTGTCGGGCAATCCCAGGCGGCTGGCGGAGACGGCGAACCCGCTC
The DNA here is from genome assembly GCA_026707545.1 of Acidobacteriota bacterium. Classification (NCBI taxonomy): domain Bacteria; kingdom Pseudomonadati; phylum Acidobacteriota; species Acidobacteriota bacterium. The sequence goes on along the minus strand of JAPOWR010000001.1, from coordinate 2,593,213 downwards.
ATGAAGGTCAGCTCGAATCCCGCCTGCTCGATGAGCCGGGCGGAGAGCGCGTCGAAGCAGCAGGGCATCACCCGGAGTCCGGGAGCATCGAGCAGGGCGCGCAGCCGCGCCGCGGGGGAGGAGTTCATGCGGCCAACGAACGTAACATCTGCTGGCTAGGGCATCGAGCGGATGACGAGGAGATCCCATGACTGAGTTCAGGAGGCCCACCCGCGGCCCGATCCGGGGCATCCACCACATCACGGGGCTGGTCGGCTCCGCGGCCAACGACCTCCGCTTCTACCGCGACGTGCTGGGGCTTCGTCTGGTGAAGAAGACCTGCAACCAGGAGAACCCGACCTCCGGCTGGCACTTCTTCTTCGGCGACCGCCTGGGCCACCCGGGAACGATCATGACGAACATCGTCCTCGAGGGCATTCCGCTGTCGCCGGCCGTCGACGGTCGCGGCTCAATCACCGACGTGAGCTACTCGGTTTCGCCGGGGAGCATGGACTTCTGGCGCGAGCGACTGACCGCGGTGGGCTGCACCTGCACCGATCGCCCGGCTCGGTTCGGCGACCCCGTCCTCCACTTTCGGGACTTCGACGGCATCTCGTCGGAGCTCGTCGGCTGCGAGGACCCCCGGGTGCCGGAGCTGGCCGACCTTCCCGGGGAGCACCAGATTCGCGGCTTCCACCACGCCACCGTCGCCCCGCGCATTCCCGAGCTGACCCTGCAGTTCCTCGTTGGCGTCCTGGGGTTCGAGGTGGTCGCCACCGAACGGAGCCGCACGCGGCTCGCGGTAGGCGGCAACGAGCCCGGCAAGCTGATCGACGTCGTCGAGCGAGGCGACGGGCCCTGGGGACGGCACGGTCTCGGCGGCCTGCACCACATCGCGCTGACGGTCGACAGTGTCGAGGACATGGAACGGTGGACCCGGATCCTCGCCGGCGCCGGCCTGATCGTGACCGGGGCCCGGGACCGCGGCTGGTTCCACTCGACGTACTTCACTGCGCCGGGAGGCATCAACCTGGAGCTGTCGAACCTCGACCCGGGCTGGACGGTGGACGAGGACCTCGACTCGCTGGGGACGATCCTCTCGCTTCCGAAGCACCTGGAACCCCAGCGGGACGCGATCGAGGCCGCGCTTCCTCGCGTCGAGTTCTGACCGGTCGAGCCGCCATGATCGAGCCCTACGATCGCATTCCCTTCCCGGTCTTCTTCCGGGAGACCGCCGACTTCGGCGACGTCTACGGCGGGCCGGGCGGCTTCGTCTTCTTCGACGGTCACCTGCTGCGGCCGCGCGAGCGCGCCTCGAAGACGGTCGTCATCTTCAACCACCCGATCGGCGGCGGCGCCTGGCTGCCGCTGGTGCGGGGACTGGCGGCGGCTGGCCACCACGTCATCTACTGCAACGGGCGCTATCGCGGCAACGACACGGCCCTCATCATGGAGAAGTGCGTGGTCGACCTCGGCCGCACGATCCAGCACGCCAGGGAGGAACTCGGCTACGAGCGCGTCCTGCTCGGAGGGTGGAGCGGCGGCGGCTCGCTGTCGCTCTACTACCAGCAGCAGGCGGAGAACCCGACCGTCACCCACACACCGGCCGGGGACCCGTACGACCTGACCGCGGCCGGGCTGATTCCGGCCGACGGCGTGATGCTGCTGGCCGCGCACATCAGCCGCGCCGGAACGCTCACCGAGTGGATGGACGCCTCGATCCTCGACGAGCGCGAGCCGCACCGGAAGGACCCGGAGCTCGATCTCTACAACCCGGACAACCCGAATCAGCCGCCCTACTCGGACGAGTTCCTCGAGCGCTACCGGCGGGCGCAGGTCGCCCGCAACGCGCGGATCACGGCCTGGGCGCTCGAGACGCTGGCGGATCTGAAACGCGAGGACGGCGCCCGGAAGGAGCACTGCTTCGTCGTCCAGGGGACGATGGCCGACCCGCGCTGGCTCGACCCGGCTGTCGACCCGAACGACCGGCCGCCGGGTCGGTGCTACCTCGGCGACCCGGAGACCGTGAACACGGGGCCGACCGGCCTGGCGCGATTCACGACGCTGCGGAGCTGGCTATCGCAGTGGAGCCTCGAGAAGTCGAACGCCGACGGGCTCGCGTGCGCCGCCGACATCAGCGTTCCGGTGCTGGTCGTCAACAACGGCGCCGACGAGGCGTGTACCCCCAGCCACGCGCGGCGGCTCTACGCCGCGGTCTGCCACGACGACAAGGAGTTCCACGAGATCGCCGGGGCCACTCACTACTACCTCGGTCAGGGCGACAAGCTCGCCGAGGCGGTAGCGATCTGCGGCGCGTGGATCGACCGCTGATTCGGAGGTGCGAACGTGAACCGGCGACAGTTCCTCAGATCAAGCGCCGCTGCCGGCGTCGTCGCGCTGGTCGGCGGCCCCTCTTCAGTCCGCGCCGCCGACGGCGACGTGCTTCTCGGCTTCGTCGGCGATCTGCTCACCGATCGCGACGATCCGGACGAGGCCTACGCGCCGGTGCGCGATCTTCTCGCCGCGCCGGACGTGCTGTTCGGCAACCTGGAGGGCCCGTACTCCGACAATCCCCGCTCGGTACCCAGCGCCGGGGCGGCCCTCGTCCCGCCCGCGCGCAATCTCGACGTCCTGAGCCGGGTCGGCTTCGACGTGCTGTCACTGGCGAACAACCACATCCTGGACGGCGGCCGCGAGGCGATGCTCGAGAACCGGCGGCGTCTGCACGAGCAGGGGGTCAGGACCTGCGGCGCCGGCGGCAGCCTCGAAGAGGCCCGCGCTCCCGCGATCCTCGAAACCGGCGGCGTGAAGGTCGCCTACCTGGCCTACGCCTCGGTCTTTCCCCGCGGCTACGAGGCGCGGGGGAGCCTGGCCGGGCTGGCGCCGCTCAGGGCGCACAACTTCTACCAGGACCTGATCGACGACTACTACACGCCGGGGGCCAATCCCCGAGTCTCGACCGTGCCCGACAGGACGGACCACGACAACCTGGAGGCCGACATCGCCGCCGCCCGCGAGCAGGCGGATCTCGTGGTGGCCAGCTTCCACTGGGGCGACCACTTCAAGGCCCACCACCTGACCGACCACGAGCTGCGCACCGCCCGCCTGTGCATCGACCAGGGCGTCGACATCGTGGTCGGCCATCACCAGCACGTGTTGCGCGGCATGGAGTGGTACCGCGACCGGCCGGTGTTCTACGGACTCGGCCACTTCGTCTTCGACGTGCGGCTCGACCGCTGGCCGGAGGAGATGGTCGCCGCCATGCCGGTCCTCGACGACGATGCGGACTACTACGGCGTGGCGCCGCGCAGGGGCTGGCCGCTGATGCCGCTTCATCCCGAGGCCCGGATGACGGCTCTGGGCTACGTCAAGCTCGCGGAGGGCGCGCCCTCCGAGTTCGGCTTCGTGCCCTGCCGGCTGAATCCGGACGGCGCCGTCCGCGCGGTCGATCCGGAGTCACGCGAGGGCCGGGATGTCATGGACTACGTCGATCACGGCTGTGCGAGCCAGGACCTGAACGGCCGGGTGGACAGGGCGAGCTACGTCGACGTTGCCGGCCATCGCGGCGTGCGAATTCTCCCTGCCGGGGAAGGAGCCTGAGAATGGACCTTCACCGCTTCATCCGGATCGTCGCCGGTACACGCGCCGGTGAGGTCTTCCTGGCGTCGGCCCTCTTGTGTGCGATTCTGACGGTGGCCGTGGAGGCCCAGCCCGAGCGGTCGGTCCCGATCACCGAGACGGTGCACACGGAGCGCCCCTTCGAGTTGCAGTTGATCGACGCCCTGCGCGACTTCGTGCCGCACGTCGTGCGAGCCCAGGGCAGCCCCGGGCTCAATCTCGCCCTGGGCTACAAGGGAAGGCTCATCTGGGAGGCCGGTTTCGGTTACGCGGACGCCGCAAGCGAGAAGCCGATGACTCCGGAGACCGTCTACCACTCCGGCTCCCTGGGCAAGACGTACACCGCCACTGCCGTCATGCAGCTTGTGGATCGCGGGATCCTGTCGCTCGACGATGCGATCAACGAGCACCTGCCCTTCGAGGTGTCCAACCCGCTGGGTGAGCGCGACATCACCGTGCACGACCTGCTGACCCATCGCTCGGGGATCTCTAGCGGTGGCGCCATGGGTGTCTGGCACAAGCCGATGCCGCTCGCTCAGGCACTCCGGGAGAGCTTCGACTCCGATATGAGCCCCGTCGGCGGCGGCGTGACCCCGTTCTGGGTCGCGCGGGTCGGCGAGCGCTACAACTACTCAAACCCGGGTCTGGCCACGCTCGGCCTGATCGTGGAGACGGTCAATCCGGAAGGGCTTTCGTTCGCGGACTACGTCCAGAAGCACGTCATGGATCCGCTGGGCATGGAGTCGTCCCAGTATCCGCCCGCGCAGCACCGGGACTACGTGCGCCCCGAGATCTGGGAGCAGATGAGCACCGGCTATGCACGGATGGGCGGGGCCCTGATTCCCACGATCCCGCTCTACTTCAGCCACTATCCCGCCGGCGGCGTGCTGGCGAAGCCGGCCGACCACCTGAGCCTGCTCATGGCCATGCTCGCGGGCGGGCGTTACAACGACTACCAGGTCCTCGAGGCCGAAACCGTCGGGCAGATGCTGACTCCCCAGCACGGCGAGCTGGGACCGGGGCTCGATCTGGGTCTGGTCTGGCTGCTGCGCGACCATGGTCAGCCGACCATGTCCTTCAGTCACGCCGGCGGTCACATGTTCGGCTGGCGTACCGACGGTTGGGGGTGGCCCGACCTGGACGTCTCCGTAGTGGTCGCGTCGAATCAGTGGAGCCTTCCCGACAGTGCTCCCGACGTCTCCCTCATTCCGCCGTTCATCGAGAACTGGATGCTGCACGCGCGTCCGGACTTCGAGGTCTCGCCGCCTTCGGAGGAGTGGACGTGGAAGGTCTCCTACGTCCGCGGCGTTGTCTACGCCGCGATGTTCAGGATGTACGTTGGCGTTCCCGGCGAGATGCCCCAGGACGCCCTCGACCATGCACTCAGGTCGACGCGGATGCTCGACGGGGCGCGCCAGGACTGGAACGAGGAAGCGTTCCGCCAGGGTGTCGTCGACATCCGGCGCGCCGGCTTCGGCTACGCTGCGGTCACCGGCTTCTGGGCATCGGACCTGTGCAGGGTGACCGAGGAGGAAGCCCGACAGATTATGCGGGAACTGGGCGCCCGCTTTCCGGGCGCCGCCAGCGTGTTGTTCCCGGCGGGAGCCGGCGGCGAGGCGGAGGAGTAGCTTCCGACGGCGGCTAGTCGTCCAGCCCTGGAAGCGGGGCCGGCACGTAGAGCTTCGGGTCCCTGCCGTCGTAGCAGACCCAACACTGGCCGGTCTCGCCGCCAGTCACTGCCTCGATGACGGCATCCGCAACCTGGGAAGGCGGCATGAGTCGAAGGCGGGCCTCCCTGACGAAGTGCTCGGCCTCGGGGCCGAAGATCTTCGTCGCGACCGCGGCCGGGCAGATCGCGTTGAGCGTGATTCGACGCTCGGCGAGAGACGGTGCGAGCGCGCGCACCAGGCCGACCACGGCGTGCTTGGTCAGCGTGTAGACGGGGTCCACTTCCCAGGTGATGAGCCCGGCCACCGAGGCCGTGACGACGATCCCCCCGCCGCCCCGGTTCTCGAGCGCCGGCACCGTCGCACTTACGCCGAAGACGACTCCGTCGACGTTGGCCCCCATGGCGCGGCGGTAGGCGTCCGCCGGCATGGCGGCGATGTCAAAGGCGGGGAAGTCACCCCCGGTCGCCGGATAGGTCGTCACGCCGGCGTTGAGATGGACCAGATCGAGGCCACCGTGAACCTCGACGACCTCGGAGACGACGCGCGTCCAGGCGTCCCGGTCGCTGACGTCGAGACGCGCGAAGTCGCCGCCGACGGCGTCCGCGACGTCTCGCCCCGCGGCTTCGTCGACGTCCGTGACGACGACATGCGCGCCCCGGGCCGCAAGCGCCTCGCAGGTGGCCCTGCCGATGCCGGACGCGCCGCCGGTGACGAGGCAGATCTTCCCATCGAAGTCAGCCATTGCGCATCTCCCTTTCGCCGCCGGCGCCCGACCAGATGAGGCTCGGATCGTCATTACCCAGGGCCTTGACCCTACGCTGCCAGCCGAGATCCGGTCCAACCAGGGCGATGACCACGAGGCCGGCGACCGCCCAGCCGACCGGCCCGATCATCCCGCCGTACGAGCGGCCCACGAGCTGCTCGGCGCCGAACATGTTGCCGACGTGGTTCAGGACGCCGTGGATGAGGATCGCCGGGATGACGCTGCCGCCGGCGGCATTGACGAAGTAGAAGGCGACGATCGTCATGCCGATCGTCGACAGGAAGAAGATCAGGTGCCACTGCACCAGGGCGGCCAGAGTCTGCTGGCCGGACAGGATCCCCGGGATCTCGCGCGGGAAGTGCCACAGCGCCCAGAGGACGCCGAGCACGACGCAGGCAACCAGGGGGTTGTTCCACTTGCGGACGAGCAGCGGCAAGGCGTAGCCGCGCCAGCCCAGCTCTTCGAGGAGCGCGCCCTGGTTGAGGAAGCCCGCGACGAGCAAGGTGACGACGAAGGTCCGCCAGTCCAGGAGCCCGATGTGGGCGACCGCGTTCTCCACCCTGGCGGGGTCGCCGAAGAGCTGCTCGACGATCAGCAGACTGCTCACGAAGGTCACCAGGAAGCCGACCAGGATGGCGTAGAGCTGCGCGCCCTCCCGCAGGCTCACGTTGCCCCGGATGGGGCGGTAGAGACCGACCAGGGCGCGCAGCCCGAGCCGCTTCCAGCCGATCCCAACGATCAGCAGCGCCGCCAGCGTCGGCGCGAAGGGGAACGAGAACATGGGCAGCAGGATCGGCATCTTGCTGGCGGCCGCCTGCATGTACAGCAGGACGCTGTCGCCGTGGTGGTGGAGGATCGGGTGCGCCGCCCGGGTCGCGTCCCGGTAACCCACGAACTCGCCGTAGGCGCTGTAGTCGGGTCCGCGTTCCCCCTGTAACACGGGTTCGACCGTCATCAGGTAGATCCAGGCCAGCAGGCCGATCAGCACGGCCGCGGCGTAGAAGGTCCAGAAGGGATGACGTCGGATGAAGTCTCGCATCGGTCCCCCTAGCGAAAATGCTCCGCGACCCGCGCGATCAACGGGTGATGCCAGCCGGCCGGGGCGCCGGCCTGGTTGACCGTGCCGGCGAAGTAGATGCCGGCGGCCTGGTCGCAGTCCATCTTCGCCCCCCAGGCGCCGGAGTGCCCCCACAGCTCGCCGCCGGGGTAGCGCGTGCGGAACAGGCCGAGCCCGACGCCGGTCCGCGGCTCGGCCAGGCCGGCGGGCCGGGTCCAGGCGGTCATGTCGCTCAGGATTCGACCTGAGCCCGGGGTTCGGTGCTCCGCCAGCGCACGCTGAAACCGGACGAGGTCGCGGGCGGTCGTGACCAGGCCGCCGCCGCCCCAGTCGAAGGAGAGGTTCTTGCCGGAACTCAGCATCGGTATGCCGAAGGCATGGACATCGGACTCGGGCTGGCGGCGGGTCCCAAGCGGCGGATCGTCCCGGTAGGCGAGGTAGCTGTCCCGCAGATCGCAGGGCGTGAAGATCCGGTCTCTCAGGTTGGCGTGGTAGCTCTCGCCTGTTACCCGCTCGACGAGCAGCGCCAGGAGGACGAAGGCGGTGTCGCTGTAGTGGAAGGCGGTACCGGGCTCGGAAAGGGCCTCGGCCATGTCTGGCTGAGACAGGTAGAAGTTGACGACGCCCCGCACCTCCGTGGTGTCGCCGTCCGGCAGCCAGGGTGCCCAGGCGGCCGTGAAGTTGCGGGATGCATCGCTACCGATGATCGAGCCCGGCGCGGGTCGCCCGAGTTCCTTCGCGGTCTGGGAGCCGTCGTCGACGAAGGCGTCCCGGAACCCGGACGTGTGCGACAGCATGTGCCGGAGCGTGACCCCGGCAAAGGCGTGCTGTCCATCACGAGTGAGGAGACGCTCCTGGACCGCGTCGGGAAAGACCCCAAACTCGACATAGCGCGCGTCCACGCCCTCGGGACCGAACGAGCCTTCGTCGGCGAGTTGCACAACGAGCAGCGCGGTCATCGACTTGCTGACGCTGGCAGTGTGAAAGCGATGATCCGTCGTCATCGCTTCGCCGGTATCCGTGCGCGCGATGCCGACGGCGTGCTCGTAAACGAAGCCTTCTGCGGGTGCCTCGATCCGGGCCACGGCGCTCTCGGCGCCGGACAACAACTGGCCTTCGAGCAGCGAGTCGAGGTTGTCCTCGATCTCGCGTATCAGGGGCACGGCGATCGCGCTCCTAGTCGCGGTTGAACACGAAGTAGTCGTGCGAAGCCCGCGCGACCTCGGCGATCACGGGTTCCATCGCCGCGTTGGACGGAAGCTTCGACTCCTTGACGAAGACGACCGAGATCACGTGGCCCGCGTCGCCCGGCAGGGTGATGACGCCCACGTCGTTGGTGGACTCGCCGATCGTGCCGGTCTTGTGGGCGACCGGGGTGCCCGGCGGCAGCGCTCCCGGGATCCGGTTCTCGCCGGTCTCGCAGCGGGCCATGATGTCGATCAGCAGGGCCGAGCTCTTCTCGCTGAGGATCTCCCGCTTCCAGATCTTCCGCAGAAGGGCGGCCATGGACCGGGGCGTTGCGGTGTCGCGTGGATCGGAGTTGAACGCCTCGTTGAGTTCGGCCAGTTGGGCCTCGTCCAGTTGACTCGAGTTGTCTTCCAGAATCAGACGGTTGTACTCGGCCGGCGGGATTGGCACGGCGACGGTTGCGTCATCCCGACCCAGGAAGTTCGCGATCAGCGCCCGGGTCGTCCGGTCGACGCGGATTCCCTCGACGCCGGACGCCTTCATCCGCGCGGTAATGGCTTCGGCGCCGCCGGCCTCGCGAAACAGCAGGTCGGTGGCGATGTTGTCGCTGATCCGCAGCATCAGGCCGAGGACGTTCTGGATGGTCAGGCGGGAGCCCGGCGTATCGAAGAAGTCGCTGAGGGCGCCATAGGTGACGACGTGATCGCTGGTCTGCATCGTGATGAGGTCGTCGAGCGACCGCTTGCCCGCATCAACCTGCGCGAGGATCTCGACCGCGATCGGCACCTTGTAGGTGCTCGCCATCGGGAAGCGCTCATCGGCGTTGAGCAGCACGCCGCGTCCGGACTCGAGGTGGATCGCGGCGACTCCCACCGTGCCCATGCTGGCTTCGGCGAGGCGTTCGATCTCGGCACCCAGGTGCTTCAGGTTGGGATCGTCGCCCAGGATCTCGAGACGCTCGGAGGCCGTAGCCGGTGCGGCCGCCAGGGCGCCGATCGTGCACGCGACCAGGAAGACGGGCAGGCAGAGGCGGAAAGAGTGCAATCGAGACATCGGATCTCCTGATGTTCAGGCGCCGTTCGCGATGCCGCGGCGGCGCGGGTCGGCGAAACTGGTATACGACTGTAACCAAACGAGAACGGGCCGGAGAGCGGAGCGCGAGCCGGCCGTGGATGAGTTCCGGGGAGCTGGGAGGAATGAGGAGAATGGAGATGCGAAGCGCCGTCCTGCGGGTGGCGATAGTCATCGTGCTCGCGGGGCCGGCCGTTGCCCCTGCGGCGCAGGACGAGGTGTCCGCCTCGGCCTACGACCGCGCGGCGAGGATGCTCGGCGTCGCGTCGCTCATCTTCAACGAGACGGTGACGCCGCACTGGATCGGCGACGGCGAGGCGTTCTGGTACCGGAGCGACGACCGCGACGGCCACCGATTCTGGCGGGTCGAGCCGCTGGCGAGCGACAACCGGCGGCGGCTGGCCTTCGATCACGCCCGACTGGCGGCCTCGCTGAGCGGGCTTCGCGACGTGCCCGCTGAGCCCCTGGCGCTGCCGTTCGAGAGCATCGACCTGTCGACGGAAGGCGAGGTGTCCTTCCAGATCCCGGGCGAGAAGGGGCCCGAGTCGTTCCGGTGCACGGTGGACGGCGCCGAGTGTTCGCGCGTCGAAGCGCCGGCCGCCCCGGTGGAAGAGAAGGACGAGAAGCAGATGCCGCCCCTGCCGTCTCCCGACGGGGCCTACAGCCTCCTGGTACGGGATCACGACCTCTACCTCGTCACCACCAGGAGCGGCGAGGAGCGCCGGTTGACCGACGACGGCGTGCCGTTCCACGACTACGCCTCGCGTCCCGAGGCGCGGCTCTCGACGATCACCGAGAAGCGCGCGGGCGTCGTCGTCCCGCCCTCCGCTCTGTGGTCGCCCGACGGCAGGACAGCTCTCACCGTCCGCCTGGACCAGCGCGCAGTGGGCGAGATGCACGTCCTCCAGACCACCGATCTCGGCGACAGCGCCCGGCCCGTCCTGCACACCTTCCGCATGCCGATCCCCGGTGACGACGGCGTGCCGTGGAGCGAACTCCTGCTCGTCGACGCCGAAAGCGGCACGGTGAGGCCGGTCCACACCGAGCGGGTCCACACGCCCTTCATGGCGCTGGCCGACCTGAGGCAGCTCTGGTGGAAGGACGACGGTTCGAAGGCCTACCTGCTGCGCCGGCCGCGCGGCGCGCGCTCGATGCGGCTCGAGGAGATCGACGCTTCGACCGGCGCCGCCCGCACGCTGGTGGCGGAGACCTCCGGGCACCACGTCGAGCCGACCCTCCTGATCGGCACAGGCACGCCCAACATCAGGGTGCTCGAGAGCGGCGAGGTGCTCTGGTACTCGCAGCGCGATGGCTGGGCGCACCTCTACCTGTACGGCAACGACGGCGAACTCGTCCGCCAGGTCACCCGGGGCGCCTGGGTGGTGCGCGACCTGGTGCACGTCGACGAGGCGTCGCGCACCGTCTACCTCACGGCTGCGGGCCTGGACCCTGCCGTCGATCCCTACCTGCGCACTTTCGTCCGCGCTTCGCTCGACCGCACGACGTCGCGCCCGGAGATCCTCACGCCCGAACCAGGCGACCACACGGTGACGGCCTCGCCAGGCGGCAAGTCGTTCGTAGACCAGTGGTCGCGGATCGACCAGCCGCCGCGGTCGCGGGTCCTGGTGCCGGACGGCCGCGTCGCGGTGGAGCTCGAAGTCGCAGACTTCGAGTCGCTGGTCGAGCTCACCGCCCTGCCGGTGCCCTTCACGGTCAAGGCGCGGGACGGCAAGACGGACATCTACGGCAACGTGTTCTTCCCGCCCGGCTTCGACCCGGAGGACGCCAGCGCCAGCTACCCGGTGATCGACGGCATCTATCCCGGGCCGCAGGTGCATCGGGTGACCAAGAACTGGCACGACCCGACGCTGTTCCTGAGCTACGACCTGGCGCTGGCGCAGCTCGGCTTCATCGTGGTCACGGTCGACGGCTTCGGTACGCCGCTGCGCTCCAAGGCCTTTCATGCGCGCTCGGAGGGGAACCTGCAGGAGGCCGGCGGTCTCCCCGACCACCTGGCTGCCATCCGTCAGCTCGCCGTGCGGTATCCGCAGATGGACCTAGGCCGGGTCGGCGTCTACGGCCATTCCGGGGGCGGTTTCGCCTCGGCGCGCGCCATCTTCGCCTACCCGGAGTTCTACAAGGTGGCGGTGTCGTCGGCCGGCAACCACGACCAGCGGGGCTACATCCAGCTCTGGGGCGAGTCCTACCACGGCGACCCGGCCAGCGTGAGCTACGAGGAGCAGGCCAACGCCTCGATCGCCCACCAGCTCGAAGGCAAGCTGCTGCTCGCCTATGGCGCACTGGACGACAACGTGCCGCCGGCGCTGACGTTGCAGGTCATCGAGGCCTTGACCAGGGCGAACCGGGACTACGACCTGATCGTGCTGCCGTCCGGCAACCACGGTTTCATGTCCGACCCGTACTTCATTCGCCGCAGTTGGGACTACTTCGTGCGCCACCTCGCGGGCAAGGAGCCGCCCGCGGACTACTCGCTAGCGCCGCCCTGAAGGGCGGCGTTACTGCCCCCAGACTTCCTCGAAGACGCGGAGGTAGTTCTCGCCGAGGAACTTGCGAATCGTCTCGTCGCTGTGGCCACGGCGGACCAGCTCCTCGGTGATGGCGGGGACCTTGCCTATGTGCTCCAGGCCCTCGGGCGCGAGTTCGAGGCCGTAGTGGTCGCTGCCCATGCCGATGTGGTCCGGGCCCATCACGTCGAGCGCGGTCTCGATGTCGTCGACGACCTCGGACAGGTTGCGGTGGGTGATGTGGATCAGGCCCAGCACGCCGCCGTTCTCTGCGAGTGCCTCCAGCATCTTCCGGTCGCGCGGTAGCTCCAGGCGTGTTCGCGGAAGGGTGCCTCCGCCGAGGCGGGACTCCGGGTCGCTGTTGGGAAACATGGTGGGCGTCGTGTGGGAGAGGATGACCGGACGGTCGACCCGGTCGAGGATCTCCCAGAAGCCGCGTTCGCCGATGTGCACCAGGTCGACGATGATGTTCAGTTCCGCCATGCGGTCGATGAGGGCCTTGCCGGCCGCCGTCAGCCCGCCCTGATCGTCGGCGGCCCAGCAGCCGTCGGCGTAGATGTTGCGGCGGGTGTGGGTCAGGCTGGCCACCCGCAGCCCGAGCTTGTAGTAGAGGTCGAGGAAGCGCGGGTCCGCGCCCAGCGCCTCGCAGCCCTCGAAGGAGAAGACGAGCGCGACGCGTCCGTCCTTCTTGGCCTGGCGGATCTCGGCCACCGAGGTGGCGAGCACCAGGTCGTCGAGCCGCTCGACCTCGTGGTGCAGGTTCCAGGTCATCTCGAGGCCGCGGTGGAGCGGGCTGTTGAGCTGCTCGTCGTCGAGGTAGACCGCGCAGAGCTGCGAGGTGATGCCGCCTTCCCGCCAGCGCCGCAGGTCGTACTGGCCCATGCAGCCGAACCAGACGGTGTGCGCCGACATCCCGAACAGGGCGAAGGGGCCGATGTCGAATCCGAGCGGCGGCTGCCAGCCCTCTGAGTCGGGGAGTTCGACCCCTTGGTCAAGCTTCACCTTGCCGTCGCTGACGGGAATCAGGATGTCGCAGTGACCGTCGATCACGATCGATTCGCGGTGAAGAGCGGCGGCGCGCTCAGAGATCTCCATCAGTGTCCTCTCCCGATTCCGGCCATTGGTGGCGGCTCAGTGCGACAGCGCCAGACCGCTGAGCAGGGTGGTCGCCGCGGCGCGCCGCTTGCCGTCCTCACCGATCGTCGCGCCGACGACGTAGCCGCGCGGCGCCCGCGACTCGATGCCGGCCGGCACCACCTTGATCTGGAGCCCGAGCCCGCGCGCCGCCTCGAGCAGTTCGGGAGGGAAGTCGCCTTCGATGACCTGTGTGGTCGGCGAGCCCAGGGGCCCGAAGGCCGGCAGGTGCGGGGACGGAGCGTCGATCGCCTCCTTGATGTCCATCTCCCAGTCGAGCAGGTTCAGGAGGACGCTGATCGTCTTCTGGTGCAGACCGGAGCCGATGGAGGCGAGGGCGGCCACCGGCTTGCCGTCCCGCAAGACGATCATCGGCTCGGTCGGGTCGGGGAGCCGATTGCCGGGGCCGGTCTCGGCGATTAGCGCCTGCTGGAAGGCCGCCGAGTCGGGGATCGAGATGCCGTCGACGAAGATCGCCGTGTCGCCCCAGGCCGAGGTGTTGATCGTGTGGACGACCGCGGCGACGTTGCCCCAGGCGTCGATCGCGACGATGGCGTCCGAGTGCTTCGGATCGACCGGGGCGGGGACCTTGGTCAGGGGAGCGATGCCCGACTGCATCCTCGCCCAGAGACCCGCGGCGTTCTCCTTGCTGGTTCTGCCCGCCAGGGTGGAGTCGAGATCGCCGTACAGCGTGCGGCGCATCGGCTCGGGCAGGAAGACGAGGCTCATCAGGTTGGTCATCTGGTTGACCCAGAAGAAGGCCTCCGGCGACTTCGCGTAGTGACCCATGTCTCGCAGTCCGGCCGCCTCGGAGAGGTTGAGCACTTCGGCCACGTGGACGCCGCCCTGCGCCGGCAGGCCGTGGCCGTAGACGTCGAAGCCGTTGTAGGTGGAGTGCACCGGCTCGGCGACGAGGGCCTCGTAGCTCCGCATGTCCTCCATCGAAAGCTTGCCGCCGTCGCGCTGGACCGCCTCGACCAGCCGTTCGGCCCAGGGGCCGCGGTAGACGTAGTCGATCCCCTGATCGGCGACGGCGCGGAGGGTCGCCGCGAGTTCCGGCTGCCGGAGCAGGTCCCCTTCGCCGAGAAAGGCGCCGTCATCGTCGGTGAAGATGCGGCGGGTCGCGGGCAGGCGGGAGAGCGCTTCCTTGCGCATCTCGATCATGCTCGTGTGGATGGAGCCGAGCAGGACGCCGTTCTCCGCGTAGTGGATCGCCGGTTCGAAGAGGCTGGCCCACGGCAGCTTTCCGAAACGATCGTGCGTGGCGCCGAGGCCGCCGAAGAAACCGGGCACGAGGGCGGTGCGGCCGCTCGGTTGGTGCTTGGCGCCGATCGTCGTCGATGTCGGGATCGTCATCGGCTCGGTCTCGCCGCGGACGGTGTCGTAGGCGCCGTTGATGTTGAACACTTGGCCGCTCTCCGCCTCGTAGTAGACGAGGTTGAAGATCCCGGCGTAGCTCACCCAGGCGCCGCCGGCCAGGGAGATCTGGGTGAGCGCGGTGGCGATCACGGCGTCGGCTGCGGTGCCGCCCTGGCGGAGGACCTCGAGGCCGGCCCTGACCGCAGCCGGTCCGGTGGTGCCGCTGATCACGCCGTTCTCGCCTTCGGCAAGTGGCTTGTCCGTCTCGAAGAAGGCGTTCAGCTCCTCGAGCGCCTCGCGGTCGCTCCAGTTGGCCGGGCTGAGGTCGACCGTCGCCTCGTCGGCCGCGCCGGCGAACGCGGCAGGCGTGGCGAGGACGAACCAAGCGGCGAGGCAGAGGGCGCGGAGAGTTCTTTGCTTCATCGTCTTCGGAGCTTACGCCGACCGCGACCCCGAAGCGTGCATCCAGCGCACGAGCAGCGGCGTCAGTGCGCCGAGCACCGCTGCGACGAGCAGAGCCAGGAGCCCGATTCGTGTGTAGACGTTGCCGTACGTGGAGAGCGCCGCCTCGAAGTCGGCAACCTCTCCGCCGACCGTCGTTGCGCTCGTCAGCCGGGCGATCAACCCCGAGATGTAGCTCGAGGCCGCGTAGGCGAGCATGAACGATCCCATCATCGTCGAGACGATCTTCTTCGGCGAGAGCCGGGTCACCATCGACATGCCGACCGGCGCCAGGCAGAGCTCGCCGGTCACCATCAGCAGGAAGGTGAGGGCGAACCAGATCAGAGCGACCTTGCCGTCGTCCGGCCGCAGGGCGCTGCCTAGCACCAGTACAAGGAAGGCGAGACTGATCTGGACGATCGCGAGTACGAACTTGACGGGTGTCGAAGGCTCCCTGCCGCGCCGGCCGAGCGCGAGCCACAGCCAACTGAACAGCGGCGCCAGTGCGATGACGTAGATCGCCGGCAGGGACTGCAGCGTGGAGGCCGGAATCTCGAAGCCTGCGAACTCGCGGTCGACCATGCGGTCGGCGAAGAGGTTGAGCGAGCTGCCCATCTGCTCGTAGAAGGCCCAGAAGCCGATGGTGAAGGCCACCAGGACGGCGCAGGCCAGAAGCTGGTCGCGCTCCGTCCGATCGCACCGTCGCAGCGCGTAGTAGAGGACGAAGAGGCCCAGCGCCGCGCCGGTGGCCGACAGCAGGCCGCCGACGACCGGCGGGTGCTGGAGCACCCACCAGACGCCGCCGACGAGGCCCAGGCTCGCGAGGTAGATGGCGGCTTCGCGCGGGAGTCCGGGGAGCACGCGCTCCTTCAGCGACTCGGGCCGCGGCGGATCCGCGTGGCCGCGGAGGTACTTCTGGCCCCTCAGGTAGAGCAGCAGTCCGGCCAGCATGCCGACGCCGGCGAGTCCGAAGCCGTAGCGCCAGCCGTAGGTCTGGCCCAGCCAGCCGCAGAGCAGGGGAGCGACCGCCGCGCCCAGGTTGATCCCCATGTAGAAGACGGTGAAGCCGGAATCCCGGCGCGGATCGCCTTCCTCGTAGAGAGCGCCAACGATCGTGGAGGCGTTCGTCTTGAGGAATCCCACGCCGGTCGCGATCAGAGCCAGCGCCAGGTAGAACAGGCTCAGGTGGAACTCGCTGCGTTCGACGACCAACCCTCCGACGGATGAGATCTCCGTCGCCGCTGGCCCCTCGATCGTCATCAGGAAGTGACCGGCGACGAGCAGCAGAGCGCCGAAGGTGACCCCCTTGCGCGGGCCGAGCCAGCGGTCCGCCACCGCGCCGCCGAGCACCGGCAGCAGGTAGACCATCGACGCGTAGGCGCCGTAGAGCACGAAGGCCCGGCTGTCGCTGAAGAGGAAGTGCTGCGTCAGGTAGAAGATGAGCAGCGCCCGCATCCCGTAGTACGAGAAGCGCTCCCACATCTCGACCAGGAAGCAGACGCCCAGTCCGGGCGGGTGGTCGCGGAAGACCGGGATCCTTCGCCAGAGGCTCACGATCGAAGCACCCTACAGTCCAGGCGCGAGTGCCGCCTTCCGACAGCCCCCGGGGACCCTCTCCTCCGGCCCGGAAGGCTGGAGGACGTCGTGGACGAACGGCCGCGGGGCGTAGACTCGGCGCCGCAGCATTCCACGGCGAAGGGAACGGACTTGGCAAACAAGGTCGCAATCGTCACCGGCGGCGGCAGCGGGATCGGTCGCGCGGTGACGCACGGATTGGTCGAGGACGGCTACCACGTGCTCATCGCGGGTCGCCGCGAGGATCGGCTGGTCGAGACGAAGAGCGGCGCGCGCGATTCCGGGAAGGTCTCGGTCGTAGCCGCGGACATCAGCACCGTGGAGGGTGTTCAGGCGGTGTTCGACCGCCTGACGAGCGCGTTCGGCCGGCTGGACCTGCTGTTCAACAACGCCGGCACCGGCGCGCCGCCCGTGCCGATCGAGGACCTGACCCTCGAACAGTGGAACCGGGTGGTCGGGGTCAACCTGACCGGCGCCTTTCTCTGCACGCAACGGGCGGTCAGGCTGATGAAGGAACAGGATCCCCAGGGCGGACGGATCATCAACAACGGTTCCATCTCCGCGCACGTGCCGCGCCCCAACTCGGCGCCGTACACCGCCACGAAGCACGCGATCACCGGGCTCACGCGGTCGACTTCGCTGGACGGCCGCCGGTTCAACATCGCCTGCGGGCAGATCGACATCGGCAACGCCTACACGCGAATGACCGCGCGGATGTCCGAGGGCGTGGCCCAACCCGACGGCAGAACAATGCCGGAACCCACCATCGACGTGCGCGCCGTCGTCGACGCGGTGCGCTACATGGCGGCGCTTCCGCTCGACGCGAACGTGCCTTTCCTGACGGTGATGGCGAACCAGATGCCGTTCATGGGCCGTGGTTAGGGGCCGCTTCTTCATCAAAGGCCGAACCTGTCGAGCAGCGCCCTCGGTGAGGGCTCCCTGTCGATGAGAGCGCGAAACAGCTCCGCGGCGGGCGCTGTGCTTCCCGCTTCCAGAATCGTCGCGCGATAGCGGTCGGCGACCCGCGGTTCCCACAGGCCTCCGGGAGATCGTTCGAACAGGTTGCCGGCCTCGGCGGCCAGGACGTCGGACCAGAGGTAGGAGTAGACGCCGGCGGCGTAGACCTCCTCCGAGAAGGTGTGCACGGCGTGGGGGACCCGGAGCAGCGGCTCGACGGCTGCCGGTACGCCGAGTTCGGACAGGACTTCTTCTTCCACCGCCATGGCGTCGATGGCGCGGCCGTCGGCGAGCTGGTGGAGCCTGAGGTCGACGATCGCGGTTGCCAGGTACTCGAGCGTGAGGCTGAAGATCCGGTCGTAGCGCAGCGCCTCGTCGAGCGAGGCGACGAGTTCTTCGGGCATCGGTTCGCCGGTCTCGACGTGGCGAGCGTGCAGGGAGAGCAGTTCCCGATCCCGTAACCAGCGCTCGTTGAGCAGCGCGGGCAGCTCGATGAAGTCCCATTCGACGGCGAGGCTGCCCAGCGACGGGTAGCCGGCCCGGCAGAGGAGCATGTGCAACGCGTGACCGAACTCGTGGAAGAGCACATTGGCGAGTTCCCAGACGAGGAGCGCGGGCTCGCCGTCCCGCGGCCTGGGCAGGCTGGATACGACCACGGTGTGGACGCGGCTCGGTACCGGGTGAGAGGAGCGAGCCTGCAGTTGCGCCTGCCATGAACCGGGCGACTTGCCCTCCCGCTGTTGGAGATCGAGCCAGAGCACGCCGAGCGGATCGTCGCCGCGGTGGACGAGGAACGCTTCGACCTTGGGATGGTAGGCGGGCGCTTCGTCGAGGCGGCGAAAGCGAAGTCCGTACAGACGCTCCGCGCTCCAGAACAGCGCTGACTTCACGGCGTCGAGGGAAAGGTAGGGGCGCACCGCGTCGGCGTCGAGACCGAAGTGCGACTGTCGGTACCTCTCCGCGTAGTAGAGGCGATCCCAGGCCTGTAGTTCCCCTTCCAGTCCGTCCGCTTGGGCCAGCTTCTGCAACTCGGCGAGCTGTCGTTGCGTCGTGGTTTCCACGGCGCTCCAGACTTCCAGCAGCAGGTCGAGCGCGGCCTGCGGGTTGGCCGCCATTCGGGTATCCATCGCCAGATCCGCGTAGGACGGGTAGCCGAGCAGCCGCGCCTTCTCCCCGCGCAGACGGAGGATCTCGGCCATCACCGGCCGGTTGTCGTGCCCGCCGTCGTTGGCGCCGCGGCCCATCCAGAGCTTCCAGACGCGCTCGCGCAGGTCGCGTCGCCGCGATCTCGTGAGAAAGGGCCACACCATCGGACGCTGGATCGGCAGGGCCCACTGTCCGGGCCGGCCGCGCTTGCCGGCGGCCTCCGCCATGGCGGCGCGCTGCTCGTCGCGGAGGCCATCGAGATCGTCTTCGTCGGCGAGCCAGAGAACGAGCGCGTCCTGCTCGGCCGTCAGGTTGCGCCTGAACCGCACCTGGAGTTCCGATAGGCGGGCGTTCACCTGCGTCCAGCGGGTCCGCGCCTCGGGTTCGAGACCCGCACCGCGGAGGCGAAGACGCTCCCGAAGCACTTCGGTGAGTCGCCGCTGCTCCGCCCTCAGGCACTTCTGCTCCAGCACCGCAGCGATTCGCTTCAGCAGGTTGCGCTGGCCCGCGATCTCGTCCTCCAGCGCCGCAAGCCGCGGCGCCATCCGCTGGTGCAGCGCCTGGATCTCCTCGCCCGATCCGGTGCTGGCCAGGTGCCTCAGCAGATTCTCGAGGCGGGCCAGCGGCACGGCACCGACCTCGAGCGCCTCGACCGTGTTCTCGAACGTCGGCGGCCGCGGATCGCCCGCGGTCGCGGCGACGGCTTCGCGCCGTTCGCCGAGGGCGAGTTCGAGCGCCTCCTCCAGGCTGCGTGGTTCGAGTCGCTCGAACGGCGGCAGACCGACACCAGTGCCGGCCACGTCCGGCCAGGGCTCGAGCAGGGAGGCTGCTTCGGTACCTGCGGCCACTTCAGGGCTCGATCTCGCGCGCGGCCCTGCGCTCGATCGCCGCGATGATGACGGCGTGTCGTCGCCGATCGATCGGGAAGCGCCAGATCCACATCGCGGCAACGCAGAGGAACGCCGCTGGCAGCAGCGAGAACGCGAGCAGCAGGCCGAACCGGCCGCTCGCGCTCTGGGTCGTGACCGTGGCGTCGAAGCCGAACGTCCCCGCGATCAGGAGGCCCAGCGCGGCGCCGATGCCGACGTTGATCTTCTGCACCATGGCGTAGAAGGCGAAGTAGCTGCCGGCATGGTCGTCGCGAAACCGCAGGCGTCCGTAGTCGACGACGTCCGCCAGCACGGCCGGTGCCGCCACGGCCTCCACCACGATCAGGGCGTTGACGACGATCAGGGCCGTGATGAGCAGCAGCGCGGCATTCTCGCCCGGGCCGATGAAGTAGTAGCTGAGCGAGGCGACGCCGGCGCCGACGTAGCCCACCGCCCATGCCTGTTGCTTGCCGAAGCGGCGGCAGAGCGTGCCCCAGACCGGAGTGGCGACCAGGCTGATCGGAATGCTGATGATCATCACCACGGAGAGCTGCTCGCCGAGCTGCAGGTAGCCGTCGATGTAAAAGAACGAGAGGCCCGAGGCGATGCCGGCGCCGAGTCCGCCGATGGCGAACATCCCCGTGAAGCTCAGGAGCGGCCGGTTGCCGGCGACGGCGCGTCCGGCGTCGACGAGGGAGGATGATCCGTCGCCGCCCGACGACTTCTCGCGCAAGCGTCCGTTGGGCACGACCAGGGTGGCGACGAGGGCGGTGCCGAGCAGCGCGACCGCCGCCAGCGCCGCCGCCCAGCGCAGCGTCTCCGGCGTGAAGTCGGTGGAGCCGGTGATGGACTGCAGTGCGAGGGGCAGTCCGAAGAAGGCCTGCAGACCGAGAAAGCGACCCATCGTGCGCCAGGTGGTGATCCGCGCTCGCTCTTCGTAGTCGTCGGAGATCTCCGCCAGCCAGGCGCTGTAAGGCACTTCCGAGACCGTCCAGCCGATGTCGGCCAGCAGATACCAGAAGAGGAAGGACCACATCGTCACCTCGCCGCTGGGCACGTAGAGGAACCAGCATGCGATGACGGCGATGAGGGAGCCGGCCAGGAGCCAGGGCTTGCGGGTGCCGTGGCGAGCCCGGTAGCGATCGGAGAGAAAACCGACGATCGGATCGTTGACCGCGTCGAAGATGCGCGAGATCAGGATGACGAACGCGATCTCCTGGAGACTGAGCCCGAAGAACTTCGCGTAGATGCCCTGCAGGACGGAGATCGCCGGACCGTGGATGAAGGCCTGCGCGAACGAGGGCGCTCCGTAGGCGCCGAGGACGCCGCGGCCGAGCGCCGCGTTACCGCTCATCGGATGGTGTCCGCGAGAGCGCTTGGTCGAGGAAGGCCCGTACCGGCGGTACAACCCTTCCCGGATCGAGGCACACGGAGTGGTCGCGCCCCGGGAACTCGTGCACCCTCCAGCCGAGCCGCTCAAGCTCGTCCCGGCGCTCCCGAAGGGTGCTCGCGATCCGGATGTCCTCACCGCCGGGGTCGACGTCGCCACTGCCGCCGAAGAACACCAGCCGGGGACAATCGATCCCCGCTACGGCCCGCTGCTCCGGCCAGTCGAGCACGCTCTCGTAGAACGTCACCCACTGGGCGTACTGGGCCGCTTCGCGGAGCACGACCCGGGCCGACTGCGGTGGATTGCCGACCTGGCGGCGCGCGGCCCGGAGAATGTCGGCGTACTGACCTCCCAGGGGCGGCCAGCCGCCGACCACCAGGGCCGACAGGCGATCGCTGCGGGTGGCCAGTTGAAGGCCGGCGGCGGCTCCCCACGAGTACGCCCAGTAGACGAAGTCCCGGAAGCCGGCGGCGTCGGCGGTCGCCAGCAGATCCGAGCAGACGCGCCGGGCCGTCATCTCCTTCGCCGGCGGCGAGGTGCTGCCCCCGATGTTCGGGTAGTCGACGAGCAGCACCCGGTAAGCGTCGGCCAACCGGTCGAGGTAGCCGTCGATCGTGGCCGCGCTCTCGGTTCCGAAGATGTCGGCGTGGGAGGCCATGAGCGGCAGGCCGAGCATCAGCGGCACTCCCTCCACCGGCCCCACGGTGCGGAACCGGATCGTCGCGCCCGGCGCGACCTCGACGTCGCCGTACTCGTCGATCACGGCCGTGCCTTCCGGGGTGAACCGGCGTTCAGCCGGTCGAGCGTCTGGCGCACGACCTCGATCACGAAGTCCGGCGCCTCGTAGAGGAAGTTGTGCGCCGTTCCGGGAGGCGCCACAACACGCTCGGAGAGGTTGGAGAGAGTGAGGTACCGCTCGCGGCTGCGCGTGTAAAAGCGCTGCAGCCGCGCCGCGTCGAGTTGACCGGGTGTCGGTGCTTCGCCTTCGATCATCTCGGCGACCTGGTCGAAGTCCCGCATGTCGCCGGGCGCTACGAGCCGGACCGGAGTGCCGTCGAGGTCGCCCTCATAGGGGAGGGCCGTCCAGGAGATGGAGGCCATGCCCTCGGGCTCGAGTTCGTCGAAGATGGAAGCGCTGGCGCAGGCCGCCCGCGGGCCGCGTTCCAGGGCGCGAGCGATGAGCCAGGCCTCGCCTAACTGTTCGCGGATCAGCCGGTCGAGGCGCTCGTACTCAGGGTTCGACGGTTCCCGGGTCAGGCGCTCGGCGAGTTCGTCCAGGCCGAAGAGCTGGAGCACTCCCACGAGGACGGGCCGCCACCTCATTCGCGCCAGGCCGGGAATCGGCGGCCCGTAGACGATCGTGTCCGGGGGAGTGGCGTCCATCAGCAGCAGCGCGGCGACGCTGCGGGGGCTACGCCTCGCGACGGCGGCGAAGAGCAGGCCGCCGAACGAGTGGCCGGCGAGTACGAAGGGCCCCTCCTCTCCGGCGGCGTCGAGGGCCGTGAGCACTTCATCTGCCTCGCGGTGGGTGGTGCGCGGGAACGGCCCCGGATCGCTCCAGCCGGTCCCGGGCCGGTCGATCAGAATCGAACGCGCTTCCTTGCGCAGCTCGCTGTGCAGGTGATGGAGCGCCAGACCGCCCGCGTGCCCACCGGGCATCCAGACGACCGGCGGCCGCCCGCCGGCGTCCCCTTCCGCCAGCACGTGGATGCGGCGGCCTCCGACCCTGACCAGCACCCCAGGAGGTGGGTGAAGGACACGCGCCTTCCTCAGGCTCAGCAGATGGCGGAGTGTCCCCAGCAGGAGCAGAACGCCCAACCCTGCAACAGCCACGGCGGCGATCCGCACCGAGCCGTCGCTTCGAAACGCCACGACCGCCCCGATCGCCAGTGCCCCGCCTGCGGTCCACAGACCGGCGAGATCACGGCTCAGGAACGTGAGCGCGAGTTGCCGGGCGCCTGTCATCCTGTGAGTTTGACCTGTCAGGCTAGGTCAGGACTTCATGAACCCTCGGGTCACGACGCGGTTCATGAAGGCGCTGCGCCTCTTGACCATCTCGCGGTGGTACATCGACATGCCGAACTCCTCCTCCGAGAACGGTTCGAGCACGGCCGGCCCGAGAAAGTCGATGACGAGGAAGGTGGCTGCCCACTCCTCGTCGACGTCGTCTTGGAGAAGACCGCGTTCGCGATTCAGCGCGACGAATCGACGCATGATCTCCAGCAGTTGGCGGAGGAGGGCCTGGCTCCCCGGCGTCTTCTCCATGAGGGCCGCGCGCACGTAGAGGAGCGCGTCGCGCTCGCGCTCGACCCATTCGACAGCGTCCTCGACCAGGAGGTCAAGGGCCTCGGTGCCCAGGTGCTCACTGGCCCGCGAGCAGAGATCTTCGATCTGGGCAATGACCTGCCGATCGATCTCTTCCCGCAGGCCGGCCTTGGAGCCGAAGTGGGTGCGGATCAGGCCGATCGAGACGCCGGCCTCCGCCGCGATCTCGCGTACCCCCGCAGCCGAGTAGCCCTTCGCGGCAAAGAGATGGCGGCCCGCCAGGATGAGTCTCTGGCGGCGATTCAACTGAGTTGTGGTTGCAGTCTCCGCTGCGTTTTGGGGCATCGGTCGGTCCGCCGGGGCGACCGGCTCAGAAGTCGAGTGAGAGCTCGACACCGATCTGCCGCGGATGGTCCTGGGTGTAGATGGTGGGGCCCCTTCCGGAGTTCGCGTAGATCGCGCCGTCTTCGCCCAGCAGGTTGTTGCCGAACAGGTGGATCCCGAACCTCTCGTTGCTGAAGCCGAACCGGGCGCGCATCAGATCGCGTGAGTCGGCCGAAGCTCCCGGTCCGAACTGGCCCAACTGGTCGTCGATGTGGCTCAGCCCGAGGAATGCCTGTCCAGCCCAGGTGTCGCCGAGCGCCCAGGCGTAGCTCGCCGACAGGGTTCCGGTCCACGCCGGCACGAACGGCAGACGGTCGCCGTTGCTTGCCCCTGTGGCGGCCGCGAACGTCGGATTGATGTTCGTGAACTCGGACTGGTTCCAGTTGGTGGAGAACTGGAACGACAGCCCCGAAACGCTGGCCGGACGGTAGTCGAGTGCCAGATCGACGCCGTAGAGCTCGGAGTCGCCGATCTGGTAGTCCAGGAAGAGCCCGAAGACCGGCACGGCCTGGCGGGTGTCCCTCCAGTCCTGGAAGTAGGGAGCGACGTCGATCAGGAGACGTCCTCCGGCGAGGGTGTACTTCGCCCCCAGCTCGTAGCTCCACAGTTCGTCGGAGTCGACCGCAACCGAACACGGCAACCCGCCCAGCTCGTGCAGCGCGCAGGTGTCGGGACTGTTGAAGCTGCCGCTGCGGAAGCCCTTGGCGATGTTCAGGTAGTAGTTCGCCTGCTCGGAGGCGTCGAGGGCGAGGTTGAAGCGGGGGTTGACGCTGTCGAAGGTCGCCGGTTCCAACTGTGTGCTGAACGCGCTGCTGTACACGGACCGATCATCCTCGAAGGAACGGAGCCCCGCCAGCGCGACGAGCCGGTCGTCCAGGAAGGCGTACGAGACTTCAGCGAAGAGGGACAGGGACTCCGAACCGCGGTCAGCCGTGCTGTCCGGGAACACCGGCGGATCAATCGACGAGAGGACGAGGGCGTCCGTTTCCGAGTAGTAGACGCCGACCAGCCATTGGAACGGAGAGTCGTTCTGCGAGACGAGCCGGGTCTCGTGATTCAGGGCATCCCCTGAGGTCTGAGCGAAGATGTCGAGGAATCCGCTCGGCGACAAGGGGAACGGCAGGCCGACCTGCACCTCGTCGGTCGCGTCGATCTGCGTCGTGGTGCTGGTGAGCGAGGCGCCGCCGAAGCTGATCGTGAAGCTCCCGGTGGCGAGTTCGTATTCGCCGAGCGTGTAGTCGCCGGCTGACGCGGACGTCGTCGTCGGGGGATCGAGAGCCGAGAGCAGCGTGCCTCCTTCCTGATCGGCTTCGTTGCCCGCGAACATCAGCCGCAGGTTGAACCGGTCGTTCGGCGTGGTGTCGAAGATGGCGCGGTAGTTGGTCACGTCGCCCGCGCCGAACTGGTCGTCGCCGGTTGCGGCCAGCAATTGGTAGCCCGCCGTGTCTTCGGTACTGGCGACCAGCCGAAGGCCCGCCTTGCTGCCCATGGGAACGTTGACCGCGGCGTCGATGTAGTTGCCGTTGCCGCCGCCGTCAGTGCTGGAGTAGCCGCCGCGCAGGCTGGCTCCGAAGCCGCTGTAGTCCGGTGAACGCGTGATCATGCGCACCGTGCCGCCCATCGAGCCGTTTCCGTAGAGCGTGCTCTGCGGGCCGCGCAGGACCTCGATTCGCTCCAGGTCGAACGAACGGCCCATCGGAGCGAAGTTCTGCCCGAAGACGAAGAAGGCGGCATCGTCGAAGTAGTAGCCGACGGTCGGGTCGCCCAGGGCCTGCCCGATTCCGCGGATCTGGTAGCGGCGCAGGCCGACGTTGTTGGACAGTTCTTCGGAGGCTCCCGGGACCAGGGTGATGACCTCGTTCAGATCCCGCATGTTGGCCTCCTGGAGAGCCTCTCCGGTGAAGGCCTGGACGGAGATCGGAACCTCCTGCAGTTCCTGCTCGCGCTTCTGCGCGGTGACCACGATGACTTCGCTCACCTCATCCGCGGCGGCCTCTTCCCCTTCGTCCTGTGCGACCAGCGGAGGCGCCAGCAAGGTGGCGGCGAGAACGGCCGCGAGCCAGGCGAGGTTGGGATCGAACTTGCGCATGGGTGTCTCCTTGATCGGTCTGTTTGCCCCTGTATACGATCGTATCGTATACGACCGTATCGTGCGGGCGGATAGGGTCGGAATCGATGAACCGACGCTCCTTCCTGAAAGCCGGCGCGGCCGCCGCGGCAATGCCGATCGTCTCGCAGGCGCGGGGCTTCGGACTGGTCGCGGCCGCGCCGGAAGTCGCGGTGGACCCGGCCATCCTCCAGCAGCTCCTCGACGAGTCCGCTCGCGGCCTCGGCATCGTCGGCGCCCAGCTCGCGGTCTTCGACGGCGAGGCGGTCCACGAGTTCGCGACCGGCCTCGCGGTCCGTGAACGCAACCTGGCGGTCACGCCCGACACCCTGTTCCAGGTCGGATCGACGACCAAGGTGTTCAACGCCGCCGTGGTGATGGCGCTGGTCGACGAGGGAACGCTCGACCTCGACGAACCCGTCGGCAGCTACCTCGAAGGCGCGCCGCTGACGAGCGACGAGCCGCCGGTGGACATGACGCTGCGTCAACTGCTCTCGATGTCGTCGGGACTCGACAACGGGCCGTACACGGATCACGGTCGCGGCGACGACGCCCTCGGCCAGTACGTCGCTTCACTGGCCGGGATTCCCGGGATCTTCGAGCCGGGGACGGCCTACGGCTACTCGAACGCCGGCACCTGCGTCGCCGGGCTCGCGGCCCAGCGGGTGATGGGGAAGAACTGGGAGACCCTGCTCGCCGAACGGATCCTCGAGCCGCTCGAGCTCGAACACTCCGCGAACTTCGCGGAGGACCTGCTCTACCATCCGGTGGCCCTCGGCTACTCGCAGACGCCGGCCACTCCCGAAGGCCGGCGGGTGCCGTTCTGGGGGCTGCCGCGCAGCATGGCGCCGGCGGGCGCGACCCTGTGCTGCAGCGCCGGCGACCTGGTGCGGTTCGCGGCCCTGTTCCCGCGCGGCGGCCAGTCGGCCGAGGGCCGGCAGGTGCTGTCCGAGAAGGCCGTCGAGGCGATGCAGACGCCCGAGATCGACATGCCGGCCAGGGTCATCGCCCAGAAGTGGTGCCCCGGTCCGTACTGGAAGCGCTGGGGCGGCGAGGTGATCTACGGCCACAGCGGCACGAACAGCGGCGGCTCGTCCCTGCTGCTCTGGTGTCCGAGCAAGGGCGTCGCGGCCGCGACGATCTCGAACGTGCCGAGCCAGGGGTATCCGCTCGCCGACCGCGTCTTCGACACCCTCTTCCCGGAGGTCTTCGGCATCGACAAGCCGGAAACGCCCACTCCGGACTCCGTGACGCCGGTGGAGGTCGACCTCGAGCGCTACGTCGGGCGGTTCGAGGCGGTGGGAAGTCGCTTCTCGTTCTTCGCCGACGGAGACCGGCTGATGGCGCGGTCGCTGGGCGGCGGCGTGCTCGAGTCGGAGCTGATCCCGCTCGGAAACGACCGGTTCCTGCCGCGCGACCCGGCGATGGGCGGCAACCGCGGCTGGGACGTGGCGTTCTGGGGCGACGACGGCAACGGCCGCGCGACGCACTACCTGAACGGCGTCTTCGCGCTGCGCCGCAGCGGCTGATCGTGGCCGGCAGGTTGAGCGTCACATACTGGGTGCGCCGGCCTTCTGGCCGGCTTTGTGGCCGCGGGTCTTCTGACCCGCGGAGGACAACACGCCGCGTAGCGGCGACCTTGATGTGGGCGCTGCCTCTTCTGGCCGGCCCGCCCGAAGCCGCGGCGCAGGAGCCCTACGCCCCGGAGCAGGTAACCCGGGCCGCCTACGACCAGGCCGCGAGCCTGCTCTCCCGGAACGTCCAGGGGACCGTCCGGAACGTAGAAGTCGTCCCGCACTGGATCGGTGACCGCGACGAGTTCTGGTACGAGCGCGACACGGATCGGGGCACCGAGATCGTGATCGTCGACGCCGCCGCGGGCGGGAAGCGTCCGGCTTTCGACCAGGAGCGCCTGGCCGAGGCGCTGTCGGAGGCGACCGATACGGCCCACGACCCGCTGGATCTCGGCATCGTTTCCCTCGACTTCGCGCTCGACGGGGACGCGGGCGGCGCAGTGGTCCGAACCGCGACCTCGGCCGCGCGCTGCGACCTGGAGACCTACACCTGCGAGGCCCTGCCGGACTTCGTCACGGACCCGCTTCAGCTCCCGGCGCCGGACCGGTCCGTCGCCGCCTTCGCCCGAAGCCACGACGTCTGGCTGCGCGACCTGGACGACGGCACCGAGCGGCAGCTCTCGCAGGACGGCGAGGAGCACTTCGGTTACGGCGCACTGCCGGGCTGGAGCGCGAAGCTCCAGCTTCTGCGGCAGGGCCTCGAAGGACCGTTGACCGGCGCCTCGTGGTCGCCCGACTCGGCGAAGCTGCTCATTTCCCGCACGGACGAGAGGAAGGTCGGCGCGTACCCCTACCTGGACCTGCTGCCGGCCGACGGCAGCGCCCGGCCGCGGACGCTGGAGAAACGGGTCGCCCTGATCGGCGACCGGGAGATCCCGCGGTTCCCGATGTTCGTCTTCGACGTCGCCAGCGGTACGAGCCGCCGTGTGCCGCTTCCCGACGACTGTTTCGGAGAGCTGGGCGCCACGCCGCCGCAGGCGATCTGGACGCCCGACTCGCGCCGCGCCTTCTTTCTCTGCCTCGCCCCCGACGCGAGCCGCTTCGAGCTCGTCCGGTACGACCTCGCCTCGGGGCGCGCCGAGACCGTCTTCGAGGAGGAGGCCGACTCCTTTCTCGACCTGAACCACAGCCTCTACCGCTCGATGGGCGCCAACGTCCGCGTGCTGGCGGGCGGCAAGCGGGCGATCACCTTCTCGCAGCGGGACGGCTGGGGACATCTCTACCTGGTGGACCTCGAAGGCGGCCGCGACATTCGGCAGCTCACGCGCGGCGAATGGGTGGTCCACGACATCGTGGCCGTCGACGAGAGCGAAGGCGGCGGCTTCGTCTACTTCACGGCCGGC
This sequence comes from Acidobacteriota bacterium, assembly GCA_026707545.1. Classification (NCBI taxonomy): domain Bacteria; kingdom Pseudomonadati; phylum Acidobacteriota; species Acidobacteriota bacterium. The sequence goes on along the minus strand of JAPOWR010000001.1, from coordinate 2,564,798 downwards.
GGGCGCGAGCCGGGACGGAACCCGTACTGGCGGCACGTCTACCGGGCGCCGCTCGAGGGCGATGCGGAGGTCGAGTTGCTGACGCCCGAGCCGGCGGATCACGCGGTCACCGTCGCCGCCCCGGTCCTGATCGGCGCCGCCTCGACCTTCGCACCGAGCGGCCGCTACTTCGTCTCGAACTCGTCGACCCTAGACAGTCCTCCCGTCTCGCGGCTTCGCCGGAGCGACGGCTCGGTCGTAGCAACCCTGGAGGAGGCCGACGCCGGCGGACTCTTCGCCCGCGGCTACGAGCCGCCGCTTCCCTTCTCGGTCAAGGCGGCGGACGGCGAGACGGACCTGTACGGCGTGGTCTACCGGCCCAAGAACTTCGAGGAAGGCCGGAAGTACCCCGTGATCGAGCACATCTACGGCGGTCCGCAGACCAGCGTCGTCCCCCGCAGCTTCGCCAGTGCGGCGGGGGTCGAACGGGTCGGAGGGCAGGGCGACTTCTCGACCTTCACCGCCCTCGGGTTCGCCGTCGTCACGATCGACGCGAGAGGCACGCCGTGGCGCTCGAAGGCGTTCCACGACGTCATGTGGAAGAAGCACGACGAGTTCACGCTCGAGGATCACGTCGCCGCGCTCGAGCAGCTCGGCGAGCGCTTCGAGTGGCTCGACATGGAGCGGGTCGGCATCACGGGCCATTCCTGGGGCGGCTACTCCTCGGCGCTCGCCATGCTCCGCTACCCGGACGTCTACAAGGTCGCCGTGTCGTCCGCGGGGCCGTACGACTACCGCTACCTCTATCCGCCGTTCGTCAAGTGGACGGGCTGGCCGGAGTACGAGGACGGCGGCCGGTTCGCGCCGGACGCGGCCGCGCGTCCGGCGAATCTCACCCCGCACGCGGCGCTTGCTTCGAAGCTCGAGGGCAAGCTGCTGATCGTCTACGGCGAGCACGACGAGAACAGCCTGCCCGCCTCGACGGTCACCTTCATCCACGCGCTGATCGACGCCAACCGGGACTTCGACCTGCTGCTCCTGCCGAATCGCGATCACTTCTTCACCCAGGAGCCCTACTTCATTCGCCGGCGCTGGGACTACTTCGTGAAGCACCTGCTGGGAGCGGAGCCGCCCGACGACTACAGCTTTCCGCAACGGTGACCGGGCAGAGCCGAGGGCCGGGGTCCGCCGTCGCCGCCTCGCTCCGTCTCGAGGACCTGGCGGTCGATCCCTATCCGCGCCTGGCGGAGCTGCGGTCCCAGGGCGCAGCGGTGTGGGCGCCGAACCTGGGCATGTGGGTGGTCGCCGGCTACGACGACACGGTGTCCGTGCTGCGCGACCCGGAACGGTTCACCAACGACTCGCAGAAGTCCCTCATCCAGGCCACCTTCGGCCGCCAGATGCTGTCGGTCGAGGGCGAGGAACAGAAGCGCCACAAGCAGGCGTGCCTCGCTCGGTTCACCGGCAAGGCGTCGCGGGAGGTCTGGCAGCCGCGGGTCGACCGGCTTTGCGGGGAACTCCTCGAGGCCGCCGAGCGGGCCGCCGCTGCCGGGGCGGCAGGGGTCGACCTGATGGCGGACTATGCCGCGCCGATCGCCCTGGAGACGATGGGAATCGTCGTCGGCCTGCCGTCCGGCGACCTGCCGCGGGTGCGCGCCTGGTACGAGATGTTCGCCCGGTCGCTGGCGAACTTCGAAGGAGACGCCGAGCTCCATCGCGCCGGCCAGGAGGCCGCGGCGGCGATGCGCGAATACCTGGCGGAGAAGCTGGACGGGCAGCAGCCGGCCGGCGAGGCGGATAGCGGCACGCTGATCGAAGTGCTTACCGGGCCCGGCGGAACGCTCGCTCGGTCGGAAGTGCTGGCGAACCTGCTGATCGTCCTCTTCGGCGGCATCGAGACGACGGAGTCGATGATCGGCAACGCTCTCCACTACCTGCTGAGCGAGCCCGGCCTGCTGGCGGCTACGCTCGATTGCCGGACGGAGGGGGAAGCGGCCTTCCTGGCCGCGGTCGAAGACGTGATGGAGGAGTCGCTGCGCTACGACCCGGCGGTGCAGACGCTCACACGGCACACGACGGCGACGGTCCGCATCGGCGGCACGAAGATCGCTGCTGGCGAGACCGTGCAGTGCATGGTCGGCGGCGCCAACCGGGACCCGGCTGTCTTCGAAGATCCCGATCGTTTCAAACCCGGCCGGGCCAACGTCCGAAAGCACCTGGCCTTCGGTCTCGGCAACCACTTCTGCCTGGGGGCGCAACTCGCCCGCGCCGAGACCCGATCCGCGCTGCGGACCCTGCTCGAACGCTGGCCCGGCATCGAGCTCGACCGTGCCTCTTCGCTACCGCCGTACGGGCACGAGTTCCGCAAGCCCGGACGCCTCGTGGTGCGGCCTCACTCCACCGAGAGCCGCCCGAAACGGATCGCGGTGCGGCGGCGATCGGGGCTGTCGGAGCTGTCCCAGACCGCGAGCCATCTCCCTGATTCGTCTGCGGACGGCTCCTCGAGCAGCGTGGGGTAGCTGTTGAGGTTGCCGCCGTCGTAGAACGTGCGCTGTGGCGACCAGGCACCGCCGGGCGCCCGCGTCTTGTAGTAGAGGCCGCGCCGCTGCGCGCTGTCGCCGTAGACGTAGATGTGCCGGCCGGAGGAGTCCCGGCCGAAGAAGCTCTTGGCCCGGTAGTTGGGCAGCTCGGGCTCCGGCTGCGCCGTCGACCACGTTCGCCCGCCGTCCTCGCTACGGGTCGAGTAGGCCAGAGGGGGATCGAGCGGACGCTCGCGGTCCATGGTGGCCGTCCGCATGACCATCTCCAGTGCGCCGCCGCCGACGGGAGCGATCTTCCCCTCGTGCAGGAACACCGGATCGTCGTCCGGATACGGAACGTAGCCGGCCAGCTTCCAGTGCAGGAGGCTCTTGCTCTCGAGCACGAACTGGCGCCGGTCGCCATGGGGGTCATGTCGTCGCGAGTTGCGGTGGGCGGGCAGCAGATAGTGAGGGACTCCGTCGCGCTCTACGGTCTCGATGCCCGCGACGATGATCAGCGAGCCCTGATAGCCCATCGCCAGCTCGACGTGGTTCCAGGAGTAACCGCCGTCGGCGGTGTACGCCGCGACCAGGTCGGCGTTCTCGCTGTCGCGGTAGTGCATGGGCGCGCGCATGACGAAGAGCCAGACGACGTCCTGATCGGGAGGCCTGAACAGCACGGAGTTGTTGTAGGCGTACTGCACGCTGCCGTTGCGCACCCGGTGGTCGAACACGGTGATGCGCTCGTTCCAGGTTCTGCCGCCGTCGAGGCTCAGGGAGCAGACGATGTCGCCCATGTCCATCTTGCCGCGAACCTGCAGTCCGTAGGCGGCGATCAGGTGGTTATCGGTCCAGCGGGCGATGAAGGGCTCCCAGATCTTGTCGTACGGACCTTCAGGGTCGAGCACGTCGATCGTGACGACGTCCTCGACGTCTCCCCGATACGCCTCGTCTTCGGCGGCGATCGCCGTGGCGGTTGCAAACGCAAGGAGGGACGCGGCGAGGAGAGCCGGCAGGGCGGGTGAGCGTCGTCTGTACGGAAGAGACACGGACATGAGTTCCTCCCTAAGGGGGACGGAGCAGTCGGGACGCGGACGGGAGGAGAGACTACCGAGCCGCCGCGTCGTTCACCGCTCGCGAGGCCGAGCCGCGTTGATAGCGTCGCGGGCTGCTCCAGTGATGAGAAGACCCTCCCGCCTCCTGCTCTCGTTTGCCGTGATCCTGCCGGGGATGCTCCTGGCGAGTTGCACGCAGGCGCCAGGGCCATGGAACGCTGATCGTCACCTCAGCCACCGCCGCGGCACGCGGACGAGCGCGCCACCCTTTTCTTCTTCGATCCGGAGGGTCTGGGCTACGTCACGCTGCTGGGAACGGCGCGGATCATCCGCGACCCCGTCGAGGAGGCCCGCCGCTGGAAGGACGAGTGGGCCGACTTCTACGAGGACGGTCACCGGGGTCCCGACTTCGTCCTGATCCGCTTCGAGCCCGATCGGCTGGAGGTGATGAGCATCGAGCACGAGGTGGCGTCGGATCCCAAGGGCTGGAAGCCGGCCGTGGTCCAGCTGAAATCGCGGCCGTAGCTCTTTCTCCGAGCGCTACCGCCCGACCTCGGGTGCGCTGCCCTGCGCCGCCAACGAGCGGCGGGATCGTCGCCTACTCCAGGGTTCGTGCGAACTGGGCGACCCTCTTCTGGAGCGGTCGCCATTCGCGCTCGTGAGCCTCGAGATCGGCAGTCTGCACAAGCCGGTCGCGAACCACCACCCGCCCGTTGACCACCGTCGAGCGGACGTTCTCCGGATAGGCGGCGAAGGCGAGCGCGGCATAGGGATCGTAGACCGGCTGCATGTTGGCGGCATGGACGTCGACGACGACGAGATCGGCCTTCTTCCCGACCTCGATCGAGCCCAGCCGGTCCTCCATGTCGATCGCCCGGGCGCCGCCCATCGTCGCCATGTAGACCAGCTCGTAGGGGGTGAACCGAGTCGAGTCGCGGCCCAGGTAGCGGGCGATCCCCGCCGCCCAGTGCATGACGTTGAGAACGTCCATCTGGTTCGAGCTCATCGGCCCGTCGGTACCGAGGCCGAGGTCCAGGTCGCGCTGGAACATCTCCCATGCCGGCGACATCCCGGTGTTGCCACGCGAGTTGGCCTTCGGGTTGTGGCTGACGCCGACGCCACGCTGCTCGAGGATCGCCATGTCGTTCTCATCGACGTAGATGACGTGGGCACCGAGGACGTTGTCGCCCAGGAACCCGAGATCGTCGAGGTACTGGACAATGCTCTTGCCCTCCGGGAAGTCCCCGACGCGCTCGCGGATCAGCTCCTGCTCATGGGCGAACTCGGCCATGTGGATCAGCACCGGGACCCCTTCGCGATCGGCCAGAGCCTTCGACTTCAACAGCCACTCAGGCGGCACGGTGTAGGGCGCGTGGGGCGCGACCGCCGGCGTGATCAAGGGGTGGTCCTTCCACTCCTGGATGAAGCCCTCGGCGTAGGCCAGCCCGCCCCACGGCTCGGGCGCGTCCACCACCGGAAAACCGATGACGGTCTTCCCCAGGACCCCGCGGATCCCGACCTCGGCCACGGCTCGGGCCACCTCGTCCTCGTGGTAGTACATGTCGGCCACCAGCGTGACCCCGGCCAGCGCCATCTCGATCGCCGCATGCCGCGCGGCGACCCGGATCAGATCCCGTGAGAGCATCTCCTTCTCGAGGGGAAAGAAGAACCGGAACAGGCGGTTCTCGACGCCATTCTCACCCAGGCCCCGGAAGGCCACCATGGAGATGTGGTTGTGGAGATTCATCATGCCGGGCATGACGATGTCGCCGCCGGCGTCGATGACGGTTTCGGCTTCATAGCGCTCGGCCAGTCCGGCGCCTCCGACGGCAACGATCGTGTCGCCCCGCACCACGACGACGCCGGGCTGGTGGACGGTGCGCGTCTCGTCGATGGTCAACACGAGCCCATTGCGGATGATGAGGTCGGCCTTCTCGACCCCACCCAGCGAGCCGGTCGCCAGAACGGCCACCGCAGCCAACATCACCAGGGTCCTTGTGGATCGCAATGTCAAGTGTCCTCCTCTCTGGCGCCTCACCGCCGTTCGTGAGGCGACACTAGTAGCCGAGACCAGGCGGCAAGGCGGCGACCGGGGCTGGGCTATACTCCGCCCAATTCCGAAGCCGCGCCCGCCGGAGGGGCACACTCTCATTCCTGGGGGGAAGGAGCGACTATGTTTGTCCCGGAGACGTTTGCCCTGGCGATGGTCATGATGATCACCAGCACGGTTTGCTGGGGGTCTTGGGCCAACAGCTACAAGCTGACAAAGGACTACCGATTCGAGCTCTTCTACTGGGACTACGCCCTGGGGATCTTCCTCGTGTCGCTGATCTTCGCCTTCACCCTCGGCTCGACGGGCGGCGAGGGCGAGGGGTTTCTCGTCAACATCGCCGCGGCCGATCGCGGCAACATCGTGTCGGCGATGATCGGCGGTTTCATCTTCAACATCGCCAACCTGCTCCTGGTGGCTGGCATCGAGCTGGCCGGGCTGGCCGTCGCCTTCCCGGTCGCCATTGGCATCGCGCTGGTCGTCGGCGTGGTGATGAGCTACGCCATTCAGCCCAGCGGTGATCCGATGATCCTCGGTCTCGGGGTCCTGCTCGCGATCGTCGCCGTGTTCCTGATCGGCAAGGCCTACGGCCGTCTGGCCACCGACGGCGAGGGCGTGTCACGAAAGAGCCTGGTGATCTGCGTCGTCTCGGGCCTGCTGATGGGATCGTTCGCTCCCTTCGTCACCCGGGCGCTCACCTCCGGCCACACCCTGACCCCCTACAGCATCGCCGTCTTCTTCACTCTCGGCGCATTCCTCTGCTGTTTCGTCGTCAATATCTACTTCATGAAGAAGCCGCTCGTCGGCACGCCCGTCGACTTCTCCGGTTTCTTCGCCGCCCGGCCACGCGATCACGCGCTAGGCGTTGTCGGCGGGCTCGTCTGGGGCACCGGCACGGTGTTCAACTTCGTGGCCGCCAGCCTGGTCGGTGTCGCCATCTCCTACGCCATCGGCCAGGCCGCCCCGATGGTCGCGGCGGTGTGGGGTGTCTTCGTGTGGAAGGAGTTCGCTGGCGCCGACAAGACCGCCAAGGTCTATCTGGCGCTGATGTTCCTCTTCTACATCGCGGCGCTGGCGACGATCGCCAGTGCCTATCAGGCCGCCGCCTGACGCGATGACCAGGCACCTTCGGACTCCGGCGGCGGCGGCCGTACTGGCCCTGCTGGTCGCCGGCGGGGCGCGGGCCGAGCGCCACCAGGTCATCTTCGACACCGACTTCGGGACGTGCCCGCAGGACGACTGCTACGCGTTGATGCTGGCGCTCCAATCTCCCGAGCTCGAGATCCTCGGCATCACCACCGTCGCCGGCAACTGGTCGCTCGAGCAGGGGACCGCGGACGTCCTGCGGCTGCTCGAGATCGCGGGCCGCGAGGAGATCCCGGTCTACGCCGGCGCCGACATGCCGCTGATGCACGAGCCCTCCGAGTACGCCCGAACCACCTACGGCTCCTGGTGGTCGGACCAGCCGCCGACCGCACCGCCCGGGGGCTTCGCGCAGAAGAAGGTCGAGCCGCTCGGCGCGGTCGAGTACATCGTCGACACGATCGAATCACGGCCCGGCGAGGTCACGATCCTCGCCATCGGGCCGCTGACCAACGTCGCCATGGCCCTGCGCCACCGTCCCGGCCTCGCCGGCAGGGTCAAGAGGCTCGTCATCATGGGCGGCGCCGTAGCCACGCTTCCGGACGGCGCGGGCAACATCACCCCGGGTGCCGAGTTCAACTTCTGGGTCGATCCGGAGGCGGCGAAGATCGTCCTGCGCTCTGGTATCCCGATCGATCTCTCGCCGCTCAACGTCTCGCGCAAGTCCAGCTTCACCGCTGAGTGGTTCGACGAATTGGTGGCGAACCCAACGCCGTTCACCGAGCTCATCCGTGACGGCGGGCGGCTCTGGGAAGGCGCCCCTCCGGACGCGGTGGTCCACATGTACGACCAGATCGCCGTCGCCAGCCTCATCGACCCGACCCTGGTCACCACCACCGAGCTCTATGTCGACGTCGACAGCAATCCCGGCATCAGCTACGGAACCTCGTTGGGCGGACCCCGTCTGTGGCCCGGCGCCGAAGGTGCCCAGAAGATGACGGTCCAGTACGACCTCGACTGGGAGCGGTTCATCCGTATGTTCATCGAGAGGGTCGGCGGTCCGCTGCGCTAGACCAAGCCTCACCGACAACCCATCGTCCCTGCAAGGGAGCTAGCCATGGCCAAGACCTCCCACGTCGCCGTCGTCGGCAGCGCCAACATCGACCTGACCACCTTCAACGACCGCTGGCCGCGCGGCGGCGAGACGATCTTTGGAGACAGCTTCGACCTCGGCTTCGGCGGCAAGGGAGCCAACCAGGCGGTGGCGGCGAAGCTGTGTGGCGCCGACGTCTCGATGGTGGCGCGGGTTGGCGACGACCTCTTCGGGCCGTCGACGATCGAGAACTTCAAGTCCCAAGGGATCAACGCCGAGCACGTCCGGATCGTCGAGGGGATCTCGAGCGGCGTGGCTCCGATCTTCGTCGACACCGCGTCGGGCCAGAACCGGATCCTGGTGATCCCGGGGGCCAACAACAAGGTGCTGCCGGCCGACGTCGACGCCGCCGGGGACATGCTCAAGAGCGCAGACTGCATCGTCCTGCAGTTCGAGATCCCGCTCGAGACCGTCTATCACACCATCCGCTTCGCCCACGAGAACGGGATCCGCTGCATCCTCAACCCGGCGCCGGGGCAGGCCGTCGAGATGGACAAAGTGGCCAACCTCGACTACTTCGTGCCCAACGAGACCGAGGCCGAGGCGGTAACCGGGATCGCGGTCGGCAGCGTCGACGACGCCAAGCGCTGCGCCGAGAAGCTCCTCGAGGCGGGCATCAAGCGTGTGATCATCACCCTGGGATCTCAGGGGTCGCTGGTCGCCGGCGGCGACGGCATGCAGCACGTGCCGGCCTTCTCGGTCGAGGCGGTCGACACCACGGGAGCGGGCGACGCCTTCATTGGCAGCTTCGCCGTCTTTCTCGGCGAGGGAATGGAGGAGATCGAGGCCGTTACCCGTGCCAACCTCTACGCCGGGCTATCGACGACCGGCGTCGGCACCCAGAAGTCCTTTCTCGACCGTGCCGCCTTCGACGCGGCGTGGGCCGAGCGGAGCCGCTAGTGACCCTCCCCCGAGGGCGGCGGGGAATCGGGGCGCTCGCCCTCGCGGCCGGTCTGCTCCTGCTCCCGCTTCCGTCGGCTTCCCCGACGGCCGCGGCCGAGAGCAGGATCAAGGTCCTCGCCGATCAGGACAGCGCCGGGCCGCACGGAACGAACTTCCTGTCGCTCCTGATGCTGCTCAACGCGCCCCAGGTCGACCTTCTCGGCATCACCACCGTCAGCGGCGATCAGTGGGTTGAGCCGTCCACGGTCTTCGCGCTGCACGCCGTCGAGCTCGCCGGGCGGTCCGACGTGCCGGTCGTCAAGGGCGCCGAGCGCCCCCTGCTCAGGACCGGGCGCGAGCTCGAGCTGCGCGAGGCGCTCTACGGCACCTTTCCCAACTGGCGCGGCACGTACAACCCGGGAACTCCTCCGCCCGAGCGGGTGTGGGAGCCGCCGGGTGGATATCCGGAGACCGAGCCCCACCCGGGACGCGCCGCCGAGTTCATCATCGAGACCGTCCGCGCTCATCCCGGCGAGCTGGTCCTCTACTTCGCCGGCCCCCTGACCAATCTCGCTCTGGCCGTGCGCATGGACCCCGGCATCGTGCCGCTCACCAGGGCTCTCTATGTAATGGGCGCCTCGACCGGCGGCGGCTTCGAGCTCAACTGGTGGTGGGACCCGGAGGCGGCCGCCATCGTGATGCGCGAGCCCTGGAAGGAGATCGTCGTCACTCCCGGCGAGCTCGGCTTCAAGGTGCTGTCCCATCCCGAGCTCATGCGCCGCGTAGTCGCCGCCGGCGGCCCGTTCACGGAGCACGTGCAGTCGCTCTACCTCGACTACGAGCCTCTGCCCAATCTGTCACAGTGGTCGGCGATGTGGGACGAGGTGGCGGTGGCGGCGCTGATCGATCCCTCGATCGTCACCGAGACCCAGACGATGTGGCTCGACGTCGACATCACCCACGGGCCCAAGTACGGGCACACGGTGGTCTGGACCCGGCCGGAGGAGGTGCCGACCTTCTTCATGGCCTACAGCGGCCCCGAGGGCCTGGACCGGGAAGCGTGGGCCGATCTGCTCGAGCCTCCCGCCCACCTCCGGGCGGCGACGGTCCAGAGGGAGGTCGACATCGCGCGCTTCGAGGAGCTGTTCGTCCAGCTCATGAGCCACCGATGATCCAGGCTCGGCGACACCCTTTCCTCTTCGCGGCGGCCGTCGTTCCGGCGTTGGCGCTCGGCTGCTCCGCGGCCGAGCGCGAGGCCGAGCGCCCCTGGGCGCTCACCGAGGAGGCCCGCCAGGAGGTCACCGAGCCCGAGCTCGAGGGCCGGATCTTTACGGCCCTCGACGCCGCGGCCAAAGCCGGAACGGACCCCAGCATCTCGAAGTACCACGTCCGCGCGGCGACGGTCGTGAGCCACGACGGCGTCGACCACACCGTCGTCGGTGGCAACACCGAGTGGGCCGGCTACCCGGAAGCCATCCACGCCGAGACCTCCCTGCTCAACCACGTGATCAACCTGATCGGACCCGAGGCCGCCCGCGAAGAAGTCGACTTCCTCGCCTTCTACACCGACCGCGCCTGTGGCACCGGCGGGTCGTGCGGCGACTGCCGCGATTACCTGATGACCACGACGCGCTGGCGGGACCTGCTCATCGTCTGCGGGTCGGGCGCGGACCACAGCGTGCACGTTCGCCGTTTCGCGCCTTGGGTGGTCCCGGAGACCGACTTCCCCGAGGTCACCCCCGAGGACACCGGTCTGCCGGCGGCGCAGCTTGAAGAGCTCGTCGCCACCGCCCTCGAGGCGCGCGCCGGCGGCGTCGCGTTGTTCACCGCCGCCGCGGAGCACCTGGGTGTCGCCGCGCTCACCACCCAGGGCAACGTCTACCGCGCCGCCGGCGCCGACGACGCGGCCTTCCACTACCGCTACCCCGTGGGGGCTGTCCTGCAACAGGCGGCGGCCCACAGCGACTACTTCGTCGCGGCGATCGTCGTGGCGACGGCTCCCGGACACACGCCACGGGTCAGCTACCGCGACCGCCAGTACGGCTACGAGGCGAGCTCGTTCAATCAGAAGCGCGGGCACGAGCCGACGCTCCTCATCCTGATCGAGGAATCGACCGACGGCGCCAGCCGTCGCCTACGCCGAACAACCTTCGAAGAGGCCCTGCCCGGCGCCTTCTCGACCGCCAGCTTCATGCCCGAGGCGGTCGACCGCTTTCTCGACCAGCGCGCCCAGCCCGAGTAGAGGCGGCGACGCGCCTCGGGATGCGCGGTCGCATTCCGCACGCAGCCAGTCCGAGGTGGCTGAGTAGAGCGAGTGCGCCTACCCGTTCTACTCGGAGGGCGCCCGCCGCATCAACTCCACAAACAACTTCTCGAAGCGCTCGACGTCGATATCCGTCTGCACCGTCCACGTCTGGCCGGCGAACCACGGCTCGATGCGCGGCGACGTCCACACCGTCTTGCCGTAGCTCGGCCCCGGGAGATAGTCGACGTCGAGGCGCAGCTCCTCGGTCTCGGTGATGATCGCCGGGTCGATGATCGCCGCCGCCGCCAGCTCGTCCCACATGTAGCTGTAGCCGCGGTCGAGGTCGAGATAGCTGGCGCGCAGGTACTCGGCCAGCGGTGTCCCCGCGTCGGCGATCGCCTCGATCAGCTCGCGCGTCATGTGGGTCTTGTGACAGACGTCGATCGGGGTCAGGTGGCGCTCTTTCCAAGGCGTCCGGATATGGATGAACGCGGCCTCGGCGTCCCACCAGAAGTTGAAGCGCTGGTTGACGTGGATGTGGCCCCCCATCGTGTAGACCGCCTTGATCTTGTCCACGATGTCTGGCGCCAGACGCACGGCCAGAGCGACGTTGGTGAGCGGACCGGCGGTGTGGAGCACCAGCTCGCCGGGGTATTTGCGGGCCATCTCGATCAGAAGCTCGGCCGCGGTCTGGTCCACCACCTCGAGGGTCGGAGGGCCCCCGGGCTCGTAGGAGATCTGGTCGGGCGGCGGCACCTCGTCTCCCCAGTTGCCGTGCCAGCCGTCGCCCGCCTTTTCACCCCACAGCTCCTCGCGGCGCTCCATCATCGCCTGCGAATTGAGCAGCGGCACCTCCGAGCCCGCCGCGACGGGCACATGGGTCTGGCCGGTGAGCTCGACGATCTTGAGCGTGTGGTACACCGCCTGATCCAGCCAGGCGTCCCCCGCCACGACGCCGATGCCGACGACGTCGACGTTGGGCGCCTGGAGCAGCATGGCGATCGAGACCGAGTCGGTCCCCGCCGGGCCCGAGGTGTCCTGGTCGATGAAGACCTTGACCAGCTCCGCCTCGTCGGCGCGTGCGCCGGCGGCGGTCAGGGTCAGGGCGAGCGCGAAACCGACGATCGAACGGCGACGCATGAGATCTCCTCCTCTTTGTGCGAATCGGCGCCAAGTCTACAGCCGGCCCGAAAGGCTGGCCAACGCACCGCCTCGAGCCCTGCGGGCCGCACTCCGTATAATCTCGCGTCAGCCGATGCGATCGACCTTCACCGCCGCGATCACCCTGGCCCTCCTGCTCCCCCTCTCCGCGTCACGACCGGCGACCGGCCAGGATCCGGTCGTTCCGGCGGCGAGCTCGGCCGAGGCCCGAGCCCTTCTCGCCGCCGGCCGCTTCGAGGAGGCGATCGTGAGCTACCACTCGGCGCTCGAGGGCGCGCCGGACGATACGCGGCTATGGGTCGAGCTGGGCGAGGCCTACCGCTCGCGCTTCCGGATGGCGGAGGCGATCGCCGCCTTTCGCCGCACCCTCGAGATCGAGCCCGGCCACGAGCTCGCACTGCTGGCGCTGGCCGAGTCCTACCGCCAGCTCAGCAACTTCAACCAGGCCAAGCGGGTCCTGGAGGAGGCGATCGCGACGCACCCCGAGAGCGCGGCGCCACCGTTCGCGCTCGGCCGCCTCTTCATCGATCTGCAGCTCTACGATGAGGCGGCCGAGGCGCTTCAGGCGGCGCTCGCGATCGATCCCGACAGCGCCACCATCCGCCTCCACTTCGGCGTCGTCCACAAGTCGCGTGACGAGATCGAAGAGGCGATCGCCGAGCTCAACCACGCCATCCGGCTCGAGCCCGACAACGCCGTCGCCCATTACTTCCGGGCCTCGATCTACGCCGACCGCAACGACGCTGTCCGGGCCCTCGCCGACGCCGAGCGGGTGGTGGAGCTGGAGCCCGACAAGACCCGCGGACGCTTCCTCCTGGCGACGATCCTGGTGCGCGAGAAACGGTGCGCCGAGGGCGCCGAGCACCTGGAGCGGATCCTCGCGGTCAAGCCCGACGACACCGAGTCGGTCTCCCTCCTGGCCCGAGCCTACCACTGCTCCGGACGGCCCGAGAAGGCGGCCGAGGTGCGGCGCCGCTTCGCCGAGCTCGCCAAGCGAGACCACACCGAGCGCGAAAGCGGCGTCCAGGCCGACCATCTGGTGCGCGAGGCGGGCGAGAACGCCCGCGGCGGCCGCCCCAACGAGGCGCTGGCGCTGCTGCAGCAGGCGATCGAGCAGGATCCGGACAACGAGGGGGCCTTCATCCAGCTGGCCAAGATCCTCTACTCCGCCGGCCGCTTCCAGATCGCGCGCGAGGCGGCCGAGCAGGCCCTGATCCACGCGCCCTACAGCGCCGAGGCGCTCTATGTCCTCGGACTCACCCTCGGCAAGCTGGGGGACCCGGAAGCGGCTCGCGAAGCGCTGATGCAGGCGACTCTCATCAACCCGGTGGATTCGGAGGCCTTCTTCCACCTGTCACAGGTCTGTCTCGAGCTCGACGACCGCGAGAGCGCGGTCGAGGCGCTGCGTCGGGCCGTCGACCTGGAGCCCGGGGACGAGCGCTATGCGAGGGCGCTGGCCTCGGCCAGCGAGCCGGGCTAAGCGTCTTCGCCCGGTCGTGCGAGGGCCGGGCGGCGCGCCTCGCCGCGGGCCTAGTACATGATGGTGCGCGTCAGGTGATGCGGCCAGTGCGTCGTGTGATAGCTCGACCAGAGGCGGGCGTCGACCTGCGGAATGATCACCTCAAGCTCCGGCGGGCGCAGCGCGTTGACCTCCTCGGTGAGCAGCGCCGTCGCGTAGAGCATGTGGGCCCGGATCTCGATCTCCTCGTCGGAGTCGCGGGGGATCAGCACGCCCTGTTCGATCTTGTCGTCGAGCTCCGGCGTATAGACCAGGATGCCCATGACTCGCAGCGCCACCGGCACGATGTAGTCGGCAAAAGCGGTCATCGAGCCGATGTCGTCGATGCGAAAGCCGCCGTGGCCGCGAAAGCCCGAGTAGAGACCCCAGTAGGTGAGCTGCGCCAGCTTGTGGAACTGGACGGTGTGGCCGCGATAGGGGGAGGTGTCGTTGAAGCGCGGGAACTCGCTGATGAGCCGGTCGACCAGACCCTTCCCCGAGTCGAAGAGGCGCGGCGAGCAGGTGGGCACGAAGTTGTGGAAGAAGCCGTCGTAGCGCTCCGCCAGGGCCTGGCCGACCTCGTTCAGGACCGCCCGCTTCTCGTCGAGCATCGGCATCTCGATGTTGCCGCTGAAGACCTCGTCGAGCTCGTCGCGGCTCACCTCGGCCAGGAAGCGGCCGTCGAGGATCGGGATGCCCTTCTCCATCGCCCGCTTGAGGCATGCGGTCATCGCCTGGGCGTCGGACCAGCTCCGGCCCTGGTACTCGGTCTGGAATTTGATGCCGGTGTCGAAGTCGGTGAAGGCGGAGTTGATGGTGTTCGAGACCATGGCGAAGTCGATCGCCCGGTCACGCTCGGTCGCCGGATCGAAGTCGAGTCCGAAGCTGGGAAAGGGCAGCTTCTCATAGGCCATCCACCGCGCCACCGCGCGGATCCGCGCTTCGTCGGTGCGGACGTGGCGCGAGCTCGCGATGACCGGCCACAGGCTGTCCAGGACCGGGCTGCCGATCGGCGCGGGCCGGCGCGGATCCGTCACACCCTCGCCGGCCGTCGACCCGGCCGAGGGTCTGGAAAAGGCGATGGGAAGCGCCAGGGCGCTCCCCATCGCCGACAGAAACGATCGTCTCGTAGCGATGCTCACGTCTCCGGCCCTAGAAACGGAACCTCGCGCCCAGCTGGATCGCGAACGGCGTGCTGCCCGGCGCGATCTGGTCGTTGATGCGATAGCCGTCCCGGCCCTCGACCGGCGGCGCGTCGAGCTCCGTTGCGACCAACGAGGAAATCGCCGGATTGGCGTACTTGTTGGCGGTATCGAACACGTTGAAGATGTCGACGATCACCTCGACCGTCTTCTCGCCACCCAGCTGAAACTCCTTGCTCACCCGCATGTCGAACTGGAAGAAGTCGGGCTGCCGTCCCGGGTACCGCTCCAGCAGGTACCTGCCGCTGGGCCCGTTGACCACCGGACGGTCGTTGGAGCAGCCGTTGTTGACCACCCCGTCACCGTTGGTGTCGTCGGCGATGCAGGCGGGGAAGGGGATCCCGTCGCGGGCGATGAGCAGGCCGCTCACGAGGAAGCCCTTACCGACGTCGACGCTTCCCGAGATCTTCAGCTGGTTGGGAATGTCGAGCGCGTTGCGACCCCAGTCCAGATCGATGTTGTACGGGTCCGACGGACCGAAGAAGCTGTCGGTGTCCCGCTCGCTCGCGGCGTTGTCCTTGTTCGAGGAGTGCGAGTAGTTGATGAAGAACTGATACCCGTTGGCGTAGCGCCGGGTCAGGTTGATGACGAACTGCCGGAACTCACCACGGCTGAAGCTGCCGTGGGCGTTGGCGCCAGCGACCGTGTCGTCGACCGGCCCACCGAGGATCGTCCGTCCGAATTCATCCTGGCCGAGGCTCTCGAAGTTTCGATTCCATCGCGTGCTGCTGAACCCGCCGGTGCGCAGGTACTTCGAATCGCCCTGGGCGTAGGTGCCGGTGAGGGTGTAGTCCTGGTTGAGCTGCCACTCGAGGCTGAGCGTGGTGTTCTCGACCTGCGGGTTGCGCATCCCCGGATCGTCGTAGCCGGTGTCGAACGGCGGCTGCGGCAGACCCGGGATCGGATTGTTCGGATCGACCTGATCCGGGAAGAGATTCGGATACCCGCCCGCTGGCAGACAAGCCGGGTTGAAGAAGCAGAAGAGGACCGTCGTGTTGCCCGCGCCCCGATTCATGAAGATGGTCGGGATCTGGGCGTAGTAGAGGCCCCACGAGGCGCGCAGGATGGCCGGTTTGCCGCCGATGTCGAAGGAATAGGAGGCACCGAGGCGCGGTCCGATCTGATCCGTGTCGTCCGGCGGACGCTGCGGCGGCGCGCCAAAGGTGGTGTCAGCGCCGATTCCGAGCGGGACGTTCACACCGGCGATCGGCGACCGCGGCTTGGGGTTCTTGGTGTTGTCCCAGCGCACACCGTAGTTGATCGTGAGATTGGGCGACGCCTGCCACTTGTCCTGGGCGTAGGCGCCAAAGGCGGTCTGGCGCACCCGCTCGGGCTGCAGCGCCGCCTCCGCATAGGGCTCGCCGAGCCCGAAGCCCTGGATGAAGCCGAACGGCTGCCCGGCCTGGAAGTCCTCGAGCGAGAAGAAGCTGTACTGCCCCGCCGACCAGCCGAAGAACCGGTTCTGACGGATCGAGTAGCCGTTGTAGTCGGCGCCGAACTTCAGATCGTGATCGCCGAAGGCGTACTGGAAGTTCTCCTGGATGGTGATCTTCTCGTTGGAGCCCTGAATCGGCAGGAAGAAGCGCTGGCCGAAGGTGCCGGTATCCAGGATCTCGATCTGAGGCAGCGAGCTGAGGTTGTTGCGCGGCCGGTTCTGGTCCGAATACATGACCTTGAGCTCGTTCGAGCCCCGCCCGCCGGAGGTGACCGCAGTCCAGGTGGTGATGTAGTTGTCGCCGTTGTTCTGGAACTCCTCGGTGTTGCCGAAGGAAGCCTGGATCTGGTTCTGGCCGCGGCCGCCGGTGAAGCCGACGGTCTCGTTGTTGGTCTGGAACCAGCGGGTGCTCAGTCGTTGGCTCTCGCTCGCCTGCCAGTCCCACTTGAGGAGAACGGAACGGAGGTCCTGTGACTGGGTGTTGGCGCCCTCGAGGGAGCCGAGGTCGTTGATCCCGAGCTCCGGCGCCCCGATTCCACTGACCTCCCGGGCGAACTTGGTGATCAGCGGGCCTTCGCGCTCCGAAATGTCGAAGGCGCCGAAGAAGAAGTGTCGATCCTGCTGCAGCGGGCCTCCGTAGGCCGCCCCGACCTGATTCTGCTCGTCGATGTTGGGCGGCACACCGAGCCAGTCGTCGTTGGTCAGGCTCTCGTTGCGGTGGTACCAGTGGGCGCTGCCCTTGAACTCGTTGGTTCCCGACTTGGTGACCACGTTGATCAGGCCGCCGGTCGAGCGACCGAACTCCGGGGCGAAGCCGTTGGTGACGACCTGGAACTCCTGGACCGCCTCGATCGGGATGACCGAGTTCTTGGTCTCGAGCGAGCCGAAGAACTCACCGAAGAAGTTGTCGCGACCGTCGGCGCCGTCGATCGACAGCCCGGTATAGTCGCTCTGCTGGCCGCCGAGGCGCAGCCCGCCGCGCAGACCGGGCGTCACCTGCGCCGCCGGGCTCAAACGAGCCAGGTCGCGGAAGTCCCGACCCAGCAGCGGCAGGTTCTCGATCGCCTCCTCGCTGATCAGCTGGCTGACACCGGCCGACGAGACGTCGATCGGCGCCATGGTCGCCAAGACCACGATCGTCTCGGTCTGGGTCTCGATCTCGAGCTGGAAGTCGAACGACAGCGAAGCGCCGACGTTGAGCGTCAGCTCGGTCACTTCGCCGGTGAAGCCCTGGAGCTCGACCGACATGGTGTAGGCCCCAGCGGGGATCTGTGCGAAGACATAGGCACCGCTATCGCTGGATACGACCACCCGCGAGAACGCGGTCGCCTCGTTCCTCAACGTGACCGTCACACCCGGCATCGGTCCACCGGTCTGGTCGGTTATCACTCCACGGATCTGACCGCTGTCGAGCGTTTGTGCTTGGACGCTCGTCGGCAGGCACACCAAAGCCGTTATCGCGCAGATAGGCGCTACCCCCAAGGCTTTTCGCATCACAACCTCCTTCTCGGCAGAGAAATGGCGCAAGCTAGTCTTTTGAGGTGGCCCGACCCTACACCAACCCCGACGACCGGAGCAAATCTCAGGCACCCATTCGGCCGATTTACTACATCGGGTGCCTAGAAGCCGGTGATCCGCTCCAGAAAGAAGGACAAGAAGCGCTCGGCCTCGACCTCGACCGCCACGTGAGCGTTGGGCTCGACCCGATCGATGCCGGTCATCTTCAGCCGGTCGCCCTCGGGCTCGTTGCGCTCCACGAAGTTGTAGCGGTTGCCCACGGTCTGGCCGCGGGTGAACTCGCCCCGGGTCTCGACGTCGAGGCGCATATGGCGGGTCGTCACGAAGGACGGATCGATCGCGACCCCGATCGCCAGCGGGTCGTGCATCGGCGTGCCCTCGGCCCCGAACTCGGCGGCCAGGTAGACGAGAAAGCGCATCACCCGCTTGGCGAAATCGGCGACCTCACCCTCCGCCAGCGCCAGCCGCTCGAGATGCTCGGCTCCGAAGTTGGTCCTGTGAGTGACGTCGAGCCCCACCATCGTCACCTTCCAACCGGCGTGAAAGACGGCGTGGGCCGCCTCCGGATCGTTGTAGATGTTGGCCTCCGCCACCGCAGTGACGTTGCCTTCGGTGATCGAGCCGCCCATGATCACGACCTCCTTGACCAGCGGCACGATGCCGGGATCCTTGTGCAGGGCCAGCGCGATGTTGGTCAGCGGGCCGATCGGAACGAGAGTGATCTCTCCCGGCATCCGATGTACCATCTCGATGATGAGATCGGGGGCGAATCGGCCGTCGGCGCTGCAGCTCGAAGGCTCCAGCTCGATGTCGCCGAGACCGTTTTCTCCATGGACGAACTCGGCGGTGATCAGGCGCTGTGCCAGCGGTCGTTGGGCTCCGCCGGCGATCGGAATGTCGCAGCGGCCGGCGAGCGAGACGAGGTTCAGCGTGTTCTCCAGCGCCTGCTCCGCGGTGACGTTGCCCGGGACGACGGTGAAGGCCTTGACGTCGAGCTCCGGCGATGCGAGCGCCAGCAGGATGGCCATCGCGTCGTCGGTCCCCGGGTCGGTATCGATGATGACCGGGAGCGGCGCGCCCTCCGGCTCGTTCTGGGCGACAGCGGCCGGCCCCGGCGGGCACAGCAAGGCAAACAGGGCGGCGAAGACCGCGCCACGCGCGACCCGCGAACCGAACTGACGACGTGAGCGCTCTGCGGTCCTGGATCGGGCGGACATAGGAACCTCCTCGGGAATGCGGGCGAGTAACGAGAGCGACGCCCCCGGGCGACCGGCGCGGCCGCCGGTGGGGCCTCGCGCCCGGCGAGCTAGGAGCTTAGCTGGGGGTCTCGGCGCCTTCGGCGCCCTCGCCGCCGGCCTGCTCGTCGGGACGGGCTGCCAGCGCGCGGCTCCCGCGACGACCGGGCCGGAGCTCGCCCCGTTCGAGATCCGCTTCGAGGAGGTGACAGAGCGCGCCGGCATCCGCTTCCACCACGAGCGTGCCGCCTCCTGGGAGAAGCTCTACGTCGAGACCATGGGCGCCGGGGTGGGTTGGATCGATTTCGACCACGACGGTCTGCTCGACGCCTATTTCGTCAACAGCGGCGCCACTCCCAACTTCCAGCCCGAGGAGCCGCCCCAGCCGGCGCTCTACCGCAACAATGGCGACGGCACGTTCACCGACTTCACCGAGAGAGCGGGACTCCGGGTCGGTCCCGGCTTCTTCTTCTTCGGCGTCGCCGCCGGCGACTACGACGACGACGGCTATCCCGACCTCTATGTGTCGGGCTATCGAGGGTCGCTGCTCTACCACAACAACGGCGACGGCACCTTCACCGACGTCACGACCGAGGCCGGGGTCGGCAACGACAGGGAGTGGACCACCGCCGCCGGCTGGTTCGACTACGACCGCGACGGTCGGCTCGACCTGTTGACCACCGGCTACGTCCAGTACGACATCGACCGCAACGTCGTCTGCGGCGACCCGACCCCCGAGCGGCGCGCCTACTGCCACCCCGACAGCTTCCCCGGCATCTCGCCCCGGCTCTTCCGCAACGACGGGGACGGCGCCTTCACCGACGTCACAATGCGGGCCGGGCTGGTCAACCCGGACGGCAAGAGCCTGGCGGTGGCGCTCGCCGACCTCGACGACGACGGCTGGACCGACATCTTCATCGCCAACGATACCCAGCGCAACTTCGTCTACTTCAACAACGGCGACGGCACCTTCGAGGACGCCAGCTACTTCTCGGGCGCCGGCTTCAGCGAGGACGGCAAGACCGAGGCCGGAATGGGCGCGGGGGCCGCCGACATCGACGACGACGGCGACATCGACCTCTACGTCAGCCATCTCGACGCCGAGCTCAACCGCCTCTACGTCAACGAGGGCGGCCGACTGTTCGTCGACGCCACGATCGTCTCGGGCCTGGGAGCGACCAACATCATGAACTCGAGCTTCGGGGCGCAGTTCCTCGACGCCGACAACGACGGCCGGCGCGACCTGCTGGTGATCAACGGCCACATCATGGACAACATCGCGATCTACCACGCGGGCGTGACCTACGCCGAGGTCAAGAAGCTCTACCGCAACCTCGGGCGGGGCAAGTTCGCCGACGTCAGCGCCGACCAGCCAGCGGCCTTCCTCGCCCCGAGGGTCGGTCGCGGGCTCGCCATCGGCGACTTCGACAACGACGGATACGCCGACTTCCTGGTCAACAACAACGGCGAGCGGGGTCAGCTGTTCCGCAACTCCGGAGCCGGCGGCGGAGGGTGGCTCGGCGTCCGGCTGGTCGGCGACGCCAGCGTGCGGGACGGCACCGGCGCCCGGCTCGAGCTCGCGGCCGGCTCGCGGATCAGCTACGACCAGGCCATCGGCGGCAAGAGCTACTGCTCGGCGCAGGACCTGCGGATCCTCTTCGGCCTCGGCCCGGCTTCGGCGGCCGACCGCCTCGAGATTCGCTGGCCGAGCGGCGGGCGCCAGCGCCTGCTGAACCCGCCCACCGATCGCTATCTGACCGTGGTGGAGGGTAGCTAGACCTCCCGAGCGCCGGCGCCGTTGCTACAATCGCCGCCGCTCTCGCAAGGGTCTTTCTCCACGGCGCGACGCCCGGCCGATCGGGTCGCCGCGCGACGACCCGCATACCGACAGGCGCCCCGACGGAGGTCAGCTTTGCGGCGACGCAGAACAGCAGCGGCAACCCTGGTGGCGATCCTCGCCGCCGCGACACTCGGTTGCACCGACGGCGATCGGTCGGTCGCGGCCGGCGGCGCCGAGTCCGCCGATCTGGTGATCACCAACGCCACGGTGGTGACCATGGACGCCGACTTCCGGGTGATCGAGGGTGGCGCGATCGCGATCGCGGGTTCCCGGATCGCCGCGGTCGGCGGTGCCGAGGTCGCGACCCGCTATGCCGCGAAGGAGACGATCGACGCCGGCGGCGACATCGTCATGCCGGGGATGGTGAACACCCACACCCACGCCTCGATGACCATGTTCCGCGGTCTGGGAGACGACATTCCCGACCGGCTTCGGCGCTTCATCTTTCCGCTCGAAGCGATGGTCGTCGACGCCGACAACGTCTACAAGGGGGCGCTGCTCGGGGCCGTCGAGATGGTGCTCTCCGGCGCCACGACCTTCGTCGACATGTACTACTTCGAAGACGCCGTGGCGCGCGCGGCCAAGGCGGTCGGCATGCGCGCCGTCGTGGGTGAGACGGTGATCGGTTTCCCGGCACCCGACGCGGACGAGGCCTATGGCGGTCTCGCCTACGCGCGGCGCTTTATCGCCGAATGGGCCGACGACGAGCTGGTGACGCCGGCGCTGGCGCCGCATGCCCCCTACACCCTGGACAAAGAGCACCTCGAGGAGGTCGCCGTAGCCGCGCGTGAGCTCGACGTTCCGGTTCTCGTCCACCTCTCGGAGACCCAGGCCGAGATCGACAAGATCGACGAGGAGTTCGGGATGAGCCCGGTCGAGTATCTCGACTCCGTCGGACTCCTCGACGATCGACTGGTGGCGGCGCACTGCATCTTCGTCGACGCCGACGACATCGAGCTACTGCGAGAGCGGAGGGTAGGGGTGAGCCACAACATCGTCTCGAACGTCAAGGCCGGCAAGGGCATCGCGCCGGTGCTCGAGATGCTCGCGGCCGGACTCGACGTGGGTCTCGGCACCGACGGCCCGATGAGCGGCAACACGCTCGACCTGATGGGTCTGCTGGGCTACACCGCCAAGCTCCACAAGCTGGCCAAGCTGGACCGGCGGGTGATGCCGGCTCGAGACGTCGTGATGATGGCGACGATCGGCGGGGCGCGGGCGATCGACATGGACGACCGGATCGGCTCGCTCGAGGCCGGCAAGCTCGCCGACCTCGTCATCGTCGACAAGGACTCGGTCAACATGATCCCGATGTACGACGTCTACGCGGCCCTGGCCTACGCCGCGAGCTCGCACGACGTCCGGACCGTGATCATCCACGGACGCCAGGTGATGCGAGACCGGCGAATGCTCACCGTGGACGTCGAGCAGATCAAGCGCGACGTTCGGGTGCTCACCGACCGGATCGCCGAGGAGGCCGCCAAGCTCTGACGCGGCCAAGGGAGTAGTGTATGAAACGAAGCGCAGTCGTACTCTTGTCGGCTTTGCTGGCCGCGATGGCCGGTAGCTCACCAGCGGTGGGCGAGAAGCTCAAGGTGATCGTCGACCAGGACGCCAGGGGGCCGTGCAGCACCGACATGCAGTCGGTGCTGATGTTCGTTCAATCCCCCGACGTCGAGGTCCTGGGCATCACCATCGTC
The DNA here is from genome assembly GCA_026707545.1 of Acidobacteriota bacterium. NCBI lineage: Bacteria > Pseudomonadati > Acidobacteriota > Acidobacteriota bacterium. Next base: position 2,542,243 of record JAPOWR010000001.1, on the reverse strand, counting down.
AGCGGCGATCTGTGGATGGAACAGGAGACCCTCCACACCCTCCGCGCCCTCGAGATCGCGGGACGCACCGACATCCCGGTCTACCGCGGCGCCGTCTTTCCCTTCCTCAACAGCAAGGCGGAGGCCGAGCGCTGGGAGGTGATGTACGGGGAGCATCTCTACAAGGGCGCCTGGAATGACGGCATGCCGGGCCCCTACGAGCGGGTGCCGCTGCCCGAGGGCGAGCCCACCACCGAGCCGGCGACCGGCCACGCCGCCAACTTCATGGTCGAGGCGGTCAACGAGCATCCGGGAGAGGTGGTGATCTGGGGCGGCGGGCCGCTGACCAACATCGCCATGGCCCTGATGCTGGACCCCGAGCTTCCGGCCAAGGCCAAGGAGCTCGTCCTGATGGGCGGCGGTATCGACAAGGCGGAGTACCAGAAGGAGTTCAACTGGATGTGGGACCCGGAGGCCGCGCGGATGGTGCTGCGTGCCCCGTGGAAGAAGATCACCATCACGCCGGTGGACATCTCGGTCAAGACCCGCCACAGCGAGGAGCTGGTCGCGCGCATCGGGCAGTCGCCGAACCCGATCGCCCAGTACATCAAGGAGTTCCATCGTACTTCCCCACCCGACGCCGATCCCGACTGGGTGCCGTGGATCTTCATGTGGGACGAGATCAGCGTCGCGGCGCTACTCGATCCGACGTTGATCACCGAGCAGCGCGAGATGTACGTCGATGTCGACATCGACCACGGCATCAACTACGGCTACACCCTGGCCTGGGAGCTCGATCAGCAGCACCCGCCGGACCTGCGCAAGGCCTGGGTGCAGTTCGACCTCGATCTGGAGCGCTTCTACGACCTCTACGCCGACCTGATGATGCGTCAGGCGACCCCGGAGTGAGCTCGCTGGATCCGCCCGCCGGCCGGGGCTCTTCGCGACGCTCCTTCCTGGCCCGGGCCGCCCTCCTCGCGCCGCCCGCCGCCACAAGATGATCCTCGACGTCGACATCGGCATCGACGACGCCTTCGCGGTGCTGCTGGCCCACTACTCCCCCGCCATCGACCTGCTCGGCATCACCACCGTCTTCGGCAACGCCGACATCGACCAGGGGACCCGCAACGCCCTCTACCTCAAGCAGAAGTTCGACATTCCGGCACAGGTCTATCGCGGAGCGGCAGCCCCCCTCCATCACCCGGCGCCCCAGCCCCCGGCCTTCGTCCACGGCGCCGACGGCCTGGGGGACGTAGAGGAGGCGATCGCGCCGACGGTCACCGAGGCGTCGCTCTCCGCCCCCGAGTACCTGGCGCGGACGATCGCCGCCCATCCGGGCGAGATCGCCGTCGTCGCGGTCGGACCGGCGACCAACCTGCTGCTCGCCCAGCTGATCCGGCCGAGCATCGTGGAAGAGGTGGGGCGGGTCGTGATCATGGGTGGCGCGGTCGGCTTCGCCGGCGAGCGCGGCAACAAGACCACCGTCGGCGAGGCCAACGCGTGGAACGATCCCCATGCCCTGGACAGCGTGTTCCGCTTCGACTGGCCGGTCACCATGGTGGGTCTCGACGTGACCTACGACGAGGAAGGCTCGATGGACGCCGAGTACCTCGAGCGTCTGCGCGAGAACGGGGGCCGGGCCGGCGCGTTTCTCGAGCGCATCAACCGCCAGTACGCCAGGTTCTACCAGCAGAGCCGGGGTCGGCCGGTCACCTACCAGCACGACTCGATCGCCGTCGCCAACGTCATCGCGCCGCAGCTGTTCGAGACCCGTCGCGGCCGGGTCCGGGTGATCACCGACGGGGCGGCGCGCAGGCAGACCGTGTTCTCCCCCGAGGGCCACCACACGTCGAGGCGGCCCGAGTCCCGCGAAGACTCTGTAGTGTCCCCAACGGGATTCGAACCCGTGTTGCCAGCTTGAAAGGCTGGAGTCCTGACCTGGCTAGACGACGGGGACGCGGATTCGGGCCGTGGCTGCGGTGCCGACCGCTGTCGAGCCGCGGAGTATACCCGTAACGGGAGGCGCCGCTTGCAGGATCGCGCCCCGGGCATCGGTCGGAGCCGCTTCCCGCCAGGCTACGGTTCGTGTTGACGATCGGCACACAATCGGCGACAATAGGCGCCGATCGGTATGGCCCGTTGTCTCTGGGATCCTGCGAAGAACAGACGCCTGATCGCCGAGCGCGGGGTCAGCTTCGAGGAGGTGGCGACCCTGATCGAATCGGGTGCGTTGGTTGACGTCTTCGATCATCCGGATCCGGAGCGGTCCCACCAGCGGATCGCGGTTATCGAGATCGGTGAGTACGCCTACCTAGTTCCCTACGTCGAGACGGAAGCGGGTGACTTCTTCCTCAAGACGATCATCCCGAGTCGGAAGGCGACGAAGAAGTACCTGAGGGAGAGTTGACCAGCAATGGCCGAACGCACGACGAAGCTCGATTCAGCAGCGCTCGATCCTGAAGAGCGCGAGATCTTGAGAGCCTACGAGGAAGGCCGCCTCCGACTAGCTTCGGGCTCGTCCCGGGAAGCCGACAGGCTAGTGTCCGCGGCCCGCGAGACGCTCCGCAAGGACAAGCGAATCAACATCCGGTTGCCGAGCCACGACCTGGTCGAGATCAAGAGGTTGGCGGCTCGTGAGGGAGTTCCGTACCAGACTCTCATCTCCAGCATCCTTCACAAGTACGCCACCGGGGAGCTTGGGTAGCCGAAGCGGCTCGCATGATGAGAAGAGCCTCCCAGCCCTCGTTCTCCGTGGCCTTGCTTCTGTCGGGAGTGTTCCTGGCGAGCTGCACGCAGGCGCCACGTCCGTTGGTCTTGGGCGAAGGCGAGGTGGTCGTGCTCGCCGGCGGCACGGACATGGTGCATCTGCAGCGGGCGGGCTTTCTCGAGACCATTCTGACCGACGCCTTTGCTGACGTTCATCCCACGTTCCGTGACCTCTCCTGGGAGGCGGACACCGTCTTCCGGCAAGGCTCCGCGCTGGAGCGCTGGCGCGAAGACGGCTTCGGCGATTGGGACGCTCAGCTCGAACGGGTCGGCACGTCGGTTGTCGTTGCGCAATACGGCAAGGCCGAATCGATGACGGGAGTCGAAGGGCTCGAGTCGTTCAAGTCGGCATACAACGCGCTGATCGACGGATTCCTGAAGCATGCCGACCGGGTCGTGCTCGTGTCCCCGACGCCCTTCGAGAAGCCGGCGAGCGAGTTCCTGCCGGATCTTTCGCATCACAATCGGTCTCTCGCGCGGTACGTGCGGGCAACGAAGAAGATCGCTGCGGAGCGCGGCCTCCTCTTCGTCGATCTCTTTTCGGATGCAACGCCGGGCCTGACGGAAAACGGCATGCATCTCACGGAGGAGTCGCTACGGCACGTCTCGGAGACGATTGCGCAGAAGCTCGGCTTCGAGGTCCCGTCATGGGACCGTTTGGCCACGCTTCATGCGGCGGTGGTCGAGAAGCAGCGCCTGTGGTTCGACTACTGGCGTCCCGCCAACTGGAAGCTGCTCTACGGCGACGACTCGACGCGGCGCTTCACCAGGTCGAGCCACGGCTATCTCTCCTTTCGCGAGGAATGGCAGCAGCTTGTCGGCCTGATCGACAAGGCCGAAGAGCGGGTCTGGACCGTGGCCAATGGCGGCCAGGACCCGGGGCATCAGCGGCCCGAACCGGAAGTGCTCTTCGCCCACCCGGCCGCGGAAATCGAGGCGGAGCTCGCTTCGTTCACCGTGCCGGACGGCATGAAGGTCAATCTCTTCGCGTCGGAGGCCGACGGCCTCACGAACCCGCTGGCGATTCGCTGGGACACGGCCGGCCGCGCGTACGTGACCGTCACGACGACGTATCCGCATGTCTTCCCCGGGGATGTCCCGAACGACAAGATCATCGTGCTGGAGGATGCCGACCACGACGGTGTCGCGGAGAGCTCGACGGTCTTCGCGGAAGGGCTGAACATTCCGACGGCGATTGAACTGGGCGACGGCGGCGTCTACGTTGGACAGGGTAGTGAGATTCTCTTTCTAGAAGACACCGATGGCGATGGAAGAGCGGATACGCGGCGCGTCCTGCTCAGCGGATTCGGAACGGGCGATACGCACCAGGCGGTCAACTCCTTCATCTGGAGTCCCGGCGGTGAGCTGTACATGGGGCAGGGCGACGGCATCGAGTCGCGGGTCGAAACTCCCTGGGGCTCCGCCGATCTGTACCAATCCGGGTTCTTCCGTCTGCGTCCGCGCCTGCTCCAGATGCACTCTCTTCTGTACGACTTCATGGGCCCCGGCAATCCCTGGGGCATTGCGTTCGGTGAATGGGGACAGATCTTCAGCGTCGACGGCGCGGGCGGCGTAACGCATCTTTCCCTCGGCCAGATCCCGACCACTCACCGGCGCCGCCTCGACACGATCGGCGAGCCCGGCGGCTACGCCGGTATCGGCTATCTCGACGGTCGCCACCTTCCGCCGGAGTACCGGGGCCAGTTCGCGATCGGCGACTACCAGGCGAATCGCGTGAAGCGGTTTTCCGTCGCGGCCGACGGTTCAGGGGCAACTCTGAAGTGGGAAGAACCGCTCATCCACTCGAGCCACCGGAACTTCCGTCCGATCGACGTGAAGGTCGGGCCCGACGGCGCCGTCTACGTGGTCGACTGGTACAACCCGATCATCTGCCACCAGGACGACGAGTACCGTGATCCGTCGCGCGACAAGGCGCATGGCCGGATTTGGCGGATCACTGCTACCTCGGCGCCCCTTGTGAAGGCTCCGAAGCTGCTCGACGCGCCGCTGGACGAGGTCGTCGCCGCCCTCGAGGCGCCGGAGAGCTGGACGCGCTATCAGGTGAAGCGTGAGCTCACCCGCCGCGACACGGAGAAGGTCGCGACGGCTCTCGGAGCGTGGGTCGCGAGCCTGGATCCGGAAGCCGCGGACCACGAGCGCCACCTCTACGAGGCGGTCGGCGCTTACGCCACGATCGAGGTCCCCGCGCCGGCGGTCCTGGCGAAGTTACTGGAGGCGGAGAAGCCGGGCGGACGCGCTTTCGCTTCGCGCATCGTGGGCCGATGGCACGATCGCCTGGAGGATCCGCTGGCGCTCCTTGTCAGGCGCGTGGAAGACGACGACGCGCAGGTGCGGATGGAGGCGGTTGCCGCGGCTGCCGCGATTCCGCAGCCGGAGTCCATCACCGTCGTCGCGCGCGCCGTGGACCGCCCGATGGACGACTCGATGGAGTACGTCTTCTCGCAGGCGATCCAGCACCTCAAGCCGCACTGGGAAGCGGCGCACGAGCGCGGAGACCTCCACTTCGCCGAGTCGGCCCATCTCGCCGAGGTGCTCAACCGCGCGGGGGGAAGGGAGCGAATCGCGGATCTGCGCAGCATCGCGTTGTCCTACCACCTGGACGAAGACACGCGTCTGAGCGCGATCGAGAATCTCCTGGCGGTCGGTGGAAAGGAAGAGATCGAGGAGTTCGTCCTCATGCCGGATCGCTATGTGAGCGGCGGGAGGTACGACGCCGACGCACATGCACGGATCCTGGCCGCCGCCGTCAGGGCGACGCGAACCGGAAGTCTCGAGCCGCACGATCAGCCCTGGGGTCTGGCGAAGATGATGGCGCACCCGAGTCTCGAACTCCGCGCCAATGCCGCTACCCTGGCCGGGGTCTGGCGGGCCGGGGACACGCGGGAGAGTCTGTTCGCGATGGCCAGGGACGACTCGTTGCCTACGTTCGTGCGGGCCGCCGCGTTCGGCGCGTTGGCAGGCCTCGGGGCCGAGGGCGGGAAAGAACTGCTCGCGGCCCATGCCGACGCACCGCACGCGCCCACGCTGCGGGTGTCGGCGATCGAAGCGCTCGTCGTCCTCGACGCGAGAGCGGCGGCGAAGTCTGCGGTCAGACTGTTCGGGGAACCTGGCTTGGACAACGCCACCGCCACCCGGGCTCTCGTCGCGTTCCTCAACCGCGAGGGCGGCGTGCCGGCGCTGACCGCGGCGATCGAGTCGGGTGGCCTCGGGCACGACGCCGCGAAGTCGCTGCTCCGTTCCTTCTATGCGAGCGGTCGTTACGACAGTGTCCTACTGGCCGCGCTCAACGCCGCGAGCGGAGCGGACTCACTCGAGCTCGACTACGACGCCGGCCTGGTGAAGAGCCTTGCGGAGTTCGCGACGGAGCGGGGTGATGCCGAGAGGGGCGCCGTGCTCTTCGTCGACTTCGGCTGTGACTCCTGCCACCAGGTCGGCGAGGAGGGAGGCGCTATCGGGCCGAGCCTGACCGCGGTCGGCACGACTCTGACGGCCGAACGGATCATCGAAGAGACGCTGTGGCCGAATCGTGAGATCAAGGAAGGATTCACCGCACTGGAGATCACGACCCGCGACTCCGCGATCTACCAGGGGTACAAGCGCTGGACGCAGGAGAGTTCAACGACCGGCGATCTCGTGATCCAGGACCTCGCCACGGGGGAACTGGTCACGATCAAGGCGGAAGAGATCGAGGAAGTTCGTGAGACGGGAAGCCCGATGCCCACCGGCCTGACGTCGTTGCTGTCACAGGCCCAGCTCCTGGACCTCTTCAAGTACGTCACGACGCTGGGAACGAGGAGTTAGCGTGGCAGGAGGTCCAGAAGCCGGCGCTTTCGCGCCGGATGCCGGCGGTGACGCCGGCGCACCCAGTTTCCTGCCGCGCAAGCTCCTGGCACAGGTGAAGAAGAAGATGTTGAGAGTTGTCATTGCCGTGGTTGTCCTCCTACCCGCCACCGCGTGGGCCGCGACGGCGCAAGAGCAGGAGGACGCGGGCTTCGTCCCCATGTTCGACGGCGAAACGCTGGACCGTTGGCACGCGGTGCCGGCCGACTCCATCGCCGACTGGTCCGTCGAAGACGGCATGATCGTCGGCGAGGGCAGCGTGGACCGTCTCGTCTATCTCGTCTACGACGATGTCGAGCTGACGGACTTCGAGCTGGAGGCAAGCTACCGCTTTCCCGGCCACGGCAACAGCGGAATCCAGATCCACGCCGTGAAGGACCCGAGCGGCAAGCGGCCGTTCGTGGGCTACCACGCGGATCTCGGCCACCTGGGTATCGGGCCGCACATTCTCGGCGCGTGGGACTTCCACTTCGTCGCGCGCGAAGAGTACGCGTGCTTCCGCGGAACGAGCCTGGTGATCGATCCGGACGGAACGACGCACACCACCGAGATCGAGGACGCCGTGAGGGAGAGCGACATCACGCGTGGTGGCTGGAACAGGGTCCGCGTCGTCGCCAGGGGACGGCACTACCAGTTCTTCATCAACGGGAAGCTCGCCTCCGAGTTCACCGACAACTCGAAGGAAGAACGCCTGGACAAGGGCGCCATCGGCCTGCAGATCCACGACGCGGGGATGCGCGTCGAGTTCAAGGACCTTCTGCTGAAGAAGACCGGTTCCGGGAAGTAACCCGGCAGTCGTCGTCGAGGACTAAGCCGCTAGGCGACGGGGCGGTCACCCACGATCGAGACCCTCTCGCCGAAGCGTGACTGCGGGTAGTAGTCCCACACGGCGTGATGCTGGGTGCAGCGGTTGTCCCAGAGGGTGAGGGTGTTGGGCTCCCAGCGCACGCGACAGGTCAGGGAGACGGTGGTGGCGATGTGCCTGAACAGCATGTCGAGCAGGCCCCGGCTCTCCCATCGACGCATGTGGCGGATGTGCGAGGTGAAACCGCTGTTGACGAACAGGGCCTTGCGGTCCGTCTCGGGATGGCGGATCACCACCGGGTGCTCGGTCCTTGGGTACGTCTTTCCCTCGGGAGGTGCGTAGGCGTACTTTCCGATGTAGGGCAGTGCACCGTCGTGAACCGCCACTAGGCCCTCGAGGAAGTTCTGCATCCGCTCCGAAAGCGTCTCGTAGGCACGGTACATGTCGGCGAAGAGCGTGTCGCCGCCTGAGCCGCACTCGGGAATCTCCTTGATGTAGAGCATCGACGCCATCGGCGGTTTCTCGTCGCACGAGACGTCGGTGTGCCAGCCGTCACCCGACGTGTGCTTCGACTTCTGGGTGGTCTTGATGACGAGGATCTCCGGGTCGTGCCCGCCCTGGTACTCGGCGCTCGTGTGCAAGGGGTGGACGTGCAGCGGGCCGAAGGTCCGGCCGAAGTCCTTGTGTTGCTCGCGGGTGAGTTCCTGGTCGCGGAAGACGAGCACCTGCCAGTCCAGCCAGGCCCGTCTGATCTCGTCCTGCTGGGACTGTGAGAGCGGCCGGGACAGGTCGACTCCCTCGATCTCCGCGCCGATGTGAGGGGTCAGGGGTCGGATCCCGATGGGGGCTGCGGCGGGCCCCACGTCGGGGCGCGTCTCGAAAGCTGCTTGTACGGTCATGATGCCGGTCATTCTGGCATACGATCCGCCGGCCACCGATGGAGGAAGGACGATGAAACCAGTTTGCTTTGTCATGGGCGCCGGCGCCGGAATCGGCGGTACCGCGGGCAGGAGGTTTGCTCGCGAGGGGTACCACGCGGTTCTCTGCCGCCGGAGCGACGAAGACGGGCTGAACGCCCTGGTCGCCGGCATTCACGAGGAGGGAGGCGAGGCGACCGGCTTTCTCCTGAACGCTGTCAAGGAGAACGCCATCGAGGATCAGATCGTCCACGTGGAGGAGGAGATCGGGCCGATCGAAGTGCTGATCTACAACCTCGGCGCCCAGATCGGCAACCGGGACCTCACCGATACCAGCTACAAGGCCTTCGAACTCGGTTGGCGCATGGCGACGTTCGGGCTCTTCCGCACGGCCTCCGCGCTCTGCCCGCGGATGGTCGAGCGTGGCCATGGAACGCTCATCGTCACCTCCGCCACGGCCGCGGCCCGCGGCAACGCCGGGCAGCACTCGCACGCGGCCGCGATGGGGGGCCGCCGCATGCTCTGCCAGACGCTGAACGCCGAGTTCGCCCCAAAGGGCATTCATGTGGCTCATGTGCTTGTGGATGGAACGGTCGACGCACCGGACACGCTGGGCAAGATGCTTGGGCCCGAGCGCTTCGAAGCCCTCCGAAGCACGAAGGGAGCGGCCGACGGCCTCATCCTGCCCGAGCAGGTGGCGGAGACCTACGTCCATCTCGTCCGGCAGCATCGATCGACGTGGACTTTCGAGCTAGACGTGCGTGCGTACAACGACAAGCCCTGGTGGAACTGATTGGTGACGGTCATCGCCGTCGCCGCGACGCTGCTTCTCGCCGCCGTCGGCGCCGGCGAGAGTGTCGACTGGCCGCGCTTCGGCAACGATGGCGGCAACAGCAAGTACTCGCCTCTCGACCAGATCGACGCCGACAACTTCGACCAGGTCGAAGTTGTCTGGACCTGGGAATCGGTCGACGCGCGACTCACGGAACGGCTTGAAGCCGCGCAGAAAGGCGGTGAAGAGGCCGCTGATCGGGAGGACGCGTTCGCCGTCATTCTTGCCGGGGAGGCCGGACTGCCCACGCGGGTTCGCCCGGGACCCTTCAAGGCCGTTCCGGTCGTGATCGACGGGCGCATGTACGTGAGCACCGCTCTCGGACAGGTTGCGGCCATCGACGCGGCCTCCGGCGAGCCGCTGTGGAGCTACGATCCCCAGAGTTGGGAGGCCGGGCGGCCGGCGAACATGGGCTTTCAGCATCGGGGCGTGGCCTACTGGCAACGCGGCGGCAAGAAGCGCGTGTTGATGCCGACCCACGACCGCCGCCTGCTCTCGCTCGACGCCATGACCGGCAAGCCGGACCCCGACTTCGGCAGTTACGGCGCGGTGGATATGACCAGGGATCTCGGTCGCGAGGTCACCGAGTCGAGGACGACCCACAGCTCGCCGCCCTCGGTGTGTCGTGACGTCGTGATCGTCGGCTCGATCGTGTCCGATGCTCCAACCCGCAAGGAAGCGCCCCCCGGGCATGTGCGCGCCTACCATGTCGAGAGTGGCGAGGTGGCCTGGGTTTTCCACACGATCCCCCAGCCGGGTGAAGAAGGCCACGAGACGTGGGAGGACGGTTCGTGGGAGTACACGGGAGGCACCAACGTCTGGTCGATGATCACGGTGGACGAAGAGCTCGGCCTCGCCTACCTGCCGATCTCGACACCGACCAACGACCTCTATGGCGGTCACCGGCTGGGCGACAACCTGTTCGCCGAGAGCCTGGTGGCTGTGGATTGCGAGACCGGAGAGAAGCGCTGGCACTTCCAGATGGTGCACCACGGCTTGTGGGACTACGATCTGCCGACGGCGCCCACGCGGATCGATGTGAAGGTCGGAGACAAGCTGGTCAAGGCGGTGGCGCAGCCGACGAAACAGGCCTTCCTCTTCGTCTTCGACGCCGAGACCGGCGAGCCGTTGTGGCCGATCGAAGAGAAGCCGGTGCCGACAGAGGCGGCGCCGGGAGATCGCGCTTCACCGACCCAGCCGTTCCCCACCAGGCCGGCGGCCTACGACCGCCAGGGGATCACCGAGGACGATCTCATCGACTTCTCGCCGGAGCTTCGTCGAGAGGCACTGGAGATCGCGGCCGACTACGAGCTGGTACCGCTCTACACGCCCCCGCGTCTGGAGGGCGACGGCAAACCGACGATTCAGCTCCCGGCCGACGGCGGGGGGACCAACTGGACCGGCGCCGCCGTCGACCCGGAGAACGGCCTGATCTACGTACCGTCCCACACACGGCCGGTTACCGTGTCACTGACCACGCCGGATCCCAATCGCTCGAACATGCGCTACACGCCGAGGCGCTGGTTCGACGGCATCCGGGGTCCTCGTGGCCTGCCGCTGGTGAAACCGCCCTACAGCCGCATCACCGCCATCGATCTCGTCACCGGCGAGCATGCCTGGGTGGCGGCGCACGGCGAGGGGCCGCGCAACCACCCCGCGCTCCGGGAGCTCGGTCTCGGTCGACTCGGCAGGCCCGGCAGAGCGGCGCCGCTGGTCACCAGGACCCTGCTCTTCGTGACTCAGAGTGCGGAGAACACGACCGGCGGCAGCCCGCGGACACCAGATCGACCGCCCGAGATCAGCGTGTATGACAAGAAGAGCGGCGCCTACCTCGGCGGCATCGAGCTCCCGGACTCGCCCAACTCGAACCTCATTACCTACCAGGTAGATGGCCGGCAGTATCTCGCCGTCAGCGTGGGTGGAGGGCGCCCGATGATCGGCGGCGGGGGAACCCAGGCCCGGGTCCTCGCCCTGGCGCTCCGCTCGCCGGGAGGATTGTGATCTAGACCGGCGTCGCAGGGCCTCGCCCTAGGTGTGCGATTGGGAGGCGCTGGTGGCACGAGGTGTCAGAAAGAACCGTTCCCCCCGGACGCGATCTCGACGGTGAGCGCGACGAAGGCGTCGACCAGTTTCTCCAGGGTGTCCAGGTCGACCGACCCGGGCCAACGGTCGTCGGGATGGTGAAACAGACCGTTGCTGCCGAGCAGCGACAGGTAGCTGCCACCGCCGTCGAAGATCGCACGCGCCTCGCCGAAGGGGCGATCAGACACCGGAGTCAGGACGCCGGGCTCGACACCCTCTCTGCTCATCGCCTCCAGCGCCCTCTCCATCAGCGAGTCACTCGACGCCTGCAGGCGGATGTTGCCGCCAACGGCGGCAGCGAAGTTGGCGCCCAGGTGGAGCCAGAGGTGGGCGCCACCGATCAGATCCTGGCGGGACTCCAGGAAGTGGTCGAGCCCGACGTGACCGAGCTCGTGGCCGGTCGAGGCGACGAAGTGCACGGTACGGCGAGGGGGTTCGGCACGCAGCGCGCGCAGCAGCTCGACCCAGAGCGCGAGACCCCCGCCCCTCTCTGACGCCACCTGCCACCAGCCACTCCGCGGGGTCATCACCACGATCGGCGCGGCTTCGGCCTCGCGACCCGGTACCGTGGCGGTGACGTTGTAGACGCGAGTCGGCACGCGTTCCACCGCGACCACCAGCCGTGCCTTCGCCGCCCGCTCACGGGCAGCGACGAGGCCCGGTCCCGCCTCGCTTGGCAGTTGCAGCACCGGGTGACCGTAGGGCTCGAGATAGCGGTCGGCATTGATCAGTGCGTAACCAGCCGGAAACCGGGGCGGGCGCGGAACGTCAGGCGGCAGATCGAACTCGGAACCGCCCGTGACGATCACCAGACCGCGGACCTCCGGCGCCGTGCGCACCTCGTGGAACAGAGGCAGGTACTGAACCGTCGGCGGCCAGCGCGCAGCCACGATGTCCGCGTCGCTTCCTGGAGCACCCAGGATTCCCGTGATGCCACTCTCGTCGGTCGTCTCGGCGGAGTCGATGAGCGGGATGCCCTCGTAGCGGCTGGTTGAGCCGTCCTCCTCGGCGATCTCGACGAACGCGCTCACGGTGTCGGTGCGTTCGAAGTCCAGCGCCTCGAGCTGCGGCTCGACTCCGGCTTCGCGCACCAGATCGGCTAGCCAGTGTGCCGAGGTGGTGTCGACCTCGGTGCCGGTTCGGTGGATCCCCTGGGCGTCGTACTCGCGGATCACTCGCGCGAGACGCTCCGGTCTCGACTCCCCGGTCGGGTCCGATCGACTCACCGTCCCGTCCTGGGCTGGAACGGAGCACCCGAGCGTGGCAACCAACAGCAACGCCGATGCGGCGAACAGGAGCGCGGCGGCTGCACCCTGTCTACTCACGCGAGGAGTAGATGACCCAGATCTTCGTGTAGCCGTCCGTTTCGAAGACTCCGGTCCACTCTTTCGGCACCGTCACCGCCTCACCGGCGTTGATCACGAGCTCCGTCCCGTCTGAGGACGTCAGGGTGACGCCGCCTTCGAGGAAGTACATGAACTCGTCGACACCGTACGGCTGAGTGATCTCGATCCGTGTCTTCCCGGACTTGTACATGCCTGATGAGAAGCTCCTGTCGCTCGAGACCAGCGATGTGGCCGTCTGCGTCACATGGCCGTCGGCGTGGGTCTGCTCGACCACGTCCGGGCGCTCGAAGATCTTGCCGCCGAGCTCCGGCTTGCTGATCTTCGCCGGCCGAACGGTCTCGTCGCTTGCAGCCATCATGGAACCCCCGAGGACTGTCGCACAGAGGATGATCAGGACTCTTCTCTTCATGGGTGGACTCCGAATGCCACGAATTCCGCCGGGGACTCGTTGCCGCCGATCGCGACGACGATGAATTGACGACCTTCGTGCAAGTAGGTTATCGGCGCGCCCGTGGTGCCGGAGGGCAGCTCCGTTTCCCACACCACTTCGCCCGTGGACTTGTCGTAGGCGCGGAACTTCCTGCCCCAGTAGCGGCCTTCTTCCCCCTCGATGCCGGGGATGGCATCGCTGCCTTCACCGATGAACAGCAGCGTTTTCGTCACAAGCGGTGCCGGCCGCCCGGCGACCCCCAGCGGCGGCACGTCGAGGCCCTCGAGCAGGGGATGGTCTCGCGGCCCGTCGCCGTTGGCCGCCATCCACACGTGCTCGCCGCGATGCATGTCGATTGCGGTGATCCGACCATAGGGTGGCTTGACGATCGGGAGGCCGTCGAGGGTGGGTACATCGGGAGCGTCGTAGCCGATCACGTAGCCGAGCGTCGCGTCGTCGGCTTCCGGTTTTGTCAGGGAGTACACGCTCGGCCAGGTGTGGGACACGGCGTAGTACACGCCGGTCTCGGGGTCGAAGGCGCCGGTGTGCCAGTTCCCGGTTCCCCACGCACCCGGATTCGTCAGCGTGCCGATCTTCCCCTGCTCGTCGTCCATCAGGCCGGGCGGCGTGAAGATCGGACCGAGACGGAAGGGCTTGACGAGTTCCAGGGCCCGCGCCCGGAGCTCCGGCGTGAAGTCGATCAGGTCGTCCTCGACGAATCCCTGCCGGTCGAAAGGCGGCGGCTTTGTCGGAAACGGCTGGGTCGGCGACAGTCGTTCCCCGGGGACTCGTGAGCCGGGCACGGCCCTCTCCTCGATCGGCCACACCGGCTCCCCGGTACGGCGATCGAAGACGTAGAGGAAGCCGGTTTTCGAGGGCTGCATGACGGCGTCGATTCGCCTCCCGTCGACCGTGATCTCGCCGAGGGTCGCCGGACCGACCGTGTCCCATTCCCAGACGTCGTGGCGGACCATCTGAAAGTGCCAGACCCGCTCGCCCGTCCTGGCGTTGAGCGCCACGAGTGAGTTGGAGTACAGGTTGTCGCCGGGCCGGTGGCCGCCGTAGTACGCCGCGGTCGGGGCCGAGAGCTGGACGTAGACGTGGCCCAGTTCCTCGTCGGCCGACAGGCAGCACCACGACCCGAGGTCACCCGAGTACTCCCACGAGCCGTCGCCCCAGGTCTCGTTCCCCGGCTCGCCCGGCCGCGGCACGACGTGGAACGTCCACAGCCGGCGGCCCGTGCGGACGTCGTAGCCGCGTACATCCTCCGGCGTCGCTTCCCGCATGTTGCCGCCGTCGCCGGCGCCGCCGGTGAATCCGGCGGTCACGACGACATCGCCCACGACGATCGGCCCGGCAGTCCAGGTGAAATCGCCGGCAAGCGGTCCCGGGAGGCGGAGGCTGACGCGTCCCTGGTCGCCGAAGTCCGCGTCGAGCTCGCCACTCGAGGCGTCGACCGAGTACAGGTAGTTACCGCGTGCGAGGAACAGTCGTTCCTTCTCGCCGCCGGTCCAGAGGTCGACGCCCCGTGGGCTCAAGCCGCGTGCCTCCTCGATCGTCGGCTCGAACGGCGCCTGAGACCACAGGGTCTCGCCGCTCGCCGGGTCGACGGCGCGCAGCAGGCCGACGAGGTTGGTCAGAAAGAGGCGACCTTCGACCATGATGGGCGTCGACCGCAGGTTGTTGCCCGGACGCAGCTCGGGGAACTCCTCCTTGAGCTCCGGTTCCAGACCCGGCCGTCGCCACACGATGCGCAGATCGCCGACGTTCGAGGCGTCGATCCGGTCGAGCGGCGAGTAGCGCTTGAAGGTGCGGTCACCGCCGAAGTACGGCCACTCGCCCTCTTGGGCCGCCAGGGTCGACCCGAGCACCAGCGCGCCGGCGCACGCGACCAGGGTCAGACTCCTGGCGCGAGGCCGAACATCGAAGGCACCGACTTTCGAACTGAACCAGATCATCCGATCCAAAGTACCGGGTCAGTCGACGATCGCCTGCATCACGGCATTCTGGAAGTCGGCCCGGGGCACACCGCCCGGCGTCTGCACCATGAGAACCGCGGTCAGGTCCTCCTGCGGATCGACCCAGTAGCTGGTGCCGAACGCGCCACCCCAGCCGAAGCTGCCGGTGGACCGGTGGTCACCGCGGGCCGCGACGCCGTCGAGCACGACGTCCACGGCCAGTCCGAACCCCATCCCAGGGCTCCTCGCCTTCTCGTACAGGTCGCCGACGTGGTTCGACCCCATCAGTTCGACGGTCCGGGAGCCCAGCAGCCGCGTGCCGTTCAGCTCCCCGCCGTTGACCAGCATCTGGGCGAAGTGCAGGTAGTCTTCGGCCGTCGACCAGAGACCGCCGGCACCCCCGTGCAACGTCGTCGTGGCCAGCCATTCCGGCAGCTCCGGGCGGAGTTCGAGGCCGTCGGGGGTGCGAATGTACAGCGTCACGACGCGCCGCTTCTTGTCCTCCGGCACGTCGAAGGCGGTGTCCTTCATTCCCAGGGGCTCGAAGACCCGCAGCCGCAGGAACTCGTCGAACGTCAGACCCGAGGCGACCTCGACGATGCGCCCCAGCGTGTCGATCCCCGCCAGCGGGCTGTACGCCCAGCGGGTGCCCGGATGGAAGGCGAGGGGGGCCGCTCCGAGCGCAGCCGCCCAGTCCGCGACCGTGCCGGTCGGATCGCGAGGGGCGATGCGCGCCGTCGCCTCGCGTGCCGCGCCGCGGCTGCCCAGACCCGACGTGTGGGTGATCAGATCGTGCACCGTGACCTCGCGCTTCGCCGGCACCGTGTAGATGTCGCCTTCCTCGCCTGCGGCGTCCGATCGCGGCATCGCGACCTTCGTGTCCCTGAACTCCGGAATGAAGCGGGACACCGGATCCGACAGACGGACCTTCCCCTCTTCGACGAGGATCAGGATGGCGACGGCGGTTACCGGCTTCGTCATCGAGGCGATCGGGAAGATGGCGTCCTTGCGCATCGGGGCGTTCGTCTCGATGTCCATGAGGCCTCGCGCCTCGAAGTGGGCGACGCGGCCGCGCCGCGCGACGACGGTGACGGCGCCGGAGATCTGCTTCGCGTCGATGGCGCGCTGGATCATCTCGCCGATTCGCTCGAGACGTTCCGCGGACAACCCCACGTCCTCCGGCGCCCCGGCGGGCACCTGGGCTCCGGCCGTCGCGACCGCGAGCAGGAAGACGAGGACGAACGTCGCCAGCCACCGCAGGCAGGCGCCGTCACGGGCACTATTGGCGCGCATCGGCAACTCCTTCACCTAGAGGATCGATCAAACGTGCAGCTTAGCGCCGACCCAATCCCGCTGGGGCCGCCCTCGCGCCCATCGAGGCGTTGGTGCTTCGTGCTGAACGGGATTCGTTCGCACGCGTCCGCGCCAGAGGCGCGGCCGCGCCGCCGAGATCCCGTTGGGGCCGCCTTCGCGCCTCTGGCGCGATGGTGTCCCCAACGGGATTCGAACCCGTGTTGCCAGCTTGAAAGGCTGGAGTCCTGACCTGGCTAGACGATGGGGACGCGGAATCGGGCCGTGGCTGCGGTGCCGACCGCTGTCGAGCCGCGGAGTATATCCCCTGTCGGGCCCCGTCAGAGGCGTCGCCCCAGGGCCCGGTTCAGAACCAGATTCGCGCCGACAGCGTGACGTCCCTCCCCGGCAGGGGCGCGAACGTCTTCAGGAGGGACGTATGCACCCGGGCTTCCTCGTCGGTCAGGTTCCGCCCCCGCAGCAGCACGTCGAAGATCTGGTTCTTGAGCGTGAAGCGACGGCCGACGTGGGCGTTCAGCATCGTGTAGCCGTCGGTTGGCGTCTCCTGCTCCGCGACATCGTTCTGGTCGTCGACCCAGCGCCACTCGACCGCTGCCCGCCAGTCGTGGCCGTGGTAGTGGAGGCCGGCGCCCAGGCTCAGGGGTGGAATTCTCGGGAGGTTGCCGCCTTCGTCGAACTCGGCGTCGACCGTGTCACCCAGGATCTCCATGTGCAGGTCATGCCCATTCCAATCCGCCAGCTCGATCCGCGCGTGGAGCTCGGCGCCGCTCATCGTCGCGTCGGCCTGACTGTAGATGGTGACCGGGAAGCCCGCGAGCTCCGTGCCGGTGAACGCGTGGTAGATGAAGTCCTGGAAGTCCTGCCGGAACAGCGTCAGCTTGCCCTGGATGGCTCCTTCCTCCTTGCGCAGCGTGAGGTCGAGACCGGCGCCGACTTCCTGGTCCAGATCGGGATCGCCTATGTCGAAGGTCCGGGTGGGTATGTGGGCGCCGTGCGAGAACAGTTCTCCCGGGCTGGGGAGACGAACTGAGCGGGTGGCGGACAAACCGAGGTTCCACGCCTCGCTGGCCGTCCAGACCATGCCGGCCGACGCGGAAACGCCCTCGTCGTCGGACGACTCCGGTTCGTTCAGCGTGATGTGTTCGGCCTGCTCGACGCGGGCGCCGAACTGCCAGCGAACCGAGCCCCTTTCGATCTCCTGGGACGTGAAGACGGCCCAGGTGTTCGATTGGGTCGGGGGGATGAAGGCCTCGGCGCCGACCGCGGCGAGTTCGCGGTTCACGTGCTGGAACCCGAAGCTGCCCCGGCTTCCGCCCTGCTCGCGCCGGAACAACTCGACCCGCGTCTCCAGCAGGTCGTTCGTGTACTGGACGCCGGTGTGGCCGCTCTCGAACTCGACGTGTTCGTAGTCCGTTCCTGAGATCTGCACTTCGAGCCTCTCCAAGGCGGGCCCGGACAGGTAGACGCTGGATCTGAGGTCGACGCGCTGCTGCTTCATGTCCAGGCGAATGTCACCGTCTTCATGGTGCTCTTCCTCCTCGCCGTGGTCGTCGTGGTCGTCATGGTCCTCGTCCTCGTGGCCGTGATCGTCGTGGTCCTCGTCCTCGTGGCCATGGTCGTCGTGGTCGTCATGGTCCTCCTGGGCGCCGTGATCATGCGCGTGGCTGTGGGCGCCGGGGGGAATACCGTAGTCCGTGCGGAAGCCGCTGAATGAGACACCCAGGAAACCGCGGTCGCCGAAGAAGCGGGTGAAGCCGAACCGGCCGCTCTCGGTCATGAGGTCCGTGTTCGGGACGATGCCGAAGCTGTTCTCTTCCTCGTGCTCTTCGTGGTCGTCGTGATCCTCGTCGTCGTGATCGTCGTGATCCTCGTCGTCGTGATCGTCGTGGTCTTCGTCCTCGTGGTCGTCATGGTCCTCGTCGCCATGGTCGTCGTGTTCATCCTCGAGGCGGGCGTAGCCCGGGATCTCGTACGGATCGGTCTGACGACTGACAGCCCCGATGTGCCAGGCCCATTCGCCGCCGCCGCCGTTCAGCTGGAGTGCGCCCGTCCTCTCGCCGGCAGCCGAACCCCCGACCAGGTCGATCCTGCCGCCGAAGGTCTTTGCCGCCCGGTTGGCTGGAATGCGACCGTCGACGACGTTCACGGCGCCGCCGATGGCGCCCGAGCCGTAGCGGAGCGTGGCCGGACCTCTCAGCACCTCGATCTGCTCGGCCAGGAGCGGGTCGGAGGTGACCGCGTGATCGAGGCTCTCGACGGAGACGTCACCGGTGCCCATGCCGCCGTTGAGAACCCGAACACGGGCGCTCGACAGGCCGCGGATGATCGGTCGCGCCGCCCCCGGCACGAACGCGGTCGAGGAAAGGCCCGGCGCCCCCGCGAGAGTCTCGCCCAGCGTCGCCCCCATGCGCAATTGCAGGTCGGCGCCGCCCAACACGGAGATTGCGTTCGGCAGCTCGGACTCGTTGCGGAGACCGCCGGAGGCGGTGACGACGATCTCGTCGAAGTGGGTGAAGTGATCGTACTCCAGCTCGACAGTCGTCTCGCGGCCGGCGGAGACGGTGATCGGCTCGCTGGTCAGGCCGACCGACGGGATGTCGACGACCAGGAGATACGTGCCGGGAGGCACGGCGTCGAAGCGAAACGTCCCGTCCACGGCCACCGAGGCGCTGAGGGACAACTCGGTGAGTCGGGCGACGGCGAGCGAGATGCCGGCCTCACCGGGGCTGCTGACCGTTCCGGCGATGGATCCCGTCGCCTGACCGCTGGCTGTTGGAGGATTGAGAAGGAGGGCAAGGGCGCAGAAAGTGGCGGCCGTCACTGGCCGGCGCCAGCAAGGCCGGCGCCGGAGATGGGAGTTCGAGAACGTGGTGTAGGTAGCGAGCATGGTGTTGAGTTCCTGCGTAGTTCAGTCCGAGTCGAGAGCCCCTCCGTTTCGAAGGGGTGGTGTGGCGCTGGCTGCGGATTCGCATCGGTGGCAAGCGCGCCGAACTTCTCCGCAGCGCGACGCTGCGATTCCGTTGGGTCAGCTACTGCTGACCGCGATGGCGTCGCCGCCATCGCCCCGACGTGGGGCGGGTGACGCCTGGTCTGCTTTCCGGAGGCTCCGAGGCTGCGAGCTACTGCGCGGGTCGGAGCCGCTGTCGACTCAGCTTTGGGGCGGACCGCGAGCGGCCTGTTGCCTGGTCGCGCCGCGGCGGGCGCTGCCGTCGTTCTCGGGCCTGGCCGCGGCCGAAGCGAGGTCGAGCGGCCTGGAGACGGAGCTCCTGCCGATCTCGGCCGACTTCGAGGATCCGATCCGGCAGGCGACGCAGGAGTGTTCGTGCGGCGCCGAGGCGCTGGCGAGGCTGGTGTGGTTTGTGGCCCCGGTGGCCTCGGCTTCGTTGCCGATCGCGAACCGGGCGTTGCTCACCGGCGCGTCGTCGTCGTGGCAGACCGTGTCCCAGGCGCCCGTGACGAGCGTGACGATTGTCAGCGCGAGGGCGTTGATGATGATGAGAGGCGAGCGGGACCGGTGCGACGCGGAGCGGTTCATGAACTTGCGGGGTGCGTTGATGTTGCGAACGAGAGATGCATCGGCCTAGCGGCGCGCTGCCGGGAACGAAGGGCTGTCCGGCGGTTGGGATGCCGGACAGCCCTCGGGCCTGCTTTGAATCCGCCTCTAGAACCAGAACCGGGCCGACAGGGTGACGTCCCTGCCGGGCAGCGGTCTGAAGTTCTTCAGGAACGACGTGTGCACGCGCGCTTCCTCGTCCGTCAGGTTGCGGCCCCGCAGCAGCACGTCGAGGATCTGGTTGCCGAGGATGAAGCGCCGCCCGACGTGGGCGTTGACCAGCGTGTAGCCCTCGGTTGGGGTCTCCAGTTCAGCGACGTCGTTCTGGTCGTCGAACCAGCGACCTTCCACCGCGGCGCGCCAGTGATGGCCGTGGTAGTGGAGGCCGGCGCCGAAGCTCATCGGCGGAATCCGTGGCAGGTTGCCGCCCGCGTCCAGCTCGGCGTCGACCGTGTCCGCGATCGCCTGGATGTGCAGGTGATGGTCGTTCCGGTCGAGCAGCTCCAGCCGGAGCCGGAGTTCGGCCCCTTCGGTGGAGGCGTCGGCCTGGGTGTAGCGGAGGACGGCGAACCCGTCCTCCTCTTCGCCGGTGAACCGCTGGTAGATGAAGTCGCTGAAGCTCTGGCTGAAGAGCGTCAGTTCGCCGGTCAGCAGCCCTTCCGTCTTGCGCAGCGACACGTCGAACCCGGTGCCGACCTCGTTCTCCAGGTTCGGGTCACCGACCTCGTAGCTCAGGGTGGCGACGTGCAGGCCGTCGGAATGGAGCTCCTCCGCCGCGGGCAGGCGGGCCGAGCGGGCGACCGAAACGCCTAGCGTCCAGTCGGAGCCGGCGTCCCAGACCAGGCCCGCTGAAGCGGACACGCCGTCGTGCGAGGTGTCCCGAGAACTCACTGGATTGTGGTCGAGCTGCTCGAAGCGAGCGCCGAACTGCCAGCGGACGGGACCGGCCTCGATCTCCTGCGAGGTGAAGAGAGCCCATCCCTGGGACTGTGTCGGCGGAACGAAGGCTTCCTCGCCGATGGCGGCGAGATCGCGGTCCGAGTACTGGAGGCCGACGGAGCCGCGGCTTCGGCCCCGCTCGCGCTGGAACATCTCGAGCCGTGTCTCGAGGTAGTCGTTGGAGAATGTCGTGCCGACGTCGGGGCCCTCGAGCTCGACGTGCTCGTAGTCGGTTCCCGTCATCCGGACCTCGATCTTCTGGAAGGCGCCCGCCATCGGCAGGGCTTCGGCCCGGAGGTCCACGCGGCGCTGCCTCATGTCGACGCGGATCGGGAGTTCCTCCTCCTCGTGCCCGTGTTCGTCCTCGTGGTCGTCGTGGTCTTCGTCCTCGTGGTCCTCGTCGTGATCCTCGTCGTCGTCGTGATCCTCGTCGTCGTCGTGGTCGTCGTCGTGGTCGTCGTCGTGGTCGTGCTCATCCTCGTGTTCGTGATGAGCGTGGGCGCCGGGCGGGAGCCCGTAGTTCGTGTCGAAACCACTGACCGAGATGCCGATCGAGCCACGGTCGCCGAAGAAGCGGGTGAAGCCGAAGCGCCCGCTCTCGGTCATCAGATCCGTGTTCGGAACGATCCCGAAGGGGTTCTCGTCTTCGTGCTCTTCGTGGTCGTGCTCGTCGTGATCCTCGTCTTCGTGGTCGTCGTGGTCCTCGTCCTCGTCGTCGTGATCTTCGTCTTCGTCGTGGTCGTCGTGGTCGTCGTGATCGTCGTGCTCCTCCTCGACCTGTGCGTAGCCGGGGATCTCATACGGATCGGTTTCCCGGCTCACGGCGCCCAGGTGCCAGGCCCATTCACCGCCGCCGCCGTCGAGATGGATCGCGCCCATTCGCTCGTCGGCCACGGACCCGCCGCGAAGGTCGATCGTGCCTCTCAGCGCGCTGACAGGCTTCTCGCTCGGGATCCGGCCGTCGACCATGTTGACCGCGCCGCCGATTGCCTCGGAACCGAAACGGAGCGTGGCGGGTCCGCGCAGCACCTCGATCTGTTCGGAATGCGCCGGTTCGAAGGTCACGGCGTGGTCGGCGCTGACGACGGAGGCGTCGCCGGTGTCGAGTCCGTTTTCCATGACGCGGATCCGGGCGCCGCTCAGGCCGCGAATGATCGGCCGGCCGGCGCCGGGGACGAACGACGTCGAGTGCACGCCTGGTTCGCCTTCCAGCGTCTCGCCCAATGTGGCGCCAAGACGTAGTTGGAGGTCCGGGCCGGACAGCACGGAGACGGGATTCGCCAGCTCGGAGGCGCGGCGCTGGTCGCCGGTCGCGGTGACGACGACCTCGTCGAAGTGCGTCCCGTGACGCATTTCGAGCTGGACATCCACCTCGTCGCCGCCTGCCACGGTGACGGTTTCGCTCGCCGTGCCGAAGGCGGGAATCTCGACGACCACGAGCCAGGTGCCGGCCGGCCCCTCGTCGAGCCGGAACCCACCGTCGGTGGACCCCGCGGTGCTGATGCCAAGCTCGGGGATGCGTGCCACGGCGAGCACGATTCTCTCGCCGTGCGTTTCGACGGAGCCGATGACGGAACCAGTGTCCTGGGCGGCGGCCGTCGCTGGAATGAGGAGGAGGGCGAGGGCGCAGAGAATGGCGCCTGTAACCGCCTGACGCCGGTGGTGCCGGCGCCGCGGATGGGAGTTCATGGCCTTGGTGTGGTTGGCGAGCATGGTTTCGAGTTCCTGGGTCGTTCAGTCCGAGTCGAAGGGTGTTGTAGCGCTGGCTGCGGATTCCGCGGCGGTGGCAGTGCGCCGAAATGGTCGGCGGCGCGATGCGGCGACTCCGTGGGATCAGCTAGGGGCTGATCGCGTCGTCGCCGCCATGGTCCCCGGCGAGGGGCGGCTCCGACGCTTCGCGCTCAGCGCGGATCGGAGACGTGTCGACTCAGGCCAGCGGCGGCCCGCGCGCGGTGTGCTGCCAACGCTCGCCACGGCTCGGGCCGTGTCCGTAGTCGGATCCTGACGCGGTCGAGGAGAGTTCGAGCGGTCGGGCGATCGAGGCCTTGCGATCCTCGATGGTCTTCGTGCGGCCCAGTTTGCATGCGACGCAAGAGTGGTCGTGCGGCGCCGCGGCCTGGCCGAGCGTGGTGCCATCGGCGATGGCGGAGGCCTCCGCCTCGTGGTCGACCACGCAGTAGGCGGCGTTCGCCGCGATCACGTCGTGACCGTGGCCACCCACGTCCCAGGCTCCAGTGAGCAGGGTGACGGTCGTCAGTGCGAGTGCGTTGACGACGGCGAGTGGCGAACCGGCTCGGCGCAGCATTGGCTGCGGAGGTTAGCAGAGCCAGCCCAGGTGTTAGCGCCGCCGCAGGACGACCTGGTGCGCTCCTCGCCGTTCCTCGCCTTCGCCGGCCGCGGCGCTGATCGCGAAGTCGCCGGCCGGGACCGGGACCTCTTCAAACGTCGCGGTCTGCTGGTCCGAGGCCAGGTCCTGGCTCAGTTCCCGGTCGCTAACGTCGAGGAGCACCGGACCGGCGGAGCCGGCGACCAGCCGCACCTCGATATCGAACGTCGCGTCCTCCGAGGCGCTCAGCAGCCAGCGGCCGCGTGAGGTCGGCCGCCAGCCCTGATCGTCGGTGATCCGCCGCCAGTCCTGGCGAGTGAGGACGGTGACCTGCTCGTGATCCGTGCCGACGACGATCCGCGGCGGCGCGTAGTTGTCCGGCCGGGTCGAGCTCACGTCCTCGAACCACGCCAGGTAGGCGTCGCGCATCTCTGCGGCCACGTCGGGCTGCTCGGCGATCAGGTTGCGGGTCTCGCCCGGATCGGTCTCGAGGTCGTAGAGCTCGAGGGTCAGTTCGCCGTTCCAGTCCCCTTCGCCGCGTGGCGAGGGGTGGACCAGCTTGTAGCGCTGGCCGACCGCGGCGAAGGAGTGGAGCGGGATCGGTTCGTTCCCTCGGTGAAACTGCAGGTAGAGGGTCCGGTCGGGCCAGGTCGAGGTGTCGACGTGGCCGGCCAGCAGACCGAGCAGACTGCGGCCGTCGAGGTGCAGGCCGGCCGGGGCTTCAACGCCGGCGGCGTCGAGCAGGGTCGGGGCGATGTCGATGTGGGCAGCGATCCGGTCGGCCGGCTCGCCTCCGGTGGGCAACCGGCCGGGCCAGCGCGCAAGCAGGGGCGACCGGATGCCGCCCTCGAAGAGGGTTCCCTTGCGGCCCCGAAGCCCCGCGTTGTAGCGGTCACGATCCGGTCCGTTGTCGACCAGGAAGACGAGGAGCGTGTTGTCCGCTAGACCCAGCGCCTCGAGCCTCGCCGTCAGTCGTCCGACGTTGTCGTCGATGTTGCTGATCATCGCGAAGCTCCGGGCCAGCCGGTCGAGGACCTGATCGCTGGCCTGGCCGGGATCGGGGAGCGCCGCGGTCAGATCCGTCTGCCTGTAGTGCTCCAGCCAGTCCTCCGGCACGTCGTGGAACGGGCCGTGGGGGGCGTTCGTCGGCACGTAGGCGAAGAAGGGCCGTCCTTCCGCAGCGGCAAGTTCCATGAAGTCGAACGCGGCGTCGAAGTAGACGTCGGTGCAGTAGCCGGTCGTCTCCTCCCGCGTCCCGTTGCGGAACAGCACGGCATCCGTGTACTTGCCCTCGCCGCCGGGCGGGTCGGAGGGCTGGCCGATGCCGCCGCCCCGGTGAACCAGGCTTTCCTCGAAGCCCTGGTCCATGGCACGTAGCGGGTAGTTGTCCCCGAGGTGCCACTTGCCGAAGATGCCGGTGGCGTAGCCGGCATCCCGGAGCATCTCGGCGATCGTCACTTCCTCGGGCTCCATCATCGCGCGGCCGATGTAGGTGTCGATCGCGCGGGTGCGGTAGTTGTAGCGACCCGTCATCAGCGAGGCGCGCGTCGGCGTGCAGACCGGGCTGACGTAGAAGCGTTCGACCTGCGCGCTCTCGGCGGCCAGGGCGTCGAGATGCGGCGTCTGGACGACCGGGTTGCCGGCGAAGCCGAAATCGCCGTAGCCCTGGTCGTCCGTCATGACGAGGACGATGTTGGGACGCTCCGCGGCGCCGCCGGCGCCGCCTTCGGGCGATTGCTCGCCGGCGCAGCCGAGTCCCAGGGCGCACAGCAGAACTGCGCTGACCGGTGCGCTACGCTTCATCGGCTTCCCCCCACACGGGCTCCCTCCAGAAAGGCCGAGGACAGGATATGGCAGCAGAAGAGGTTCGCTACGAACGGCGCGGCCCGGTCGCGGTGCTGACGCTGGACCGCGCCCGTTACCACAACGCGCAGAGCTGGAAGCTGCTCGACGAACTGGACCGCCAGCTCGACCGGGCGATGGCCGACGAGGACGTCCGGGTCGTCGTGCTGAAGGGCGACGGCAAGCACTTCTCGTCCGGGCACGACCTCGGTACGCCGGAGCAACAGGCGGACATCGAGGCCCGGGGGCTGACCCAGTGGGTCGGCATGGACTGGTACGAGGCGTTCCGCTGGTACAACCTGGACAACACGGTCAAGTGGCGCAACCTGCCCAAGCCGACGATCGCGATGGTGCACGGCTACTGCATCTTCGGCGGCTGGATGATCGCGGCGGCGATGGACCTGATCTTCGCGGCGCCCAGCGCCCGCTTTCTGGCGAGCCTGTTCGAGACCTTCACCGTGCCCTGGGACATCCATCCCCGCAAGGCGAAGGAGTTGCTGTTCGAGAGCCGTTTCATCGACGGGGAGGAGGCGCGCGAGTTGGGTCTGGTCAACCGGGTCTACGCGGAGGACGAACTGGAACGCGAGACGATGGCCTATGCCGAACGGATCGCCGAGAACGATCCCGCGGTGCTGCGCCTCGGCAAGCTCGCCGTGAACAAGGCTCAGGACGCGATGGGCTACAGCGCGAACGTCGAAGCCGCCTTCGCGGACTACCTGGTGGTACGGGAGATCCGTGGCAGTTCCAGCCGGGTCGAGGGCAACCGTCGCCTCGTCGGCGTCGACCTGGCGTTGCGCGGCCAGCGCGGTGGTCGCGCCGGACAGACACCGGTGGATCCGACCGACGCTTCGGAAGCGAGGGAGGACGCATGAAGACGCTTCGCACTGCTTTCGCGCTGTCGCTGTCCCTGAGTGTGGCCGCGATGGTGGCGGCACAGGACGGCGGCGACGTGCGGATGTACAACACCGCCAAGCAGAAGCTGATGGGCGGCGAGGGGATCGTCGGCGTCAGCATCTCCTCGTCGGATCCCGACAGCTATTGCGCGGCCGCCAACGCCGGCTTCGACTTCACCTGGATCGAGATGCAGCACAGCCCGCTGACCTACCAGGACGTGGCGCGGATGCTCTGGACCTGCCGGGACGCCTCCGCCATCCCCTTCATCCGCGTGCCGGACGCGACGGAGGGCGACATCCAGAAAGCGGTCGATCTCGGCGCGCTCGGCATCGTGGTGCCGATGGTGCGCACGGCCGAGAAGATGGAGCGGGCGGTGCGCTTCGCCAAGTTCCCGCCCGAGGGGCGGCGCAGCCTCGGCGGCGGCCAGTACGGCGCGCTCTGGGGCCGCGACTACCGCGCCACGGCCAACGAGAACATCCTGATCGTGGCGATGATCGAGTCGCCGGCCGGGGTCGAGGCGGTCGAGGAGATCGCGGCCGTGCCCGGCGTCGACGTCGTGTTCGCGGCCTCGACCGACCTCTACAGCTTCTCCGGCAAGCGCCAGGGCGAGCCGGAGTACGAGGCGATGGTCGACCGCATCCGTGACGCGGTGCTAGGCGCCGGCCTCAAACTGGGCGGTCCGCTGGCCTGGCGTGACCGCGAGGGCTTCAGCTTCTTCCAGGCGCCCGGCGTCGGCAACCTGATCCGCCGCGGCGCGCAGGCGCTGCTCGAGGAGACGGCCTCAGGAATCGCCGAGATCGAGGGGTCGGAGGAGCAGTAGAGCTCGAGGTTGCGGTAGCTCGGGCGTTCTCCTCCCCGGTTCCACACCCCCAAGTCCCTCGTTCGCCGGCAGCGGATGAGAGTTGACCATGACGTTTGACCATGGTCACGGGAGATGGTACAAGTGTGGCTTCAAGGCATCGGAGGAGGAGCAAATGGAAGAGATCGCCGTCTCGAAGTTCAAGGCAACCTGCCTGGCTGTGCTGAAGCAGGTCAACCGAACCGGGGAGCCGGTGCTCGTCACCCGCTTCGGCAAACCGGTGGCCGAGATCGTTCCGCCCTCGCCGGCCGTTCAACCGCGCCGCGTGCTTGGTGACATGAAGCACACCGGGAAGATCGTCGGTGACATCGTTTCGCCGGTCGTGCCGGAAGAGGAGTGGGAGGTCCTGCGGTCTTGAGACTCCTTCTCGACACTCATATCTGGCTGTGGAGCCGACTGGACCGGAGACGCCTGCGCGGCGAAACGGTGAGCGCCCTTGAGTCGCCGGAGAACGAACTCTGGCTGTCGCCGATCAGTATCTGGGAACTCGCAATGTTGACGGAACGGGGCCGTGTCGTTCTGAACGTGGCCGTCGAGGCATGGATCGAAGATGCGATGAGACGAATGCCCACCCGGCAAGCCACCATTACCCATGAGATCGCATCGGCGAGCCGTGCAGTCGATCTTCCGCATCAGGATCCGGCGGATCGCTTCCTGGCCGCCACTGCGAAGGTGATGGACCTGACGCTGATCACGGCTGACGCCCAGCTCGCGGAGGTGTCCGACATCGCCATCCTGCGTAACTAGAGCCGCCAACCCCGTCGCGGACTCCGAGTCTCAGGTGTGGGGCCCCTGTCCGCCGTCGACGTCGATCACCGCGCCGTTGACGTAGGAGGCGGCCTCGGAACACAGGAAGACGATCATGTTGGCCACCTCCTCGGAGGTCCCGTAGCGGCCCACCGGCACGCTCTTGCCGTTGTTCCTGATCACGTCCTCCCAGTCGCCGCCGCGGGCGTTCGCGATCTCCTTCGCCGCCCGCTCCCACATCGCGGTGTGGATCAGGCCGGGCAGGACGGAGTTGAACAGCACGTTGTCGCGCCCGTACTTCTTGGACAGGGCTTTGCCCGTAGCGACCATGGCCGCCTTCGAGGCGCCGTAGTCGATCAGCGCCGGGCCCGGATACTTGGCGGCCCCGCTCGCGATCATGACCACCCGGCCCCACTTCTGCTTGCGCATGCCGGGCAGGCAATGGCGCGTGCTGCGCACGGCCGACAGCAGGTTGAGCCGGAACAGTTCCTCCCAGTCGTCGTCGGTCATGTACAGGAAGTTCCGCGACGGTCCGGCACCCACGTTGTTGACCAGGATGTCCACCGTACCGCCGGCCAGGACCGCCCCGAAGAATGCGTCGATCGAGTCGCGTTCGGCCATGTCGGTGATGTGGCCATGGGCGCTGCCGTCGCCGGAGGTTGGCTGATAGCCGTCGAGGTCGTTGACGGCGTCTTCGCTGCGGGCGCAGAACGCGACTTCTGCGCCGTGGTCCGCGAGCAGGCGGACGGCGGCGGCGCCAATTCCGAGGCTGGCGCCGGTGACAACGGCCCGGCGGCCGGTCAGGTTCAGATCGATCATCGCTGTGTCCCCCCGAAGGCTGAATGGTGAGGGCCGAGTGTATTGCGCCCCTGCCCGCGCGGCGACGGCGGTTGGTATGCTCCCCGTCCGTTCCGCACCGTACGAAATGACGAAACGACGCCATTCGAAACCATGGCGGCGGGCGCTGTTGCTCGCCGGTTTCACGTTGGTCCTGTCGGCGCCGGCCCTGGCGCAGGACACGGGCGGCGCGGTGCCGCGCCACTACGACGGCAACCCGGACATCAACGGCGTCTGGCAGGCGATCAACACGGCTCACTGGAACCTGGAGGACCACAACGCGGCCAGTGGGCCGGCGGAGTACGGCACGCTCACGACGATGCCGCCGGGCCAGGGCGTCGTCGTCGGCGGCGAGATCCCCTACCAGGACTGGGCTCGCGAGCAGCAGCGGAAGAACTTCGAGAACCGCTGGCGCGAAGACCCCGAGGCGAAGTGCTACCTGCCCGGGGTGCCGCGGGCGACCTACATGCCGTTTCCGTTCCAGATCCTCCAGGGCACGAGCCACATCATGATCGTCTACGGCTTCGCCGAGGCGAACCGGACGATCCACATGGACAAGGAAAACCCGGAGCCGGCGCCGATCGACAGTTGGATGGGCCGTTCGCACGGACGCTGGGAGGGCGACACCCTGGTCGTCGGGGCCGCTGGCTTCACCGGCCAGGCCTGGTTCGACCGGGCCGGAAACTTCGCCAGCGATACGTTGCGCGTCACCGAGCGCTACACGCCGACCGGCCCGAACGCGATGACCTACGAGGCGACGCTAGAGGACCCCAACGTCTTCACCCGTCCCTGGACGATCCGGATGCCTCTCTATAGGCGCCTGGAGGAGAACGTCCGGGTGCTGGAGTACAAGTGTGTCGAGTTTTCCGAGGAGCTGCTGTATGGCCACCTACGCCGACGCGAAGACACCCCGACCGGCGACGATCCTTAGCGTTTCGGCCGTTGCCGCCGCGCTCGTGCTGGGACTGACCGCGGTCCCGGCGGCGGCGGGCGACGTGACCGTGCAATTGACGACTTCCGCCCGCAGCGAGGCGGTGAAGTGGTACGCGCGCCACCTGGATTGTGAGCCGATCGAGGGCCGCGCCGAGGCGATCGACTGCGGCAACGCGGTGATCGAGTTCACCCAGGGCCCCATCATGGGCGCAAGCCAGGGCACCGGAATCGACCACATCGGTTTCTCCTTCCCTGATCTGACGGAGAAGATGGCGACTCTCGAGAAGGTGGGCGTTCGGGGCTCCGGCGTTCGCCTGCAGCGCTACGACGACGGTTCGACGCTGCGCGAAGAACCTGGTCTGTTCAAGGTCGGCCGCATCTTCGATCCATGGGGGACGCGGATCGAACTCGTCGAGGATCCGGACACGGTGGGCTTCCACCACGTCCACCTGAGTGCGAGCGATCCGGAACGGACCCTTGGCTGGTACCGCGAGACCTTCGGCGGCGTGCCCGAGAGCTTGCTCGGAGTGCAAGACGGCCTTCGCTTCGGCGAGGTCTGGCTGTTCGCTTCGGAGCACCCCGAGGGCCAGCCCGCGCCGAGCGCCGGCCGGGCGATCGATCACCTGGCCTTCGAGCTCGCCGATCTCGACACGGCGGCGGTCGGCCTGCGCGACCGTGGTGTCCGCTTCACGACGGATCCCGAGCGGCCCGCGGGAGGCCGTTCCGATGCGAAGCGCGGTTTCGTCTCCGCTCCCGACAACGTGCGCGTGGCGGTGATCGAACCGGGCTGGCAGGGCGTCGACGCCGACTTCGGATCGGATGCAGACGAGGTCGCCTTGGCTGAGCCGTACGTCGTGCCGAGGACGCCCTGGGGCACGCCCGACCTGCAGGGGATGTGGTCCGGCAACAAGGCTCACGGCATTCCGCTCGAACGATCGGAGGAACTGGCCGATGTCGAAGAACTGACGGCCGAAGAGGCGGCGGCGCGCCGCGAGCGGGGCACACTGGGGAGCATCTGGGGCTACGAGCGCGAGTGGCGGGACACGACGCTGGGCTACGTCAAGTCCGCGCCGTCGCGGCAGGTGGCCATGATCGTCGACCCTCCTGACGGTCGCTTGCCGGCCCTGACCGAGGAGGCGCAGGAGCGCCGTCGGAACGCCGCCGCGTCCTTCGGCGACTACGTCAGGCGCCGGCCGGCGGGCCCCGAAGACCTGAGCGCCTACGTCCGT
Source organism: Acidobacteriota bacterium (assembly GCA_026707545.1). Lineage (NCBI taxonomy): Bacteria > Pseudomonadati > Acidobacteriota > Acidobacteriota bacterium. The sequence continues at coordinate 2,511,797 of JAPOWR010000001.1, read as the reverse complement.
TGCATCACCCGGGGCGTGCCGGGGATGATGATGCCCTCGATCTACAACAACGGCCTGCAGATCAGCCAGAGCCCCGGCTACGTCGCGATTCAGAAGGAGATGATCCACGAGACCCGGGTCGTGCCCACGGCCGAGCGTGAGCCGCTCGGTCCGGGGATCAGGCAGTGGCTCGGAGATCCCCAGGGCCGCTGGGAGGGTGACACCCTGGTTGTGGAGACGACCGGTTTCAACGGCCGCACGAACTACCGGGGCTCCAGCGAACACATGAAGCTCACCGAGCGCTACACGCGCCTCGGTCCGAGCCGGCTCGAGTACCGCTTCACCGTAGAAGACCCGACCGTCTGGACCCGTCCGTGGACCGGCCGCTTCGAGTTCGAGCTGGACAACGAGCAGTACGAACTCGTCGAGTACGCCTGCCACGAAGGCAACTACGGGATGACGAACATCCTCTCCGGCGCCCGCGCCCGGGACCGCGAAGAGGCCGCTGCAGCGGCGGAGACGGGCTCGGGAGCCCAGTAGAGCAGTGTCCATCGGGAGGACCGTGAGCATGAGAACGAAGCCGTACGTCGCCCGCGTCGCCCTGTCGGTTCTTGGCGTTGCATTGGCTCTGAGCCTGGTCCTTCTCGTACCGCCGGAGCCAGCCGCGGCGCACCACGCCTTCGCGGCCGAGTTCGACGCCACGAAGCCTGTCCGGCTGCGCGGCAAGGTGACGAAGGTCGAGTGGGTGAACCCGCACGCGTGGATCCACATCGACGTCACCGACGAGGACGGCACCGTGACGGCCTGGATGGTCGAGTGCGGCCCGCCGGGCGCTCTGGTGCGGCGCGGCTGGAAGAAGAACTCGGTCGCTCCGGGCACCGAGGTTCTCGTCGAGGGCTACCAGGCGATCGACGGAGCGCCGCGGGCGAACGGGCGTGACGTGACGCTGCCGGACGGTCGCAGGCTGTTCGCGGGGTCGTCCGGCACTGGCGCGCCGTACGACAACCGGGAGTCGGGTGAAGGCTAGCGGGCACAAGCGCCGGGGCGCTGTGCCGGTGGTACCGTTGACGTCCAACCTGCGTACGAGGAGGTGCCGGATGAAGCCTAAACTTGTTCTTCTCCTGACCCTGGCGGTTCTCTTGGCCGCCCCCGTGGCCGTTGCCGCCCAGGACGACGTCCCGCGGCGGCCGGACGGCAAGCCGGACCTCTCCGGCGCCTACAACGTAGCGACTCTGACGCCGTTGACTCGGCCGCGGGAGTTCGGCGACCGGCTGACCCTGACGGACGAAGAGGCGGCGGCGATCGCCCAGCGCAAGGCGGAGATCTACGAGGCGGACTTCAAGCCCAGCGATCCGAATCGCGAGGCACCGCCGGTCGGCGGGGCGCCGATCTTCGATCCGGGGCTCGAAGTCGCATCGGGCGGCAGCGGCGGCTACAACGCCTTCTACATGGACCCCGGCGACAACGTGATCAGGATCGACGGCAAGTGGCGGACCTCGATCATCACCGACCCGCCGAACGGCCAGTATCCGGAGATGACGCCTGCCGGCATGGCGCGGGCGGCGGCGCAGTTCGCGGCGTTCGGTCACAAGAACACCGGCACCGCATGGTGGCTGGAAGAGAACGAGGACGGTTCCGGCCCCTACGACAACATGGAACAGCGGCCGTTGCCGGAGCGTTGCCTGCTCGGGTTCAGTTCGACCGGCGGTCCACCGATGCTGCCGGCCCTCTACAACAACCACAAGCGGATCGTGCAGACCGGGAACCACGTGATGATCCTGATCGAGATGGTCCACGATGCCCGCGTCGTGCGGATCGGCGGCGAGCACGCGCCGGCTGCGGAAAGACGGTGGATGGGCGACTCGATCGGCTGGTGGGAAGGCGACACGCTGGTCGTCGACACGACGAACTTCGGCGAAGAACCGGCCCTCGGCTCGGCTACGAAGGACCTGCATGTGATCGAACGTTTCCAGCGCCTGCCGGACGGCAACCTGCTCTACGGCTTCACGGTCGAGGACCCGAACGTCTGGGAGACGGCCTGGAGCGGCGAGTACGTTTGGCGGTCTACGCCCAACAAGGTGTTCGAGTACGCCTGCCACGAGGGCAACTACGCGCTCGGCAACGTGATGCGCGGCGCCCGGCTGCTGGAGGCTGACGCGATCGCCGCGGCTGGTGGCGGCCAGTAGTCCGACACCCCGGGCCGCCTGAGCCCATGCGCCGCTCGTTGCCTTCGGTCCCGGGATACCTGGGCCTGGGGCTCCTTTTGGCCACGGTGACGGCCCCGCCCGCGCGCGGCGTGGATGCGCCTCCGAACATCGTTGTCTTCGTCGCGGACGACGCCGGCTGGTCGGACTTCGGCGCCTACGGCAACCGCGCCGTGCGGACGCCGAACCTGGACGGTTTGGCGGCCTCCGGCGTGGTGTTCGAGAGCGCGTTCCTGACCACGGCGTCCTGCAGCCCGTCGCGGATCAGCATCCTGTCGGGCCGCTATCCGCACGCAACCGGCGCCGAAGACCTGCACAGCCCGCTGCCCGAAGACGTCGAGCTGCTACCGAGCCTGCTGGGTCGTGTGGGCTACTTCACGGGCCACATGCGCAAAACGCACTACGGTCCGGCGGGCGAGCGGCAGTTCGACTGGTTCTCGGAGGAGACCTCGGAGGGCCTGCCCGGGTTTCTCGAGCAGGCGGCCGGGCGGCCGTTCTTCCTCTGGGTCGGTTTCCGGGACCCGCACCGGCCGTACTCGGCCGGCGCCATCGATTCGCCCCACGATCCGGCGGAAGTCGTCGTGCCGCGGTACCTCGTCGACGACACCGCGACGCGGGCCGACCTGGCCCTGTACTACGACGAGATTGCCCGCATGGATGGCGAGATCGGTCGGATGCTGGCCGAACTGGACCGGCGCAAGCTCCGCGAGAACACGCTGGTCGTTTTCCTGAGCGACAACGGGGCGCCGTTTCCGCGCGCCAAGGCGACCGCGTACGACGCCGGGATCCGCACTCCGCTCATCGTCTCGTGGCCTGGCGTGACGCCCTCGGGCGTCCGCTATGCGGGGCTCGCCAGCATGATCGATCTCGCTCCGACGTTGCTCGAGGCGGCCGGGGCGGAGACACCTGGGAGCTTCCACGGTTCGAGCTTCGCCGACGCCTTGACGGACCAGACCGCGCCGGGGCGCGAGTACGTGTTCGCGGAGCGCAACTGGCACAACTGCGACGAGCACATTCGAGCAGTGCGGGGTGTGCGCTACAAGCTGATTCGCAACGCCTACACGGAACTGCCGCTCTGCACACCGGCCGACGCCTCGCGCAGCCCCTCCTGGTACAGCCTGACGGCGCACCGTGCCGCCGGGACCTTGACGGCTGGTCAGGCCCGTCTGTTCGAGGCGCCGCGGCCGGTGATCGAGATCTACGATCTGGAGGAGGATCCGCACGAACTGGTCAACCTCGCGGGCCGGCCGGAGGTGGAGCAGATTGCCCGGCAGTTGAGCCGGGTCCTCGATGCCTGGATCAAGGAGACGGAGGACTTCCCACCGAGTCGGAGGCGACGCGCTGACAACACGGACCGCATCAGCGGCGTGAAGTTCAGTCAGAACGTGCCGCCGCTGGAGCCATAGCGTCGTTGGCGGATTCCGCCTTCGGCGGATGCCGGCGGATGGCACGCCGGCGCACCCAGTAGGCGCTGTCGTACCTAGCGGTCGAGCACCGGGAGCACGATGCGGGACGGATGCTCCGCGGAGTGGTGGACCGCGTTTCGGGCCACCCGCCACTCGCTCTCGTCGTAGTTGTTGCCGCCCGTGTTCAGGTTGCGGTCGTAGCGCGGGAAGTTGCTGCTCGAGATCTCGATCCGCAGGCGGTGTCCGGCGCCGAAGACGTTGGCGGTGGCGAGCGGCCCGAGTCTCACCTCATAGACCTCTCCGGCTTCCATGCGGACGTCGCGGTCGAAGCCCTCGCGGTAGCGCATGCGCAGGATCGTGTCGTCCAGGTTGAAGGCGCGGCCGTCTGGATGCACATCGATCAGCTTGACCGTGAAGTCGGTGTCGGGCGCGTCGGACGAGACGTGCAGGACGACGTCGATCGATCCGACGACGGCCAGCGGCTCGTCAAACGGCTCCGTGGTGTAGACGAGCACGTCGGTGCGGGCCTCGACCGAGCGTTGATCGAACGAGCCGGGCTCGTACTCGCCCATGCAACAGAAGGCGCCGCCGTGGGTCGGCACCGGCGAGCCCGGGTCGTAGACGAACCGGTCGGCGTCGTCCCTGTCACCGCCGGTGTCCGCCGTCAGCCTGCCGTCGCCGGCAGCGCTGTTCGCGTTGCCGGCGCTGCCGAGGTAGAGGGTCATCGGCTCGACTTCGGCGGGCGGCCAGTCCTCTGCGTTCTGCCAGCCGTCCTCGCCCATCAGGAAGTAACGGACCTTGGCGTAGCGGTCTTCGAAGCCGTTCGCCTCCGGCTTCGTGAAGCGATCGAGGAAGCTCCAGAGCATCTCGTCGAAGCCGAAGTCCGTGTCGCCGAAGTTCCGTTCGCCGACGATCAGCGGGTTCGTCAGGCGGTACATGTTGCAGTGCAGGCTGGGCGCGATGACCATGTACTGGTGCTGGCGGACTTCTTCGTCGGCGTTGGCGCGAACGTGCTCGTAGAGCGCCAGGTTCGGCGATACGGACAGGTCGTACCAGGAGTTGGCCCAGAGCGCCGGCACGCCGAACGGTTCGTCGTCGTGGTAGAGGCCGCCCTCGTACCAGCCCGCGTCGTCCGGAGTGCGGGCCGCGAACTCGCCGAAGATCCCCTTCGGCCCGCCGACGGACTCCATGATCGTCTGGATGGGGAGATGCCAGAGCGCCTGCTTCCAGTCGACCTGGGGCATCTTCGCCGCGAGATCGAAGTAGGTCGCGAGCCGCTCCAGGTCCTCGCGGCTGGTTTCCGGCGGGAAGGTCGGGCGCTGGGTGTTTTGTTCGCCGAAGAGCCAGACGGCCATCGGAAGCTGGAGCGCGCCGCCGCGGTAGAAGTTCCCCTGCTCGTAGAACGGCCCCATGCGGCCGATGCCAGCGCCCTGGCCCATCGGCACGGCGGCGGCATGGGCGGGATGCCGCATCGCCGCCAGGCCCATCTGCCATTCCGCGGTCGACGAGCATCCGAGCGTTGCGACCTTGCCGTTGGACCACGGCTGATCGGCGATCCAGGTCAGCGCGTCGTAGCCGTCGGTACGAGGCTTGCCGAGGATCTCCCAATCGCCCTCCGAGAAGAACTTGCCGCGCTCGTTCTGGACGACGAAGGCGTATCCGCGCTCCACCGCGTCGAGTCCGAACTTGAGCAGCGCGCTCGGTCGCTCCAGGTTGGGCGGCGGCAGTGGACTGAAGTTGTAGGGCGTACGCCAGAAGATCGCCGGCACGGGACCCTGGGCATCGCGCGGCCGGTAGATTTCGGTGGCGAGGCGGACGCCGTCGCGCATCGGTACCATGACCATCCGATCGACTTCAGCCAGGCGGTGGAGGTCGGCCCGGCGCACCGGGTCCGGCGTCCGGTGGATCTGGCCGAGGACCGGGGAAGCGACCAGGGCGAGGGAGACAACAGCCGGCAGCAGCCTGATGAACGTTCGAATGTGGCGCATGATGACTTTCTCCGGGAGGGTGCGGCCTGGTGCCTTCCTGGCCGGCGCGAGCAGCCGTGTTGCTCCTCTGCTTCTTGCGCTGGGCATTCTGCCAGTTGCGACCGCTTCGGAGCCGGCGATCGACGAGCCCAGGCGCGTCGCCGTGCTGGTCGACGACGTCGATGACGAGCGGGTCGCGATGGTGGATGATGCCGTCTCGTTTTGGAACGCGGCGGTGTCGGATCTGGGACTGGCCGCACCGTTTTCGGAGCCGGGACACGAGACTCCGCCGGTAGGACTGCGGCCCTTCGAGAACTACGCCCACCAGCTCTCGCAGCTGGCCGGGCGCCTGCACTCGTCCGATCCGGGTCCGGCGCCGCCGGAAGCGCTCTTCCGGGTCGACGCGGAGGTCGTCGTGCTGCTCTCGGCCCAGAATCTCATGCCCTTGGCCTGGCCCTACGGCGACGATGGCCGCTATCTCGTCGCCATTCCCGCGGGCGACGAGCGCGACAATGTCGTGCGTAACGTGATCGCGCACGAACTCGGCCACGTTCTCGGGCTGAAGCACCTGCGGGAGCCGGGCGTGCTGATGTGCCAGCCCTGCGACACGTCGGCGAGGAGCGACAGCCAACCGCGATTCCTGCCGCTGACCGACCTCGACCGCGAGCGGTTGCGCAACTTTCTTGGAGGACCCGACCATGACGTCGACCTGGACCCGTAGACGCTTCATCGCGAGCGCCGCAGCCGCGGCAACTGGAGCAGGCCTCCATCGTTCGCCGGCCATCGCGGACGACGGCTGGCGCGCGGGACCGCTCCAGCATCTGATTCCGGCGGCCAACCACGACCGGGTGACGCTCAAGTGCTCCTTCGCCGAGTCCCTCGACTTCGTGCCGGAGCTGCGCATCGGCGGCCGCCTGGTCGCGGGCCGGAGCACAGACACGGAGAGGCGTTTCTTCTCCTTCGACGCGCCCGGCCTGGAACCGGACACGGAGTACACCCTGCAGCTTCTTGGCGGCGGGGAGACGCTGTGCGACCCGTGGCCGCTCCGCACCTTCCCGTCGCCCTCGGCCCAGCCCGAGTCGGTCCGGTTCCTCGCCTACACCTGCGCCGGCGGCCACCCCGAGTCGGGCTTCTTCCTGCCATTGGCGGTTCGCCGGAGACTCCTGCGCAGGGCCCTCTCGTTCCGGCCGAGGGCGCTGATCGCGATCGGCGATCACATCTACTGGGACCAGCGCACGGTGCTCTACAACCGGGGCGAGGAGCGGGGCCGGCGTTCCCGCGAGCTCTACGAACGGATCGGCTGGCTCGACCTGAGCCTGCCCGCGCTGGGAACGAGCAACGAGACCTCGCTCAAGGCGGCGGTCGGGCCGCAGGTCGCCGAGTTGTACGGCGTCATGTTGCGATCGACGCCTTCCTACTTCGTGAGCGACGACCACGACTACTACGAGAACGACGATGCCGATCCGCAGATGGTCACTCTGCCGCCCGACCGCTACCAGGTCGAGTTCGCCCGATTCACCCGCAACGCCTACCTGCCGGAGTTCCTGCCGGATGTGGAACGGCCGGTTGCAATGTCCGGTACGGGCGCCGGCGACCGGGAGCCCGGGATCTCCGAGGCCTTCGGCACGTTCCGGTACGGCCGGCTGGCCGAGGTCCTGATCTACGACTGTGCCCGCTACCTGTCGCTCAAGGGCGTCCATGCCGGCCTGGTGCCGCCGGAGACGGAACACTGGCTGCACCAGCGCACGCGGGACCAGGCCGTCGCGCAGTTGTTCCACGTTCCGTCGCACCCGTTCGGCTGGTCGGCCGGGAAGTGGCGCGAGTGGTATCCGGATGTCGCCGATCTCGACGACGGCGGTGCCACCGTCTCGCGCATCGGCGATTTTGCCGGCAGCAACTTCCGGCTGACGACGGAGCGCGAGAAGTACTTCTGGCAGGAGGGCTGGTGGAGGCAGCATCAGCGCCTGCTGGAGTCGCTGACGTCCCACCCGCAGCGGGCCGGCATCGTGCTCTCGGGCGACCTGCATGCGATCGGCCACTCCGTCCTCGAGCGGAGCGGCGGCATGGATCTCTCAGCCAACCCGGTTCATGCCGTGCTGACCGGTCCGCTGGGCACACTGACGGGCTGGCCGTCGGCGGCGCGGGGGACGCCGCCCATGGCTGCCACGGCGGTGGTTCAGGACGTGCGCGGCGAGACCTTCGAGAAGAACGGTTTCGCGCTCTTCGACGTGACGCCGTCGGAGGTCACCGTGCGGCTCTTCGCGTGGAAGACCGGGGAGCCCGAATCGGCGATCGACGACCTCGATCCCTACCACACGGCCGCTATCCGGCGAGGCTGAGCCGGGTTGGTCCGCTACTGTTCCGCGGATGTCTGAATCCGCCAATCGAAAGCGCCGCAGGCGGGGAGGACGCGGCCCCGGTCTGTTCACGCGGTTCCTGAACGTAGTCGAGTTCCTCGGCAACCTCTTGCCGCACCCGGTGACGCTGTTCGCGGTGCTGGCGCTGCTCATCCTGCTGGTTTCGGGCATGGCGGAAGTACTCGACTGGAAGGTGGCCGACCCGCGGCCGGCCGGTGTCTCGGGCCGCTCCGAAGACGGGATGATCCGCGCGGTCAGCCTGATGAACCCGGAGGGGATGCGGCGGATCGCCATGAACCTCGTGACGAACTTCACGGGTTTCGCACCGCTGGGTACGGTTCTGGTCGCCCTGCTCGGGGTCGGCGTGGCCGAGCGGTCGGGTCTTCTCGGGGCCCTGCTTCGGGCGCTGGTCCTGGGCGCTCCGCGAAACCTGCTGACCGCGGTCGTGGTGTTCGCGTCGGTCGTTTCCAATACGGCGTCCGAGATGGGCTACGTCGTGTTGATCCCACTGGCGGCGGTCGTGTTCCGCGCGGTCGGCCGTCATCCCCTGGCCGGGCTGGCCGCGGCGTTCGCCGGCGTTTCGGGGGGTTACTCGGCGAACGTGCTGATCGGCACCGTCGACCCGCTGCTCGCCGGGATCACGACCGAAGCGGCGCGCATCATCGATCCCTCCTACGCGCCCGGTGCGGCCAACGAGATCCCGGCGACCGCCAACTACCTGTTCATGTTCGTCAGCACCTTCATGATCACGGCGATCGGCACCCTGGTGACGACCCGGATCGTCGAGCCCAAGCTGGGCGTCTTCGATCCGGGGCGGGCGGCGGACGACCTGGAAGACCCGGAGGAGGGCCTGAAGACGCTGTCGAAGGAGGAGAAGCGGGGGCTGAAACTGGCGGGGGTGACCGTGCTGGTCATGCTCGGCGGGCTGGCCCTGCTCGCCCTGCCGGAGAACGGCTGGTTCCGCGATCCGGCGGCGAACGCGCTCCTGATCGACGATCTGCGGCCGATGCTGCGCAGCGTGGTGTCCCTGATCTTCGTCTTCTTCATCGTGCCTTCGATCGTCTACGGCCGCACCACCGGTTCGCTCAGGAACGACCGCGACGTGATCGACGGCATGGGCCGCTCGATGAGTTCTCTCGGCCCCTACCTGGTGCTCGTCTTCTTCGCCGCCCAGTTCGTCTCCTTCTTCAACTGGACGAACCTGGGGACGATTACCGCGGTCGTCGGTGCCGACTTGCTGACCCGGTTCGACCTGACCGGGCCGATCGTGTTCGTGCCGTTCATCCTGATGTGCTGCTTCGTCAACTTGATGCTCGGCAGCGCGTCGGCCCAGTGGGCGGTGACGGCGCCCATCTTCGTTCCCATGCTGATGACGGTCGGCTACAGCCCGGAGGTGATCCAGGCGGCGTACCGGATCGGCGACTCGACGACGAACATCATCACGCCGATGATGAGCTACTTCGGGCTCATCCTGGCGGTGGCGATGCGGTACGACCGGAAACTCGGAATCGGCACCCTGATCGCGACGATGATTCCGTACTCGATCACCTACCTGATCGGTTGGATCTCGCTGTTCTACCTCTGGGTGTTCGCCCTGGGTTTGCCGGTCGGTCCCGGGTCGCCGACCTACTACTCACCGTAGGGTCCTGCGGTGTCAAAAGTCCCTGCTACACTCGGCCGCTAGCCCTGAGAGAGAGCCCGCGCGGAGGGAGGGGATATCGCCATGGCTAGACCCGGACCAACGACGTTCGCCAAGCGCCAACGGGAAATCCGAAAACGTCAGAGGCGTCAGGAGAAGCTGGAGCGTCGCGCCCAGCGCAAACTGGACAAGGAACAGGCCGCGCTCGAAGCGCCCGAGGCAGTGCCCGGGGAGGATCCCGATATCGCCGGCATCGTGCCGGGCCCTCAGCCGCTGCCCGACTGGGACTGAACAGCGGGTCGTCGCCGCCGGTTCCAGCCGGTGGGCGGCCTGCTCGCTACTCGCCTCCGGTAGCGGCCGCCGCCTCGGCCTCCTTGGCGCGGGCACCCGAGAGGATGTTGAACAGGCCGTAGTTGCCCTCGTGGCAGGCGTACTCGAACAGCGCCTCACCCTTCTTCATCAGCAGACGGGCGGTGAAGGGGCGTGTGAAGGTCGCCGGGTCATTCACCGTGTACTCGTACATCAGCGTGTCCTCGTCCACGCGTCGGAACCTCTCCGTGACGTGCATCTCATAGGCGTCGCCCACGGCGCCGGCCACGCTGCCGCTGAAGCTGGAGACCAGATCGGAGAAGTTCTTCGTCTCGACGATCAGGGTGTCTCCTTCCCAACGACCGCGGGAGTCGCCCATCCACTGCCGCACCGAGTCGGGAAGGTGGGCGCGGCCATCGAGGGGAATGATCCGACTGTCGTGGACCATCTCGTTCAGGATCGCCACGTGGTTCGCGGACTGAAAGATCTGGATGTTCTGGTTGTAGCCCCCGGGCGTGATCGGGGGGCCTGCGTTGAAGCCCAGGATGCAGCGCTCGGATAGTCCGCGGTCCTCGTAGCTGTCGAGTCCGACACCACCTACGCGGAGCCGGACCGGGCGGTCGATCGGCTTGTCATCACCTCGCGTCTGGCGCTTGACGTCGGGGAGAGTGTCAGGAAGCCGGCCGTTCGGCGGGTCGATGATCAGCGACGTCCGGAGATCCTCGACGACCCTGGCGCCGCGGTCGAACCAGAAGTTGTTGTAGCCGCCCACCGGGTCTCCGGCCTTGAGTTTCCGCTTCTCCGGGTCGCTTGGCGCATCGGCGGCCCGCGCCCGCTCGACGGCCGCCGTCTCGATCTCCGCGGCCCTGGCCTCGTCGATCGTCGCTTCCTGGTCCTCGGGTCGCTGGAGCGGTGTCAGCGTGCGAAAGTCCCAGACCCCCGAAATGTCGGGCTTGCCGTCGGCTGCGAGCGGCGGGGTCCAGCCGGCCGCTTCCTGAGCGACGAGGGAGGGAGTGGCGACAAGGAACACGAGCGCCGCGAGGACGGGAATCGACCGGTTGCGGAGACGAGTGGTTCGGTGGCGACGCATGTCGTGCCTCCTTCTTCTGTCGGCTTTGCCGCCGAGTCTACTGCGCCGTCCTGGTGCGCTGCGGGCCTAACCCCCTGCGGCCTCGGCGGTCTCGGCCGGCGCGCTGAACAGCCGCTCGACGTGGGATTCAGGCAGTGGCTGCGTCAGCTTGGAGACGACATAGGTCCCGGCGATGGAGACGACCTCGCCGACCACCGCGCACGAGTACGGATTGATCTGGTAGTGCGCGAGCCACTCTGCTACGCCCGACAGCGGACCGAGCGAGCCGGGGTCGACGATCATCCACGGCAGGCCGCTACGCAGCAGAACGAAGGTGAGCATGCCGCTGACGAGGCCCGTGTAGGCGCCGGCCAGAGTGACGCCGCGCCAGAGGCCTCCGACCACCAGCGGGCCGGCGAAGGCGGCCATCATGCCGCCGGTGCCGACCCAGACCAGGAGGGCGATGTTCATGTCCTGCATCGCCCAGGCCAGCCAGGTACACAGCACCAGGACGATGACCGTGCTCCAGCGGCTGATCACGAGGACGCGGCGATCGAGTTCCTTGTCGTTCAGGTCGGGGCTGTACTTGGGAACGATCGAGCGCCGGTAGATGTCGTTGGCGACGATCTGCGATGACGAGACGACGAGGCCGTCCGCGGTCGACATGATCGCCGCCAGGATGCCGACGCCGATCAGGGCCGCCAGCCAGGTCGGGAACAGCTCGATGAAGAGCGCTGGCAGCGCCTCGTTCGAGTTGCGCCCGGCCTCCATGAGTTCGGTGCCGAGGACGCCGCGGGCGAGGATGCCGCCCAGGCCCAGCATGCCCATCGTCAGACCGACCGCGAAGGCGAGCTTGACGAAGCGCATCCGGTCGCCGTCGTTCTTGAGCGCCCACACCTTGTTGCCGATGTGGGGCAGCATGCCGAGCGGAATGTGGGCGAACAGGACGCAGGCAATGGCCCACCAGGAGTCGTACAGGGAGTTCGACCTGTTCAGCGGCCCGACCAGGTTCGGATCCTGCTCGCGCAGATTGCTGACGAGGGCGCCGAGCCCGCCGTCCATCCCGGAGGCGAACAGGAACATGACGATCACCACGATCGCGACGCCGAGCATCATCATCCCCTGGACGCCATCGGTGATGATGTCGGCGTGGGCGCCGCCGAGGACGACGTAGACGAGAAGGACGCCGGAAGTGATGATCAGCGCCGTCAGCGGCTCGAGCCCGAGCATCGTCTCGAACATGACCAGCCCCGATACGAGTTGTGCGGCGATGTAGAAGAACAGCACCAGGGAGAAGACCGAGACCAGCAGCCGCACGCCGTCGCTCTGGTAGCGGTCGCCCAGGTACTCCGGGATCGAACGGTTTCCGAACTTGTGGCCGGAGTTGGCGACCAGCCTGATCGTGATCAGGACTCCGAAGTACACCCCCATCGGATAGAGGAACTTGCCCCAGACGCTGGCCATCCCGAAGTCGTAGCCGAGGCCGGGGCTGCCGAGGAAGGTGGCGCCGCTGGCGGTCGTGGCGGCGAAGGCCAGGGCGAGGAAGTACGGGCCGTAGCTGCTGCGGGCGGTGGCGAAGTCGTCCGCGTTGCTGATTCGCCGGCTGGCGATCCAGCCGAACGTGAGCATGCCGACGATGTAGAGGATGAGGAACATCCACGACCAGGCAAACAGACTCATCGACTACCTCCTCGACGGTTCGTGGGGTTCTTGGCCGGGCGCGTGCCGGCGGAGCGGCTCAGTCGACAATCGCTTCGTACGCGAGGCGCTTGCTGGCCCACCGCGCGGCTGAGGACGCCTGGAAGTCGCGGCTCTGGATCATGCCGACAACGACCAGGTCCTGGATCGGGTTGATACCGAACCAGGTGCCGCCGATCCCGTACCACCAGTACTCGCCCCTGGCGCGCTCATGGTCGGTCGCCGGGTTCGGATCGGTGACGATCGAGAAGTCCAGGCCGAAGCGGTTGCCGCGGTAGAGCGGACCCATGTCGGTGACGCCTTCGGGCAGGTGGTCGGTGTGCATCAGCTTTACCGTCTCCGGCTTCAGGATGCGGACACCGTCCAGTTCGCCACCGTTCGCCAGCATCTGGGCGAAGCGCATGTAGTCGGTCGCGGTGCCGACGAGGCCGCCGCCGCCGGAGAGAAACTTCGGCTTCTGGAGGTACTGGCCATTGGGCGGACTGACCAGCTTGCCCTCGGCGTTCGGCGTGTAGATCCGCGAGAAGCGGTCCGCCTTGCCCGGCTCCACCCAGAAAGCGGTGTCCTTCATGCCCAGGGGCCCGAAGAGCCGCTCGTTCAGGACCTCGTCGAGCGGCTTGCCGGCGAGCACCTCGAGCACATAGCCCTGGACGTCGACGGCGACGCTGTAGTGCCACATCGAGCCGGGCTGCTGGCGGAGCGGGATCTTCGCCAGCTTATCGATCATGTCCTTCAGGTTCTGGTTCGGGTCCGTGATGATGCCCGCCTTCGTGTAGAGCGTGTCCACCTGGGACCGCGAGAACAGCCCGTAGGTCAGTCCGGCCGTGTGGTTCATCAGTTCCCGCATCGTCATCGGATGATCGGCGTCTTCCGTGATCGGGTTGCCGTCGGGACCGTCCTCCTTCGCGACCTTGAGGCCCTTGAACTCGGGAATCAACTTCGATACAGGGTCGTCGAGCGCGAAGCGGCCCTCGTCGTAGTAGGTCATCATTGCGACCCCGACGATCGGCTTGGTCATCGAGTAGATCCGGAAGATCGTGTCCTTCTCGATGGGAACGCCGTTCTCGATGTCCCGCTTGCCGTAGGCGTCGAAGTGGACCACCTTGCCCTTGCGCGAGACCATCGTGACGACGCCGGCGAGCTTGCCGCCGTCGACCATGCCGTGCATCGCCTCGTTGAGCTTCTTGAGGCCGGCCGGATCCATGCCGACGTCGGCCGGCTTGGCGTGCTGCAGTTCCGGCTCGGCGGCGTACGCCGGCGCGAGAACGAAGACCGCCAGCAGCAGGGCAGCGGCGGCGGTGGCGAGCGGGGCGTACTGCCCCCGAGGACGCAATCGGATCACGCGTGGTTCCTCCTTACGGGGTTGGGCGGAGCGTCGGCGAGAGTACTACGGTTTGCCGAGGCGCAAGCCCGGAATGAGGCAGGGAGTGGAGGCCTTGTACTCCGGGTACGACGGATACCTGGCGGCCGAGATGGACTCCGCGAGCGGTATTGACCCGACGACGAGGCCGATCAGTCCCAGACAGCCGAAACCGGTCCAGTGGAGCCACTCGCCCGACGCCGCGACGGCGAACAGGTAGAAAGCACACCACATGCCCATCTCGCACAGGTAGTTCGGATGGCGGCAGATTCGGAAGAGGCCGCGATTCATGAACGGTTGAGCGACTTCCTCGCCGGCCGCGACCCGGCGTTTCTTGTCCTGCTGGAAGGCCCACATCTGCTCGTCGGCGACGGTCTCGCCGATCAGGAGGAGAAGGAACAGCCCGGCGGCGACGAAGTCGAGTCCGCCCAGCGGCGTGTCCCCCGCCTCCCAGGCCGCGTGGATCGGCGACGTGAACCACCAGATCAGCAGCATCTGGCCGGGCGCGATGATCGTCGCGTTCATGACCTGGATGGCGACGGGGCCGAAGCGCTCCCTGACGGTGGCCCAGCGGTAGTCCTCGCCGCCCTTCCAGTAGCCCCCCTTGCGGGCGAAGTTGAAGGTGAGGCGTAGCCCCCAGAGCAGCACGAGGAGGGTCATCACGTTGACTCGCGAGAACTCGAAGTCCGTGGAGAAGGCCACGATCAGGCAGTAGACGGGCGGGCAGATCGACCAGAGGCGGTCCACCCAGGAGTACTCGCGGGTGATGACCGAGGTGAGCCAGCACAGGATCGCCAGGATCACGTACAGGTCGAGCGCGGCGCCCATCGGCGTGCCGACGAGCGGGTGGGGGATGAAGTTGATGTCCGGCATGGGCTCGTTCCTCCTGCCTCAGTCGCCCGATCCGGAACCGGTCGGGGTGCCCGACGCGCTCTGCCCGATCGCCTCCCGCTCCAGCAGCCTGGCGCCACGCATGATGTTGCCGAAGGAGTAGTTCCCCTCGTGGCAGGCGTACTCGTAGAGCTTGTTCGGGGTCGCCGGCCACGGGTACTCGCCGCTCCAGGCGGTCTCGTGGGCGGGATCCTCGACCGTGAACTCGTAGCGCAGGTTCTCGGCGTCGATGCGGCTGAACCGTTCCGTCACCCGCATGTCGCGCGAACCACGCGAGACCGAGCCGGGGATCTCCCGGAAGTTCGTCGTCTCGACGACGAGCGTGTCTCCCTCCCACCAGCCGATCGAGTCGCCGCTCCACTTCCGGATCGTGTCCGGCAGGTGCTCGGAGTCGAGCCGGATGATCCGTACGTCGTGCATCCACTCGATCAGGATCATCACGTGGGTGTCCGTCTGCACGATCGTCTTCAGGTTGTTGTACATGCCCGGCATGGACGGAGGGCCGGAGGCGCCACGGGTCAGGATGCAGCGTTCGGCGAGGGGCCTCAGTTCGTGATCGTCATAGGGGCCCACGGGAAGGTCCAGCCACCAGGCCGTGCCCGTGTTCTCGTGCCGGAAGGGTGCCACTCGCTGGCTTCGTTCCTCTCCGAGTGCGCTGAGCGGCGGATAGCGGCCGTCCGGCGGATCCGTGATGATCGACGTGCGGTACTTGCCGTCGAGCAGGAAGGCGCCCGTGCCGATGTCGACGAAGAAGGCGTTGTAACCGCCGACCTTGCCGGCCGCCCCCGTGAACTCCGGCGCGTAGATGCCGGTCCCGCCCACCGGAGGCGCTTCACGGTCCGGGTCGCTCGGCGCGTGGTCCTTGTCGAAGTTCGTCTCCCAGTGCTCGGCGAGCGCCGCGGCTTCCTCCGGCGTCAGTTCGAGCCGATCGCCGAACCGTTCGGGCCGCTGCGCCGGCGTCAGGGTCGCGATGTCGTAGGTGCCGGAGAGATCTGGGCGTCCATCGTGCCGCCGCGGGATCTCCTGCGCGTCCGCGGCGGATGCCGCGAACATCATGAGCGCTGCGGCCGCGGCGATCACCACGAGTGCTCCTACCGACACCAGGGCGGTGCCCCAGACCCTCCAGAACGAAGACCTCCGCCGTCTGATCTGCATTCGGACCTCCCACTGCGATGTCGTGTATGTGCCGTGAGTCTACCGGGCTGCGAAAGTCGCCGATCTGTGACATCCTCCGCCCCGGCAACAGCGAAGCCGAACGACGACACGGAAGCCGGACGAAGAAGATGACCGAGAAGAGCAGTCAACTCAGCTGGACGCGGTGGATTTCGCTCGCCGTGGTGGGCGTCGGCCTGCCGGTCGCGGCCTGGCGGAGGTCCCTGGCCGGCCCGGTCGACCTCCCGGTCCTCGCCGATGTGTTGACGACCATCTTCTACATCGTCGTTCTGGGCTGCCTTGGTGTCGTGCTGGCGGTGTCGCTGCCCCGATCGCGGTAGGACGCGCCGCGCCAGGACGGCCTCTGTGACATCCTCTCGGGGTGCCGATGACAGTCGAGCAGACCAGAGATGCACGGATGGTGCTCTGGGGCTGCAGCACGTCGCGGACGCTCCGCGCTCACTGGGCGCTCGCTGAGCTGGAACTGGACTACGAGCACCGGCCGATCGGTCCGCGGACGGGCGAAACGCAGACCGACGAGTTCACCAGGCTCAATCCGCGGCAGAAGATCCCGCTGCTCCAGGATGGCGATCTCGTGCTCGCCGAGAGCGCCGCGATCGTCAACTACCTGGCCGCGGAGTACGGCCAGCCGGACGGACTGATTCCAGACGCCGGTACGGAGGCGCGGGCGCGCTACGACCAGTGGTCGTTCTTCGTGATGATGGAGCTCGACGCTCACACGCTCTACGTGATCCGCAAGCACCGCGACCTCGCGTACCTCTACGGCGAGGCGCCGGCGGCGATTCAGACCGCGAGCGAGGGCTTCGCCAAGCAGTCGGCGGTGGCGGAACTCGAGTTCGCCGACGGGCGGGAGTTCCTGCTCGGTGACCGGTTCACCAGTGTCGACATCCTGCTAGGCAGTTGCCTGGACTGGGCGGTTGCCTACGGCGAGCCGATCGGTCCGCGGCTTTCTGCTTATCGCGATCGTCTGAACTCGCGCCCCGCCTATCTCCACGCTGTGCAGGCGAACTTCTTCACCAGGCCCGAACTGCTGCCGCCGTCTCTACGCGGCGAGGGAGCGACGGCCAACTTGCCCTGAGCGGACAGGCACTAGAGGAGGTCCCACCCTATGTCCCCGCTTGCCATCAAGATCATCGCCGGCGTGTCGATCTTCGGGATCGCCATCGTCGGCGGAATGATCCCCATCCTCGTCGCGAGGCAGCAGGCCAGCCGACGATACCTCTCCTTGGGCAACGCGCTGGCGGGCGGCATCTTCCTCGGCGTCGGGTTCGTCCACCTGCTGCCCGAAGCCGATGAAGCGCTCCGGAACGTGGTCGACTATCCCCTGGCGCCCCTGCTCGCGGCGCTCGGAGTCGGTCTGCTGCTGTTGATCGACCGGGTCGTCCTCGAAGGCCGCAACTCGATGCTGGGCCAGGAAGAGGAGCGGACGAGGCCGCCCTTCTACGCCTTCGTCCTGCTGATCGTGCTGTCCGTGCACTCGATCATCGCGGGGATGGCTCTTGGCCTTCAGCCCGAAGCCGCGGCTGCCCTGGTCGTCATGCTGGGCATCCTGTTCCACAAGGGTTCCGCCGCCTTCGCCCTGATCGTCACCGCCCACTCCGCGGGCAACCGGAAGCTGTGGCAGACGTTGTGGCTCTTCTCGGTCATGACGCCGCTCGGGATCGTCTTCGGCACCGTGGCGGGACAGGTGTTCGAGGGGAGAACGGCCCTGATCTTCGAGGGGAGCTTCAATGCGATCGCGGCCGGCACGTTCATCTACGTGGCGGTGATGGACGTGCTCGACGCGGAGATGTCGAGGGAGCGGGACCGGATCGCGCACTACGTGCGGAGTTCCCTGATGGGCGAGGACGACGTGCCGATGCCCGAACAGGATCGGGACCGGGCGCTCAAGTTCGCGCTCGTGATGATCGGCATCGCGACGATGGCGGTGATGGGCCTCTGGCATCAGCACTCGCACCTCGGCCACTCGCATGACGACGGCCACGATCACGGTGTACACGAGCAGCACGAGCATGCCGGGGACGACGAGGCTGCTCACGACCACGATGACGAGGCTGGGCATGCCGACGATGGGGAGGCCGGTCACGACCACGACGACGAGGCCGATCACGAGGATCACGACGGGCACGATGAAGAGGACGGCGACGCTGGTCATGACGAGCATGACCACGACGACCACGCGGCCGGGGCGCTACGGCCGGAAGCAGGTGCGCTGGCCGTCGAGCGACTCGGTGTCCGTGCCGAACTCGCCGGAGGCTTCGGCCCCGTTCTCTCGTAGCACGAAGGCGACCAGGTCGGCTGAGGCCGCCGGGCCAATCGTTCCTTCCCGGCCCTGCGGCATCGTCTCGCGGATCGTCCGGTAGAGCCCGCTGGCGGCCCGGTTCGACCAGTAGCTCACGAAGCTGCGACCTGCGATCGCGGCCCCTTGGGTGCCACCGCGGAGAGTGGGCCCGTGGCATTCCGCGCACTGTTCCTGGTAGAGGGCGGCGCCGCGCTCGGCCTGCTCCGCTGAGAACGTAGCGCAGGGCGCCGACGCCTCGAGGAGTGGAGCGTCGATCATGACCATGGGCGGCGGTTCGGCGGCCGCCGCCGTGACGGTCGGCTTCTCGATCGGACCGCGCCCGGCCGTGTCGGACAGTTTGAAGGCGTAGAGCAGGTTGGAGCCGGAGCGCGCGTTCTTGTTTCCCAGACGGTTGAAGAGCCCGCTCAGCAGGTCGCCGCCGCCCGCCGTCACCGCGACGTACTGCTCGCCGTCCACGGCGAAGCTGACGGGGAAGCCGCTCACCGGTCCGCCCAGCACGGTCTGCCAGAGGATGTCTCCGGTCGCGGCGTCGAAGGCGCGGAACCGGCGGTTCGTGTTTCCGGCGAAGACCAGCCCGCCGCCGGTCGTCAACACCGACATCATGCCGGCGGGTTCCTCGAACCGCCAGAGGGACTCGCCGGTGCGAGCCGAGACGGCATCCAGGCGCCCGACCGTCGTCTTGTTCGGCGCCAGCCGCATGTTGAAGCTGATGCCGTAGCCCTGGGGCGGTCCAACGCCTGTGCCGGTGATCGTCGGCGACATGCAGACGTCCTGGAGCGGCGCGTAGACGGCCTCGGTCATCGGGCTATAGGCCGCGGTCGGCCAGTCCTTGCCGCCGCTCGCCGCCGGGCAGACGACGCCGTACTCCTCGTCTCGGGCCTTCGGGATGACTTCCTCGTTCACCGTGACCGTGCCGGTGTGCGGGTCGATGTGGGTGATCACGTTCTGGAAGACCGTCTCTCGCGCCCACAGGAACTCACCGGTCTCCCGGTCGAGGGTCCAGAAGACCGCGGTCTTGCCGGGGAAGCCGGTCATCACGCGCCGCCGTTCGCCCGGCTCCAGCGCCGGGTTGATGGACCAGACGGCTTCCTCGTCCGGCTCCATCTCCAGATCGACGAGGATGCGCTCGAAGGGATGGTCGAGGTCCCAGTTGTCTCGCGGCAGATGCTGGAAGTACCACGCCAGCTCGCCGGTGTCGGGCTTGAGCGCCAGTGTGCTGTTCGAGTAGAGGAGGGACCCAGCCCCGCTGCCGCGCAGCACCTCGGGAGAGGGCGCCGGCACGGACGTGCCCCAGTAGACGAGGTCGAGTTCGGGGTCGTAGGAACCGACATGCCAGGCGCCGACGTGGAACCGGCGCTCGAGCGGCAGCCCGCCCCAGGTCTCGTCGCCCGGCTCGCCGGGGCGCGGGATCGTGTGGAAGCGCCACAGCTCCCGGCCGTCCTCGGCGTCGTGCGCCGTGAGGTAGCAGCCGCCCGCGACGGACATGTTGCAGGAACGCCCGCTGATCACCTTGCCGTTCGCGATGATCGGGCCGGACGAGTGGGCGATCCGGCTGTCGCCGACCCGAGTTTCCCACACCAACTCGCCGGTGTTCGCGTCCAGACGGATGATGAACGCGTCCATCGTGGCGACGAACAGGCCGTCCTGCCAGATCGCGATGTTCCGGGTGATCCGTCCCAGGCCCTGGCCGAAGCGGCGCTCCGGGTCCGCCCCTTCAGGATCCAGGTAGTTGTGCTCCCGGCGGTACTCCCAGATCAGATCGCCGGTCCGCGCGTCGAGGGCGTGGATCACGTCGCCCGTCTGCGGCAGGTAGACGATGCCGCCTCGCACCAGGGGCGTCGCCTCGTTCGGTCCGTCCTCCATTGGGGCCGCCCAGGCGAAGTCGAGCTGGCCGACGGTTTCGGTGTTCACGGCGTCGAGGGCGCTGTACGCCCAGGCGGACAGGTTGCCGCGGAAGCTCAGCCAGTCGCCGTTGGGCGTGGCTGCGAGTTCGGCGTCGGTGACCGGCTCGATCAGCGGGCCGGCCCCGGAACTCTGGCCGGAGACGGCCGCGGCGGCCGTCAGACAGACGATCCCCGCCGCGAGCGCGGTGCTACGGCGCACGCTCCTTAGTCTCCGCCACCGGTGGCCGGTGCGACCGTCACGTGCTCTTCGTAGTCCTCCTCGGACAGAAAGACGAAGTTCGTCCAGCCGATCGCCATGTCGTCGACGGTCCGGTTGCCCCAGCCGACCCAGGCGGTCGGGTCCGGGTTGTAGGGGTTGTTCTCCGAGTTGTCGTGGTACGAGGTCACGTGGAGCACGGTGCCGGCCGGGAACACGGGCGGGTGCTTGTACGGGTAAGCGACCTGCCAGTTGAAGTCGTAGTTCTGGATGCGGGTGAGCAGTTCGCGGCGGCCGTCGGGGTGGATCGCTTCGAGTTCCATGCCCTTGCCCCGGTAGTGCATGTGGGCCTGGAAGCTGATCAACTGGATTGGCCGGTCGAGCACGCGGTAGCCGTCGTGCCGCACGTTGTCGGCGCCGGGTGGAATCGAGAGCTCGTTGTTGCGCCACCCGCGGTTGCTAGGCAGGCCGGCGAACAGGCGGGTGGAAACGATCCGGTGCTTGGGCACCACGCCGCGGGGATAGAAGCCAAAGCCGATCTGCTGGCGGTCCCGGATCTCCTCGCCGATCGAGTGGTAGTGGCCGCTGAAGCGGATCTTGGCACCGGCCATCAGCAGCTTGCCGGTGTTCTCGGCATAGACGTCGCCCGTGTTGCCTACGGCGTACTCGATGAGCAGCGAGCCGACCGGGTTCCCATCGGCGTCGCGGCGGTTCGGGTCGTCGTCGCGCTCGAAGAAGTCTTCGCCGACGTACTCCGCGTCGTCCTGGATCGCGTAGACCATCGTGTGGTGGACGGTCGCGCGTCCCGCCTTGCTCGGTTTGACCTCGATCCAGCGGATGTAGCGGTCCTCGGTGAGACCGGTGTCGGCGATGAAGCTGACGAACAGGTCGGGCCCTTCGGGGGGTACGACCATGTCCTCCTGCATCTCGACCACCAGGTCGGGCTCGCCGTACTCCCAGGCGTCGCCTTCGGGCCACTCGATCGGCGCCGGCAGGTCGGCCGGATTGCCGCGCGGAGCGCCGCCGTCGACCCAGGCCATGACCAGGGCGATCTCCTCGTCGCTCAGGCTCGGGTCAGGTTCGTACACGCCGATCGTGCGGTCGATGTGCCAGGGCGGCATCTGTCGGGACTCGACGCGGCGCTTGATGGACCGCGCCCAGGGCCGGATCTGCTCGTAGGTGAGCAGCGACATCGGCGCGGCGGTCTCGGGCCGGTGGCAGCGCTGGCAGGAGCGCTGGAAGATCGGCGCGATGTCGCGGCTGAAAGTCGGCGTGTCCGCATCGGCCGCGGCGGCTGGCGATGCCGCAGGAACCGCAAGAAGGGCGATGAGCGGAATCGCCGCTGTCGTCGTTGCTCCGAGAGTACGCTTCATGGTTCGCTCCCACTGGTGGCCGGTGCGGGCTGGACGCAGACACCACGCTCGGCGGCGGCGGTGTCGATCTGCCTGGCCCGGTGGTAGGCCATCGAGATGTTCTCGATCAGGTAGAGGGTATCGATTCCCCCGCGCTCCGTCGTCTTCTCGGTGTGCTCGCCCGAGGTGATCGTCCACTGCAGGTTGCCCTTGTAGTCAGCCGGGAGCACGATCAGGCAGACGTTGCGCTGCCGGCCGGGTTCGAAGACGGTCGGTTGGCCGCGGTCGGCGGGCCCGGGGTCGAAGCCGTTCGCTTCGCCAGCCGGGATCTCGACCGCGACCGCGTTGTGGTTGAAGTAGCCGAACACGAGAACCGCGGTGCCGTCGTCGTTCGGCACATAGCCCTCGTAGACGGGGTAGATCGGACGCGTCGGCTGCGCCCAGGTCGCCGAGGCGACCGTGGCCGCGACGAGCACGATGGCGGGAAGGGCGGTGCGGCGCCAACCCATGATCAGGGATACGTGTAACCGGCCTGGAGTCCGAGCGGGATGCCGAGCAGCCAGTAGCCGATCAGGAACAGCGTCCAGGTGATCAACAGGGTCACGGCGTACGGGATCATCAGGGACAGGACGGTGCCGATGCCTGCCTTCTTCACGTAGCGCTGGCAGAAGACGACGACGAGCGGGAAGTAGGGCATCAGCGGCGTCACGATGTTCGTCACGCTGTCGCCGACACGGTAGGCGGCCTGCGTCAGCTCGGGCGAGATGCCCAGGTTCATCAGCATCGGCACGAAGATGACCGAGAGAACCGCCCACTTGGCCGAGGCGGAGCCGACGAACAGGTTGACGACCGCGGACAGCAGAATGATCCCGACGACGGTGGCCTGCGCCGGCAGCCCGAGATCGCGGAGGAAGTTCGCGCCCTTGAGCGCGATGAGCAGGCCGACGTTCGAGCTGCTGAACGCGGCGATGAACTGGGCGGCGAAGAAGGCCATGACCAGGTAGTAGGCCATCGTGCGCATCGCGTCGCTCATGCCGTCGACGATGTCCCGGTGGGTCTTCACCGTGCCGGCGACGTAGCCGTGGACGACGCCGGGAATCAGGAAGAAGACGAAGATCAGGGGCACCAGCATCTGCATCAGCGGCGCCGAGAACGCGGTCAGCTCACCGGCCTCGCTGCGAAGCGGCGACGTGTCGGGCCACGCCCAGATCAGCAGGACGACGAGGCCGAGCACAAGGGACCCCATGCCGGCGAGGAAACCGCGGCGGTCCTTCCGACTCGGTTCCTCCATCTTCGGCATCTCTTCCGGATCGCCGTCGATCTCGGTGCCGCGGAGTCGCGGCTCGATCACCCGGTCGGTCAGGTACCAGCCGACGCCGATCACGAGGACCGACGAGACGGCAGTGAACGCCAGGTTGCAGAGCGGATTGACGAGCTTCTCGGGATCGAGGATCTGCGCCGCGGACTGGGTGAAGCCCTGCAGCAGCGGGTCAATTCCGGAGGGGATGAAGTTGGCCGAGAAGCCGCCGGAGACGCCGGCAAAGGCGGCCGAGATGCCGGCCAGGGGATGGCGGCCGGCGGCGTAGAAGATGACGCCGCCGAGCGGGATGACCAGGACGTAACCCGCGTCCGCGGCGGTGTGGCTGACGATCGCCGCCAGAATCAGCATCGGCGTGAGCAGGCTCCTTGGCGTGAAGCCGAGGATCAACCGCAGGCCGGTGTTGATGAAGCCGGTCTTCTCGGCCACGCCGACACCGAGCAGCGCGACGAGCACCACACCCAACGGAGCGAACCCGGTGAAAGTGGTGACCAGGCGCGCCATGAACGTCGCCATCGCCTCGCCGGTGAGCTGATTCTGAATACGTACCGGCTCCCCGGTGACCGGGTGGACGTCCGCGAATTGGACCGGCGCCAGCACCGCCGAAGCGATCCAGGTCAGGAACAGCAGCAGCAGGAAGAGGATCGCCGGATCCGGCAGCTTGTTGCCGACGACCTCGATGGCGGTCAGAACCCGGTTGAGGAAGCCCTTGGGTCTACCGTTGTCCGCCTTCCGACCCTCGCCGTTCGCTTTCGCCATACGCGGGTTCCTCCCTGCTGCTCCCTGTGGACGGAAGGGTCATCTTACTGGGTGCGCCGGCCTGTAGCCGCGGGTCTTCTGACCCGCGGAGAAGGACTCGCGCTGCCGCGGAGCGGCGTGCGCGGGCTTCACACGACGATCCGTGCCACCCGCTCCACGAACCAGAACGCCGCGATGATCCCGGTGGCGTAGATCGGCGTCCGCAGGATGAGCTCCGGCACGACGATCCCCACCCGCTTGACGACGGCGACCGCTGCCAGCACGACCGCGACGACCAGGAGCTGCCCCACCTCGACACCGACGTTGAAGAGGAACAGGGCCAGGGCGATCGCCCGCTGCGGCAAACCGATCTCGGCCAGGGCGCCGGCGAAGCCGAAGCCGTGGAGCAGGCCGAACGCGAAGGCGATCAGCCACGGACTCTTCGTCGTGATCGGTGACCGCTTCTCCTCGGGCCGCAGCAGCTCGACCGCCAGGAACAGGATGGACAGGGCGATCACCGCCTCGACCGGCGCGGAGGAGAGCTTCACGACATCCAGGGAGGAAAGCGCCAGGGTGATGCTGTGAGCGAGCGTGAACGAGGTGATCACGCCGACCAGGCGCCACGGGCTGCGGACGTAGAAGAGCAGGCCGATGACGAACAGGATGTGGTCGAAGCCGAAGACCAGGTGTTCGACGCCGAGCCGGAAGTAGGGCAGGGCGTTGCCGGCGGCCTCCCGGTCGACGGTGACCGTGGGCGCCTCGGGGCGCAGCAGTTGGGTCAGGCTGTCGCCGTTCTCGAAGCTGATGCGGAGCAGGACATCGGTCAGCGTGCGTTCGAGCCCGGCGATCCCGAAGATGTCGCCGTGGAACGTGCGGTCCGGATCGACGCCTTCCTCCGCGCAGTCGACGGTCCAGCGCTCGAGCAGCGCGCCGGCCAGGTTCTCGGGCGGCTGCCTCGCGATCTCCGTGCAGTACTCGGGGAGGACCGGGTCGAGCAGCAGCAGGAGCGCGCCGCGTCGCGGCTGTTTCCAGACGACCTCGAAGCGGCCGGCCTCGACCTCGTTCAGTTCGAGGTAGCCGGGACGGACCTCGTGGCCGTTCGCGGGAACCGCCGTCAAGAGGCCGAAGAAGACTGTCGCCAGGACCAGGAGGCTGCAGACTGGGTGCGCCGGCGTCCACGCCGGCTGCCGCCGCAGGCGGCCAAGTTGTCGCACCGGCCGCGAGGCCGGCGTCCGCTTCGACGGCCGGCTCAGGGCTCGTCTCCGTCAGCGCCCGAATCGCCGCCTTCGAGTTCGGAGATGAAGTCGAGTGCTTCGATCTCGACCCGGTAGCGCTCACGCAGGCGTTCGTGGGCCTCCCGGTTCGCCGCGTCGCGGGCGTCGCGTCTGGCGTCCTCGAGGACACGTCGGCGGACCTCCTCGAACACGGCCGGCTTCGCTTCGGTGCGGGCGGAGAGGCGGACGACGTGGAAGCCGTACGCGGACTCGACCGGACCGGCCCATTCTCCGACCGGCAGGCTTGCCAGGCCGTCCACGAAGGCGCCGCCGAACAGTTCGGCGAGATCGACAGCGGTGCGGCGGCCGTATTCGCGGCGCAGCATGAAGGGGTCGCCGAGCCGGCGCCAGAGCGTGTTCTCGGGCGCGGCGGTGTTTCCCTCTGCCCGAAGCTGCTCGAGGATCTCCTCGGCCACGCGCGCCGCCTCCTCGTCGCTACCGCGGCGGTCCGGGCTGACGTACACGTGACGGAGCGTGAACCGCTGCGCGTCGCCGTAGCGATCCGCGTTCTCTTCGAAGTAGCCGGCGAGATCGGCGTCGGAAACCTCGTCGACCACGATCGTGTCCTCGATCAGGAAGGACATCTTCTGCGCCAGGCGCCGGCGGACGATCGTGTCGTCCTGATCGAGCCCCATGCGTGCCGCTTCCCGCACCAGGATCTCCTCGCGGACGTGGTCTTCGACCAGGGAGTCCAGCTCGGCGGCGGTGGGCAGGCGACCGATCTGGGCGCTCCAGAGGTCCGCGAGCCGGATGACCTGTTCGCGGGTGACGAGGATCGAGCGGCTCTCCGGATCGAAGACGCCGCCGGCCATGCGATCGAGTCCGAACACGGCCACGCCGATGACCAGGAAGATCAGCAAGGGGTCGCGGAGAAACCTGCGCAGTCGGGAGTCGGGCATGGCGGGGAATACTACGCTCTTGGTGCCGGCAGTCACGGAAACGAGGATAGGAGCATCGTGATGGGGAAGAGAACGAGGTTGTGGCCTGTGCTTCCAGCTTTGCTGGCGGTGTCCCTGCCGGCTGCGGGACAGCCGGAGGCCGGTGCCGCCGGCGAGCGCGAGAAGGTGCTGTTCGACTGCGACATCGGTTCGGATATCGACGACGCCTACGCGATGGCGCTGCTCCTGGCCAGCCCGGAGATCGAACTTGTCGGCGTCACCGTCGGACACGCGCGCACCGCCGACCGGGCCTTCCTGGCGCTCCGGATGCTCTGGGAGACGGGGCTCGACCACATCCCCGTGCACGTCGGCCGGGAGACGCCCCTGGTCACGCTGCGCGACGGGGCGCCCCACGAGCAGTTCAGCGAGGCGCCGTACAACCGGCAGTTCCACTGGGGTCGTGGTTTCGACGAGGTGCAGCCGCGAGCGCAGCCGGCAGCGGAGTTCATCGTCGAGACCCTCGCGGCCCATCCGGGCGAGATCACGCTGCTCACCGTCGGCCCGGTCACGAACATCGGCGACGCCCTGGAGATCGACCCGAACGTGCTGAAGAACGCGAAGCGCGTCGTCTCGATGTACGGCTCGATCCGCTCCGGCTACGACGGCGGCGACGCGCAGCGCGAGTGGAACGTCCTCGCCGATGCGGCGTCCTCGAAGCGGTTCGACGCCGCGGTGCAGGCCGGAGGCACGAACGTCGTCTACATCCCCCTCGACGTGACGGACCACGTCCGCCTCGACGCGGACCGGCGCCTCCATCTCCACATGCGCGGCACACCGCTGACGAGCGCGGTTACCTCGCTCTACTCCCTGTGGCGGAACGAGGAAAGGAACCAGACCACGCCGCGCCTGTTCGATGCGGTGGCGGTCGGCTACATCCTCTGGCCTGACCTGTTCGGCGTCGAACACGGCCGCGTCACCGTCGACGAACGGAGCATGACCCTGTTCGAACCGGGCGCCGAGCCGACCTCGACCGTGGCCCTGGAGATCGACGACGCCGGGTTCATCGAGCGGATGGTCCTTCGCTTCCTGGAGCAGAACCTCCATCGCTAAAGACTGGGTGGACCGGTACCGGCCGGCATCAGGCGTGGAGCGCCGGTCTGCCTGGCTGGCGTCGCCGAGGCGGCGGGCGCTAAATCGCCGCCAACAACTCCCCCAACTGCTCCAGGCTCGCCAGGTTGTGCACCGGCAGGAAGTCGTCGACGTGGGGGAGCGCGGCCACGATGCCGCGCGTCAGCGGCTGGTAGTCGGCCGAGCCGAGCAGCGGATTGAGCCAGATCAGGCGGTGGCAGCTTCGGTGGAGGCGTTCCATCTCGTGGCCGAGGAGACCGATGTCGCCGCGGTCCCAGCCGTCGCTGATGATCAGCACCGCGGCGCCCTGGCCGAGGAGGCGCCGGCTCCAGGTGAAGTTGAACTCGCGCAGCGCCTCGCCGGTGCGGGTGCCGCCGCCCCAGTCTTCGATGCGGTGAGCGGCGGCCTGGAGCGCCCGGTCCACGTCGCGTTCGGCCAGTTCGCGGGTCAACCGGGTGAGCCGGGTGCCGAAGGCGAAGGACTCGACCTTCGAGACGCCGGGATCGGCCGATCGCGGGTGGGAGACCGCGTAGATGAAGTGGAGCAGCAGCCGCGAGTAGGGCTCCATCGACCCGGAGATGTCGCAGATCAGGACCAGGGGGCGTCGCCGGTGCTTGCGGTCACGGCCGACTAGGTGGATCATCTCGCCGCCGTGGGCCAGGCTGCGCCGCAGCGTCCGGCGCAGGTCGAGGCGATGGCCGCCACGGCTCGGCCGGAGGCGCCGGGTGCGCCGGGTTTCGAGCTCCCAGTGCATCGTCGCCATCAGCCGCTTGATCTCGTCGAGTTCGTCGCCCTCGAGTTCGGCGAAGTCCTTCTTGCGCAACGCCTCGCGCGCGCTGTAGAGCGGTGTGCGGGCTGTTCGGTCGTGGTCGTCCGGATGGTCGGCGTCGCCGTCGTCACCGTCCCGGAGCGCCAGCTTCTGAAGCGCCGCGCGTTTCGTCCGCTCGGTCTGTCGCTGGACGAGGAGCCCCAGCTCGAGTTGCTCGAGTTCCCGCGGATCGCGGGCCTGCCAGAAGAGTTCGAAGGCCTTGTCGAACCAGGGCAGGTCGCGGCGGCGGCTGACCAGGACCGCACGGGCAGCGGCCTTCACGTCTCCCTTGCGGGCGAGGTCGACGAGCTCCAGGGCGGCCACCCAGTCGCGGAGCTGGGTCGGCGTGACGTCGAGGCTGCCGACCCTCAGAAGACGTCCGAAGAGGACGATGTTGCGGAGCAGGTGGCCGCGGGTGGCCGCCACGACCCCGGCACTGCTAGTCACCGGCTGACCGGCTCTTCCGGAGCAGCCGGCGGACCGCCTCGTCGTCGATCTTGTCCAGGTCGTCCTGGTACTTGAGCAGCACGCCGAGGGTGTCGCGCAGGATCTCGTCGGAGAGCGTTTCCTGGTCGAGGGCGATCAACGCGTTCGTCCAGTCCAGTGTTTCCGCGACGCCGGGATGCTTGAACAGGTCCTCCTCCCGGAGCGCCTGGACGAGGCGGACGATCTCGGCGGCGAAGTGCTCGGGCGCCTCGGGGACGCGGCGGAGCACGATCTGCACTTCCTTCTCGTAGTCCGGGAAGTCGATCCAGTGGTACAGGCAGCGGCGCTTCAGCGCGTCGTGGACCTCGCGGGTGCGGTTCGAGGTGACGACCGCGACCGGCGGCGTCTCGGCGGCGACCGTGCCGATCTCCGGGATCGTGATCTGGAAGTCGGCCAGGATCTCGAGCAGGTAGGCCTCGAACTCCTCGTCGGCCCGGTCCAGCTCGTCGATCAGCAGCACCGGCGGAGCCTCGCCTTGGCGACTCTGCCGGACGGCCCGCAGGAGGGGGCGTTCGAGCAGGAAGTCGGTCGAGAAGACGTCGTCGACGGCGGTGCGGGCGTCGGCAACGCCGGCCGCCTCGAGGCCGCGCAGGTGAAGTAGCTGGCGGCGGTAGTTCCACTCGTAGACGGCGGTCGAGACGTCGAGCCCTTCGTAGCACTGGAGCCGGATCAACTCGGAGTCCAGGCAGCGGGCGAGGACCTTGGCGACCTCCGTCTTGCCGACGCCGGGCTCACCTTCCAGGAAGATCGGCTTGCCCATGCGAAGCGACAGGTAGATCGCGGTTGCGAGGTCGCGTTCGGCGATGTAGTCCTCGGCGCGGAGTGCCGCGATCACCGCGTCGACGTCGGGGAAGCCCCGGTCCGTGCCGGCTCCGGAACGCTGAAAGTCGGGTGAAACCGTCATGACGACGTCACAGGTCGATGATCGCGTCGATCTCGGCTGGCAGCGGCCTGGGTTTCGACAGCAGGGAGATGCCGAAGAACAGGGTCAGCGACAGCAGGAGCGAGATGGCGCCGCCGTGAATGCCGTGGGGTACCTGGATCTTCGCGATCTCGATGACGAAGTTGACCAGCAGGCCCGAGACGATCGCCACGTTCGCCGCCAGCGGCGTCGCCCGCTTCCAGTTGAAGCCGATCGCCACGGTCGGCACGAGCGCCGCCGCGAACGTGCCCCAGCCGAAGGTGCCGAGCAGGGCGACCAGGTCCTCCTTCGAAAGGCTCACGAAGAGTGCCGCGCCGACGGCCAGGACGAGCGTCGCCACCCGCGCCCAGAACAGCTCCCTCTTGATGGGCTTGCCGGTGAGCGCCTTGGGAATGTCGTGGATGATCGCGGCGGCGCCGATGTTCAGGAAGCCGTCCGCGGTCGACATGATCGCGGCGAATAGCCCGGCGAAGACGACGCCGGCGAGGATCGGGTGAGCGTAGGACTGGAGGAACGCGTAGGCCGCGTCGTCGGGCTGGCCGAGCTCGGCGTGGTCGCCGCCGACGACGAGCGCGCGCATCGCGAAGCCGATCGCGATCCAGAGCAGCGCGGCCAGCGTGCCGGCGATCGCGCTGACCAGGAAGATCTGCTTGAACTGGCGGATCCGTTTGTTCATCATCAGCTTGGTGACGATGTGGGGTTGCCCGCAGGCGCCGACCACGAACAGCAGGTAGTAGGACAGCGCCCCCATGATGCCGAGGGTGCCCCAGGGGCCGATCGCCTCCGGGTCGTCGTTCACGACCGTCATCGCGCCGCCGGCAACGCCTCCGTCGACCGCGTGGATGGCGGCGATCAGCACCAGGACCCCGGCGATCGCCATCACCGCGCCCTGGACGACGTCGGTGTAGACGCCGGCGATGATGCCGCCGGTCACGCAGTAGAAGACGAGGACCGCGACGGAGATCGCCATCGCCACGCCGAGGCTGACGTGGGGGACCCAGTCGACGCTGTTCAGGATCTCCTGCAGCACGACCGCCATCGCCATGATCTGTGCCGCCAGGTAGCCGACAACGCCGAGGATGATCGCCACGGCGGTCAGGAAGCGGCTCGTTTCGCTCTGGTAGCGAAGCGCCACCGTATCCGGCAGCGACACCGTCTGGTACACCTCGGAGAAGATCCGGAGCCGCTTGGCGACCAGGAAGAACGTGAAGCAGCTCGCGACCGTGCCGCAGACGATCATCCACACGGACGTCATGCCCTGGCTGTAGACGAGACCAGGGCCGCCGACGAAGCCGAAACCGGAGAGCGTGCTCGAGAAGAGGGCGAAGGCGGTGACGATGATCCCGAGTTCGCGCCCGGCCATGAAGAAGTCCTGGGTCGACTTCGTGCGCTTGAGCGCCCAGATACCGACGCCGATGCATAGCGCGAAGTAGATGACCAGGCAGGTCAGGACGACCGCGTTGCGACTCTCCTCCATCAGTCGGCCACTGCCTCCGCCGGGTCGCCACTGGCCGCTTCAAGCTCCTTCTGGCGCTGGGCCGCCGCGAGTTCCGCGACCTTCTGCTCGTCTTCCTCGGTGAAGAACCAGCGGTCGAAGATCCGCATGTAGATCACCATGAAGAACACCGGGAACGGCCACACCGCGTAGAACACCCAGGCCGTGGGCCTGGGAAAGCCCAGGAACAGGGTGTGGGTCTCTTCGGTGGCGTAGCGCTGGTAGGAGAAGACGAGCGCGGTGAAGATCGCCGCCAGGACCAGAGTGCCGAAGATCAGGGGCTGCTTCGCCGGCCCCAGGGAGGCGCCGTCGTCCTTGCGCCGCTGCATCCCCATCGCCAGGCAGCCGCCGAAGAACAGGACCTGGAAGAGCACGAAGGTCCAGCCGATCCAGAGCGTCGTGGCGTGACGTTCGGCGCCCGGGCCGCCCTGGCG
Source organism: Acidobacteriota bacterium (assembly GCA_026707545.1). Lineage (NCBI taxonomy): Bacteria > Pseudomonadati > Acidobacteriota > Acidobacteriota bacterium. The sequence goes on along the minus strand of JAPOWR010000001.1, from coordinate 2,480,510 downwards.
CATCGTGGCGAAGCGGTCATGCTGGAAGCCGCTGCTGCTCACCACCTGCTCGGTCGCGCCGTCCTGCACGACCACTTCCGTTGGCGCGACGAAGGCCGCGCCGACGGCGAGGCACATGCCGATCAGGGTCAGGAAGACGAACCAGTGGAGCTTCATGGGATAGGCGCCTGGAGCGGAGAAAGCCGCGGCAGCCTACCGCAAGAGAGAGGAAACCAGCGTGGCCGCGTTGCTATGGTCCGGCGCCATGGAGGGTGCTTCGGCACTGGCAGACAAGCCGCTCCGCCGCCTGCTGGCGTACATGCGCCTGGCGCCCGGCGCCTACGGTCTGGGCGGGGTTCTCACCCTCCTCTACGCGTTCTTCTTTCAGCTCATTCCGCTGTCGATCCGGAGCATCGTCGCCGCGTTCGAAAATGCCCCCGAGGAGGTCGGGCGAGCGATCCTCTGGCTGGTCGTCGCTTCGGTGTGTCTGGCTCTGGCGCGGCTGTACTCACGCACCGTCATGTTCAACATCGGCCGGCAGATCGAGTTCCGCATCCGTAACGACTACTTCACGCACCTCCAGAGCCTGCCGCAGTCTTTCTACCTCGCTCACCGCACGGGCGATCTCATGTCGCGGGCCGTGAACGACATCAACAGCATCCGGATGTTCTTAGGAATGGGTCTGCTGAACCTGCTGCAGACGCCGGTGCTGTTCGCGGGCGCCCTGATCGTGCTGCTGCCGGTGGACGCCACGCTGACGCTTTGGGCGCTGGCGCCCTTCCCGCTCTTCGTCCTGATCACGCGCCACTACAGCCGCTACATGTTCCAGGCCAACCTGGCCGGCCAGGAGCAGCTTGGCAAGGTCTCGACGGTCGTGCAGGAGAACGCGTCGGGCGCGCTGGTGGTCAAGGCCTACGACCTGTCCGACCTGGAGCGCGACCGCTTCGAGGACCAGAACCAGGAGCTGTTCCGGCGGATGATGAAGGTCGGGGTCATGCAGACGACGATGTTCGCCAGCGTCGGCCTGGTGCCGTCCCTCTCGGCTGCCGTCGTCCTGTGGCTGGGTGGCCAGCGGGTACAGACCGGGCAACTCGGCGCCGAGGACCTGTGGCTGTTCTGGGGCCTCATCGCGATGCTGACGTTCCCGATGATGATGCTGGGCTTCGTCGTGTCGATCACCCAGCGCGGCCTCGCGGCGCTGGAGCGGCTGGGCTCCGTCCTCGACATCGTGCCGTCGATTCGCGACCACGAAGACGTGGCTGACATCGCGGAGATCGCCGGCCGGGTCGAGTTCAGGAACCTCACGTTCACCTATCCGGGGAGCTACGTGCCGGCGCTCAAGGACGTCGATCTCGTCGCCGAGGCCGGCACTACGGTGGGCATCGTGGGCCCCGTCGGTTCCGGCAAGACGACCCTGGTCAGCCTCGTGCCGAGGCTGCTCGAGGTCGACGACGGCGCGATCCTGATCGACGGCGTGGATCTCAACCTGATGCCGGTTCATCTGCTCCGTTCGAGCATCGCCATGGTGCCGCAGGACAGCTTCCTGTTCTCCATCTCCGTCGCCGAGAACATCCGCTACGGCGTACCCGACGCTCACCTCGCGGAGGTGAGGAGGGCGGCTGCCCGGGCCCAGGTCGAACGGGAGATCGAGGAGTTCGAGGACGGCTTCGACACAGTCGTCGGCGAACGCGGGGTCACCCTGTCGGGCGGTCAGCGCCAACGCGTCGCCCTGGCGCGCGCGATGATCCTGCGTCCGTCCATCCTCATTCTTGACGACTCCCTCTCGAGCGTCGACCACGGCACCGAGGAGGCGATCCTCGGCGACCTCGAGGGTCGGCGCCGCGGCCGCACCTGCTTCATCGTGGCGCACCGGATCTCGGCCGTGAGGCACGCCGATCAGATCGTCGTGCTCGAGAACGGCCGGATCACCGAGCGCGGGACCCACCGCGAGCTCGTCGAGCTGGGCGGCTTCTATGCCCGCCTGCACCATCGCCAGCAGCTCCTGTCAGAGCTTCAGCTCGGCGATGGCGGTGCGGCGGTGCCGGAACCCGCCGCCCGTGTCCGGGCCGCGGCCGCTTCCGTGCAGCAGCGGTTGCCTCTGGAGAAGCCGTCATGAGCGAGGAGCGGAGCGAGGCTGCCGAACTCGGCCGCGAGCGGGACCTGGGCAAGGTCTACGACACGGAACTGATCAAGCGGCTGTGGCCGTTCATGCGGCCCTACCGCGGCTGGATCGCGTTCAACTTCGCGATGATTCCGCCGCGCGCCCTCCTCGAGTTGATGCCGGCGCTGGTCGTCGGTGCGGCGTTGAACTACCTGACCGAGGGAGTGGCGACGACGGAAGTCGGGTGGATGGCGCCCTTCGTCGTGCCGCGCCTGGGACTGGGGCCCCTGGCCTGGATGTTCGGGCTGGTGTTCCTCATCTCGATCGTCACGTTGAGCGTCGACTGGCTGCGCGCCTTCACCATGATTTCGCTCGGCCAGCGCACGGTGCGCGACGTCCGCAGGACGCTGTTCGATCACGTCCAGCGGTTGCCGATGCGCTTCTTCGACCGCTACCCGGTCGGCCGCCTGGTGACGCGGCTCACGAACGACCTGGAGCACCTGGCGGAGATGTTCTCGGCTGGCGTCATCGCGATGGTGGCCGACGTGTTCGTCATGGTCGTCATCCTCGCGATGCTGTTCGCAATCGACCCGCGGCTGGCGCTGGCGGCGCTGGCCCTGGTGCCGGTCCTGGGAATTGCGGCGGTGATCTTCCGCTACAAGGTGCGGCAGGCCTACCGGGAGGTGCGGGTCAAGATCGCGCGCCTCAACGCCCACCTGCAGGAGACGATCTCCGGCATGAAGGTGGTCCAGTTGTTCGCCCGCGAACGGCGGAACTTCGAGGACTTCAGGCGCGAAAACGCCTCCCACCGGGATTCCTGGCTGCGCTCGATCCGGTACGACGCCCTGCTGTTCTCGACCGTCGACCTGGCGACGAACCTGACCCGGGCGCTCATCTTCTGGTACGGCGCGCAGCTGGTGGGCCTGGGCGACGTCACGCTCGGCACGATCTACGTGTTCTCGGACTACATGAGCCGGTTCTTCCGGCCGCTGATGGACCTGTCGGCGAAGTACTCGGTCATGCAGTCGTCGATGGCGAGCGCCGAGCGCGTGTTCCAGCTCCTGGACGAGCCGCGGGAGCCCGAGGGCAAGGTGGAGTTGCCCGCGCGGGGCGAGGCGGCCGCGATGGGGGCGGAGCCGGCCGGCTCCGAGGTCGAGTTCGACGGCGTGACGTTCGCTTACGGTTCCGAGACGGTGCTTCGCGACGTCTCGTTCCGCGTCGGCGCCGGCGAGAGAGTGGCGATCGTCGGTCATACCGGATCCGGCAAGACGACGACGCTGAAGCTGCTTGCGCGCCTCTACGAGCTGCAGGAGGGATCGATCCGGGTCGACGGCACGGACATCCGGGACATCCCGAAGCCCGAACTGCGGCGGCGGATGGCCTTCGTGCTCCAGGACGTCTTCCTCTTCGACGGCGACCTGCGCTACAACATCGTCCTCGGCCGCGACGTCGCCGACGACGTGGTGGACGAGGCGGCGCGCGCCACCCACGTCGACGACCTGATCGAGCGGCTGCCGAACGGCTGGGCGCACAAGGTCAGCGAGCGCGGCGTCAACTTCTCGACCGGCCAGCGGCAGTTGCTCTCCTTCGCCCGCGCCCTGGCCCGGGAGCCGCAACTCCTGCTCCTCGACGAAGCCACCTCCAGTGTCGACACCGAGACCGAGGCGCTGATCCAGGACGCCCTCCACCATCTGATGGCGGGCAAGACCTCGATCGTCGTTGCCCACCGCCTGTCGACGATCAAGGACGTCGATCGCATCTACGTCTTCCACCACGGCGCCATCTGCGAGCACGGCACCCACGACGAACTCCTGGACCGCCGCGGCGTCTACTGGCGCCTCTACCAGTTGCAGTACGCGCAGCAGGAGACGGCGGCGTAGCCCTCCCATGGCGTCCACCCAACAGACGGAAGAGCGGCGGCACGTTCGGTTCGAACCCGACGAGAAGCCTCCGGGGGCGCTCGGCCTGGGGCTTGGGCTGCAGCTCGCGATGCTGGCCGTCCCGAGCATCGTGCTGGGTCCGACGATCATGATCACCCTCGCGGGCGGCAGCGACGCCTATCTCTCCTGGGCGGTTGGAGCGGCGCTGGGCATCAGCGGAATCACCACCGTCGTCCAGGCCGTCGGCGTTGGGCGCATCGGTGCCCGCTACGTGCTGCTCATGGGTAGCAGCAGCGCGTTCATCGCCATCTGCATCGCGGCTCTGGAGCAGGGTGGGCCGAGCCTGCTGGCGACGCTGGTCGTCGTCTCGTCCCTGTTCCAGTTCGTCCTCGCCGCCAAGCTGTCCCTGTTGCGCAAGATCTTCACGCCCACGGTGGCCGGCACCGTGCTCATGTTGATTCCGGTGACGCTGGCTCCGGTCATCCTGCGCAAGCTGGCCGACGTGCCCGAAGGCGCGGTGCCGGCGGCCGCGCCGGTGGTCGCGGGCGGCACGCTGCTCGTCATCACGCTGATGGTGCTCCGTTCGTCCGGTGCGTTGCGGTTGTGGGCGCCTGCCATCGGGATCGTGACCGGCTGCGCGATCGGGGGGCTGGCCTTCGGAATCTACGACACGGCGGGCGTGCGCGAAGCGGCCTGGATCGGCTTGCCGCAGTTCGCCTATCCCGGGTTCGATTTCGGTTTCGGACCCGAGTTCTGGGCCCTCCTGCCGGCGTTCGTGATGTTGACCCTGGTCGGGGCCATGGACACGCTCGGCGACAGCATCGCCATTCAACGGGCGTCTTGGCGCAAGCCGCGGGCGATCGACTTCCGCTCGATTCAGGGCGCGATGTCGGCCGACGGCGTCGGCAACCTGCTGTCGGGCCTGGCGGGCACGGTGCCGAACACGACGTACGCGACGGGCATCGCGATCGTCGAGCTCACGGGCGTGGCGGCCCGTGCCGTCGGCGTCTTCGTCGGGGTCATCTTCGTCGGGCTCGCCTTCGTCCCGAAGTTCATGGCCGCTCTCATCGCGATACCGGGGCCAGTGGTGGCCGCCTACTACCTGGTGCTTGTCGCGCTTCTCTTCATCTTTGGCGTCAAGATCCTCATGCACGAAGGCCTCGACTACCGCAGGGGTCTCATCGTGGGCGTGGCGTTCTGGCTCGGCGTCGCGTTTCAGCTCGACTGGATCTTCCCCGAGTACTTCCAGGGGTCGTGGAGCGAACTGCTCGGCAACGGCATGACGGTCGGCGGAGCGATCGTGATCGCCCTGACCCTCTTCGAGGAACTGACCGGGCCGCGCCGCCGACGCCTCAGGGTCTCGCTGAACGCCGACGCCTATCGGAAGGTCGACGCCTTTCTGACCACAGTCGGCAAGCGCGGTCGATGGTCCGAGGAGATGGTCGAGCGGGTCCGGGCGGTCGGCGAGGAGACGCTTCTCTTGCTGATCCAGCAGGACGACCAGCGAACCGACGACGACGAACGGGACCTGCTGCTGATCGGTCACGGGGACAGGGAGGAGGCAGTGCTGGAGTTCGTCGCCGCGACCAATGCGACGAACCTCGAAGACCAGCTAGCGGTCCTCGGCGAGCCGGCGGCGGGCGGACCAGTGGAGGAAGAGGTTTCCCTGCGACTGCTGCGCCACTACGCGTCGTCCGTGCGGCACCACCAGTACCACGACACCGACGTGGTCACGGTTCGGGTGACGGCAACGCAGGCGCGATGAGTTCAGCGTGGCGCTATCGCGGCCGCGACTGATGGTCCGGCGCCTCGATCTCGGTCTGTAGCCCGAGATCCCCCTGATCCTTCATCCACGCCTGCAACTTCGTGTGCAGCGCCTCGAGCCGCTCCCTGTGCTCCGGCGCCTCTGCCTGGTTCGTCAGTTCGTGCGGATCCTCGGCGAGATCGAAGAACTCGAACTCCGGGCGGTGCTGGTAGCGCTCGTACAACGCCCGGGCGGCAGCGTCCGTTTCACCGGCCTCCCGCCACGAGAAGTAGAAACCGTCGCGGTTCTCCTCCGTGACCAGGTTGGTGAAGCGGTTCTCGTGCGCGATGTTCCAGATCAGCTTGTAGCGCTCGTCGCGGATGGAGCGGATGGGGTAGGGCTCCAGGTTGGCGATGATGCCGGTCGTGGTCTGAATGCCGTAGACGACGTCGCGGTGCTTCGGGCCCGGCTCCAGCAGCAGGCCGAGCATGCTCCGGCCTTCGATTTCGGTCGGTACGGCGCCGCCGGCGGCCTCGATCCAGGTCGGCAACAGGTCGTTGATCTGGAGCAGCGCGGCTGAGGTCTCGCCGGCCGGAATCCTGCGGGACCAGCGGGCGACGAGCGAGGTGCGGATACCGGCTTCGTACAGCGTCCACTTGGCCAGGGGGCCGCTGATGCCCTGCTCGCTGTAGAACATGGTCAGCGTGTTCTCGTGCGCGGCGTGCTCCCGGAGCAGGTCGAGGACCCGGCCGAGCTGGCCGTCCATGAACGTGATCTCGGCGTAGTAGCGGGTGAGCGCCTCGCGGGTCTCCGGCGTGTCGACGAAGTAGGGCGGCAGCTCGAGCGACGCCGCGTCGTAGCGGGACCGGTCGCCCTTGTTCCAGGGCTGGTGGGGCTCGGTCGAGGCGACGATCAGGGCGAACGGCTGCTCCCCGTCGCGGCCGATGAAATCGCCGATCCGTCCGGGGTCGAGGTCGCGCCCCGCGACCTTCTCGAACGGATAGACCTCTTCCGGCGCCACGTGCGACTTGCCGGCCAGACCGACGCGGTAGCCGAGGCCGGTCAGGTAGTGGACGACGCTCTTCGTGCCGGGGTTCGCCCTGGCGTGGTTCGGGTAGGCGCCGCTTCGCACCGGGTACTGGCCGGTATAGAGCATGTGCCGGGTGGGTGAGCACATGGCGGTGGCGGTGTACATGTGGGTGAAGGTCGTCCCCTGCTCGGCCAGACGATCGAGGTTCGGGGTGTGCACCTGGGGGTTGCCCAGGGCGCCGGCGTCGCTGAACGTCATGTCGTCGGCGATGAACAGCAGGATGTTCGGCCGGTGGGCGGGCGGCGTCCAGCGGTTCACGCCGGCCGTCGGCGGCCGCCAGGCGCCGGCGGTGCGGATCGCTCCCGGTTTGGAGGCGAGCAGGGAGTCAATCGCCTCGACGCGGGCGGTGTCCTCCTGCGCGAGGTTCGCCGGATCGAGCGGCGACTGCTCGTTCGGGTCGGCGACGAGGTCGAACAGGCGGCCGTCGCTATAGCGCTTGTAGCGTTCGTCAAAGGCGTAGCGCGCCGGAGGGCCCGCGTACCAGCGGGATTCGTAGTGGATGAACAGGGCATCCCGTTCAAGCGCCGCGCCGCCCTTGAGCATCGGCAGCAGGCTCTCGCCGTCGACGTCGAGGCCCGGCGGCAGACCGGCGCCGGCCGCTTCGACCAGGGTCGGGAAGACGTCGCCGACGTCGACCAGGGTCTCGTTCACCTGCCCGCCGGGGATCGTGCCCGGCCACCAGGCCAGGTAGGGCACGTGGCTTCCGGTCTGGAGCGACCGCCCCTTGCCGCCGGGGACCTCCTGGCCCTTGCGGACCGACGTGATCCGGGTCGACGTGCCGTTGTCGCCGATGAACAGCAGCAGTGTGTCTTGTTCCAGTTCGTGCTCGACGAGCTTCGCCCGTACCCGGCCCACCAGGTGGTCCATGTAGGCCACCATCGCCGCGAACCGTTCCTGGTTCGACCCCGCGTCCGGGTGGTGCGGCGTCGTCACGAACGGGTCGTGGGGCAAGGCCATCGGGTAGTAGATGAAGAGCGGTTTGCGGGTCGCGGGATCCGCCGCCGCGTGCTCGTCGATCGCGTCGAGCACGAAGTCGTTCGTCAGGTCCGGCCCGAAGACGTCGTCGCCCCAGGTCTCCTTGCGGTCGTTCGTCACCAGGGTCGGCCCCCAGTAGCGTGAGCCGCGGCCCTCCCGCCGGAGCTGCCACAGCCGGTGCTCGTCGAAGCCCGCCTGCTGCGGCGAGGCGCCCTCGTGAACCACGTAGAGGTTGTTCGTCAACTGCCACTTGCCCGAGATCACCGTCCGGTAGCCCGCCTGCGCCAGCACATGGGCGAACGTGACGTCGGCCGGGTCGAGGTACATGAACTCCCGGTAGTTCCGGTAGTTGTGCAGCCCGGTCATCAGCTTGACCCGGGTCGGCGTGCACAGCGGCTGCGAGTGGCCGTTCTCGAACCGCACGCCCTCTGCGGCGATGCGGTCTAGCTCGGGCGTCTCGTAGGACGTGCCGCCGTAGGTGCCCAGCGTCTCGACGCCGAGATCGTCGGCGAGGATGACGATGATGTTGGGTTGGGCGGGTGTTTGGGCGAAGACCGCGCCGGTCGTCGAGACCAGGGCCAAGCCGACCAGCAGGACGATCGCGAGACGGGTCTTGGTGTGCATGGACGTCAAGTTAGCAGCCGCCCAGCGCTGGTCTGCGGCTATGGAGCCCGGTCAGCCGCCCGGCGCCCGCGCCGGACGGCCGCGGCAATCGCCAGCACCACGGCCAACGCGAGGCAAAGCAGTAGCGCGGACCCCTTCGACCGGGTGAACAGCGACGCGATTGCCACCTGCCCCGCGGACAGGTCCGGGTAACGAGTCAGCATGACGATGATCTGGAGGTTCTCGAGAAGATCGAGCGCTCCCGCCGCCAGGGGCAGATAGGCCAGCCTCCAGGCCCGTTCCGTTGGCCGGAAGCGGAAGATGATTCCGGCCAGGAAGCTGGCATAGACGAGCGGCAGCAACGAGTCCAACGTCGCTGCGGACCATGCGTACACTCGCCGCCCCTGGTCGCCGTAGCTTTCCATCTCGGCGATGACCTCCGGGTGGGTGTAGCCCGCCTTTACATCGAGCATTTCGCCTCCGATGGGCAGCGCCGGGAACACCGCGAACAAGAGAACGAGGGTCGTTGCCAGCGTGAGGCCGAGAACGAGAGTTCCGCTGACGAAGTCGAGATATGCCCTCATGGTTGCTTTCTCCTTTGTCGACTCCGAGAAACCAGCCGCCCCACTCCGGGATCTCAAGCAGCCACGGACCGCCGGCCGAACACCGCGGTGCCGGCGATCAGGATGGTCGCCGCCGCGTATGGCAGCGCCAGCAGGCGGATCATCACCGGGACGTGGGCCATCGTGTGGGCGAAGAAGATGGCGTACCACGCCGGGACGGACCAGCCGGCGGCGAGGATGCCGGCCCAGCGCCAGGGGTCTTCAAGCGTCCACCAGTGGCGGAGGACGTAGAGGGTGGCTGCGATCAGCGTGACCGCCGTGAGGCCGATCAGGACAAGAGCCAGAACCTGTGAGCCGAGGCCGACGGTGCCGAGGTTGTTTTCGAGCCGGTCGAGGAACCGTTCCACAGTCGGCCGGCCCGCGTAGAAGGGGTCGATCTCCGGGTGGATCGAGCTCCGCGCGGCGCCGTAGAGCCGGTGGGTGAGCTGGTCCCAGAACTTGAAGAGGACGGGTTCGCTGAAGACGAGTTCGGCGAGTACGACCCGCAGCAGGAAGACGGCGGAGAGGCAGCCGACGTAGGCGGCGCCGCCGCGGATCAGCAGGCGTCGGCGCCAGGTCCGGGGATCGCCGAGATGCTGACTCCGCTGGACGTCGTGGACCGTGGACGGTAGCGGAGCGGTCGCGAGTGCGAGCAAGAGAACGACAAGCCCGATCAGGGCGCTGCCGAAGAGCAGTTCGTGGTAGGCGATCAGGGCGCCGAACCCGCCGAAGAGCAGGACCTGGTGCTCCGGCTTCCAGGAAGCGATCCGCAGGACCGGCACCGCGAGGAGCAGAGACAGGGTCAGTACGTTCGACGCCCCGGTGGTGAAACTGCCGGCGCGGTCGCCGAGGTCCAGGAAGAGGAGCAGGCAGACGAAGAGTACGGCGTAGGCGGTGGGCTGGAACAGGGTCTGGCGCTTCAGCAGCCGGCTCGTCGCTTCGTCTTCAGCGGTCGGCAGGCCTAGCGCTCGCCGGACGCGAGCTGGAAGTTTCCGGTCCCGGGGTTCGCGGTCCCAGGGATGGGGTGCGGTGACCACCGCTCCCGCCAGTACCAGGGCTCCGGCAAGACCGATGCCCAGCAGGACGAATGTGAGCGCCTCCAGGAGACTTCGGAGCCCGTTGACGCCGGTCCACGGCAGAAGCCACTGCAGCATGACCCGCTGGCCGGCCCAGTACTGGTGGTAGAAGACGGTCAGGAAGTCCGAGTCGTCGACGGCGCCCTGGTCGAGCCGCTGCTCAAGCGCGTCGCACGGTCGCTGCGGTCTCGTGTAGCGGTACACGCGCCGCGGTGAGACGGTCCGCTCCCAGGTCGAAGCGCCGCGGTCGAGCGCCATCAGGCTGAGCAGGCAGTCGTTGAAGCGCTCGGCCGAGTCTTCGAGAGTGCGCTCCGGGTGCTCGTAGGACACGCGCAACGCCTCGACGACGGGCTCCGGGTCGGCGCGAACGGCCAACCCGTTGAGGGCCAGGAAGACGATGGTGGCGGCGAGTGTCACGGCGCCGATGAGGGCGGCGCCGCGGAGGGCGCCGAGGCGCGGCCGGGTGGGCCGGGCGGCCCCCGCTGTGGCGGGTACGGAGTGCGAGCCGACAGTCGACGTTTCCAGGCTGCCGGGCGGAGGCGAGAACAGGAGCGTGTGCAGGATCCGAAACCCGTCGCGGAACGCCTTGAGCTTGCTCGCCGACCCCTCCGGCCTTGCGAAGTAGGGGCACTCGATCTCGTCCCAGGCGAGATCCGACGAAGCGGCGAAGAGGGTCAGTTCGGTCTCGATCTCGAAACCGTCCGAGTGCGCGGGGAAGCGTTCGACGAATCGACGGGAGAAGGCCCTGTAGCCGGACAGGAGGTCGTGGACGCCGGGGCCGCAGCGCCAGCGGGCAAGGGCCGTGAACAGGCGGTTGCCGAGACGGCGCAGCGGCGTGTACGCATGCGCGTCGGCCCGCTCGCGGGCCGCGACGAGCATGTCGAGATCGTGTTCCTGGAGAGTCGAAACGAGGTGGCCGGCGCTTCTGGCGTCGTAGGTGCCGTCGCCGTCGGCCATCAGATAGATGTCGGCGTCCACCTCGCGGAACAGGCGCCGGATGGCCCGGCCCTTGCCGCGCCGGGGCTCGGCGACGACGGTGGCGCCAGCCGCCCTGGCGGCTTCGGCGGTGCCGTCGTCGGAACCGTTGTCGCAGACGTGGATGTGAGCGTCCGGCAGTGCGCGCTGGAACGCTGCCACGACAGCGGCGATCGTCGCCTCCTCATTGAGGCAGGGGAGAAGGACGGCGATACGGGCGGAGTTCATGAGGCGTCAGGCTACTGCGGCTCGTGCCCTACGCCGGAAGCCGCCTTCGGCGGATGCCGGCCAGAGGGCCGGCGCACCCAGTGGAGGGTCAGTGTGCGTTGCCGCCGCCGGTCGAGTCGGCCTCGCTGCCGGCCGGACCGAGCGCGAACAGGTGCTCGCGGCCCCGGATGTAGAGCCGGTCACCGACGATCGCCGGCGTCGCCCAGACCGACTCGCCGAGCGAGAAGCTGCCGAGCACCTCGTGCTCCCGTCCGGCCCGGAAGAGCGCCGCGTCGCCGTCCGTGTTGACCATCAGGATGCGACCGCCGCCGCCGACCATGGAGGCCGAGTAGCGGCCGCGGATCGGCAGCCGTCCGCCCTCGTAGACGACTTCGCCGGTGCGCGCGTCGAGGCAGGTAATCACGCCGCCGTCGTTGGTCAGGTAGAGGAGGCCGTCGTACAGCAGGTTCGAGGGTACGTAGCCGGTGCCCTTGCGGTAGGTCCAGATTCGCGGGTCGAAGCTACCGGAGTCATCGTCTCGATCAGCCGTACGGTCGAGAAGTGCTTCGCCGCTTCCCTGGTCCTCTACCGGAGGAGCTTGAGGCGACGTCAGATCGCCGCGGCTGTCGAGCCGGATCGCAAAAGCGATCTTGCCCGGATATCCGGAGGTGAACACGGCCAGGTCGTCCACCGTCATCGGGATGTGGATCGCGTTGTTCTGAAGGCCGGTGGCCCGCCAGAGTTCGCTGCCGTCCGCCGGGTCGTAGGCGATGACGAACTCGTAGCCGCTGGTCAGCAACTGCTTCTGCCCCTCGTGCTCGACCAGGACTGGGGTGGCCCAGCTCGCCTGCACCGGCCGGTCGTGTTTCCAGACCTCCTCGCCTGTGGCGGCATCGAGTGCGACGATGAAGGAGTCGTCGCCGCTGTCCTCGTCGGCCAGGATGATGAGCAGGCCGTCGTGGAGCACCGGCGAGGTGCCGACTCCGAGTCCGACCGTCTTGATGTCGCCGATGTCGCGCTCCCACACCGGCTCGCCGCCTACCGTGTACGCGTAGACGCCCTCGGAACCGAAGTAGGCGTAGACCCGTTCACCGTCGGTGACCGGCGTGGGCGAGGCGTAGGACGACGAGGAGTGGCGGTCGTCGTAGACGCGGCCGGCGTAGGCCGTGTGAGACCAGAGCAGGTCGCCGTGGTCGGCGTCCAGGGCGATCACCTTCATCGTGTGGTGGCGATTGCCGTCGACCGACTGTGGATGGCGGAAGGGCCGTCCGTCGAACGTGTGGTCGGGCGGGCCGGCCCCGGGGATCACGTCGCCCACGATCGCCGTTGTCAGGAACACCTTGCCGTCCGAGACCACGGGCGACGAGTGGCCGCGGCCCTCGATCTTCGCCTTCCAGAGCAGGTGACGGTCAAGGTCGAGGTCGGCCGCCGGGCCGGGGCCAGAGCGGGCGATGCCGCTGCCGTCGGCGCCGCGGAAGCCGGGCCAGTCGTTGGCTTCCGCCGCAATCGCGGGCGCTGCTGCCAGGGTTGCGGCGAGGAGATAGTAGAGATTCTTCGACACGGGATTCTCCTGACGCTATGGCGTCTTGATCGGGTCGGCTGGACGGCCGGGCAGCGTCCGCGGATCCTCCGCCAGCTTCTCGAGCAGAAGCTCGACGGCTTTCGCGAGTTGCGGGTCCCGGCCTTCGAGAATGTCCCGGGGCAGGTTCGTGACCTCGATGTCCGGGTCGACGCCGTACCCTTCGATCACCCAGTTGCCCTCGGGATCGGCGGAGCCGGCCTCGGGCACGTTGACGGAGCCACCGTCGATGAGCGGCGCCCGGCCGTAGATACCGACCACGCCGCCCCAGCTCCGCTTGCCGACGATCGGCCCTAAGCCCGCGCGGCGGAACTGGTACGCGAACTGGTCGCCGTCTGAGGCGGTGTCCTCGTCGATCACGCACACGAGGTGACCGTGGAAGACGCCGCCGGGCGACGTGTCGACGGAGTCCCGGTTGCGCTCGAAGTCGAGCATCAGCGTCTCGCGCCGCAACCGCTCGATGATCATCGGCGACACGTTGCCGCCGCCGTTCGAGCGGACATCGACGACCATCGCGTCCTTGCGGACCTGGCCGTAGTACCACTTGATCCACTCCCGGATGCCGCTAGCCGACATGTCGGGGATGTGGAGATAGCCGATCCGGCCACCGCCGAGTTCCTCGACGATCCGGCGGCTCCGTTCGGTCCAGGCGAGGTAGATCAGCGCATCCTCACTCGCGATCGGATCGACGAGGACTTGGCGCGCCTCACTTCGGTCGGGGCTGGACCCGACGGTCAGCTCGAGCGGTCCGCGCCCGGCCTCGCGTAGGAGCTGGAACGGGTTCGTCGCCGGCGTCAGCTCGCGGCCCTGGATCGCGAAGACGTAGTCGCCCTCGTCGATGCCGACGCCGATCTCGGTGAGCGGCGAGCGGTAACGGGGCTCCTCGTTCTGGCCTTCGAAGATACGAGCGATCTGGTAGCGGCCGGCGTCCTGGTCGAGTTCGAAGCGGGCGCCGAGCAGTGCCGCGCGAGGCCGATCGGGGACCTCGTAGTCGCCGCCACTGACATAGGCGTGGGAGACGTTCAGTTCGGCGACCATCTCGCTCATCAGGTAGTTCAGGTCGCTGCGATGGCCGATGTGGGCGAGCAGTGGGCGGTACTGCTCGCGCAGCGCCTCCCAGTCGTAGCCGTGCATGTTCGGGGCGTAGAAGAAGTCCCGGAACCGCCGCCACACCTCGTCGAAGATCTGGGCCCACTCCTCTTCCGGCACGCGGTCGACAGTCAGGCCGGTGAGGGACAGGGTCTTCGCCTCGCCGCCGCCTACGTCGAGGAGCCGGAAGCTGCCGCGCTCGCTGACCAGCAGCTTCTTGCGGTCAGACGACAAGACCAGGCCGCCGATGCCTTTGGCCAGACTCTTGCTCTCGCGCCCCTTCAGGTCGTACGAGAAGACCTCGGTCTGGACGTCGGAGGACCGGCCCAGGTAGCCGGCGCCGCCGCGGACGTAGAGCAGCTTGCCTTCGGTCGCGCCCAGGCCGAAGTAGTTGTCCGCGTCGACCGGGACGCGGGCGACGCGCCCTGCCAGACCGTCGAGATCGATGCGGTCGCGCTCCTCGTCGTCTTCGTCCTTGCCGTCGTGGCTCTCGCCGTCGCCGTCCGTCTCGTGCTCCTCGCCGTCCGTGTCGTCTTCGGATGTGCCGTCCGCGTCGCTGTCTTCCTCCTCGTCCTCGATCTCCACCTCGTCGCTGCGGGGCGGGAAGGGGTGAAGCGTGTCCTCGCGCAGGGCGAGCGCGTAGATGTACGTCTCGCGATCGGCGGCGTAGTTGTACTCGAAGCTGCCGATCTGGGGCTGGAACTGGCGGTCGGAGAGGAAGTAGAGGTAGTCGCCGCCGGGATCGAAGACGGGAAAGAAGTCGTTCCAGAGCTCCGACGTGACGCGGGTGAGCGTCCGGCTCTCGACCTCGAACAGGTGGATCGAGCCGAACTCGTTCGGATCGCCGAGTCCGACGGCCAGGTAGTCGCCGTTGGGGGACCAGTCGTAGCTGGTTCCGAAGGGGCGGGAATCGTCGGCGACCTCGATGATCTCCGGCGATCCGGTCGCCGCGTCCCCGCCGCTGCGGTCCGTTGCGTCGACGATGCCGAGCCGGCCCTGCTGATCGATGAAGGCGATCCGGTCGCTGCCGGGCGACCAGAGCAGATTGTTGTAGTGGCGTCCGACGCTGCCTTCCGTTAGCTGCACCGGTTCGCCGCTGCCGTCCTGGCTGACGACCCAGATCTCCGTCTCCCCCGTGCGGTCGGACGTGAAGGCGATCCGCCGCCCGTCCGGAGACCAGGCAGGGTCGCCGTCGTTGGCCCCTGAAGAGTGGGTCAGATTGCGGGTCGGTCCGTGCTCGATGGGCACGCTGAAGATGTCGCCGCGGGCGGAGAAGGCCGCCCGGTTCGCCTTCGGGCTGAGCGAGTAGCCGGAGACCCGGTTCGCTGCGGACACGCGGCTCGGCCGGCGGGCGAGCTGGTCCGTCGGCACGTGGACCGGGACCGGCCGAGCGCTGCCCGACGCCACGTCGAAAACCTCCAGCGAACCGGCCTTCTCGTAGACGATCCGCCGGTTCGCCTTGTCGGCGCTGGGCCAGCGCACGTCCCACTGGTCTTCGTTCGTGAGTTGCTCGATGTCGCCCGAGGCCGTGTCGTAGGCGTAGAGGTTCAGGGTGCCGTCGCGGTCCGACGAGAAGTAGATCGTGTCGCCGATCCACATCGGGTCGCGGTCGGAGCGCTTGTGGTCCGTGACCTGGATCGACTCCAGGCTGTCGATGTCGAGGATCCAGAGGTCCTGCGCCCAGCCGCCCTCGTAGCGCTTCCAGTGCCGGAAGTCCCGGGTCACCGGTGAGTAGACGACGCGCTTTCCGTCCGGCGAGAGATCGCCGCCGCCCGACTCGGGCATCGGCAGGGCCCGGGGCAGTCCGCCGTCGGTGTCGACCAGGAAGAGCTTGGTATCGCCCAGATCCCAGCCGTCGCGGAGTGACCGGAACAGCACGGACTTGCCGTCCGGAGACCAGCCATAGACCTGGTAGTCGTAGCCCCAGCGCGGCGCCAGCGGCCCGGCGGCTGGGTAGAAGGTCAGTTGTCGCGGCGCGCCGCCGGTGGTCGGTACGACGTACACCTGTTCGTCGCCGTCGTACTGGCCGGTGAAGGCGATCCACTGGCCGTCCGGCGAGAACTTGGCGAACAGCTCGAGGCCAGGATGGGACGTGAGCCGGGTCGCCGTCCCGCCATCGGTTGAAGCCAGCCAGATGTCGCCGGCGTATGTGAACGCGATCCGGTCGCCGGAGAGGTCCGGGAAGCGAAGCAGCCTGGTCGGTTCGCCGGTCTGGGAGAGCGCCGGCGCCGTGCAGAGAACGGCGCTCAGCGCGGCGGCGAGCAGGTTGGCGGGCGAGGCTTGACGGTGCACGATCATGGGCAATCTCCGGTCGCAAGGGTGGCGCTTGCAGGCGAGCGGCGCCGCGGCATTGTCTCACGTTCGCCGCGGCGCCGAATCGATGTACGTGCGGGCTCGTTCACGGTTTCGTGGCCGCGCCGCCGCATCCGGTAAGCTGCCGCCGCTTCGCCGGGTGGGCAGTCACCTTCGGCAGGCCAGGCGACAACAGGCGACGAGGCGAGACTCCGGTCACGGACCGGCTTCGGGAGATGGCAGCATGAGTGGGATCGAGATCACCGGACCGCGCGATTTCGAAGCGGCAGAACACATCCTGACGCCCGAGGCGCTGGAGTTCACAGGCGACCTGTGCCGGCAGTTCGAAGAGCGCCGCCTGGAGCTGCTTCAGGACCGGCTCGACCGCCACGCGCGCATTCAGGCTGGTGACGATCCGACGTTCCCGCCCGAGACGCAGGAGGTGCGGGACAGTGACTGGAAGGTCGCACCGACGCCGGCGGACCTGAACTGTCGCTGGGCCGAGATCACCGGCCCCGTCGACCGCAAGATGATGATCAACGCGCTGAACTCCGGCGCCAAGGTGTTCATGGCCGACATCGAGGACGCGCTCAGCCCGAGCTGGCGCAACGTGATCGAGGGCCAGCAGAACCTGTACGACGCGGTGCGCAAGCAACTCGAGTTCACGAATCCGGTGAACGGCAAGGAGTACCGGCTGAAGGACGAGATCGCCACCCTGCTGGTGCGTCCGCGCGGCTGGCACCTGATCGAGAAGAACGCGCTGATCGACGGCAGCCCGGTCTCTGCCGGCATCTTCGACTTCGGCCTGTACTTCTTCCACAGCGCCAGCGAAGCGCTCGGACGAGGCAGCGGGCCGTACTTCTACCTGCCGAAGCTGGAGAACCGCCACGAGGCGCGGCTCTGGAACGACATCTTCGTCGCCGCGCAGGACGCGCTGGGGGTGCCCCAGGGCAGCGTCCGCGCCACGGTGTTGATCGAAACGATCCTCGCCGCCTTCGAGATGGAGGAGATCCTCTACGAGCTGCGCGACCACTCGGCCGGGCTGAACGCCGGGCGCTGGGACTACATCTTCAGCGCGATCAAGAAGTTCGCGTTCCGGGAGGACCTGGTGCTGCCGGATCGCGGCCAGATCACGATGACCGTCCCGTTCATGCGCTCGTACACCGAGCTCCTGGTCCGCACCTGCCACAGCCGCGGCGCCCATGCCATCGGCGGCATGGCGGCCTTCATCCCCAGCCGGCGCGACCCGGAGGTCAACGCGACGGCGCTCAGCGCGGTCCGTGCCGACAAGGAGCGGGAGGCTGGCGACGGCTTCGACGGCAGTTGGGTCGCCCACCCGGATCTCGTGCCGATCGCCCTGGAGGTCTTCAGCACGAAGATGGAGGGCCGCCCGAACCAGAAGGAGCGCCTGCGTGAGGATGTCTCCGTCGAGCCGGGCAGCCTGATCGACCTTGCGGTCCCGGGTGGCACGTTGACCGAACAGGGCCTGCGCAACAACGTGTCGGTGGGTCTCCAGTACCTGAACTCCTGGCTCAACGGCAACGGAGCGGCCGCGATCAACAACCTGATGGAGGACGCGGCGACCGCCGAGATCGCCCGGGCCCAGCTCTGGCAGTGGGTCCACCGCAACGCGCAGATGGACAACGGGTCGCTGGTCACGCCGGAGCTCTACGAGCAGGTGCGGGACGAGGAGCTCCGCCAGCTCGGCGGCCGCGAAGTGAGCCGCTTCGGACTCGCCGCTTCCCTGCTGGACGACCTGGTGCTCGGCCCCGAGTTCCAGGAGTTCCTGACCCTGCAGGCCTACCAGCACATCTGATCGCTGCACACTGGGTGCGCCGGCGTCCTCGCCGGCTGCCGCCGAAGGCGGCTAGGAAGCGCGCCGGCCGTCAGGCCGGCTCCATCGCTGCGCTACGCTCGCGGCAATGCAGCACGCGATCGAGCTGGACGCGCTGCGAACGGAAGTCGGCGCTGCGGCCGGGCCGATGGCGAACGCGGTTTCGGCCTGCGTCCACTGCGGCTTCTGCCTGCCGGCGTGCCCGACCTACATCGAGCTCGGCGAGGAGATGGACTCGCCGCGCGGGCGCATCGTGCTGATGAAGGAGGTCCTCGAGGGCGGCCTCGACCTGGAAGAGGCGCTGGACCACATCGATCCATGCCTCGGTTGCATGTCCTGCGTGACCGCGTGCCCGTCGGGCGTCGAGTACGGCGAGTTGCTGATGCCCTTCCGCGAACTCGCCGAGGGCGGCCGCAACCGTTCCTGGCTCGACCGCTTCTGGCGCGGACTGATGCTCGACACGCTGGCGAGTCCGCGTCGGTTGCGCCGCATGCTGCGGCTTGGTCGGTTGGCGGCGCCTTTCCGCGGGTTGCTGCGCGGACTGCTTCCGGCGCGGTTCGCGGCGCCGCTCGACCTGTTGCCCCGGTCGGCGGACCGCGCCGAAGTCGGGTCCGGCACGTTTCCGGCCGTCGGCGAGCGGCGCGCGCGGGTAGTTCTCCTCGCCGGCTGCGCTCAGCAGGTGCTGGCGCCCCGCATCCATCGGGCGACGATCGAGGTGTTGACCCGCAGTGGAGTCGAAGTCGTCGTTCCGAAGGAGGAAAGTTGCTGCGGTTCGCTGGCCTTTCACGCCGGCGACGCGTCGCGCGCCAGGGCGGCGGCCGGCTCCCTTCTCCGCGTACTGAGGCCCGCGGGACTACTTCCGGACGTCGACGCGGTGCTCACCAACGCCGCTGGCTGCGGCTCCGGCCTCAAGGAGTACGGCCTGCTGTTCGCGGGACTGCCCGAAGAAGAGGCGGCTCGGGACTTGGCCGGGAAGGTACAGGACGTGTCCACATTCCTCGCCGCGCTCGATGCGCCGGCGCCGCCCCCGCTGGCGCAACCGCTGCGAGTCGTCTACCACGACGCCTGCCACCTCGCGCACGCCCAGAGGGAACGGACCGCGCCCCGTCGATTGCTGGCCCAGGTCCGGGGTGTGACCCTGGTCGAACCCCGCGACTGGCAGATCTGCTGCGGTTCTGCGGGGATCTACAACCTGGAGGAACCCGCACTCGCGGCCCGCCTGGGACAGAAGAAGGCGGAGGCGCTGCTCGAGGGCGAACCGGACGTGATCGCAACCGGCAACATCGGCTGTCTCACCCAGATCGAGAGCCACCTCCGGCGCCTGGGCAGCGCGGTCCCCGTGCGCCACACGATGGAGATCGTGGCCTCCGCACATGGGGCGAACTGAGAGCTCTTCGGGTCGGTTATCCTGCGCCCGCCTGTTGACCGCCTCTTCTTATCCTCCCACTACCTTCGGACCCGGATGACGACAACGACTCGTATTGGAATCCAGGCTCTGGGGCAACTCGTGGCTTGCTCGGCCGGCCGAGCTTGCTCCCCTCCGGTGGAGCGCACTAGATGACGACACCTAGCCGCATCGGCATCATGGGCTTCGGCTTGCTCGGCCGGAGCCTGTTTCGCCTTTCCCTGGACCGGCCCGAGATCGAGATCGGGGCCGTAGCCGAGACCGCCGACCCGGAGATGCTGCGCTATCTCCTGCAGTTCTCGTCCCTGCCGTGGCGATACGACGGCGAGGTCGCGCTGGACGACGGCAGCCTGAGCGTCAACGGCTTCAGCGCTCCGGTGGTTCGCGCCAGTGGCGCCGGAGAGGCGCCCTGGGGCGATCTTGGCGTGACGACGGTTGTCGACTTCCGGGACAATCAGCCGACGCGGAGCGAACTCGAGGGGCATCTCGAGGCCGGCGCCGAGCGGGTCGTGCTCTGCGCCCCGCCGGGCGGGGACCTGGACCGGACGGTTGTGGTCGGTCTGAACGAGGACCGGATCGAGCCGTCCGACCGGATCGTTTCCGCCGGTTCCTTCACCGCGCACTGCGTGGGGCCGTTGCTCCGCATCCTCGATGGGGCCTTCGGCGTCGAGCAGGCGTTCATCAGCTCCGTCCGCGCCTATGGGGCCGGTTCGAGACTGGCGGACGTGCCGGCGCCGGAGCCGCGAAAGGGCCGCGCCGCGGGCGAGAACATCATCCCCGCCGCGACGGGAGCGGCCGAAGAACTCGCGACGGTACTGCCCGAGTTGGGCGGAAAGCTCTCGGCCTCGGCGATGGACGTGCCGGTGTCGAACGGTTCGGTGGTCGATCTGGTCTGCTGGCATCGCGACGCGGTGAGTGTCGCCTCGGTCAACGAGACGGTGGCGGCTGCCGCCGGCGGCGAATGGAACGGTCGGCTGCGTTTCGAGCGCGAGGCGATCGTCTCCGCCGACACCGTAGGCAGCAGGGCGACCTGCATCTTCGACTCGCAGGCAACGATGGCGCTGGGCGATCACGTGTCGAAGACGATCGCCTGGTTCGACAACGGCTGGGGCTACCTGCACCGGCTCGTGGAGCTGCTGGCTGTGCTTGAACAAGCGACCGCTTCCCAAGGAGGCGACTTATGATCCGCGTCGGCATCAATGGCTTCGGACGGATCGGCCGCAGCGTCTTCCGCATCCTCGCGGATCGTCCGGACGTCGAGGTCGTCGGCATCAACGACCTGTTCGACGCGGACCGTCTGGCCTACCTGCTGCGCTACGACACGGTGCAGGGCGTCTTCGGCCAGGAGGTCGAGGTGACCGCGAGCGGCCTGCGGGTCGGTGGCCGGGACATCCAGCTCAGCGCGGAACGGAATCCGTCCCGGCTTCCGTGGCGGGACCTGGGCGTCGACATCGCGGTGGAGTCGACGGGCGTGTTCCGCACCCGCGATCAGGTTGCACAGCACCTCGAAGCCGGCGCCTCGCGCGTCGTGCTCACGGTGCCGGCCAAGGACGAGATCGACGCCACGATCGTGCTCGGCGTGAACGACGACGATCTGGGTGCCGAACATCGCGTCGTCTCGAACGCCTCCTGCACCACGAATTGTCTGGCGCCGCTGGCCAAGACCCTGGACGACGCCTTCGGTTTCGAAGAAGGGTTCATCACGACCGTCCACGCCTACACCAACGGCCAGCGCCTTGTCGACTCGCCGCACAGCGACCCGCGCCGCAGCCGCTCCGCGACCGCCAACATCATCCCGACGACGACCGGCGCTGCGCGTGCCGTCGGCAAGGTGCTTCCGCACCTGAACGGCAAGCTCGACGGCATGGCGATGCGGGTGCCCGTAGCGGACGGTTCGATCGTCGACCTGACGTGCCGGTTGCGCGACGATCCGGCCGCGGAGGACGTCAACGCGGCGGCTTCCGCGGCGGCGGCGACGAACCTTGCCGGCGTCCTCCAGTACTCCGAGGACCCGCTGGTTTCGAGCGACATTCTCGGCAATCCGCACTCGTCGATCTTCGACGCGCCCCTGACCCGGGCTGCCCCGGCGAAGGGTGGCGGCGTGTACGCCCGCGTCGTGTCGTGGTATGACAACGAGTGGGGTTACTCGAACCGGGTCGCGGATCTGATCGAGCGGCTGGCCCAGTTCGGGTCCTGACCCGAGCCCGGACTCCCCGTCCGGGTGTCCGGCCGCCCCGCCACGGTTCCGCGCGATGGACATACGTTTCCTACTTGAATCGGCGCCCGTCCTGCCGCTGCTTCAGATCGAGCGGGAGGAGGATGCGGTGCCCCTGGCCGGCGCCCTGCTCGACGGCGGCATCGTGCTCCAGGAGGTGGCGCTTCGCACGCCGGCCGCGCTGCCGGCGATCGCGCGGATCGCAAACGAACTGCCCGAGGTCATCGTCGGCGCGGGGACCCTGCGCAACGCGGATGGCGTCTACGCGGCACGCGACGCCGGCGCCCGCTTCGGCGTCAGTCCGGGGATCACTCCCGAGATCGCGCTCGCGGTGGACGATGTAGAGATGCCCTTCCTTCCCGGAGTGGCGACGCCGTCCGAGATCCAGGGTGCGGTCGACCTTGGCTTCCTGACCTGCAAGTTCTTCCCGGCGCCGGCCAGCGGCGGTCTGACCTTCCTGCGGGCCGTGCGCGGTCCGTTCCCCGATGTCGCCTTCTGCCCGACGGGCGGCCTCGACCGGGCCAACTACCGGCGTTACCTCGCGGAGCCGAACGTCGTTTCGGTCGGAGTCTCCTGGATTACGCCGGCTGAAGCCATTGCCGCCCGGGCCTGGGGCCGCGTCGCCGAGCTGGCCCGGGCGACGGTCGAGGAAGTCCAGGGCGCGCCCGGCACCGTCCCCGCGGTGGCGGCTGGATCGTGAGTCCGGAGATCTGAGGCAGCCGTGCAACGCCGCGCCAAGATCGTCGCCACGATCGGCCCTGCGAGTTCGAATCCGAAGACCCTCGCGCGGTTGATCCGCGCCGGCGTCAACGTCGTTCGGCTGAACCAGTCCCACGGCACCCGTGATGAGCATCGCCGGCTGATCCGGCTGGTGCGGGAAGTCAGCGAGGAGGTCGGCCGGTCGGTCGGCGTGATGGTCGACCTGATGGGACCCCGTCACCGGCTCGATCACTTCGAGGGCGCGCGCGTCCTGAAGGAGGGTGACGTCGTTTCCCTGGGCGCGGGCGTCGACGCGGATCTGGCTCTTGACCGAGACATGGTCCGCCACGTCCAGCCGGGTGAACAGATCCTGATCGACGACGGCCGGGTCCAGTTGGAGGTCCGGTCGAAGGGTGAGGAGGAGATCGAGGCGGAGGTCATCGTCGGCGGCGCCGTCTCGAGCCGCAAGGGCGTCAACCTGCCGGACAGCCATCTGCCTTTCCGGATCTCGGACAAGGACCTGGGCGATATCCGCATGGCGGTGGAGGAGGATGCCGACTTCCTGGCGGCCAGCTATGTCGGCAGTTCGACGGACGTGGTGCGCGTGCGCGAAGCGGCGCGGGAGGCCGGCCGCTCCCTGCAGGTGATCGCCAAGCTGGAACGTCGCCGGGCGCTCGAGAACCTGGACGAGATCGTGCTCGAGTCGGACGGCGTGATGGTGGCGCGTGGCGACCTCGGGGTCGAGATCCCGCTGCACCAGGTGCCGGTGGAGCAGAAGCGGATCATCGAGACCGGGTGGCGTCTCGCGCGACCGGTGATCGTGGCGACCCAGATGCTCGAATCGATGATCGAGCACCCGCGGCCAACCCGAGCGGAGTCCTCGGACGTCGCAAATGCCGTGTTCGACGGCGCCGACGCGATGATGCTCTCCGGCGAGAGCGCTGCCGGTCGGTATCCCCTGGAGGCGGTGCAGACGATGCACCGCATCATCACCGAGTCGGAGCGTTACAACCTCTCCAAGCACACGTCCCAGCCGGTTGGCTTCCATACGATGGAGGTCGGCCCCTACGACATCGAACCGCCGCACCGCCCGGGCACTCTGGAGATTCCGGAGACGGTCTCCGCTGCGGCGATCCTCTCGGCGCGCCACCTGACCGCGCAGGGCATCGTGGTCCTCAGTCAGGGCGGGTTCACGGCCCGCCAGGTTGCCTGCCGCCGGCCGTCGACGCCGGTGTTCGCGTTCACGCGCGAACCGCGGTCGATGCGCGAGCTGCAACTCGTCTGGGGCGTCCACTCCGTGCGGATGGACCAGGAGGTCCACCACCACGACGAGGTCGTGGCGATGGTCGACCGGCAACTCCTGGTCGGCAATCTGGCGCTACCCGGGGACACGATCGTCCTGTTGATGGGTGATCCGATCCAGGACCGGCCGCCGACGAACCTGATGCGGATCCACCGGGTACGGGCGTAGCGCTACGATCGGCCGCCATGATCGACAGCGAACTCCAGGTCTCGATCGAGAACGACTACGCCTTCCTGCGTGACCCGGTCCGCCGCATCTGCGAGCAGTTCCCCGGCGAGTACTGGCGACGTCTCGATGCCGCCGCCGAGTATCCGACGGAGTTCGTCCAGGCACTGACGGAGCACGAGTACCTCGGCTGCCTGATCCCCGAGGAGTACGGCGGTTCGGGCCTGCCGCTGCGCGCCGCCAGCGTGGTGCTCGAGACGATCCACTCGAGCGGCTGTAACGCCGCGGCCTGCCATGCCCAGATGTACACGATGGGCACGGTGCTGCGCCACGGCAGCGACGAGCAGAAGCAGCAGTACCTGCCGAAGATCGCCAGCGGTGAACTGCGGCTGCAAGCGTTCGGCGTCACCGAGCCGGTGACGGGTTCCGATACGACGCAGTTGCGCACGACGGCCGTCCGCGACGGCGACACCTACGTTGTGAACGGCCAGAAGATCTGGACGAGCCGCGCGCTCCACTCGGACCTGATGATCCTGCTCGCCCGCACGACCCCGGCCGACCAGGTCGAGAAGCGCTCACGGGGACTCTCCGTGTTCCTCGTCGACCTCCGCGAGGCGCGCGGCAACGGTCTGGAGATCCAGCCGATCGACACGATGATCAACCACGGCACGACCCAGGTCTTCTTCGACAACCTGCGCATCCCGGTTTCCAGCCGGATCGGCGAGGAGGGCCACGGCTTCCGCTACATCCTGAGCGGCATGAACGCCGAGCGCATCCTGCTCGCCTCCGAGGCGATCGGCGACGCCCGCTACTTCATCCGCCGCGCGGTCGAGTACGCCAACGACCGCGAGGTCTTCGGCAGACCCATCGGCCAGAACCAGGGCATCCAGTTCCCGATCGCCCGCGCCCACGCCGAAACCGACGCCGCCGAGATGATCGTCCGCAAGGCCGCCGCCCTCTACGACGCCGGCCGCGAATGCGGCGCCGAAGCCAACAGCGCCAAGCTCCTCGCCTCCGAAGCCGCCTGGAAGGCCGGCGACACCTGCTTCCAGACCTTCGGCGGCTTCGCCTTCGCCACCGAGTACGACATCGAACGCAAGTGGCGCGAGTGCCGCCTCTTCCAGACGGCGCCGATCTCGACGAACCTCGTGCTCACGTACCTGGCCCAGCACGTGCTGGGGCTACCGCGCAGCTACTGACGGCTCGCCTGCTGCCGGGCCGCCGCGGCGGCGGCTGGCGCGATGGCGTCGGCGGCACCCGCCTTCTCCGGGCCCGAAGGGGAGGGTCCCAGCGGACGCTCGCGCTGACCGGATGAATGGAAGGTCGGCGCTCGCTGCGGTCGGCTGCGCTCCGGTTGGGTGTCGGTTAGTGGAAGGGCGTGGGCCGTCGCTTGCCGACAGCCTCGCTGGGACCCTCCCCTTCGGGCCCTGCGCAGGCTGGAGGGTGTCGGACGCCGGCCGATCCCCCTCCAGTTGCGTAGAGCAACTCAGAGCAACGGCGACCGTTCTCTGGGTGCGCGGACCTTCTGGTCCGCTGCCGCCGTAGGCGGCCAGAGAAGCGCCGGCCGTTAGGCCGGCTCCGTTTCGGAGCGTCCTCGGCTGTGAGACCGAGGGAGTCGCGTCAGGTTCTCCTCGCATTCCGCTACGCCGGCGGCGATGGGAACCGCGGCGTAGAGCGCCTTCGCCTGCTGCCACAGGTGCCGGGCTTCATCCGCCTCGCCGAGCTTCTCCTTGAGGATCGCCATCGGTCGGATCGCGTTCGCGTAGTCGAGCGCCGGGGGATCGGGGTGCTCGGCGTAGAGGCCCAGGGCCTCGTTGTAGCAGGCCTCGGCCGCGGCCAGTCGCTGTGCGGCGCGATGGGAGTCGCCGAGATGACGGATCGTATGAGCCAGCAGAAGCGGATCGCCGGTCCGGCGGGCGGCGGCGACCGCTTCCTTGTACCGGGCGACCGCGATGTCGCCGCGGCCGGCATCCTGTTCCGCATGCCCGAGCCTCCGGAGGGTGTTCGCTAACTGGCGGTCGGCTCCAGCTTCACGGCACAGGTCCACAGCCTCCTTGAGTTGCCGGCGAACGAAACGGGCGGTCTCCTCGGCTTCGGCAGGGGTTGCGGTCAACGACGTAAGTGTCTCGCTCCGAAGCCTCCAAGCCATGTTCGAGAGATCGCGGGCCCGGTCCACCCGGGCACGTCCGGCGGAGTTACCCATTACTGCCGTGAGGATAGCGGCCATTCAACACCCACTCATGCCGTGACCGGAGGGAATGCCGACGCCGTCCAGCCTGCGGAGGGGCCGGGGGAGGGGTACCAGATGGCTCGGAGCGAGCGACGGTTGACGACCCTACGCAGGACAACGGCCTACCGGAGCGAGCGGAGTGCAGTGAGCGCACCCCCTCCCATCTTCCGAACAAGCGCGAGCGGCACCTGGGACCCCTCCCCCGGCCCCTCCGCAGGCGGCTGAGCCCCGAGCAGCTACGCTCGGTCGCGGGCCGCCGCCAGCGCTCGCTTGCCGTAGACCTTGCCGACGTGGACGCGGTAGTCGCCGCTGGCGAAGATGTCGCCGATGGGGTCTTCGGCGGAGAGGCCGGAGGCTGCTGCGGCGATGGCGTCGTCGGAGAGGTCGGTGCCGATGAGGCTCGAGACGTCGACGGCGGTTGGAGTGGCGTCGACGCCGCCGACGACCAGGCCGGCGGCGGTGCAGCGGCCGTCTTGTACGGTGACGGAAGCCGCGGCGCCGACGACGGCGTAGCCGGACGCCGGGTGCTCGAACTTGAGGTAGGCGGAGCCTGTGTCGGCGCCCAGGGCCGGGGCGTCGACGTGGGTGAGGATCTCGTCCTCGCCGACGTCGGTCATCAGCAGGTCCTGGAAGAAGTCGCCCGCGGCGACGGAGCGGGTGCCGGAGGGGGACTGCAGGTGGACCGAGGCGCCGAGGAGGACGAGCACCGGCGGTATGTCGGAGCCCGGGTCGGCGTGGGCGATGTTGCCGCCGATCGTGCCGCGGTTGCGGACCTGCGCGTCGCCGATGTGGCCGGCGGCTTCGGCGAGCACCGGGCAGTTGGCAGCGAGCACGTCGGAGGCGGCGATCTCGGCGTGGGTTGTCAGGGAGCCGACGCGGACCGAGCCGCCCGCCTCGGAGATTCCCTTGAGTTCGTCGAGCCGGCCGATGTCGATGACGACCGGGGGCTGGGCGAGGCGCAGCTTCATCATCGGGATCAGGCTGTGGCCGCCGGCCATCAGCTTCGCGTCTTCGTGCTCCTGCAGCAGGCCGAGGGCTTCATCGACCGATCCGGCACGGCGGTAATCGAATTGGGCTGGGTACATATCGGTGCTCCTGATTCGGCAGCTTTGTTCGGCTGCGGGATTCTAGTCGGATGAAGGCTCTCAGGCGTTGACGGCCCGCCACACCTTCTCGGGCGTGAGCGGCATGTCGATGTGCGTGACGCCGAATGGCGCAAGTGCGTCGACGACCGCGTTGACAACGGCTGGCGGTGAGGCGATCGCGCCGGCTTCGCCGACGCCTTTGACGCCCAGCGGGTTGTGCGGGCAGGGCGTCGTCGTACGGTCGAGTTCGAATTGGATCAAGTTGTGGATCTTGGGTAGCGCGTAGTCCATCAACGAACCCGTCACGAGCTGTCCGCTGTCGTCGTAGACGGCGTTCTCCCAGAGCGCCTGGCCGATGCCCTGGGCCAGACCGCCGTGGAGCTGGCCGTCGACGATCA
This sequence comes from Acidobacteriota bacterium, assembly GCA_026707545.1. Lineage (NCBI taxonomy): Bacteria > Pseudomonadati > Acidobacteriota > Acidobacteriota bacterium. The sequence goes on along the minus strand of JAPOWR010000001.1, from coordinate 2,452,984 downwards.
TCGGGTTGATCACGTTGCCGACATCGTCGACCGCCGCGTAGCGCAGCAGTTCGATGTCGCCGGTCTCCGTGTCCACCTCGACGACGCAGACGTGGGTGCCGAACGGGTACGTGAAGTTCGACGGATCGTAGAAGCTGGTGGCGGAGAGCCCCGGCTCCAGGTCATCGGGGTAGTTGTGGGCCAGGTAGGCCTGGAGCGCCACGTCGCCGAGACCGAGCGCGCGGTCCGGCGAGCCGGCCACCCGGAAGTTGCCGTCCTCGAACTCGATGTCCTCGGCCGAGGCTTCGAGCAGGTGGGCGGCGATCTTCTTGCCCTTCTCGATGATCTTGTCGACGCTTTTGGCGATCGCCGAACCGCCGACGGCGGCGCTGCGGCTGCCGTAGGTGCCCATGCCGAATTGGACCAGGTCCGTGTCGCCGTGGATCACCTCGACCGCCTCCGGGGCGACGCCAAGCCGGTCGGCGACGATCTGGGAGAAGGTCGTTTCGTGGCCCTGTCCGTGGGACGAGGAACCGGTGTAGACCGTCACCGAAGCGGTCGGGTGGACGCGGACGTCGGCGCTTTCCCACTGGCCGGCCTGGGCGCCGAGGGAGCCGACGACCGCCGACGGCGCGAGACCGCAGGCCTCGATGTAGGACGAGAAGCCGATGCCGATCTGCCGGCCGCCGTTGCCGCGTCTAGAGGCCTGCTCGCCGCGGAGATCGTCGTAACCGATCATCTCGAGCGCCCGGTCCATCGCGGGGCCGTAGTTGCCCGAGTCGTACGCGAGGGCGACCTGGGTCTGGTACGGGAAGGCGTCCGCAGGCACGAAGTTCCGCTTGCGGACTTCGATCGGGCCAAGCCCGGTTGCCTCGCCGGCGAGGTGCATCAGCCGCTCGATGACGAAGGTGGCTTCGGGCCGTCCGGCGCCACGGTAGGCGTCGACGGGCGCGGTGTGGGTGAAGACGCCGGTCACGTGGCAGTGGATCGCCGGGATGTCGTACTGGCCGGACATCAGCGTGCCGTAGAGGTAGGTCGGGACGGCCGGCGCGAAGGTCGAGAGATATGCGCCCATCGCGGCCGCCGTGTCTACCTTCAGGCCCGTGATGCGGCCGTCAGCGTCGAAAGCCATCGCGCAGTGCGTCGAGTGGTCGCGGCCGTGTGCGTCGGTGAGGTTCGTTTCGGTGCGCGTGGCTGTCCACTTGACCGGCCGGTCGAGCTTCAACGAGCAGAGGCCGACGATCGCCTCGTCGGCGTAGTGGTGGATCTTGCTGCCGAAGCCACCCCCCACTTCGGGGGCGACGATCCGCACCTTGTGCTCCGGCATGCCCAGCGACGCGAGCGTCATCAGCAGCCGATGAACGTGGGGATTCTGGCTCGTCATGTGGATCGTCATCTCGCCGGTGGACGAGTCGTACGAAGCGAGTACCGCGCGCGGTTCGATCGCGTGCGGGATCAGGCGGTTGTTGCGCAGATCGAGCTCGACCGTGTGGGCGGCCTGTGCGAAGGCCGCGTCGACCGCCTCCCGGTCGCCGATCTCCCAGTCGAAGGCGACGTTGCCGGGCGCGTCCTCGTGGACCGCCGGCGCCCCGTCCTCGAGTGCGGCGACGACGTCGGCCACCGCATCGAGCGGTTCGTAGTCGACGGCCACGCGGTCGGCGGCGTCGCGGGCGATGTAGCGGTCCTCCGCCACGACGACGGCCACGGCGTCGCCCACGTGGCGCACCGTGTCGGCGGCGATCATCGGGTGGGCCGGCGTCTTGAGGTCGGGCAGCAGCCAGCCGACGGGCACCACGCCCGGAATGCCGGCGGCCGCGACGTCGCGCGCCGTGAGCACGGCCAGAACGCCGGGCAGGGCTTCGGCGGCGGAGGCGTCGATGCCGCGGATGCGGGCATGGGCGTAGGGACTGCGCACGATCGCCGCGTGCGCCATGCCTTCGACCTTCAGGTCGTCGGTGTACTTGCCGCGGCCGGTGATGAGGGCCGGGTCTTCCCGGCGCTTGATCGAGGTGCCGAGTACGCCCGCCATCTCAGCTCATCCTTTCGGCGGCGTACTTCACGGCCTCCACGATGTTGTGGTAGCCGGTGCAGCGGCAGATGTTGCCCTTCAGCCCCTCGCGGATCTCCTCGTCGCTCGGGCTCGGATTCTGGGCCAGCAGATAGTTCGCCGACAGGATCATGCCCGGCGTGCAGTAGCCGCATTGCAGGCCGTGCTTCTCCCAGAAGCCCTCCTGGAGCGGGTGCAGCTCGCCGTTCTGGGCCAGCCCTTCGATCGTGGTCACGGCCGAACCGTCCGCCTGCGCCGCGAGCATCGTGCACGACTTGACGGCGTTGCCGTCGACCAGCACCGTGCAGGCCCCGCAGAGACTCGTTTCGCAGCCGATGTTCGCGCCGGTCAGGCCCAGATCTTCCCGTAGGAAGTGAACCAGCAGGCGCCGCGGCTCGACCTCGGCCTGGACCGGCTTGCCGTTGACTTCGAGTTGTATGGACACGGTCATTTCTGGAGTGTCTCCTTTCCTTTGCGGGATAGCTACGAGCAGGTGCGAAGCGAAATGGCGATGAGGGCAAGAACGACGAGCGCGCCGCCGGCAAAGTAGGGCCACAGTTCCCTGGCCAGACCGGCTGCGAAGCGACCGGCAAAGGCGGCTTGGGACGGGGGCTCCGCGTCGTCACTGGACGCGGCCACAGCAGGCGCTTCCGCCGCGGCTTCCGCGGCGGCCCGCGCTTCGAGCTGCGTCGCGAGACCCTGGATCCCCTGGCGGGTCAAGACCTTGGCGGAGCTGTCCAGGAGCCGTTGACCCACCGCCGCGATGCGGCCGCCGACGCGGGCGTCGATGTCGTAGTGCAGCAGCGTGCCGCCGTCCTCGGCGTCCTCGAGTCGGAGGGCACCGGTGCCGTTGACGAAGCCGGGCGCTCCCTTGCCGTCCATCTTGAGGTTGTAACCGTTCGGCGGGTCGAGGTCGAGGAGCTCGACGCCTCCTTCGAACACGCCCTGCACCGGGCCGACCTTCATCTTCAGCTTGCCGCGGAACTGGTTCTCGCCGACGGGCGCCATGTCCTCGCAGCCGGGCAGCGTGCGCGACAGAACCTCGGGATCGAGGATCGCCTCCCAAACGATGCTCCGCGGCACCGCGAAGGTGTGGCTCCCTGTGATCTTCAAGGTCGGCAGCCGTGCGGACGGCCTGGGGGCGAACCGCGATGGACGGTGGGCGCGATGGTCAACACGACGGCTACCAGGAAGTTTCTACTATAGCCATAGCGAGGGCTGTTCTGGGTGCATTTACGCTCACGCTCGTACGTAGCGGACGACCGGGTCCTTCTCGGACTCCAGGTCGCCGACGTTCTCGGCCACGAGTTCGCCGCGCTGGTAGAGGTACTCCACGTGTGCTCCGGCCTCTTCCAGGGCCAACAGCACGGTGTAGCCACGCACGGCGCCGAACAGCCGCCGGCTGATGTCGGCAGTGGTCTGAGGCGCCTGGCAGGTGTCCATGATCACGTCCAGCCGTCTGTCGTGGGACTCGCGAATCTCCCGGACTCGCACGGTCACGTCCTCGATCGGTTCCTCGTGACCGCCGAGGCCTATGCGGACGCCGTCCAGCGTCTCGACTTTCCCCAGCGCATCGAGGTAGTGGCCGAGGCCCATGTTCAGGGTCAGCGACTCGGGCGACTGGTGGGGCGTGATCCGCGCCAGGACGTGATCGGCGGTCAGCAGGATGTCGTCGACCCGGAGGCAGACCTGGCCGGGGCAGTGGCCGGGCACGTGCAGGACATCGAGGTCGAGGTCCTCCCCATTCCCGTCCCGGACCGGCCGCCCCTCCTCCAGCAGGAACTGGACCGGCACCGAGCCGTAGCGCGCCTTGGGCGCCGTGTACATCATCATCAACTGGTCGCGCTTGCCGGCGGAGAGTCCGGCGCGGTTGAGGAACACGCGGAGCTGCTGCGAGGCGACCACGACCCGTTCCTCGTAGTGGGTCAGCACGCGGCGGTCGAGGACATGGATGCCGACCGGCGCGTCCGTGTGGCCGCGTACGAACTGGAGGCCGCCGAAGTGATCCATGTGGCCGTGGGTGATCAGGATGACGTCGATGTCGGCGAGGCTCATGCGGGCGCCGAAGCGGTCCTCGATCGAGGCCATGCCGCGGACCAGATTGTCGTTTGAGAAGTCCATGCCCGAGCCGCAGTCGACCAGGACGCGCCGGGCGCCGTCGTCGATCACGTAGACGTTGCCGAAGAAGTTCGGGAACACCTCCAGGTTCAGGGCGTACACCACCCGCCCCGCGGAACTCACGAATCGCCGCGGCGACTCGAGCTGCTTCTTCGCGTTCGAGGTGCCTGCTCGCATTGTCCCGGTCAGGAGACCGCTCCCCGGCCTCCTCCGCAGGCGGGGCGGATCAGTTGGTCAGCGCGGAGACGAGCGCGTCGACCGCCTGGTCCGCGATCTCTCCCATTTCCTCGTCGTTGCGGTCCTGGATCGGATGCCGCACGTAGACGACCTCCGGCGA